>NZ_AHIL01000025.1 GCF_000241525.1 Comamonas testosteroni ATCC 11996
GCCTTCTTGGGCGCAGCCTTTGCAGGAGCAGCAGCCTTGGGGGCTGCGGTCTTGGTTGCAGCCTTCTTGGGTGCAGCCTTTGCAGGAGCAGCGGCCTTGGGGGCTGCGGTCTTGGTTGCAGCTGCCTTCTTCACAGCTTCAGCCTTGGGCGCGGCCGCCTTCTTGGCAGGTGTCTTTTTCTCGGTTGTGGCCTTGGCGGCCGTCTTCTTCGCAGTTGCCATCATTTTCTCCTTCGTTGATTTGCATAAGACGTCCGGCTCTTTGCAGTGCCGGACGATTCAAAGCGATGTGGAGTTACGCATCGCTAGGAACACAAATTTGCTTCACGCCAAAAATCTCAGTTTTTTGTAGCAATGAAGTGAAGCAAGTCATGACTCGCATTGTGCCTGCTTAGAAGCAATTAATCCCAAGAAAGTGCGCCTCCGGTCTGATACTCGATCACTCGTGTCTCAAAGAAGTTACGTTCTTTCTTCAAATCGATCATTTCGCTCATCCAGGGGAAGGGATTTTCTTCACCGGGGAATAGCTCTTCGAGACCGATCTGCGTGGCACGACGGTTGGCGATGTAGCGCAGATAGCCCTTGAACATGGATGCATTCATGCCCAGCACGCCGCGTGGCATGGTGTCCTCGGCATAGCGATATTCAAGCTCCACGGCCTTCTGGAACAGCTCCGTGATTTCCTGCTTGAACTCGGCTGTCCACAGATGCGGATTCTCGAGCTTGAGCTGGTTGATCAGATCGATGCCGAAGTTGCAGTGCATGGACTCGTCGCGCAGGATGTACTGGTACTGCTCGGCAGCGCCCGTCATCTTGTTCTGGCGGCCCAGGGCCAGGATCTGCGTGAAGCCCACGTAGAAGAACAGACCCTCCATCAGGCAGGCAAAGACGATCAGCGACTTCAGCAGAGTCTGGTCGGTCTCGGGCGTGCCGGTGTTGAAGTTGGGGTCCATGATCGCTTCGATGAAGGGGATCAGGAACTCGTCCTTGTCGCGGATGGATTGGACTTCGTTGTAGGCGTTGAAGATTTCCGATTCATCCAGGCCCAGCGATTCCACGATGTACTGGTAGGCGTGAGTGTGGATGGCTTCCTCGAAGGCCTGACGCAGCAGGAACTGGCGGCACTCGGGCGCCGTGATGTGGCGGTAGGTGCCCAGCACGATGTTGTTGGCGGCCAGCGAATCGGCCGTCACAAAGAAGCCCAGATTGCGCTTGACGATGCGACGCTCGTCTTCGGTCAGACCGTTGGGGTCCTTCCACAGCGCGATGTCGCGCGTCATGTTCACTTCCTGCGGCATCCAGTGGTTGGCGCAGGTGGCCAGATACTTTTCCCAGGCCCACTTGTACTTGAAGGGAACCAGCTGGTTCACGTCGGTCTTGGCGTTGATGATGCGCTTGTCAGCGGCATTCACGCGCTTGTGGGTGCTGGTGGACGCGCCGGCTTCTGCGCTGGTGGCGGAAGGGGCAAAGGTGTCGTCGTCAAAGCTCAGCATGAGTTATTCCTTTAAGGGAAAAAGCTGGGCGCAGTGCAATCGACATCCAGCTTTTCAATCATTTATTTATCGAGTGGCACCACTCAAATACTGGCGCACTCTAAAGCGAGAGACACCGAGGAAGCGCCGCCGCGCACCGAGGGTGTCGTCCCCCTCCCGCAAAGCGAGAGAGGGGGGAAGGCGCGGCGGCCGCCTAGGCCAAGCGCCTCAGGGGGTGTTGCCAGTTATTGGCACGCCTCGCAGCCTGGATCGTCAATCGCGCAGAACTTGATGTCCGTGGCGGGTGCCTGGGCACGGGCAGCGGCGGCAGCGGCTTCCAGTGCGCTGACCGCAGGCTTGGCTGCAGGAGCCGCCGAAGCGGCAGGAGCGCCGGAGGACACTGCGTTCAGCACACGGCTTTGCACGGTGGACTTCTCGATATTGGTCGCGCTGGTGGTGCGCAGATAGTAGGTGGTCTTCAGACCGCGCAGCCAGGCCAGCATGTAGGTGTCGTGCAGCTTCTTGCCCGATGCACCGGCCATGTAGATGTTCAGGCTCTGGGCCTGGTCGATCCACTTCTGGCGGCGCGAGGCGGCTTCCACCAGCCATTCGGGCGAGACTTCGAACGCGGTGGCGTAGAGGTTCTTGATCTCTTGGGGCACGCGATCGATGGCGCGCAGCGAGCCGTCGAAATGCTTGAGGTCCATGACCATCACGTCGTCCCACAGGCCCAGACGCTTGAGGTCGCGCACCAGGTACTGGTTGATGACGGTGAATTCGCCCGACAGATTGGACTTCACGGACAGGTTGCCGAACGAAGGCTCGATCGAGGCATCCACACCCACGATGTTGGAGATGGTGGCGGTGGGCGCAATGGCCACGCAGTTGGAGTTGCGCATGCCGTCCTTGGCGATCTTGGCGCGCAGGGCATCCCAGTCCAGCTTGGCGGAGCGGTCCACTTCCACATAGCCGCCGCGGGCCTTTTCCAGCAGCTTCAGGGTGTCGGGAGGCAGGATGCCCTGATCCCACAGCGAGCCCTTGAAGGTGGAGTAAGTGCCGCGTTCCTTGGACAGCTCGGTCGATGCCCAGTAAGCGTAGTAGCAGATCGCTTCCATGGCTTCGTCGGCGAACTCGACGGCGCCCTGGCTGGCGTAGGCGGTGCGCATTTCATACAGCGCATCCTGGAAGCCCATCAGGCCCATGCCCACGGGGCGGTGGCGCAGATTGGAGTCCTTGGCCTTTTGCACGGCGTAGTAGTTGATGTCGATCACGTTGTCCAGCATGCGCATGGCCGTGTTCACGGTCTTGCGCAGCTTGTCGTGGTCGATCTTGCCGTCCTTGATGTGCTGGACCAGGTTCACCGAGCCCAGGTTGCAGACTGCGGTTTCGGTGTCGCTGGTGTTGAGCGTGATCTCGGTGCACAGATTGGACGAGTGCACCACACCCACGTGCTGCTGGGGCGAGCGGATGTTGCAGGGGTCCTTGAAGGTGATCCAGGGATGGCCGGTCTCGAACAGCATCGAGAGCATCTTGCGCCACAGATCCACGGCAGGCACGCGCTTGAACAGCTTGAGCTCGCCGCTGTCGGTCTTGGCTTCATAGGCGGTGTAGGCCTTCTCGAAGGCTTCGCCGTACAGGTCGTGCAGATCGGGGGCGTCGGCGGGCGAGAACAGGGTCCACTGGCCTGCTTCCATCACGCGCTTCATGAACAGGTCGGGAATCCAGTTCGCCGTGTTCATGTCGTGGGTGCGGCGGCGGTCGTCGCCGGTGTTCTTGCGCAGCTCCAGGAACTCTTCGATGTCCAGGTGCCAGGATTCCAGATAGGTGCAGACCGCGCCCTTGCGCTTGCCGCCCTGGTTCACGGCGACGGCCGTGTCGTTGACCACCTTGAGGAAGGGGACCACGCCTTGCGATTCGCCGTTGGTGCCCTTGATGCGCGAGCCCAGGGCACGCACACGGGTCCAGTCATTGCCCAGGCCGCCGGCAAACTTGGACAGCAGAGCGTTTTCCTTGATGGATTCGTAGATGCCGTCCAGGTCGTCGGGCACGGTGGTCAGGTAGCAGGACGACAGCTGCGAGCGCAGCGTGCCGCTGTTGAACAGCGTGGGAGTGGACGACATGAAGTCGAAGGACGACAGCAGCTCGTAGAACTCGATGGCGCGGGCGTTGCGGTCGGGCTCGTTCAGCGCCAGGCCCATGGCCACGCGCATGAAGAAGGACTGGGGCAGCTCGATGCGGGTCTTGCGCACGTGCAGGAAGTAGCGGTCGTACAGGGTCTGCAGACCGAGGTAGTCGAACTGCTCGTCGCGCTCGGCCTTCAGGGCCTTGGCCAGACGGGGCAGGTCGTAGTTCAGCAGCTCGGGGTTGAGCAGCTCGTTGTCCACGCCCTTTTGTACAAAGCCGGGGAAGTAGTCGGCATAGGCGGCCTGCATTTCTGCGGGCTGCACGTCGCGGCCCATGACTTCGCGCACGATGGTGTGCAGCAGCAGGCGGGCGGTGACGTAGGTGTAGTCGGGGTCTTTTTCGATCAGCGTACGGGCGGCCAGGATGGATGCCTTGTAGACCTCGGCCAGAGGCACGCCGTCGTACAGATTTCGCAGGGTCTCGGCCACGATGGGTGCGGACTGAATGTCGGCATTCAGATTGCGGCAGGAAGCGACGATCAGGGCCTCCAGGCGCTCCTGGTCCAGCGGCACGCGCTGGCCGTTGTCGGTCACATGCAGCACGGGCTTGGCGGCGGCAGCGGCGGCCACTTCGGCGACCTTCTTCTGCTCGGCACGTTCCTGGTTGCGGCGCTCGCGATACAGCACATAGGCGCGGGCCACGTCCTGGTGACCGGCGCGCATCAGGCCCAGTTCGACCTGGTCCTGCACATCTTCGATATGGAAGGTGCCGCCATCGGGGCGCGAGCGCACCAGTGCGCGCACCACGCCGTCGGTGAGTTCGTTGACGGTGTCGCGCACGCTGGCGGAAGCCGCGCCTTGCGCGCCGCGCACGGCCAGGAAAGCCTTGGTCAGGGCCACGGCAATCTTCTGGGGCGCGAAAGCCACCACATCGCCGCTGCGGCGGATGATCTGATAGCTGTCATTGGGGGAGGAAGAATTGGCTGCACCGGCAGGTGCGGCAGAAGGCAGTGAGTTCAACGCTTCTTGCATAAGTTCCTCTGAGTCAGTATGTGGATAGGCAGACAAAGGCCTGCACTGCTGGCAGGCCATCAAAAACACGATTCGGCGCCTCGGTTTACACATGGTTTGCACAGGGTGTGCACAACTTGTAAACACTAGATATGGGGTCTAAGGCGCTTCAAAACACTACCGGTAGTGTATCGCGCTTAAATCCGAGAGACTTGATGAAACTACTGAATCTGGCATTTCGAGCGCCGCTTGACAGCCGCAAAAATGACTTCATCCCGCATGAATAAAGGCCTGTGGCGCGGTTGCGCGCGGCGGCAGATCGGGCCGGAAATATGTAAAAAAATTGCGTGTTTGATGCAGGCGACAGTTGTTGCGCGCGCGCCATTGACATGCCGTCTCGAAGCCCCACAACGATGAATGCTTGGGATTCTCAAAATGAGGAGCGCATAGCGCCTGCCAGTAAATGATTTCAGCTTTAAATATGTATGAAATCGAGTGCTGGAAGGCGGTAGGTGCTATGAAGATTTCAGGCGGCGCCTGAGGCTGCAGGGCTGGGGGGGAATTCCCAGCTGCGCGTGCCGTCTGTGCTGCCCAGCTGCTGCTGCAGCCGCTGCCAGTCAAAGCCCGGGCCGGGGTCCTGCTTGCGCCCGGGCGCGATGTGCTCGTGCCCGGCGATGTAGTGCACCGGATAGTGCGCCGCGATGGCTATGCAAAGCTGCTGCAGGGCCTGGTACTGCGCAGCTTCAAAGCTCAGGCCTTCCAGGCCTTCGAGTTCGATGCCGATGGAGTCGTCGTTGCAGCGCTCGCGCCCGCGCCACTGGCTCACGCCGGCATGCCAGGCGCGGTCGTCGCAGCTGACGAACTGCCAGATCTCGCCTTGACGCGTGATAAAGAAATGTGACGAGACTTCGAGGCCGCGAATGCCCTGGTAATAGGGGTGAGCGTCCCAGTCCAGCTGGTTGGTGAACAGCTGCTGGACCGCGCCTGTGCCGTACTGGCCCGGGGGCAGGCTGATGGAGTGGATGACGACGAGGTCGATCTGCGCGTCGCCGGGGCGAGGGCCGAAATTGGGAGATCTCAGGTGACGCGCCGCACCAAACCAGCCGGCCTGCCAAGGCTGCTGTGGCAGCGGCAAGGATGAAAAATGAGGTGCGGGATCAGACATTGTCGCTCTGGTGTTTGCTGCCTTCGGCCGGCAGGTCTATGCCCAGACGGTCGATGCGGTAGCGAATCTGGCGCAGGCTGATGCCCAGTCTGGCCGCCGTGGCAGTGCGGTTGAATCCGTTGTCCTGCAGGGCTCTGACTAAAATGCTGCGCTCCTGCTCATCAAGCCAGCCTTGCAGATCCTCCGGCAGCGTGGCCGGACTGCCTGCGTGCCTAGCTTGCGGCGGCGGTGCGCTTGATGCCCAAGCGCCCGAGCAAGCCGCTGCCGCCGCACCTGCGTCCTCCGTCGGCATGCTGGATTCGGGCAGACGCAGCGGGCCTTCCTCGCCCAGTGCAATGGCGCGGTGCAGCACGTTCTCCAGCTCGCGCACATTGCCAGGCAGCGGGAGCCGGGCTATCTGGCTGAGGCTGATCTCGTCCAGCTCCGGCGTAGCCAGTCCGGACTCGCGGGCCAGCTTTTGCAGCAAAGCCTGGCATAGCTGGCCCAGGTCTTCACGGCGCTCGCGCAGCGCGGGCAGCTCGATTTCGATGACATTGAGACGGTAGAACAGGTCCTGGCGGAAATTGCCTGCCTGCACTTCGGCTCCCAGATCGCGGTGGGTGGCACTGACGATGCGCACATCGACGGCTTCTTCCTGGGTGCTGCCCAGCGGGCGAATCTTGCGCTCCTGAATGGCGCGCAGCAGCTTGGCCTGCATGGCCAGGGGCAGGTCGCCAATTTCATCGAGAAACAAGGTGCCGCCCTGTGCGGCCTGGAAGTAGCCGGGCCTGTCCTGCGTGGCACCGGTGTAGGAGCCCTTGCGGGCGCCGAAGAACTCGGCTTCGAGAAGGCTTTCCGGGATGGCGCCGCAGTTGACTGCGACCATGGGACCATCGGCCCGCTGGCTGCAGCCGTGCAGGGCGCGTGCCACCAGTTCCTTGCCCGTGCCGGATTCACCGTGGATCAGCACGGGAGCCATGCCTTTGGCGACCTTGGCAATGCGCTGTTTGACCAGTTGCATGGCCTGAGACTTGCCAACCAGAGCCTCCAGGGCGCCAGCTTGCGCTCCCGCCCCTGTGCCGGCGGCGACCGAGCTGTCGCTGGTTGGCGGGTTGCCGGGCTTGGGCACTGCGCCAATGCCTTGCACGGCCGAGGCCACGACCTGGCGGAACTGGCGCAGGTCCACGGGCTTGGTCAGATAGTCGAACGCGCCCGCGCGCAGGGCCTCGACGGCGTTTTCGGCAGAGCCGTAGGCCGTCATGACGATGCAGCGCTCGCTGCGTGACTGGTCGCGCAGGTGCAGCAGCAGCTCCATGCCGATCCCGTCGGGCAGGCGCATATCGGTAATCAGGACATCGAAATTGCGGCCTTGCAATTGAGTCATGCCTTCCTGGACCGAGCCCGCAGTTTCCACGCGGTAGCCTTCCCGCAGCAGGGTCAGCTCGTAGAGCGTGCGCAGATCCGGTTCATCGTCGACCACGAGAATGCTGGCCGCTGCGGATGAGTGAGGCGATGATGTCACTGGGCTTACACCATGATCGAGTCAAACAGAGAGTGGCTTGCGAGGGATGAAGGGCCGCTGCGCAGAGTCACGATAAAGGCGTTGCCGTTCACATCGCCTTGCGGTGTGTTGCGAGCCAGGCGTTGATAGCTGATGGAGGCATCGTAGCGCTGGCACAGCTCGCGACAGATATAGAGTCCGAGGCCGCTGGAGCGGCTTTGAGAGGAGAAGAACGGCTCGAACAGATGGCGCTCGACGCTGGACTCCAGCGGTGCTCCATCACTCCAGACCATGAACCAGCAGGTGTCGTCCTGCGGTGCGAGACCCTGGATCTGGCCGTTCAAGGGCCCGTGGCCGCTGATCAGCTGCAGGCCCGCTTCATCGCCGGCATGGCTGCGGTGGCGCTGGGCATTGTCCAGCAAGTTGATCAGCACGCGGCGCAGATGCTCTTCATCGAACAGGATATGGCGGGCCGTTGCATTGAGCCGCAGCAGAAGCTGGCGCGGCGGAGCGGCCTGTATGCGCCATTCATGGCTGATCTGTGCCAGCAGGGTGTCCAGCGGCAGCGACTGGCCCTGATGGGTTTCTGCGCCCTGCTGCACGCGTGCCAGGTTGAGGATTTCTTCGGCGATGCGGGCCAGTCGGTCGGCGTTCTGCCCCACGATGCGGCATAGCTGCTGTGGGCCGGGCTGGCTCGCCAGGTCTTCGGCCAGCAGCGCATTGGCCTGGGTGATGGCAGCCAGAGGGTTGCGTATTTCATGAGCCACGGCAGCCGACATGCGGCCCATGGAGGCCAGCTTTTCGGTGCGCAGCTGCGCTTCCATCTCGCGCAGGTCGTGAAGAAACATGACGCAAAGCGAGTGGCTGGCTTGCGCCTGCGGACCCTCGTCCAGATAGGGCGCCGAAACTTCGGTGATGCGTGTGCGCACATGCATGCCGGTGGCACCGCGTCGCTCATGGGCCTGCAGGTGAATCGTGGCGGACAGCGGGCGGGCATGGGCAAAGCTGGCTTGTGTGGAATGCGCCAGCGGCTCCCACCAGCTATGGGCCTGCAGGGAAAAAGGCTGAGGGTGATCTATGGGCAGGCCAAGCAGCTGCAAGGCGGCCGGGTTGGCCTGCAGAACCTGCAAGCTCGAGTCGACCACCAGCACGCCGTCTGAGAAGTGGTTGATCACCAGACTGTTGACCTGCTCCTGGGTCTGGGTGCGCAAGCGGTTGAACAGGGCCTGGGAACGCTCGCGCCGGACGCGCTTGGCCAGCTCGTGCGTGAGATAGGCCACGCAGAAGTAGCCGGCGCAGGAAAAAGCCGCCTGGTAGTAAGACTGGGCGCCGTCGTTGAGCCCGCCATGGTATTGCCAGAAGGTGTAGGCCAGCGTCAGCAGCGTGATACAGGCCGTGGTGCCAAAGGCCAGCATCAGCCCGCCCAGCGCCGAGGAGATCAGGACGGGAATGGCCAGCAGCGCGGTGTAGTTGAGCGAGCCGACCTGAAAGATCTGCAGCAAAAAGATCGCCGCAATGTCGACGCCGATCACGGGCAGCCATTGCAGGGCTGCGCGAGGTGCTGGCAAATGACGCCCGGCAGCCAGGCGCAGCACGACGGTCAGCGTCAGATAGGTGAAGCAGATCAGCCAGGCCAGGGGGGAGCTGATGTTCTGCAGCTGCAGATTCAGCGTCTGCAGCAGGACCAGGGCCAGCGCCAGAAGCACGCGGCCGCTGAGAAAGGCCTGCCACAGGCGTACGAATGGGGCGTTGAGGCTGGCGTCTGCGCGCCGGCTGATGGCCGCATCCAGCGGGATGGCGGTGTGCTGCCAGGGCGAGGCGGAGTTCACCATGCGGTCAGTGGCGCTCAGTGTCTTGCTGGGCCAGGCGGCGGTGCTCAGCGCTGCAGAAGACCTTGCCCGAGGCGTCGCTCACGGCATCAGCCTGCGGCAGGTGAAGGCCGCAGTGAGCGCAGGCTACCATGGACTGTAGGCGCTTGGGGGGGCTGGCAGGCCTGGTCTGCTCGGCCACTTCAGCGCGGCGTTTGCTGCGCCAGATTCCGACAGCCACCACCACGACCAGCAGGACCAGCAAATACTTCATGCTGCGCGCTCCAGCAGGACTTCAATCACAAAGCGCGAGCCGACATAGGCCAGCAGCAAAAAGATGGCGCCGATATAAAGAACTCGCACGGCGCTTTGGCCGCGCCAGCCGAATCGCTTGCGGCCGAACAGCAGCACGGCAAACGCCAGCCAGGACAGCAGGGAGAAAATGGATTTGTGATTCCACACCCATGCCTTGCCATAGAGCTGCTCGCCAAACAGCCAGCCTGCAGCCAGTGTGGCGGTCAGCAGCACAAAGCCCGCTCCGACAAAACGGAAGGTCAGCCGCTCCAGCGTCAGCAGCGGCAGCCCGCTGTCATGGTCGCCGCCCTGGCGCATCTGCCGCTCGGCATGGCTCATCAGTGCGCCATGAACGACGGCTGCGGCAAACAGACCGTACGAAGCAATACCCAGAGCCAGATGCAGCGGCAGCCAGGGCGAGGCGTTGACATGCAGCGGTGTGCCGGGGAACACCACGGCCAGAAGCACGGCCACGCTTCCCAGGATGGACAGCGGCCAGCGCGAGCGCAACTGCGGGTACAGCTGCTGCTCCACCACATAGACGGTCAGCACCAGCCAGGCCGTGATCGACAGTGCGGGGGCAAAGCCGAAGTGCGGCAGCTCGCCAAGCAAACCCCAGCCCAGCAGCAGGGCATGCAGTGCCCAGGCCAGGCGCAGGCAGCGACGGGCACCGGCTTCTTGCAGGTGCTGGGTGGCAAGTGCAGGAATGGCGTAGGCAATGGCTGCTGCCATGGCCAGGATCCAGCCAATGGGGCCAGCTGCAGTGAGCGGTTGGGAGAGCATGCTTTCTATGATAGTGCCGCTGGCCCTCACTCATCTTCTGCAGGCCGCTGCCGTCCGTCAATTTTGCGCATAAAGCGCTGCCTGAACCCGGTCATGAGCGCGGGTTTGAGCGTTTGCAGAGCAGATCGTCGGCTTTTGAGCCCGGTCTTCAAGGATTTTCTCCGGCCTGGTCTCTTTTCCGAGGGAGCTGCGGAGCAGAGCGCAGCGACGTTGCACGCCTGAGGCAGATCACGGACAAGCCTGCGGGGCATCGTCAATCGAGGGCAGCGGGTAAAATGCCTGTTCATGCAGCTTCGCCTCGCCTGAGCTGGGTCCGCAAGCTGCCCGGAGAGTCGTGCTGCCCGCTCGCGCACGACTTCCGTCCATCCATAACTTTCGAATGCTTTTTGCTTATGGCCTCCGCACTCACCGATAAACTCTCGCGCCTTGTCAAAGAGATGCGCGGCCAGGCCCGCATCACCGAGTCCAATGTGCAGGACATGCTGCGCGAAGTGCGCATGGCCTTGCTGGAAGCCGACGTGGCCTTGCCCGTGGTGCGCGACTTCATTGCCCGCGTCAAGGAAAAGGCGCTGGGCCAGGAAGTCATCAGCTCGCTGCAGCCCGGCCAGGTGCTGGTGTCCATCGTCAACAAGGAGTTGGCGGCGACCATGGGCGAAGGCGTGGCCGACATCAACCTCAATGCCCAGCCTCCCGCCGTCATCCTGATGGCTGGCCTGCAAGGCGCCGGCAAGACCACCACCACGGCCAAGCTGGCCAAGCATCTGATCGAAAAGCGCAAGAAAAAGGTGCTCACGGTCTCGGGTGACGTGTATCGCCCCGCGGCCATCGAGCAGCTCAAGACCGTGACGGCCCAGGCTGGCGCCGAGTGGTTCCCTTCCACGCCTGACCAGAAGCCCCACGATATCGCCGTGGCCGCGATTGATTACGCCAAAAGGCATTTCTTCGATGTGCTGCTGGTGGATACGGCCGGCCGTCTGGCCATCGACGAGCTGCTGATGGCTGAAATCAAGGATTTGCACGCCACGCTCAAGCCCGTCGAAACCCTGTTCGTGGTCGATGCCATGCAGGGCCAGGATGCGGTCAATACCGCCAAGGCCTTCAAGGAAGCGCTGCCGCTGACCGGTATCGTGTTGACCAAGCTCGACGGCGATTCGCGCGGCGGTGCGGCGCTGTCGGTGCGCCAGATCACGGGCGCGCCGATCAAGTTTGCCGGTGTCTCGGAAAAGATCGACGGCCTGGAAGTCTTCGATGCCGACCGCCACGCTCAGCGCGTGCTGGGCATGGGCGACATCGTGGCCCTGGTCGAGCAGGTCACCAAGGGCGTGGACATGGAAGCCGCGCAGAAGATGGCCGAGAAGCTCAAGAGCGGCGACGGCTTCGACCTCAACGACTTTCTGGCGCAGCTGCAGCAGATGAAGCAGATGGGCGGTCTCTCGACCCTGATGGACAAGCTGCCCGCCGAGCTGGCCGGCAAGGCCGGTCAGGTCGATATGGACAAGGCCGAGCGCGAGATCAAGCGCAAGGAAGGCATCATCTGCTCCATGACCTTCAAGGAGCGCAAGAACCCCGCCCTGATCAAGGCCACGCGCAAGAAGCGTATTGCCGACGGCGCCGGCGTGCAGGTGCAGGAAGTCAACCGCCTGCTCAAGGAGTTCGAGCAGATGCAGACCATGATGAAGAAGTTCAAGGGCGGCGGCCTGATGAAGATGATGAAGAAGATGGGCGGCATGAAGGCCATGAAGGGCATGATGGGCGGCGGTGGCATGCCCAAGCTGCCGTTCTGATATTTGATCCCCCCTGAGCCGCTGCGCGGCTTCCCCCTCTCTGTACGCGCTGCGCGCTATGGGAGGAGGACGACAGCCTCGCTGCGCGGCGGCGCGGCCGGCATAGGCGCTTGCTCGCTGTCCCTGAGTTGGGGTGTGCTTGGTTTGAGATCAGCGATCTATAAAAAGTGAGCTGCTTGCGCTTGTTGTTTATGGGTTTGGATGAGAAATGCATCTGAATCTAAGGAATGGCAAGTGATAGCAGCTCACTTTTTTGTAAAGAAGCGCGCCAATCCAAGGCAAATACTGGATGTGGCGGCGGCTTTCTGAGAACATGCCTTTCCATGAAGCTACAAGACAGGACTTTCGTGGAGGCGGGTCAGCGACAACCTCTGCCTCAATGTCTGGAGCGCCGCAGCGCGCTGATGCTGGCGGGCTCGCTGCTTGCGGTGCTGGCAGGGTGCTCCACCACCAAAGACAGGCCCCGGCCTGCTGCGCAAGGTGGCTCCTCCGCGCGCCCGGCCAATGCCCTGAGTCTGGATGCAGAGCTGCGCGAGTCGCTGCTGGCACGCACGATGCTGGTGGTCAACACGCCTTACACCTATGGCGGCAACTCGCCTGAAGGCGGTTTTGACTGCAGCGGTCTGATTCAGTGGGCCGTGGGCGGCATCACGGAAACCCGTCTGCCCCGCACCACATCGCAATGGGCGCAGGCCAGCAATCCGGTGGACGGGCGCGATCTGATGCGCGGCGACTTCGTGTTCTTCAACACTCTGGGCGGGCGCTATTCCCATATGGGAATTTTTGTGGGCAACGGACAGTTCGTGCATGCGCCGTCTAGCGGCGGAACGGTGCAGCGGGTACGCATGGACAATGTGTACTTCGCCAAGCGATTCACGGAAGCCCGAAGTATCTTTGCCTGAACGCCTGCGCTGCGGATGAAAAAAGGGACTGCCTGGCAGTCCCTCGGTTTTTGCGGGTGTCCCGCACTTATGCGGCAGGCGCGGAGGCGGGCTTTGCCTCATTGCCGGTCAGCTGCAGATTCCAGCTCATCGCATGCCAGGGGTGCTGCTCCTGCGTCACCCATTGGGCCACTTCTTCGGACGTGAAGGCCTTGCCCAGCACATCGCTGCGGCCTTGTGCCAGCCATTGCGCGCGGCCCTGGGCATAGGCCTGGCCGAAAGCAAGCCAGCTGTCGAAGCATTGCTGGGCGCGCTGGGCGTTGAGCTCGAGGATATCCCAATGCAGGGCTTCGTCCGTCCATTCCAGCAGCCTGGCGCTGCGCACGAAAAAGGTCACGCGCGCGCAGGCAAACGCCATCGCGGCGCGCACGTCGTCGCTGCGCTGCAGGCGCTGCAGATCCAGCATGAACCAGCGCTGGCGCAGTGCATCGGGCAGCTGCAGGCGCACCTGCTCGTCGCTGAGGTCGGTGCGCAGGCCAAGGTGGTGCAGGATCATGGGGCGCAGCTGCCTGGCCAGCGCATCGTCAGCGCCATGCAGATCGCTGGCAAAGCCGCCTTGCATGGCGTGGTAGGCCATCGGGTGGGCCAGGGCCAGGGCCCAGTTGCGCTCCTGACTGCCCGCCTGGTAGCTGATGATGTCGCCGCGTTGCTTGGCCTCCTTGAGGCGCTTGAAGCCGCCGCGTAGCACCCAGTAGATCAGGGCCACGATGAGCACAAAGATCGTCCATCCGCTCATGTGCGCACTCCTGTGCGACCGGGGCGCTTTCTGGCCATCACCAAGGTCTGCTTCAGTGCCGCGGATTTGGGCATGCGTTCGATGACTTCGCTGTCCAGCGAATCCTTGCGTGCCGCCACCATCCACTGCATCAGTGGTGACTGTAGATTGAGCCGGGGCAGCAGGCCGGGGTGCTGCTGCATCAGCCACAGTTGCTCGTCGTCGGTCTGCAGCTCCTGCACCGAGCACCAGGGCGCCAGCCCCGGATGGGCCTTCAGCAGCTCCGGCGGGCGGCGCACAATGCCCATGGACAGAGCGTCTTCGGGTACCTCGTCGTTGAGCGGCAGATGGTTGAGCAGGGTCACCACATCGGGCATATAGCGAGCAATCGGCGGCCGGTTCTGCTTGCCCTTGATCTGCTCGATCTGAAGCTTGCCGTCCTTTTGAACATAGGCATTGACGGTGATGCGGGGCTGGGCAGTGCCCGTGCGGTAGCTGAACAGCCGCATGCGCCCCGATTCGAGACCCTCGGCGTAATGTTCTCCATAGCCGCCGCTGAAGGACTTGCGGTTGGCAAACTGGCCCACGCAGTGGCCCATCATCTGGCTTTCATAGGCCATTTCCTGGCGCATCTGCGCACTTGTGCCGTCAAACTCCACAAAGGTACCGTGCTGGCCACGCAGCAGCCCGTGCACGGCGCTTTGGCTGTGCTCAACCCGGCCGCTGTTCTGCTTTTTCTCGAAAGCCAGATGCTCCAGCGTCCAGCGCGCCAGCGCCTGTGGGCAGTTCACGCGCTGAAGCTTGCCTTCGAGAGAGGTGCCCTTGCGGGTGGAGAGAAATTCCACCAGCCGCGTCTCCAGCGCCAGCAGGGCGGCGCTGTCGGGCTGCACCCACCAGAGGTCGGGCAGCTCGAAGCCGGCCTGCTTGCGCGCCAGCCGCTCCAGCGCCCAGGCCGGCGGCTCCTGGCGGCCGGCCAGCTCCTGCAACTGCCGGGCGTCGGCAATGCGCAGCACGGCAGGCTCGTCGGCCTGCAGATTGCCCACCACATGGCGGTAGAAATGGTTGCCCAGCCAGGACGCGACATCGGCCGCGTCACCGCGCTCTGCGCTGCGCTCCTTGATGCGCTGCTTGATGGCTGGGGCGTTGACGACATCGCGCGCCTTGTAGGCACTGGCGGCAGCGGCCTTTTCGACGACCTGATTCACCAGAATTTCCACCATGGTTTGCGACCCGAAGCCGCAGTGCCGGTCTGGGCGTCGCGCTCGGCCAGCTTGCGCTCGGCGCGCTCTATGCCGGACTGCGACATGCGCCGCTCGTCCTCGTCGTCGTCCTTGTCCAGATAGCTGTTGGCCTGCTTGTGCAGTGCCACGGATTCCTCCAGCAGCTCGGGGTAGGCCTCCAGCGCACAGGCCAGGCGGCGCAGCGGATAGCAGTCCTGCAGCGCAATGACTTCTTGCTGATGCGTGCGCAGGCGCGGCAGCACCAGCTCGGGGCGCGTGCTGGAGAAAAAGTCCAGCATGGACATCAGGGACGCCAGGTAGTTGCGGCGCACGTCGCGCTGCTCGTCCTCATCCAGGTCGTGGAACCACTGGTCCAGACGCTCCATCCAGATGCTGATCTCGTCATCGCGGTTGAGCTTGTAGAGCGACAGGGCGACGGTGGAGAAGTAGCGCGTGGGCTCATGGCGGCTGTAGCCATGCTCCTGGGCGAAATGCCACAGGCGCTCGGCCTCGACCACGGTCTGCGCATCGTCGTCCTTGCCCACGGCGCACCACAGCAGGCCGTTGTGATGCTCGGCAAACGGGCTGCTGCCCAGTCCCTTGTGGTGCAGCTCGGCGGCCTCGTCGTAGCGGTCCATGAAGCGGTACTTGATGGCCAGGTTGTTGCACAGCATGGAGTACACATGCAGGTCGCCATCCTTGAAGCGGCCCTGGCCAGTCGCCCAGAAATGCTCGAAGCGGGCGAGACCTTCCTCGTAGTAGCGCACGACCAGAGGCTCGCGAACCTCCTGCGCAGGCACTTTCTTCTTGCCACCCATCAGCGGTGCCAGATCGTCTGCATCGTCAAGGACCACGCCGGCGGCGTAGCACCAGTGCGCGCCATGGCCCTGGGGGAAGGGCCGAGCCAGCGCTTCTTCCAGCGGCAGCGCGGCAAAGCGGGCAGCCCAGAGCGTGGGCAGCTTGTCGCTGTCGGCCATCTCGGGGTGCTGGCCCACGCCGATTTCCAGCAGCGGCAGAGCCTGCTCCATCTGGCGCTTGC
The DNA here is from genome assembly GCF_000241525.1 of Comamonas testosteroni ATCC 11996. GTDB lineage: Bacteria > Pseudomonadota > Gammaproteobacteria > Burkholderiales > Burkholderiaceae_C > Comamonas > Comamonas testosteroni. The sequence continues at coordinate 15,835 of NZ_AHIL01000025.1, forward strand.
GTGCCAGGCGCAGGCCGTCGAGCAAGGCCAGCACCGGATGCGCCGGCTGGGCTGCGCGCACCATGTTCAGATAGAAATCAGCCGGGTGCAGCGGCCTCTCTTCTTGCGCGAGCAGCTGGCGCATGTCCTCGTCAGTCTGGCCAATGGCCAGAACCAGGGCCCAGGTGATGGCGTTTTCCGGGTCGTTGCTGAACTGCTTCTTGGCCATCTCGAAGGCGGCCACGGCCGAGACGGGACGAGCGTGGAGCACGCTCTGAAGCGCCAGATCGGCGGCTTGCTTCAGGCGCCCGGTCTGCTCCAGCCAGCCCAGCCAGGAGGCGGTGAAGGGATCGCCCGAATCATCCGTCAGTCCGAAGTGTCCCTGAGGGGCCAGCTGCAGCGCCGCCTCCAGCTGACCGGCCTGAGCGCAGGCCTGGGCCTGCAGCCGCACGATCTTGACCTGGCGATGCGCCTTGACGGCTTGCGAGGGCGGGGGATTTTCCAGGGCGGCCAGTTGCTGCTCGCAGGCCATGAGCAAGGCGGGCAGGCTTTGCGGTGCCAGCGGCAGCACATGATCGGCCAGCGTCATCCAGCGGTCAAAGTCCACCTGCTGGTCGGGTGCGGCATCGCGCAGGAGATTGATGGCGTTCTGCACCAGGCTGACGGCCTCGCTGGCGTGGCCGCTTTTCTGGGCCATTTCCGCCTTGCGAACACAGACAATGGCATCGAGGTAGGCCGCATCTTCGGCCAGATCGGGGTTGCGACGCTCCTGGGCGCGTTGCAGCTCAAGGCCCGTGGCCGCAGCTTCCCAGGCCTGCAGCTGCGAAGCCATCCAATGCCAGCCATGCCAGTAGTTGTCGCTGTCCACATCCTCGGGCAGCCGGGCAATGGCCTGTGCCGCCGCACCCAGCAGGGCTTGCGCGGAGGGCTGGTCAAAGCCCATGCGGCTCTGGATGTCGCTCAGGCTCAGGCGCAGCGCGGCTTCTGCGGGGCTCAGTTCGTCGGCCGCGGCCAGGGCTGCGCCGCGATGCTGCTGCAGCAGCTTGTTGGCCGCTTCGGGCTGATCGAGGTAGAGCCAGAAGTCGTGAACGCGCTCGAGCTCCTGCACGGTGGCCGGGGCAAAGTTCTGCTGCCCCATCAATTCCACCGCAGCGGCGATGCGGTCCTGACGGCTGATGCTGCCGGGCTTGTCGTCGTTGTAGTCGTTCAGTAGCTCATGGGCTTGGTCCAGCAAGGCGTAGATGGAATCGCCCTGCAGTGCGGCAGTTTGGTTCATGGTGTCCAGAGTTCAATCCGAGGCAGCTTGGCCCCAATAGGCCACCATCCTAGCGGCGGATTGAAGAGGCGTGTGCCATCCGGCAAGGCATCACCATTTGTTACAGAATTTATAACCAGTCATGAAAAAAGCCTGCCTTGGCATTGCAGGCAGGCTTCTTGTGGATGAGGCCAGGGACTGTCGGGCTGTCAATCCTTGAGCAGGACTTCGCCGCGCAAGGTGTAAGCCTTGGCTTCGGTAATCTTCACATCCACCATCTGTCCGATCAAGCGCTCGTTGCCGGGGAAGTTGACCACGCGGTTGCAATAGGTGCGGCCCATCAGCTCGCTGCCGTCGCGCTTGCTCACGCCTTCGACCAGCAGGCGTTGCACCGTGCCGACACGCTCTTCGCTGATCTCCTTGATGTTGGTGTTGATCACGGCTTGCAGCTCCTGCAGGCGGCGCAGCTTGACTTCGTGCGGCGTGTCGTCGTGCAGATTGGCAGCAGGCGTGCCGGGGCGGGGGCTGAAGATGAAGCTGAACGAGTTGTCGAAGCGCACGTCGTGGATGAGCTTCATCATCTTCTGGAAGTCTTCCTCGGTCTCGCCGGGGAAGCCCACGATGAAGTCGCTGCTCATGGCCAGATCGGGACGGATGGCGCGCAGCTTGCGGATGGTGCTCTTGTATTCCATGGCCGTGTAGCCGCGCTTCATGGCCATGAGGATCTTGTCGCTGCCATGCTGCACGGGCAGGTGCAGGTGGCTGACCAGCTGCGGAATCTTGGCGTAGGCCTCGATCAGGCGTGGCGTGAACTCGTTGGGATGGCTGGTGGTGTAGCGGATGCGCTCGATGCCGGGAATCTCGGCCACATATTCCAGCAGCAGCGCGAAGTCGGCCATCTCGCTGCTGTCGCCCATCTTGCCCAGGTAGGCGTTGACGTTCTGGCCCAGCAGCGTGATTTCCTTGACGCCCTGCTCGGCCAGGCCCGCGACTTCCACCAGCACGTCCTCGAACGGGCGGCTGACTTCCTCGCCGCGCGTATAGGGCACGACGCAGTAGCTGCAATATTTGGAGCAGCCCTCCATGATGGAGACAAAGGCCGAAGCGCCTTCCACGCGTGCCGGCGGCAGGTGGTCGAACTTCTCGATTTCGGGAAAGGAGATATCGACCTGGGGCTTGGCCTTGGCCGCACGCTGATTGAGCAGCTCGGGCAGGCGGTGCAGGGTCTGGGGGCCGAAGACCACATCGACAAACGGCGCGCGCTTGATGATCTCGGCACCCTCCTGGCTGGCCACGCAGCCGCCCACGCCGATCAGCACGCCCTTTTCCTTGAGGTGGCGGATGCGGCCCAGATCGCTGAATACTTTTTCCTGGGCCTTCTCGCGCACCGAGCAGGTGTTGAACAGAATCAGATCGGCCTCGTCCACGTTCTGCGTGGGCTCGTAACCCTGGGCCGCGCCCAGCACATCGGCCATCTTGTCCGAGTCGTACTCGTTCATCTGGCAGCCAAAGGTTTTGATAAAGACTTTCTTGCTCATGGGGCGCTCTTGTCAGGTGTTGTCGGGTGCGGGCTTGCAGAGTCTGCGAGCACAGAGTGATAGCGGCTAGCGCTTGCCATCACTTGATTTGAATATGAAAACAGTTCGAAAAGCTTGCGGAAAAAGCGCAAGCAGCTCTTTAATCAATAGCGGTCGGCGCGGGCCGGACTCAGCTGCCGAAAACGCGCTGCAGCAGGGTGCGCGGCTGGATCGGCTTGTATTTCTCGATTTCGGCAGGGGTCAGAATCCAGGCCGTGTGCAGGCCCTGGGTCTGCGGCTCGATCACATAGCCCACCAGCATCTTCTGGCCTGCATAGTTGCTGGCAAAAACAATGCTGCGCTCGCGGCTGAACAGGCGAAAGCCGGGCGTGGTGCGAATGGCTGTGCCGTTGATGGCCACTTCGGGGAAGTTGGTGACCGTCAGTTCGCCGAACTGCGCCGTGGGCGGAAAGTTGCGCGTGTCGTCCGAGGGCAGGCCCTGGGCCAGGGCCGGCAGACCGGCGCTGGCGGCAGCAGCCAGCAGGGCGCAGGCCACGAAGCGGCGGCTGATGAGGTCGGTGGTGCAGCGGTTCATGGTGTATATCCAGGGGCTGATCGTGGGGCGGTCAGAGCTTTAGTCATGGCCGCAATGCCGTGATTCTAGAGGCTGGCGCTTGGCAGCAGGGCTTGCTCAGGCTTTGCCGCCCGCGGCATAGAGCACCGCTTTGGGCGGACGGCACAGCCCCCAGAAGCGCAGGCCCGTCAGTTCAGCCATGCGCACGCCCATGGAGGTGGGCGCGGAAATCGTGGCCAGCGCCGCGATGCCGACCTTGGCGCATTTGCGCACCAGTTCATGGCTGCCGCGGCTGGACAGCACTACAAAGCCGGGCTCGCCGAGGCGGCCCGTGCGTGCCAGCCGGCCAACCAGCTTGTCCAGCGCATTGTGGCGGCCCACGTCTTCGAGCACATCCGTGATGTCGCCCGCCAGCGTGGCCCAGCCTGCGGCATGGATGGCGCCGGCCTCGGCATTGAGAATCTGGTGTGGCGGCAGGGCGTCAATCGCCTTGAGCACGGTGGCTGCGTCGACCTGCTCCAGCCAGTCCTGGTGCGGTAAGGCGTCAAACGACAGGTCCAGCGCCGCAAAGCTCTCGACTCCACAGACGCCGCAACCCGTGCGGCCGGTCATGCTGCGGCGCCTGTCCTTGAGCCGGGCAAAGCAGCGCGAGGCGATGTCGAGCTGCACTTCCATGCCGTCCATGCCTTCGGGCAGGCCGGCTGCCGCGGCAGACACGGGGCGGGCTTCGATGCCGTAGCAGTCAGCGGCGCTGTCGATGATGCCCTCGGTCAGCGCAAAGCCCCGTGCAAAGTCTTCCACATCGGTGGGCGAGCCCATCATCACCGCATGCGAGATGCCGTTGAAGACCAGCGCGATCGGCACCTCGGCCGCCAGCACGCGCTCCTGCCGCTCCTGTTGCCCGGCGTGGAAAAAGCTCACGGCATGGATGTGCAGCGGTGCTATCGGCTGGGCAGGGATGGGGCAGGCGGACTCGGTCATGGGCTGATGATAGTCAGCAGGCGCATCCCTTGCCGGCAAGGGGCGGACTCCGGCTCGGGGCTTTGCGCAGCGCGGGCCTAGGCCAGCAGCGGCAGCATCAGCGGGTTGATGCCGCTGCGCGCAAGCTCTTTTTCCTCCATCTCGGCATCCAGGGCCAGACTGGCCAGGTCGTCGGCCACCAGTTCCAGCTGGTGGTCCGCCTGCTGGTAGAAGGCCTTGAGGTAGGTCTTGCACTCGTTGCAGCTCTCGGCCTTGATGGGCGCTTTTTCGTCTTCCAGGCACCAGTAGTCCAGTGCATGCGTGCTGTCGCAGTTGCTGCACTTGCTGCGCACCACATGCCACTGGCATTCGCACAGGCTGCATTGCAGATAGCGCACACCGGCCTGGGCGCCACCGAGCACCAGACTGCCGGTGGGTACATGGCCGCAGACGGGGCAAAGATGGCGCTGCTCGCCTGGCTCGGCCCGGCCGGCGGCGGGCAACTGGCTGGCCAGCTGGCGCCAGTACAGCGACAGCGCGCTCCACAGCAGCTGGGCCACGCCCGCTTCGGGCAGGACCGCGTCGTCGGGCAGTGCTTCGCTGCGCAGGGCCGTCAGCAGGGCGTCGGCCCAGGCCTGGCGCTGCGTGGCATCGGCCTGCTGCAAGCGCGCCAATGCCTGGCGGATGGCGGCAGTCTGCATGCCAGGCTGCTGTGTCATGCGGTTCAGCAGCTCGTCGAGCAGGGCCAGCCAGTGGGCCGAGCGAGGCCATTGGGCCGAATGCAAAGGCGTTTGCGTGTGCTGTTGCAGGGCCGCACCCAGGCCGGCTGCTTCCTGCTCGGGCAGGGGCAGGGCCTCGGCCGTGGCCTGCTGGGCACCGGCCAGCTCGGCGGCCCACAGCAGATACTCGGCCATGGCATGGCCCTGGGCCAGATGCTGCAGGCGGCTGGCGCGAGCCGCATAGGGCAGTCTGGCGGCGGGCAGTTGAACGGGAGCGATATGGCCCACACCCGGCGAGCGTTCGGACTCGGGAACCAGATGGATGCTCATCGTGTGCTCCCTGTCTTGGCTTTGCCTGCTGCCGCAGGTTTGGCGCTGATCTCCTCATGCCAGCGGTCGTGATGGGCGCGGGCCCAGGCATGGCTGACATAGCCGGTGACCATGCCGCGGATCGAACCCTTGACCCAGAAGGCCAGATAGATATGGCCAAGGATCAGCAGGATCAGGCCCACGCCCGCCAGAGCGTGCAGCGCCAGCGCGACACGCAGCACGGGAATCGGGAACAGATGGGCGAAGTAGGCGCGCCAGATCACCAGGCCGGTGAGCAGCAGCACGCAGATCAGGCTCATGATGCCCCAGAACAGCAGCTTCTGGCCTGCGTTGTACTTGCCGATGCGCAGCCGCTGGCTGTGGTCTCCTGCCACCACCGTTTTCACGTTCTCCACCCAGATGCGGTCTTCCCTGACGAACAGGTTGTATTTCACAAAGCGCACGAACAGATAGACCAGGGCCACGAACACCACGATGCCGAAGAAGGGGTGCAGCAGCCGCGCCAGCTGCGGCGTGCCGAAGACGCTGTTGAGCCAGTTCAGGCTGGGAAACACCCAGGACAGGCCCGACATGGCGACCAGAAAGAAACACACCACCATGGCCCAGTGGCAGAGGCGATCGGGCAGCGGGGTGCGCAAGATCATGCGGTCTTTGTTCATGCCGTTTCTCCTTTCTTGGCGCGGTCATCGCCCGCATCGTCTTCGTCGATCTCGTTGGGGCCGGTGGCCATGTAGTGGGCCGCAGCACCGGCCAGCGTGGCCACGAAGCCCAGGGCGGCCAGCGGCTTGAACCAGCCCTTCCAGCCCTCGACCACGGCGCTGATCTTGGGGTCCTTGGGCAGCTTGTGATAGAGCTCGGGCTGGTCGGCATGGTGCAGCACATACATCACATGGGTGCCGCCCACGCCTTGCGGGTCGTAGATGCCGGCCTGGTCAAAGCCGCGGGTCTTCATCTCCTGCACGCGGCCTTCGGCCTTGACCAGCATGTCGTCCTTGCTGCCGAACGCGATGGCGCCCGTGGGGCAGGTCTTGACGCAGGCCGGCTCCTGGCCCACAGCCACGCGGTCCGAGCACAGCGTGCACTTGTAGGCCTTGTTGTCCTTCTTGCTGATGCGCGGGATGTTGAAAGGGCAGCCGGCCACGCAGTAGCCGCAGCCAATGCATTGCTCGGACTGGAAGTCAACAATGCCGTTGGCGTACTGCACGATGGCACCGGGCTGGGGGCAGGCCTTCAGACAGCCCGGGTCTTCGCAGTGCATGCAGCCGTCCTTGCGGATCAGCCACTCCAGCTTGCCCTGCTCGTTGACATACTCGTCAAAGCGCATCAGCGTCCAGCTCTCGGGCGAGAGATCGCGTGGGTTGTCGTAGACGCCGAAGTTCTCGCCCACATCGTCGCGCAGATCGTTCCATTCGCTGCAGGCCACCTGGCAGGCCTTGCAGCCAATGCAGATGCTGACGTCGATGAGTTTGGCGACCTCTGCCTTGTGGTCACGGGCGCGCGCGGCGGGCGTGAGCCCGTTGGTGGCCGAGCGCCGCACGATATCTTGGGATTGCATGGTCATGGGTGCTCGCCTTATGCCTTTTCGATGTTGACCAGAAAGGCCTTGAACTCGGGGGTCTGGGCATTGGCATCGCCGATGCCGGGGCTCAGCGTATTGGCCAGATAGCCCTTGCGCGTCGTGCCTTCATAGCCCCAGTGGCAGGGGATGCCGATCTGCTCGATCTCCTGGCCATCGACCTGCAGCGTCATCACGCGCTTGGTCACCACGGCCTTGCCCTTGATGTGACCGCGCTTGCTGGAGACCCGGATCATGTCGCCGGCCTTGATGCCTTTCCTGTCGGCCAGCTTTTCCGACAGCTCGATGAACTGCTCGGGCTGCACGATGGCGTTCAGGCGCGAGTGCTTGGTCCAGTGGCGGAACATCTCGGTGATGGAGTAGGTCGTGGCCACATAGGGGAACTGCTCGCGTGAGCCCATGCGGGCCGCGTCGTCGGCGAACACGCGCGCCACGGGGCTCTTGCTGACCTTGGGATGCAGCGGATTGGCTGCAATCGGGCTTTCGGTGGGCTCGTAGTGCTCGGGGAAGGGACCATCGTTCATGCCCTTGGCCGAGAACAGGCGTCCCAGGCCTTCGGGCTGCATGATGAAGGGGCTCACGCCGCTGTTGGGTGCAGCGGTCAGGGGATAGTCGGGAACGTCGGAGCCGCCCCATTTCCTGCCATCCCAATGCAGGATCTGGCGCTTGGGGTCCCAGGGCCTGCCGGCCGGGTCGGCCGAGGCGCGGTTGTACAGCAGACGGCGATTGGCCGGCCAGGCCCAGGCCCAGCCTGGCGTGTTGCCCAGGCCGGTGTCGGTGTTGTCGCGGCGGGCCATCTGGTTGCCAGCCTCGGTCCACGAGCCGGCAAAGATCCAGCAGTAGCTGGAGGTCGTGCCGTCGTCGCGCAGCATGCCGAAGTCGGACAGCAGCTCGCCCTTTTTGGCAATCAGCTTGCCGTTGTCGTCGAACAGATCGGCCAGTGCGTAGCCGTTGGCTTCCTTGGCCACTTCCTCGGGATGGGGGTCGTGGGGGTCATGGTAGTCCCAGCGCATATTCATCAAGGGCTCGGGGCAGGTTCCGCCTTCCTTGGCGTACAGCTCGCGCAGCTTCATGAAGATGCCGCCCAGGATGCGGCCGTCGTGGCGTGCCTCGAACGGCGGCTCCTGCGCGGCCCAGTGCCATTGCAGCCAGCGGCCGGAGTTGACGATGGCGCCGTTCTCCTCGGCAAAGCAGGAAGAGGGCAGGCGGAACACCGTGGTCTGGATCTTCGCGGGATCCACGTCGTTGAACTCGCCGTGGTTCTTCCAGAAGGTGGAGGTCTCGGTCTGCAGCGGATCGATGATGACGAGGAACTTCAGCTTGGACAGGGCGTCGCGGATCTTGCCCGAGTCGGGCATGGCGGCCACGGGGTTGAAGCCCTGGGCGATGTAGCCGTTGACCTTGCCGCGATACATCAGGTCGAAGTAGGCCAGCATGTCGTAGCTGCGGTCCCACTTGGGCAGCCAGTCGTAGCCCCAGCTGTTCTCGCGCGTGGCGTGCTCGCCGTACAGATCCTTCATCAGGCTGACGAAGAACTTGGGCGTGTTCTTCCAGTAGTTGACCTGGCCGGGCAGGTCGGCCTTGGGCGTGGCGTCCGCCAGGTACTGCTCTATGGTCTGCTGCCTGTCCTCGGGCAGGTTCAGATAGCCGGGCAGGCGGGTAGAGAGCAGGCCCAGGTCGGTATAGCCCTGGATGTTGGAGTGACCGCGCAGCGCGTTGACACCGCCGCCGGCCATGCCGATATTGCCCAGCAGCAGCTGGATCATGGCTGCGCCGCGGATGATTTGTGCGCCGGCCGTGTGGTGGGTCCAGCCCAGGGCATAGAGGAAGGTGGCCGTGCGGTCCGGCACGCAGGTGCTGGCCAGTTGCTCGCATACATGCAAGAAGTCGGCGACCTGGGTGCCGGTGATGGTCTGCACCATCTCGGGCGTGTAGCGCTCCACATGCTTTTTCAGCAGGTTCAGCACGCAGCGCGGGTGCTGCAGGCTCTCGTCGGTGAGGGCATGGCCTTCGGCATTGCGCTCGTAGGTCCAGCTGGATTTGTCGTAGGCCTTCCTGTCGGCGTCGTAGCCGCTGAACAGGCCTTCGTCAAAGCCATAGTCCTCGCGCACGATCAGGCTGGCATTGGTATAGGCCTTGACGTATTCGTGCTGGATCTTGTCGTGCTGCAGCAGGTAGTTGACCACGCCCATGAGAAAGGCGGCGTCCGAGCCCGCACGGATGGGGGCGTAGAAGTCGGCCACCGAGGCTGTGCGGTTGAAGCGCGGGTCCACCACCATGAGGTGAGCCTTGTTGTGGATCTTGGCTTCGATGGCCCACTTGAAGCCCACGGGGTGGGCTTCGGCGGGGTTGCCGCCCATGACCAGGATCACATTGGCGTTCTTGATATCCACCCAGTGGTTGGTCATCGCGCCGCGACCGAAAGAGGGCGCCAGGGCCGACACCGTGGGGCCGTGGCACAGGCGGGCCTGGCAGTCGAAGCCCACCATGCCCAGCGCGCGGCCGAAGCGGAAGTCCAGGATGCCGGTTTCGTTGGAGGCGGCCGACGAGGCCAGCATGCCGGTGCTGAGCCAGCGGTTGACGCGCTGGCCCTTGTCGTTCTTTTCGATGAAGTTGGCGTCGCGATCGTCCTTGAGCAGGCGCGCGATGCGTTCGTTGGCTTCGTCCCAGCTGATGCGCTTCCACTCGTTGCTGCCGGCTTCACGCACCTCGGGGTATTTCAGGCGCTGGTCCGAATGGATGTAGTCCAGGGCCCCGGCACCCTTGGGGCACAGCGAGCCGCGGCTGACGGGGTGGTCGGGGTCGCCCTCGATGTGGAAGATCCTGGACTTGGCGTTCTTGGCGCCGTCGCCCAGGCTGTACATCAGCATGCCGCAGCCCACCGAGCAGTAGGTGCAGTTGTTGCGGGTTTCCTTGGCGCGCAGCAGCTTGTACTGGCGGGGCAGTGTGGCCATGGCCACCGATGGGGCAAAGCCCAGAGATGCAGCAGTGGCGCCGGAGATGCCGGCACCGCACAGCTTGAAGAAACGTCTTCTGCCGTGATTCATCATGTGTTGTTTTCTTCAACCGCGCTCCCATGACCATGGAGGGCGTTAGGTTTGCAGGTGGCTGCATGCGCAGATGCAGCCACCCGTGAGCCGGGGGAACAGCCCGGACTCGGGGCCTCGACCTTGACGATTGCTCACACATTGCCGGACCTCACGGGCCACGTCGAATGTTGAGGGATGCCAATGGCAAGCAATTGAACCGGCTCGCACAGCCAGGTTCGCAAAGCGAGGAAGCGCGACAAAAGCCCTCAAGCTTTTTGTCGTTTGACTCTTAGATAAAGGTCAAAGGATCGCGAATCTATTCAGTAAGCGAATGTTTGTCCAGCAAAGGCTAGTGCAGGCCTCGGGTATGAAACGGAAAATTCTTGATTTGCATCAAGTATTTAGTCCAGCAGCGCCATTCCCTTGATCTGTGCATACACCGGCATGCCGGCCTGCAACTGCAAGGCCTTGGCCGAGTGCTGGGTGATTCTGGCCAGCAGCTGGGTGCCGCCCGCCTGCAGCGAAACCATGACCTGCCCCGGACCATCCTCGCGCAGGCCCAGCACCTGCACTGGCAGGATGTTGAGAATGCTGCTGCCCTCGGGCCTGAGCAGACTCAGGCTGACATCGCGTGCCTGCACGCGCAGCGGTACCTGGCTGCCCAATTCGCGCGGACGGGCCATGACGAGTTGGAGCCTGCCTCCGTCAAAGATCAGCGTGCTCAGATGGTCGGCCGCGTCATGGTCATGCACCGCGGCGTGGACCACGCTGGAGGCCACGTCGCCATGGGCCAGCGGCAGATCGAGGCTGGATAGCAGCTCGGTGACGGAGCCCTGCGCCAGCACCTTGCCCGCACCAAGCAACACCATGTGCTGGGCCAGGCGCGCGACCTCGTCCATGGAGTGGCTGACATAGATCACTGGAATCCGCAGACGCCGCTGCAACTGCTCCAGATAGGGCAGGACTTCGGCCTTGCGCTGGGCGTCGAGCGCTGCCAGAGGCTCGTCCATGAGCAGTACTTCGGGACTGGTGGCCAGCGCTCTTGCAATCGCCACGCGCTGGCGTTCGCCGCCCGATAGCGTGGCAGGCATGCGATCCATCAGATGGGCGATGCCCAGTAGCTCCACGGCCCGCTCCTTGGAGACCTTGCGGCGTTCCTGCGGCGTGCGCTTGAGACCGTAATCGATATTGCGCTGCACCGACAGATGAGGAAACAGGCTGGCCTCCTGGAACACATAGCCGAGTGCGCGCTGGTGCGTGGGCAGCCATTGCCGGCTGGCGTCGTCCTGCCATACGGTCTGGTTGACGGTGACGCGGCCTTGCGCGCGCTCAAGCCCGGCGAGGCTGCGCAGGCAGGTGGTCTTGCCGCAGCCCGAGGGGCCGAACAGGGCCGTCACCCCGTGGCCGGGAAGCTGCAGATCCACATCGAGTTCAAAGTCCGGCCGGCTCAGCCTGAGCTGTGCGGTGATGAAATTGGTGGCTGTCATGCGCGGCGCTCCGCTTTGGGTTGCAGCCAGTTCAAAGCCAGCAGCACGATGAAGGAGAACACCACCATGCCGGCCGCCAGCATATGGGCGTGGCCGTACTCCATGGCTTCCACATGGTCGTAAATCTGTACCGAGACCACGCGTGTCACGCCGGGGATATTGCCGCCCAGCATCAGCACCACGCCGAATTCGCCCACGGTGTGGGCAAAGGTCAGCACGGCGGCAGTGATGAATCCGGGGCGCGCCAGCGGCAGTGCAACGGTCAGAAAACGGTCCAGCGGACTGGCGCCCAGGCTGGCCGCCGCTTCCATGGGGCGCGGTCCCAGGGCTTCAAACGCGCGCTGCAGCGGCTGAACGGTAAATGGCATGGAGTAGATCAGCGAGCCCACCACCAGACCGGCAAAGGTGAACGGCAGATTTCCCAGGCCCATGGCCTGCGTGAGCTTGCCTATGGGCCCGTTGGGGCCCATGGTGACCAGCAGATAAAAGCCGATGACGGTGGGCGGCAGCACCAGCGGCAGCGCAACCACGGCACCGATCGGGCCACGCCAGCGCGAACGGGTATGGGCCAGCCACCAGGCCAGCGGTGTGCACAACAGCATGAGCAGCACGGTGGTCACGCCCGCGAGCTTGAGCGTGAGCCAGATGGCTGCGTAGTCTTCGGCATTCAGTTGCATGGAATCAAAAACAGGACTTGCGCAAACAAGTATGCACAACGGACATCTCTATCGGCAAAGCACCATGTCCGATCCGAATTTGCGCAAGTCGTAAAAAAAAGACCCTTGGAGCGCCCAGCTTAGCCGAGCAGCGCCAAGGGTAGAGCGGATTGGTTTGAGCTCTGGGACTTGCCGGCCAGGCGTCAGAAGCTATAGCCGTAGGAGCGGATGATGTCGTGCGCCTTGGGGCTGCGCAGGTACTTCATCAAAGCCGCGGCGGCTTCGTTGTCCTTGGCGCTATTGAGCACAATGGCATCCTGGCGGATGGGTTCATGCATATTGCCGGGCACCTGCCAGGCCGAACCCTCGCGGATCTTGCCGTTCTCCATGACCTGGGACAGCGCCACAAAACCCAGCTGCGCATTGCCGGTGGCAGCGAACTGGTAGGTCTGGGCGATGTTCTCGCCCATCACCACCTTGGGCTGCACCTGTGCGCTCAGGCCCAGCTTGTTCAGCACTTCCATGGCCGCTGTTCCGTAAGGGGCCAGCTTGGGGTTGGCGATCGCGATATGTTTGTAGTCGCCGCTCTTGAGCACATCGCCCTTGTCGTCCACATAGCCGGCCTTGGGGCTCCACAGCACCAGCGTGCCGATGGCGTAGGTAAAGCGCGAATCGGTCACGCCCTTGCCTTCCTTGGCCAGTTTTTCGGGCGTGGTGTCATCGGCGGCCAGCAGAATGCCGAAGGGCGCGCCATTGTTGATCTGGGCGTAGAACTTGCCGGTGGCGCCAAACGACAGCTCGGCCTTGTGGCCTGTATCCTTCTCGAACTCGGCCGCAATCTTCTTCATGGGAGCGGTGAAGTTGGCTGCCACGGCGACCGCCACTTCAGCGGCCTGCGCCTGCGCAGACCACAGGCCCAGCACGACTGTGCCGATCACGGCTGCAGAGCGAGCCAGTTGAAAGGAAAAACCGGTGGAGCGGGCAGTGATCTGAGTCATTGAAATTTCGCTATTCATTAATGGAATAGCGAGTGTAACGTGAATGAACAACTGAGGTCGAGCGAGGAAATTGGCTGTCAGGGCATGATGGCGGTCTATGTCAGACACAGAAAATTTCGAACAAGAACAATTGGATATGGCCGGCGACGAGGCTGTGTCGGGTGGCGCACTATCGTCCGATTCGGTCTCCCAGGCGCTGGGCTATGACATGGCCGACCGTCGCATTGCCATCCTGCGCGGGATTGCGCAAAGCGGCTCCATCTCTCAGGCCGCACGTGACGTGGGCGTGAGCTACAAGGCGGCCTGGCAGGCCATCGATACCCTGACCAATCTGGCTGGCGTGCCGCTGGTCGAGCGCAGCGTGGGCGGCACCGGGGGCGGCGGTGCACAGATCACGCCGGCGGGCGAGGAGTTGCTGCACGCGGCCGAGGCCATGATGCGCTTGCGTACCGAGTTGCTGCAGCGCATGCAGGCCGGCACGCCAGGCGGCGGTCAGCCCAATCTGGGCCTGATGACCAGCATGCGCAATCAGTGGCCTTGCAGCGTGCTCAAGGTCGAGTCCATAGGCGGGCAGATTCGGGTCTGGCTGCGTGCCGCAAGCGATGCAGGCTCGGACTGGACGATTGCTGCGCGCATCACGCCCGAAAGCTATGAGCTGCTGGGTCTGGCACCCGGTGTGCAGGTGCTGGCGTTGTGCAAGGCCACGGCCGTCAAGGTCTGGCTAGGACAGGAGCGGCCTGCGGGGTCCACACAGCCCATCAATATCTGGCCGGCCGTGGTGCAGCGCGCGACCTACGGCGCAGCCACGGTGACGGAGGAGAGTCTGGCTTGCGACGAAGCCATCTGCCGTTTGAGCTGGGGTGCGCAGATCGTGGGCTTTGCGCCGGCCATGAGCGCTCTGTTGGCCAATGACAATGTCTGGCTGGAGGTGGCCGAGTCTGCGGTAGTGGTGGCGGTGGCGTCCCACTGAGCACGACCTGCGCAAACTCGGATCTGACTTGGTGTTTTGTCGGTAGGCATGCCTGCTGGACATTCTTGTTGGCGCAAGCCAAAAAAAAGACCGCCGATCCTTTCAGATGGGCGGTCAAAAGGGAGTTTTCGGGCAACCGGACTCCCACGTTGAACTGAAATTTCTTAGTCCACTTTCAAGCCGATTTCCTTGATCAGCGGTGCAAAGCGGGCGCGTTCCTTGGCATGGTGTTCCACGAAGTCCTGGCGGCTCATGCGCGGCTCGGGCGTGGCGCCCAGGCCCTGAATCACATCGACCACGCTCTTTTGCTCCAGTGCCTTGATCACGCTGGCGCGCACGGCATCCACCACGGGTGCGGGTGTGCCGGCTGGCGCGTAGATGCCGAACAATGTGTCGGCATCGAAGCCCGGCAGGCCGCTTTCAGCCAGCGTGGGCACCTTGGGGTACAGGGGCGAGCGGTGCGGGCTGCCTATGGCCAGCAGCTTGAGCTTGCCGGCCTCGACCTGCTTGAGTCCCGGGCCCGGATCGAACCAGTATTGCAACTGACCGCTGAGCACATCGGTCAGGGCCGGACCGGCACCCTTGTAGGGAATATGGCTGGCATCGACCTTGGCCGCGCGCTTGAACATTTCACCGGCCAGATGAGGCGAGCTGCCCGGGCCTGGAGAGCCGTAGGACAGCTTGCCGGGATTGGCCTGCAGGTGCTTGATGAAGTCCTGCACATTGCTCACGGGAAGGCTGGGGTTGGTTTCCAGAAACACATGCACGCGTGCCACGGCCGCCACGGGGATCAAGTCCTTTTCAGGGTTGAACGGCAGCTTGCTGTAGATCAGCGGATTGATGCTGATGCCGCCGCCGCTGCTCAGCAGCAGCGTATAGCCGTCCTTGGCAGAGCGCACGGTTTCGCTGATACCGATATTGCCGTTGGCTCCGGGCTTGTTGTCCACCACCACGGACTGGCCCAGCACCTGGCTCATGGAGGGCGAGATCGCGCGCCCCATCACATCGGCGGCGCCGCCAGGGGCGAAGTTCACGATCAGGCGGATGGGGCGATCCGGCCATGTCTGCGCCTGGGCGGCCGGCACCAGGCAAAGCGCCATGCCCAGGCTGGCCCAGCCTTTGGCGATCAGGGCGCGCAGCGGCCTGTGCGAAGAGGGGCGTTGAGTGATGGGAGTCTCCATATGTGTTTTCCTGCTTGTCATTGATATCGATCAGTCCAGCTTGATGCCTGCGGTCTTGATGACCTCTCCCCAGCGCTTCTTCTCGGAGAGCCAGAACTCGCGCATCTGCTCTGGGGTGCTGGGCAGGGGTTCCAGGGCCAGGGCCTCGAAGCGGGCCTGCACGGCCGGCGTCTTCAGGGTTTCCTGCAGCGTCCTGGACCACATCTGTATGGTGGCGTCATCCGTGCCCCTGGGGGCGACCAGGCCCTGCCAGGCGAATGCCTCGAAGCCGGCCACGCCCTGCTCGATGAGCGTGGGCGTCTGGGGCAGGCTCTTGAGCCGCTGCGCGCTGGCCACGCCGATGGCGCGGACCTTGCCGGCGTTGATGTGGGGCAGGCCTGCGGCGCTGTCCACCAGCATGAAGGGAATCTGGCCTCCGATCACATCCAGCATGGCCGGGCCGGCGCCGCGATAGGGGGCGTGGGTCATCTTCACGCCCATCTTCTGGGCCAGCAGTTCGGTGGCCAGGTGGTGCGGAGTGCCCAGCCCGGGAGATCCATAGCTGAGCTTGCCGGGGTTGGCCTTGGCCCAGGCCGCAAATTCCTGGAAGCTGCGCACCGGCAATTCGTTGTTGACGACCAGCAGCAGCGGAAAGCGCGCCAGCAGGCTGATGGGGACGAAGTCCTGTTCGGCGTTGTAGGCCAGCTTGGGGAACAGATGCGGGTTGGCGGCCAGGGTGGCGAAGTCAGCGGTGAAGACCAGGTTGCCATAGTCGCGCGAGCGCGCCGCATATTCTGCGGCGATGTTGGTGCCGGCGCCCGGCTTGTTGAGCACCACGATGTTGCGATGGATGGGCTTGGCCCAGGCTTCGGCTACGCCCCGGGCCACAGCATCCGAGCCGCCGCCTGCGGCAAAGCCGACCACCCATTCCATTGGCCTGCCGGACGTCTGCTGGGCGTGGGCCGTACCCAGCATGAGCTGTACACCGCAAGCAGCGCCGGCTTTGAGAAAGGTTCTGCGCATGTTGTCTCCTTGTTGTTGAATCCGCGGGCCCGGTCCCTGCTGTCTTTCTCTTTGTTTTGCAGTCTTTCCCGAGCCTTCGATGCGTCTTTGCCGAGTCCTGGTCCTAGGGCGTGCGCTGCTGCGTCATGCTGATGAGCCGGTGCAGGGTACGTGTCATGGGCGTGTCGATGCCATGCCGCTCGCCAGCGCGCACCACCGCACCGTGGATGGAATCGGTCTCGGTGGGGCGCCTCGCCAGCAGGTCCTGCAGCAGCGATGGCTGGTGTCCCACATGGTGATTCAGGGCATCCTCCACCGTGGCCTGGATGCGGAGGGCGTCCACAGCGATGCCGTTGGCCGCAGCCACGGTAACGACCTCGTCCAGGACTTCGCGGATCAGGCTGCGGCCCAGGGGGCTGGCCAGTGCGTCCACGGTCTGGCGCGTGATGCCGCACAGACCGTTGAAGGCAGCATTGAAGGCCAGCTTTTCCCAGATGGCGGTCTCGACCTCGGGATCGATCTCGCTATGCAGTCCGGCGCGGTTGAGGTCGTCGCAGAAGTCCTGGAAGCCGGCATCCACCTGTCCAGTGCGCGGCATGAAGCGGATCTTGCCGCTGCCCAGCGAACTCACTTTTCCGGGGGCCAGCAACCGGGCCGGCCATGTCGTCACACCCACGGCGATCTGCCGGGCATCGGCAAATTCGTGCAGGGTCTCGATATGTCCTATACCGTTTTGCAGGCTGAGCAGCCGGGTCCCGGGCCCTATCAGGTGGGCAATGCTTTGCAGTGCGGCCTGGGTGTGGGCGGCCTTTGTGAAGATCAGCCAGCGCGCGGGCGGCAGCGTCAGCTCATGGGCCTGCAGGGCCTGAACGCTGGCGTGCAGCGGACCCTGGTCGGTCTCGCAGTGCACGCCGTGCTCGCGTATGGTCTGGAGCAGCTGCGCGTTGACGTCCACCAGCGTGACGGGGATGCCGGCCCGGGCCAGCCGGGTACCGAACAGGGTGCCCATGGCCCCCGCTCCCAGGATGCCGACGGTGGCCGCTTGCGGCTCTTGTGTGTTGTGCATGTCTTGTCTCCGAGGGCACGGGGCCGGGTCAGGCGACCTCGACCTCGACCAGCGTGGCGCGCGGGCTGCGCAGGGCGTCCCGCAGAACCTGGGACAGCTGGGCGGCGTCGGTGACGCGTACGCCGTCGCAGCCCTGGCCCTTGGCCAGGGCCACGAAGTCGATGTCGGGCAGGTCCGTTCCTTCGACCTTCTCGCCCTCACGGTAGCCGAACACCCTGGAGAAATCCTGCAGGGCGGCATAGCGGCGGTTCTTGACAATGATGTAGGTGACCGGCAGCTTCAGATGGGCTGCACTCCACAGTGCCTGGATGGCGTACATGGCCGAGCCGTCGCCGATGACGCCTATGACCTTCTTGTCGGGCCTGGCCAGCGCGATGCCTACGGAAGCAGGCAGGCTGTGACCCAGCCCGCCGCTGCACATGGTGAAGAAGGTCTCGGCAGCGTAGATGGGCAGATGGGCCTGGATGATGGAGCGCGAGCCAGGCGCCTCCTCGACGATGATGCTGTCGCGCGATCGCACCTGGGCCAGTGTGTGCATGAGGAAGGCATCGGTCATCAGCCGGCCCGGCTCGGGTGCCGCCGGCGCCGGTATGGCGGGCCGGGGCTGGAGCGCAGGGCGTGGATGTGTCAGGGGGCGGGCCAGCAACTCCTGCACGCCCATGCGGATATTGCCCACGGCTGCGTCGCCCACGGGTGCCCAGGCGGCGATGGCGGGGTCCTCGATGAGCTGGAAAAGCTGCGTGCCTTCGGCGATGAAGGGGCCGTGGCCTTCGACGTGGTAGGTGAAGGCTGGTGCGCCGATGACGAAGACCACGTCATGGCCCGAGAGCCTGTCCACGATGCGCTCGCGCATGGCCGGCAGGAAGCCGCCGAACAGCGCATGGTCCTCGGGGAAGCCGCAGCGCCCGCTCATGGGGGCTACATAGACGCGCGCCTGGTGGCGTTCGGCCAGGGCCTGGACGGCCTCGAAGGCCTGGCTGCGGTCCACGGCCGCTCCGACCACGAAGGCCGGTGCGCGCGCGCCCTCCAGCGCCTGGCCTATGCTGTCCAGCAGGCGTGGGTCGGGTCGGGTTTCGAAGCCGACTTTGCGCAGCGTGATGGGCTCGCAGGGCACATCCCAGTCATCGGCGGGAATGGAGACGAAGACCGGGCCGCGCGGCTCCTGCATGGCGATGTAGTAGGCGCGCGCCAGGGCCTGGGGCACGTCCTCGGCGCGTGCGGGCTCGCAGCTCCACTTCACATAGGGCTTGGGCAGCTCGGCGGCCTGGTTGGAGTGCAGGAAGGGGTCGAACTGCAGCAGCGAGCGGGTCTGCTGGCCGGCCGTGATGACCATGGGCGTGCGGTTCTTGAAGGCCGTGAAGATATTGGCCATGGCGTGGCCCACGCCGGCGGCCGAGTGCAGGTTCACGAAGCTGGCATTGCGCGTGGCCTGGGCATAGCCGTCAGCCATGCCCACGACCACGGTCTCCTGCAGGCCGAGGATGTACGAGAAGTCCTCGGGATAGTCGCGAAACAGGGGCAGCTCGGTGGAGCCCGGGTTGCCGAAGATGCGCGTCATGCCCAGCTCGCGCAGCATGTTGATGACGGCGTGGCGTACGGTGAAGACCTCGGCGGCCTGGGCATTGGGGGCGGTGTTGGCAGGCAAAAAATTCTCCTTGGATCGGGCTGGCACTGGGCCTTGGCACTGTTGGCATCAATCCTGCCTTTGGAGATAATTTCCAGCAATTGAATAAATCATCTAAGAGATATTCGTTTAATGGATATATCAGGTCTGGATCTCAATCTGTTGCGTGTTTTCGATGCGGTGTTCCGCCACGGCAGCGTCAGCCGCGCTTCGCAGGAGCTGGGTCTTTCCCAGCCCGCAGCCAGTCAGGCGGTGACGCGGCTGCGCCATTTGCTGGGCGATCCGCTGTTCGAACGCATGCATGGGGGCGTGCGCCCCACGCCGCGTGCCGAGCGGCTGGCTCAGGCGGTAAGAACTGCACTGGCAACGCTGGAGGTGGCCTTGGCAGAGGCGCACAGTTTTGATCCCTTGCAGGCGAATCAGTGCTTTCGCATTCACCTCAGCGACATCGGCGAAGCGCGCTTCTTGCCACCCCTGATGCAGGCCTTGAGAGGCCGGGCGCCCCATGTGCAGCTGGAAACCCTGCCCATGCCCATGGGCGAGATTGCCGATGCCCTGGATCGCGGCTCGCTGGATATCGCCATCGGCTTCCTGCCTGGTGTGACGGGCACGCAGCAGAAGGTGCTGCTGTCCGACCACTACGCCCTGTTGCTGCGTCAGGGGCATCCGGTGCTCAAGGGTTTGAAGACCGAGAGGCTGAGCGCTGAACATTTGCGCGGGCTGGACTATGTGGCCGTGCGCTCGCATTCCGAGACGCTGCGCATTCTGCGCAAGCTCGAGTTGCAGGATCAGGTGAGGCTGTCGGCGGCCCACTTCATGGCCGTGCCTTCCATCGTGCATCAGACGGATCTGGCCGTCATCATGCCGGCCGAGATTGCCCAGACCTTTGAAGCACAGGGCGGATATGCGGTGCTGCAGGCCGATCTGCCAGAGAGTGCATTCGATGTCTCTTTGCACTGGAGCTGGCGCTTTGCGCAGGAGCCTGCGAATCGGTGGCTACGGGAATTGGTCAGAGAAGTGTTCGGGCAGCGCAGATAAGGTGTTCAGCCTCCACACATGCCCGCCTCGTGTGGCGGCTGCCCTCCGCGCCGGGCGCCCGCGTGGGGGCTTGTTGCCCTGTGATGGCACCGCAGCAATAAAAAAGCGCCAGGCTTTCAGGCTCTGGCGCTTGATGGGTCTGCAGTGGCAGCTATCTTTAATGAAGTTCCTTGCCCTTGAGTTCGGGAATCAGGAAGATCGTGGCCAGCATGTCCAGCACATAGATGGCGGCCAGCAGTGCAATGGCCACCTGGAAGGAGTAGGCCATGGCCAGCGCACCGATGACGACCGGGCCCAGGCCGCCGACGGCGCGGCCGATGTTGAACAGCACGTTCTGAGCCGTGGCGCGGGCTTCGGTGGGGTAGGCTTCGCTGATGACGGCGCCATAGCCGCCCATCATGCCGTTGACACACAGACCCATGATGGCTCCCACCCACAGCATGGCCGTGGCATCGGTGAGCTGGGAATAGGCCAGCACCGAGATCACGGAGCCGACCTGGAAGATCAGGAAAGTGGGCTTGCGGCCGATGCGGTCGGCCAGCTGGCCGAAGACCCAGATACCCAGCGACATGCCGACGATGGTGACGGCCGTCCACACCGACGACTTGGTCAGGCTGAAGCCCATCTGCTTGGACAGAAAGCTGGGCATCCAGATCATGATGCCGTAGTAGCCGAAGTTCTGCACCGAGGTCAGCACGATCACGCCCAGGCTGATCTTGCGCGTGGCCTTGTCCTTCATCAGCAGCTTCAGGCATTGCATGGCCGATGGCTGTTCCTTCTTGCTACGGTTCACGAACACTTCGGGCTCATGCAGCTTGTTGCGGATGACCCAGGCCACGACAGCGGGAATCACGCCGACCAGAAACATGCCGCGCCAGCCTATCGAGGGCAGCAGCAGCGGGGTCAGCATGGCTGCGCCCAGCACGCCCAGCTGCCAGCCCAGGGCCACATAGGACGAGACGCGTGCGCGATGGCGTGCGGGCCAGGCCTCGGCGGCCAGTGCCATGCCGATGCCGAACTCTCCCCCCAGGCCGATGCCGGCAATGGTGCGGTAGATCAGCAAGTCCCAGTAGCCTTGTGCAAAAGCACACAGGCCGGTAAAGACGGCAAACAGCACGATCGTCCAGGTCAGCACGCGGATGCGGCCATATCTGTCGCTGAGCATGCCGAAGACGATGCCGCCGAAGACGGCGCCGATCAAGGTCCAGGTCACGAGAGAGCCGGCCTGGCCGGGCGTGAGGTTCAGGTCCTTGGAGATGGCAGAGAGCATGAAGCCAAGAATCAGCAGGTCAAAGCCGTCCATGGCGTAGCCGACGGCCGAACCCATGAGTGCTTTCCAGCTGTATCCGTTGACTTCTGTTGGAGCGGCGGGCGCGGCTATGCCTGCCACGGCGCCTGTGGTTTGTGTGGTCACGGGAGAGTCCTTGAGCGAAGACGGACTTTTCGGGCCTGTGAGCCTGCTTTTGCAGAAAAAAGCAGGCCCTCGCTGGGCGCAAGACCAGCGCGCGGGCACGCAGCGTGCGTGCAGCATCCTTGAGGTGCAACGGGCACGAAAAAGTCCTTGAAGGGGAGGTTTGAGCGGCAGGAGCATGGCGGCGCGGACTGCGTTGATTTCTGCGGGGCAGAAAGGGCAGTGCGGCGCAATGTCGCCTCTGTAAAAAGCGAAAAGCCCCAGTTGCGCGAGCAACTGGGGCTTGGATGTGGTGGTCGTAGCGGGACTCGAACCTGCGACATCAGCATTATGAATGCTGCGCTCTAACCAACTGAGCTATACGACCGACAGCCCGCAATTGTATAGGAAGAAATGGCGTTGGCAGCCAAGTTGGGAATTTTTGTGCGCAGACTGCAGCGAGCGTTGCGACAAAGAAAAAACCGCAGTGCTTTTGCAAACACTGCGGTTTCCTGTCTGGTGGTCGTAGCGGGACTCGAACCTGCGACATCAGCATTATGAATGCTGCGCTCTAACCAACTGAGCTATACGACCGAAGACAGCGATTATATGCAAAAAATCGCTTCTTCAATCGGTTTGCTGAAATTTCTTGCGAAAAATCTGCTGCTTACTGGTGGGTGAAGTGGGCGGGGCGCTTGTTCACAAAGGCGTCCATGCCTTCCTTCTGGTCCTGGGTGGCAAACAGGGCATGGAACAGGCGGCGCTCGAACATCACGCCATCGGACAGGCCGCTCTCGAACGCACGGTTCACGGACTCCTTGGCAGCCATCACGGCCAGCTGGGAGAAGCCGCTGATGATGATGGCGGCGCCCAGCGTCTCTTCCATGAGCTTGTCAAAAGGCACAACGCGGCTGACCAGACCGGCACGCTCGGCCTCGCTGGCATCCATCATGCGGGCGGTCAGAGCCATGTCCATGGCCTTGGATTTGCCCACTGCGCGCGGCAGGCGCTGCGTGCCGCCGGCACCGGGAATCACGCCCAGCTTGATCTCTGGCTGGCCGAACTTGGCGTTATCGGCAGCGATGATGAAGTCGCACATCATCGCCAGCTCGCAGCCGCCGCCCAGGGCAAAGCCGCTGACGGCGGCAATCACGGGCTTGCGGATGCTGCGAATGGTCTCCCAGTTGCGCGTGATGTAGTCGCCGCCATAGGCGTCGGCAAAGCTGTACTTGGCCATGGCACCGATATCTGCACCGGCGGCAAAGGCTCGTTCGCTGCCGGTGATGATCATGCAGCCAATGCTTTTGTCGGCATCGAACTTCCTGAGCGCATCGCCCAGTTCGTCCATGAGCTGGTCGTTCAGGGCATTGAGCTGCTTGGGACGGTTCAGCGTGATGACGCCGACTTTTTCCGCTTCCACGCGGACTTCGATGGTTTCGTAGGCCAAGTTTGTCTCCTGCTAAAGAATGAATGGCTGCTGCCAAGAATAACCGCTGAGTCTGGCTGCCGGCTGTCGCGCTGCAGCGCCACTTTGGGGCCGGGCTCAGGCCGCAATGCCCGTCAGCCAGCGCTCTGCGGCGGCCTTGTCGCTGATTTCCAGCCCCAGATTGCTGATGGGGCTGGCGCTATCTGCATCCTCGCTGGCGGCTTTGGCGAGCAGGCTGCCCGTGTTCAGCGTCAGCTGCAGGATCTGCTGGTCGCGTGCTACCCAGGCAGTGAGCTGATTGGAGCCGGCCGCGTACAGCTGCACATCGTCCAGTTTGCTGATGCGCCAGCGCTGACCATCGGCCTCGACGGCCAGCCACTCGTCTCCAGCCATCATGCCGGCCTGCTCGGCAGCGCCGCCGCGCAGCACGGTCTTGATCTGCACGCTATGGTTTTCCTGGACACGCAGGCCCAGTTTCTGCGCCAGCTGTGCGGGCTCGGCCTTGCTCTTGATTCCATGCGTGGCCAGCAGCTCGCGCAGCGGCAGCTCGCCGGTGGAGTGCACCCAGGTCTGCAGCTGTCCGGCAATGTCGAGGTTGCCCACTTCGCTGACCACGGTCAGCACATCGGCTTCGCTGATGGGGCCGCCTGCGCTCTTGCGCCACAGGCCGCGCATCACATCGTCCAGGCTGCCCGGACCGTTGGCGCGCAGGGCCAGATCCAGGCACAGAGCGACCAGCGAGCCCTTGGTGTAGTAGCTGACCGTGTGATTGGCGGTGTTCTCGTCCTGGCGGTAGTACTTGACCCAGGCATCGAAGCTGGCCTCGGCCACGGACTGCACCAGGCGGCCCGGCGTCTGCAGCACCTGGTTGATGGTGCGCGTGACGAGCTTGAGGTACTGGCTGTTGTCCAGCAGTCCGGCACGGCGCAGGAACAGATCGTCGTAGTAGCTGGTAAAGCCTTCGAAGAACCACAGCAGCTCGGTGTAGTTCTCCTGCTCGTAGTCATAGCGGGCCAGTTCGGCCGGGCGCAGGCGCTTGACGTTCCAGGTGTGGAAGTACTCGTGGCTGATCAGGCCCAGCAAGGTGTTATAGCCTTCGCCAGCCTTGGCTTCGCCCTTGCGCGGTAGATCGCGGCGGCCGCAGATCAGCGCCGTGCTGTTGCGGTGCTCAAGGCCGCCATAGTTGTCATCCACCACATTGAGCATGAAGACATAGCGATCCATGGGCGGCTGGCTGCCGTCGGCGTGCCAGAAGGCGATCTCGGTCTCGCAGATCTTTTTCGTATCGACGAGCAGGCGCTCGCCATCAAAGCTGGGCGCTGCGCCGGCCACCACGAACTCGTGGGGCACGCCGCCGACCTCAAAGCTGCCGCGCCAGAAGCGGCCCATCTCCACGGGGCAGTCCACCAGCTCGTCGTAATGGGCAGCCGTGTAGAGGCCGAAGCCGTTGGCATCGACTTGCGCGGGCGTGAGGCCAGTGGCGACCTGCCAGCCCTCGGTGGCGGGGCTGCCGAGCAGCTCCAGCGCATGGGGGCGGTCCTCCTGGCCATGCACGCGCAGACACAGGCTGGTGCCGTTGAAGAAGCCACGCCGGCGATCCAGCCAGGCCGTGCGCACCGAGGTGTCATAGGCGCAAACCTGATAGCTGATAACGCAATCTGCATCAGCGTTACAGGCGATTTCCCATTGATTCTTGCTGAGCTGTTGCACGGCCACGGGCTGGCCGTTCTGCGTGGCCTTCAAGGCCTGTAGATTCTTGGAAAACTCGCGCACCAGATAGCTGCCCGGAATCCACACCGGCAGCGACAGCAACTGCTGTGCCGCAGGCTGGGCGATATGCAACTCCACATCGAAAAGATGGGCGTCCACCGCGCTGGCCTGCACGGCGAAGCGGATGTCGGGGCGAATGCCGGATGTGTTGAGAACAGATGTCATGGCAGCTCCAGAAATGCGGGCCGGAGCATGCGAACCTAGCGCAGCGCGCCTGAAACTGCATCAGGTGCGCGCTGCTCCGGCAATGAGACAGAGATTACTTGGCGGCGGCCAGGTGCTTTTCGACCTCGGCAGCCGAGATGGCGCCGGGCACACGAACATTGTTGGAGAAGATCACGGTGGGCGTGCCGGTGATCTTGTACTTGCGGCCGAAAGCCAGATTACGCTGGATGGCGGCGGGGTCGCACTGGGCGGCTGGCGCGTTCTTGCTGTTCAGCATCTGCTCATGCCAGGCCTTGGCCTGATCCTTGGCGCACCAGATATTGCGCGACTTCTCGGCCGAGTCCGGACTCAGGATGGGGTAGAGGAAGAGGTAGATGGTGACGTTGTCCACGCTCTGCAGGTCTTTCTCAAAGCGCTTGCAGTAGCCGCAGTTCGGGTCTTCAAACACGGCCATCTTGCGCTCGCCCTTGCCATGCACGATGGTGATGGCGTCCTTGATGGGCAACTGCTTGAAGTCCACGGCCGTGAGCTGGGTCATGCGGTCTTCGGTCAGATTGCGGCGTGCCTTGGTGTCGATCAGCTCGCCCTGAATCAGGTAGTTGCCCTTGGCATCGGTGTAGAAGATATCCGTGCCCACGCGCACTTCGTACAGGCCGCTCATGGGGGTGGAGCGCACCTCGTCGATTTTCTCGAGCTGGGGAATGCGCTCGGTCAGCGTCTTCTTGAGGTTGGCATCCTGGGCATGCACGCTCAGGCCGAAGGTCAGGCTGGCGGTGGCCAGCAGGCAGGCAACAAGTTTCATGGAAGATGTCGTGGGCTGCAGCGCGCTGCAGCGTGGAAAGAATGAGATAGGCTGCCATCCACTATGCATGGACGGCAGGGCTGTTGCTTGGAGTAAGGACTGAGCCAAGGGTTCCCTGAACCCGCCTCTCAGAGCAGACCCATGGCCTGCTTGGCCATCCAGGACTTGAGCAGGCCGCTGCG
This sequence comes from Comamonas testosteroni ATCC 11996, assembly GCF_000241525.1. GTDB lineage: Bacteria > Pseudomonadota > Gammaproteobacteria > Burkholderiales > Burkholderiaceae_C > Comamonas > Comamonas testosteroni. Next base: position 41,510 of record NZ_AHIL01000025.1, read on the forward strand.
TTCAAAGCCCTTCATGCCCCAGTTGCGCAGCATCTGCACAGGCACTTCTGGGCGGGCAAACAGCTGCTGCAGTCCGTCCATGGCCAGGCCCATGGGAGCCAGAGATGCCTTGCGCTCACGCTCGTACTGGCGCAGCAGCTTCAGATCGGCGGGGCTGCGCCAGTAGTCGCGCTCCTGAAGGATGCGTGCCAGAGTCTGCACATCGCCCAGGCCCAGGTTCAGACCCTGGCCGGCCAGCGGGTGGACGTTGTGGGCGGCGTCACCCGCCAGCACCCAGCTTTGTTGACTGTTCCTGTCCAGCGGTCCGCACCAGCGGTCGGCCACGGCCTGCTGCAGAGGCCAGGTGGCGCGCTCGGCCACCAGCTCCAGCCGGCCCAGCGCATCCTGGCTGATGGACTGCAGGCGAGTGGTAAAGCTTTCTTCGTCGCTTTCCAGCCAGTCAGGCACCAGCGATTGTTCCAGCGACCAGACAACGGCCACTTCGTGACCTTCGGCCCCGCCCAAAGGCAAAAAGGCCAGAATTCCTTCCGGCGTGAACCACTGGCGTGCAATGCCGCCATGCGCCAGCTCACAGCTCAACCGGGTAGCAATTGCGTGCTGGGAATAGGGTGTGACGGAGAACTCCACGCCGAACTCGGTGCGCGTGCTGCTTGAGCGGCCTTCGCAGACGGCGGTGAGTGCGGCCTCCACCGGTTCCTTGACGATTTCCACCTGGGGTTGATAGCGCACGGCCTCGGCCAGGCGCTGCTCCAGCGCGGGGACATCGACGATCCAGGCCAGTGCCGGCACGTCCTGAGACGCTGCGTCGAACTGGACCTGGCCGTCCAGATCGCCAAACACCTGCATGCCGACCACGGGTGTAGCATCCTCGTCGTCAGGCCAGCAGCGCAACGACTGCAGCACGGCCCTGGAACTGGCATTGAGCGCATAGGCGCGCACATCCTTTTGTTGCGGGGATCGAGGCTGAGGCGGCGCCACCAGCGCCACACGCAGACGCTCACGCGCCAGCAAAAGAGCCAAGGTCCGGCCCACAATGCCGGCTCCACGAATACATACATCAAAGGTTTGCGCCATGTCCGGCATTGTAGGAGGCGTGGACAGGACCTGCGCTCATAGAGGAAACCTCAGGCCCGTTGACCACCCGTTGCGGGCAACTATGTTGTTGATAGCGGCCTGCGGATATCAGGCAAGGGATTAGCGGCAAAATGATGAAGAATCCGTAATCGAAGGAGATGTGATGACCGACACCGCCTATGACGTGCAGGGCCGGATTGCCGAACTGTGGATCTACCCCGTCAAATCCTGCGCTGGTATTGCCGTGCCGAAGGCCGAGCTCTCGCGCCATGGGCTGCAATGGGACAGGCACTGGATGGTGGTCGATGCCAATGGCGATTTCTTGACACAGCGCAGTCATCCGCGCATGGCGCTGATCCGGCCCGAGATTACGGATGAGTATTTGCTGTTGCATTTTCCGGATATGGACAGTTTGCAGATTCCTTTGCTGGTACAGGGCCGCAAATGCCGTGCGCGGGTCTGGAAGGATACGGTCGATGCCTGGGACCTCGGTGAATGGGCCGCGCCTGCACGCAGCTGGCTGAGTCGGGCTCTGGCGCAGGACTGCCATCTGGTGCGCTTTGATAGTTCGCAACCGCGCCGGGCCAGTGAACGCTGGGTGGGCGATAGCGACGCTCCGGTGCATTTTGCCGACGGCTACCCTTTGCTGCTGCTGAGCCAGTCGGCCGTGGACGAGCTCAATCAGCGATTGACGCAGGCTGGCGAGGCTGCTGTCGATGCGCGGCGCTTTCGTGCGAATATCGTGATTGCCGATATCGAGGCCCATGATGAAGATCGTGTGGAACAGCTGGATCTGCCCCAGTTGCCCGGTCTGAGCCTGCTGCCCTGCAAGCCCTGTACGCGCTGCCCGATTCCCGATATAGACCCCGACACCGCCGTACCCGGCACGGCAGTGGGAGATTCAATTTCCAGCTATCGCCAAGATCCGCGTGTGGATGGTGCTATTACTTTTGGTATGAATGCCATAGTGATGGGTCTTCCGGACGCTGCGGATGCTGCAGCAGAGCTGGCTGTGGGTCAGCAACTGGCGGGCAATCTGCGCTTTGATTAAAGGTGTAGGCCTTTGACCCTCAAAGACTTGGGGCATCCCTGTAATGGTGATGCAGCAGAACCAGTGTCCAATAAGGGCATTGGCAACAGCAACGAGGGGAGGGCGGCATGGCTGAATTCAAATCTGGCGATTTCGTGGTTCTCACCGGCAGCAGTGCTTTTGCCGGAAAGATCGCTCGCCTGACTTTTCGTGCACCCGACAGCGATTTCTGTCTGCCGGACGGTCATGGCCATATTGGCTGTGAGGCTGGAGACTGGGTGCTGGAGTTTGTCCAGAAGGTGCCTGCCTTGATGCGCAACTCTCAGACTCCCTGCATGACCAAATATCTGTGCAGTCCGCAATCCCAGTTCCGACGGCTGCAGGAGACTGCCGGGCTGGAGCAACTGTTTGGCCCGATGCGACAGAGTTCGCCGGCGTTGACCGCTGATTGATCCGGCATTTCCCGGACTTTTTCTCCCAAGCCTGTCTTTACGCAGGCTTTTTTGCTTTCTGGCCGGAACGGCGGCGCAATCTACCGCAGATGAGCAGAGATTGCCGGGTCATTACAATCGGGGGCTTTCCGTGGCCAAACCGGGACGAAACTCTGAGTGAACAGAGTGCCTATGGGTCACGCCTCAAAAGAACCGGATTCGCGACGATGCGGATCGGGCACTTCCGCCACATGGGGGTGGTGCCGGGTAGTGCATTGATACATAAGGAATTTCCATGAGCCTCAAATGCGGCATCGTGGGCCTGCCCAACGTGGGCAAGTCCACTCTTTTCAACGCGCTGACCAAGGCCGGCATCGCCGCCGAGAACTATCCCTTCTGCACGATCGAGCCCAACACCGGCGTGGTGGAAGTGCCCGATCCGCGTCTGGATCAGCTCTCCGAGATCGTCAAGCCCGAGCGCATCGTTCCCGCGATCGTGGAGTTCGTGGACATCGCCGGCCTGGTGGCCGGTGCTTCCAAGGGCGAAGGACTGGGCAACCAGTTCCTGGCCCATATCCGCGAAACCGATGCCATCGTCAACGTGGTGCGCTGCTTTGAAGATCCCAACGTGATTCACGTGGCCGGCAAGGTGGACCCGATTTCCGACATCGAAGTCATCCAGACTGAGTTGTGCCTGGCCGATCTGGCCACGGTGGAAAAGGCTTTGAACCGCTACAGCAAGGCCGCCAAGTCCGGTAACGACAAGGAAGCCGCCAAGCTGGTGGCACTGCTGACTCCCATTCAGGCAGCCCTGAATGAAGGCAAGCCCGCCCGTGTGGTGTCGGTGTCCAAGGAAGATGCGCCCCTGCTCAAGCCTTTCTGCCTGATCACTGCCAAGCCCGCCATGTTTGTAGGCAACGTGTCTGAAGACGGCTTTGAAAACAATCCTTTTCTGGATCGTCTCAAGGAATATGCAGAAGCTCAGGGCGCCCCCGTGGTGGCCATCTGCGCCAAGATCGAGGCCGAAATGGCCGAGATGGAAGACGAAGACCGCGATATGTTCCTGCAGGAACTGGGCCTGGAAGAGCCTGGCCTGAACCGCCTGATCCGTGCAGGCTTCAAGCTGCTTGGCCTGCAGACCTATTTCACCGCCGGTGAAAAGGAAGTGCGTGCCTGGACTGTGCGTGTCGGCGCTACGGCTCCCCAGGCCGCGGGCGTGATTCACGGTGACTTCGAGCGCGGTTTCATTCGTGCCCAGACCATTGCCTTTGAAGACTTCGTCGCTTTCAAGGGCGAGCAAGGTGCCAAGGATGCCGGCAAGATGCGCGCCGAAGGCAAGGAGTACATCGTCAGGGACGGCGATGTGATGAACTTCCTGTTCTCTCCCAAATAAGCACGATTGACATGCACCCTGGGCACATATGGATGCCCGTTTGTGCCCAGGTGCTACCGTCATTGAAGGGCGCATCTGGCAGAGGCTTGCGGCGGCATTGTTGAATCAATCAGTGTCGCGGCGACAGGCAGGTCTGGATACTGGGCACAGCTCCCAGCAGTCCAGCCCCGCTATCGAGCCCCAACTGGATGCAGTACAAGGCAGCGCTCAGCCGCCGGCTTTGTGCCGGAGGTGGCAATAGCCGGTATCGGCAGGCAGCTCATCAATCCAGCCAGGGTAGGCAAGCTTCTGCTTGCTGAGTCCACCGGACTCAAATTCCCGGGCCGGCGGTACTGCCGCGATTGCAGGCACAACGCACGGCGTTGCGGTTGACCGTCACATCTCATGGAGCTCATGACGCACAGCCCCCGCATGCCGCCCCGCCACACCCATCACTCCCCCGAGAGAATGCCCGGATGCGCAAAGGCGATGTCTTTATGTGCGTCGCAATGAGAGCGACTGCCGCATGCAGGCGCTTTGGACGCAAGGCATGCCATGGCTGGCGCGGGGATCGCCAGCGCAGCTAGGTGAAGACCAGGCTGCATGGCATCAAGCAACTGGGTGAGAGGGTGATGTCGCCTGGGTTTGAACCTGACAGCTCAATGAGCTGAACATCAGCCCTCAGGGCTTCACTTCGACGACCTGCTCGAAACCCCCAAAGATCATGCGCTTGCCGTCGAAGGGCATGGGCGGGTTGCCGGGGGCGGATGGGTCCATGCGCGGGTCTTCCATCATCTTCTTCATGGCTGCGTCGCGCGTGGCCTTGTCCGGCCATTCGACCCATGAAAAAGCCACTGTCTCCTCGGTAGTGGCCTGAACCGAGCGGCGGAAGTCGGTGACTTTTCCATCGGGGACGTCATCTCCCCAAGCCTCGATCACCCTGATTGCGCCCAGCTCGATGAATATCGGGTCGAGCTTGCGCGCGTGCTCAATGAACTTCTGCTTGTTGGCGGTGGGGACAGCGATCACGAAACCATCGATATATGACATCTCTTCACTCCTGCTGAATTGACCGTTAGATGCGGAGCTGGCGCCGCATTCACAATGCCCATAGAGCCGGTAGCTGAAATGCTCTCAGCCTGGACCCCTTGAGCTCGCAGATCACGCTCCAGCAATCAAGGCTGAGCATGGCCTTTCAACATTGTCTGTGGCGACCGGGAATCTGACCAGTCATGCACATGCATCCTGCTCCCCTGCTTGATGTCGGTCGATTGGCTCGCTGGGAATGTAGTGGCAGTTTTCGCGTTGATCGTAAGGCAGCTCACCAGCGCAGAAGCTGAAGTTTGTGACAGACAGCTTCTGGCCGTCGGCAAATCCGTTACAGCCTTTGCTGCTGTCAGGGCAAGCAGACATTGTTAAGCGGCATTGCAACCTTTCGTCATTCTCTCTTGTGTCTATCGAGCACCAGCACCGGTGCAGCCTCCATGACAGATTCAGATCAGGGACTGGCTATGGCTTTGCGTTGTGTCCCGAAAGTCTGCAGCTCGCTGTGTCGGACTTTTGGTGAATACAACAACTTTGTTGCGACCTGTCGTCTTGGCCTTGTACAGCGCCTCATCGGCCGAACGGATCACCGAGGCTACATCTGCATCGTGTTCTGGCTCCCATGCCGCGCAACCAATGCTGACTGTGATGTAGCCGAATTCGCTTCCGGAGTGCTCAACACAGAGTTGCGAAACGGCGGCGCGGATGCTTTCTGCAAGGCATGAAGCGCCCTCTAGAGATGTATCCGGCAAAACAACGATGAACTCCTCGCCTCCATAACGAGCTGCGATATCTCCTGGCCTGCGAATACTGTCACCTATGCATTTGGCTATGGTTGCGATGACGTCATCCCCAGCTTGGTGTCCGTATGTGTCGTTGTAGACCTTGAACCTGTCAATATCGACGAATAGCAATGAAAAAATGCTATGGTTTCGTCTTGCTCTGTGCCATTCCTGATCCAACATTTCGTCGAGTCTGCGGCGGTTGTTCAAGCCCGTCAGCCCATCGGTACGAGCTAGCAAGGCCAGCTCCGACTCGGCGCGTATTCGTCGCTTGAGCTGTGTCACGAAAGCAAAGGACAAGCCGATAAAGGCTGCTGTGAGCACCCCCATCAGACAGGCAATGATCAGTGCACGTTGTCGCCAAGCCGTGAAGATATCGGAGTGCGCTTTCGCGACCATGATAATGAACGGCAAGCTCGGAAGATTCTTGAAGTAGTACAGGCGATGAGTGCCATCAAGGTAGGAGATATCTGAAAAGCTGCCCTCAGGCTCAGCAATGAACCGCTTGAATGTGCTTGCGTTTCGTATATTGCGCCCTATGACCTTGGCATCAAAGGGTTGGCGCATCATCATCGCGCCATCTTTTCTTATCAATGCAAGCGATCCATTCTCACCCAGCGACAGCCCGGAAAATAGTTTTCTGAAATATTCAAGCTGGACATCGATCAGCACTACGCCTGCAAAAGAGCCGTCTGCATGAGAAAGCCGACGGCTCAGGGGAATGCTCAAGGCGCCGCCATGTAGCGGCGATGCGTATGGGTCTCCCACAAATAGTCCTTTACCGGAATTTTCTCGATGCACGGTGAAGAAATCATGGCCGGAGAAGTTGACATTGCCTGGGTTGACTTTTCGTGCATCGATGGCAATGTTTCCCTCGGTATCCAAGACCAGAATTGATCCCAAATAGGATGCAGTCGCAGCTTTGTCGAACAAGGCAACTTCGCGCAGGTGCGGCGATGCGGCCATCACTTCAGGATCGTTCAATCCATCAATCACGGCCTGCAATGACAGCGCATAGAGTTCGAGATTTCGAACTACGTCATTTTCGGCGAGAAGCGCCACATTACGCGATGTCTCCACCGCGTGCTTCATCGTGTCCAGCCGACTTTGATAAAGAGCTGCTGCGCAGATCGCAGCCATCGAGAGCGCAATTGCTCCAGCCACGAAGAGCATTGCATAGGAGATGTTGGAGAAGTGACTGCGATCAATAGCAAACCAATGAGTTGATTTCATATTGTCTAAGCACCTGCGCTGGTGATATCGAACTTGTAAAGATTGTGCTTGAATAAGTCAGCACAGCGCTTTCTTCACATTTCACAACAGTCTGCTTTGATGGCTCTTGGGGATTTCGGCCATAGACGGTTTTGATCGCAGGCGCGCACTTCACTGCACCTCGATTCGCCGACAGTGCTGAGCGCTTGCTTCACGAGGAGATCTAGCCTCTGGTCGAAAATAGCTTTTGCACCAGAGGATGTAGCACCTTCCGGCTTGCACCAATCGCGAAGAAGTGTTCTTCCACACCCTCGCAATCGCCCAAACGCTTCACCCCATATCGGGTCGTCAAGTCTTCGTGAACCAAGCTGGCCATTGGAAAGACACCCATGCCAGCTGCTCCAAACGTCTTGAGCAATGCACTGTCCTCGAACTCGCCTATGACATGCGGTTTGATGGATTCACGTTCAAACCACTGATCAAGCCTTGCGCGCACTGCCGCATGGGCCGTTGGCAGAAGTACGGGAACTTTGGCCAGAGACTGCGGAAAGTCTTGCCGAGCTGCTGCAAACAAGGATGCAGGTGCGTACCAGGCCAATGGGGATGAGCCCAGGGAGTGGCTATAGACCTTCAGGTTGGGGTTTGGAGGAGCGGCCCGGTCGGCAAGAACGACATCAAGTCGATGCAAAGCCAGATCGCCCAGCAAATCCTCGAATTCGTCAACCAAGCACAAAAGTCGAAGATGAGGCTCCAGCATCACAGGTTGCATCAGGCTTCGTACCGCCAGCTCAGGCAACTCGTCGGCGATGCCGACGATCAACCGCATGGTCGGCATGCCCACTGCGTCACGCACTACCGCAGGCAGCTGCTCCCCTAGCTGGAAGATTTGCTCTGCCTGTCGCATGGCGGCAAGTCCTGCGTCTGTCAGGACAACGCCTCGCCCTGCAGGTTTGAGCAGTGCATAGCCCAGTGACCGCTCCAGCTCACGAACCTGGGTACTAACTGTTTGTACAGCCATGCCCAGGCGCTCGGCAGCACGGGCCATGCCTCCTTCTTTGGCGACAACCCAAAAATAGTAAAGGTGCCTGTAACTGAAGCCAGGGCTCATTGTTCGGCTTTTCGGAGCTATTGCTTCCGAATTATCTGCTTTTATTAAATTGCTGCATCGCTATTGTTGGTGCTGTCCGGGGCAGGGAGAAGTGCTCTGCAAAGAACCTTCGAATCAGAAGGCGCAAGCAGTCTTTGAACGAGGATTCACTCAGGAGAGTCACTGCACCAAGCAGCTCACCTCAAAGGAGAAGCACCATGCTGAGAGTTCTTGTCCCGTCAGACGGATCAGCCAATTCGTTGTTTGCAATACGTCACGTGATCGACGAGTTCAGGAAGAGCGAAGATCTGGAGATTCATCTCCTGAACGTGCAGCCGCCATTCTCGAAACTCATCGCCGATTACTCAAGCAGGAGTGACCGGATGGAGTTTCATCATGAGCAGACGGAGTCGGCGCTCTTAACCACTCGACAAATGCTGGATGCTGCCAGTATTCCATACGCTGTCCACTCGGAAGTCGGCAACAAGGTTGACTGCATTGTGGATGTTGCGCGCAGGCTTCATTGCGACCTGATTGTCATGAGCACGGCACGAAAGAGCTCCTTGGTACGTCTTGTCGAAAATTCAGTGACGAATCAGGTGCTGGAGCGAACCGGCGTGCCTGTAGAGGTGATCCCGGGCGAGCCCGCCTCGAAGCTGGAGCGCATTGGTATTCCAGCGGGAGTCGGTGCCGGAGCGGGCATTGTGGCTCTATGGATGGCTTCCAGTTGAGAACTCAACAGCTACGTTGAGAGCCGCTCGTTCCACCCTCGCTACGCTGTTGTTTCACCTTGTCTCTGCGGTTTGCCGGGGCATGTCAGCGGCTCATGGTGCAAGCAGCATCTCAAGGCAAAAGAAGCAAACGCTTGGGGCCATTTCATGCTAAACATCGAAACCCTGGCAACTGGCCCAATGTGGGTCGGCTTCATTGTCTTTGTGCTCATCATGCTGGGCCTGGATCTATTTGTCCTCGGTGGAAACAGGGCTCACCGCGTATCGGCCAAGGAGGCTGCCAGCTGGACTGCCACCTGGATGGCTCTTGCCACGACATTCGGCGCGTTGCTATGGTGGTATTTGGACGCTACCGCAGGTCGTGAAATTGCCAATCGCAAGGCACTTGAATTCTTTACCGGCTACCTCATCGAGCAGGCATTGTCGGTAGACAACATGTTCGTCTTCGTGATGATCTTTACCTACTTCGCTGTCCCGCCAGAGTTGCAGCGACGCGTGCTGCTGTATGGGGTTCTTGGAGCGATCGTGATGCGGGCAGCAATGATTCTTGGCGGAATCTGGCTTGTTTCCGAGTTTGAGTGGTTGCTCTACGTTTTTGGGCTGCTGCTCGTGGTCACGGGCGGCAAGATGCTGATCATGGCTGAGCAAAAGCCTGATTTGGAAAGGAATCCACTGCTACGCTGGTTGCGCTGCCATATGCGTATAGCGCCAGGCTTTCATGGCCAGTCGTTTTTCGTACGCGTCGATGGATTGCTTCATGCAACACCGATGTTCTTGGTGCTTCTGATGATTGAGGCGAGTGACCTGGTCTTTGCCGTGGATAGTATTCCGGCCATCTTTGCTGTCACCACCGACCCATTTATCGTCTTTACATCCAATATCTTCGCGATCCTGGGTTTGAGGGCGCTGTACTTCCTGCTGGCCGACATGGCCGAACGCTTCCATCTGCTCAAGTACGGCCTTGCTCTGGTATTGATCTACATCGGCGGCAAGATGCTGATGATGCCCTGGTTTCATATGCCCGTGCATTGGTCGCTACTCATTGTTGGCTCGATTGTCCTGATTTCCGTGCTGCTTAGCGTGAAGCTCTCAGACCGAAAATCTTCGAGGAGTGTTTTATGAGCAATGCAGCGATGCCTGCACTCATACCTGCGCCTGATCTCGAGCGGCGCGATAGTCTTGGCAGGCTGATTTCGTTGACGTGGAAAGGCGAGTGCAACTGTGCGAACACCGGCGGCGAGCGTTGGCTGGTGGCAGTGGACGGCTCCGCGTGCTCTTCGCGTGCTGTTGCCGTGGGTGCCCATTTGGTGGCAATGGGGCAAGGGAGCATGCTTGACCTCGTGAATGTGCAGCCCTGGTTGAGCAAAGAGGCTGCGGAGACCGAGTTGGGTCGATACGGCTGGGCAGTCACGGCCATGGCGCGCCGAGCGCTTGCAGAATCGGCCACGCTTATCACCTGGCGCCTTCACGTCGTCATGGGTGATGATGCAATCGCTATCGTGGGCTTGGCTGAAACTCTTGGCTGCTTCGGTATTTGCATCGGCTCCCACGGGCTCACGGCAGCAGAAGCCGTATTGCTCGGGTCTGTGACTTGCAAGGTCTTGCGCTTGGCACAGATGCCGGTTTTGATCGTACGTTGAGTCAAGATGTGCATGGAGTTGGCTGACGCAACAGACTGCCTGCATTCGTGCAGAGCTGACGCATTCAGCGGACCGGCGATGCTTGACTGGTGAAAGTGGATACCAAGCAGGCACCGGCAATCGAAATCTTGTGGATTGGTTGCGGCAGTGAATGCCCGGCCTGTGCAGTCTTCCCGTGGCCGGATCTGACGGGTTTGGGTGCAATGGCTGGTTCGGGTGTTCACGTTGACTGCATGGGGCGCAGCCTGCGTCAAGTCGTCAAGTCACTTGCTCAAGTCCAGTCCGAACAGTTCGCAAATGCTCATGACCGATCGCTCTTGATCGTGAGAGGCTATCCCCGATTGAATTGGTTGAACAGCCCGGCCAGGGTAGTCTTTATGTCCACAAAATAGACAGAAGAATTGTCAATGCCGATGCAAGACCGCCTTCGCCTTCTCTTTCTGGCAAATGCCACCATCCTGATCACGCATCAAATCGACGCAGCCTATTGGCATGAATGGGAGCTGTTCCTCATTCCTGGCGGCAATCAAAGCAACCTGCTCCTCAATATTCCAATCATTGGATTGGTCATGTACTCGCACAGCCGGGTTGTCGCCAACATGAAAACCGGCTTGCCTTTCTACAAGCTCTTGGCCTGTCTCGGCCTTTTGACCATAGGCATTCACGCGTTTTTCTTCTTCCAAGGCAGCGAGTCGTTCATTCAGCCCATGTCGATTGCGCTGATGCTGGCTACATTCATTCTGTCGATATGGCAGCTGGTGGCTCTGCGTCGTCTAGAAAAACTGCCTTAGTTCGTGACCGCCTGATCCCGGCCGGTGCCGGCAGTCAACCGGCGTCGACAGTGGCTCCATGGCGGGCAACTGACAGTCAATCAGATGGATTCATGTCTGCAAGTGCTTATGGGCTGAACACAGCGAGGTTCAGCGCTAGCAGTTGCCTTTCTTGGCTTGCCCAGGGGGGCACCCATGAGGATGAGGCTTTCTGTATCCGTCGTCGTAGTAGCCGTTCGGATACACGACACAGCCGCTGAGCAGCAAAGCGGTGGCGACCAGCGCTAGCACCTTTTTCATAGAAATCCTTTCGATCTGACGCATGTCGCCGAGAGCTGCAGGGAGGTCCTGAGAATGATTGGAGGGATCTCGGCGACGTCACCATTTCTTTTGCTCAGGGCCTGGAACTGGCCGTCGCGATTGATGCTGGCAACAGCGTTGTTTGGCCTCAAGGGGCTAGTCGTTCTGTCCCAAGGCGATCAGGACTGCACCGCTGAGGAGCAGCAGGACTGCCAAAGCTATCCAAAGCTCAAGGTTCGCGATGCTGCCCTGGGCATCCAGAGCAAATCCTGCCGCACAAGAAAGTGCAGCACTGATCACCAGCAGTGTTCCGAATTTGCTGCGCAGCATGGCTTTGGTCTGTATTTCTCTATCAATGATTGCTCGAGTGCGGCAATGCAGGCTTGGTATCCGAGCCTTCATGGAACCCATACCTGGATCACCTCGGCCAAGTCCTATTTTCGGCGATGACTGTGGCAGATGGAGGCAGGTTTCAATGGCTTTGTTACTGAAGGTAGAGCATGATCGGATCTGCTCAGAGGCCGGCTTTAATGCCGCGTTCTACGAGTCGTAACACTGTATCCAAGGGCACTCCTAGCATTGCGCTGTCTTTGTTTTCAAAAAGGTACCGTATGAGTAACTTGCATGGATTTCGCTCTGCCAAAGCCCTGTGCTGGGCTGGGCTGGGTTTGATTGCTGCCGGCCTGGCAGCATGTGGCGGCGGTGGTGGTGGCGATAGCTCCCCACAGCAAGGCACGCTCAAGCTGGCCATGACCGATGCTCCGGCGTGCGGCTACGACCATGTCTATGTCACTGTCACCAAAATCCGTGTGCATCAGAGCGCTACGGCAGGTACCACCGATTCTGGCTGGAGCGAGTTGACGATTCCAGCCCAACGCATCGACCTGCTCGGTTTGACCAATGGGGTACTGCAGGAATTGGGTTCGTTGCCGCTGCCGGCCGGCAACTACCAGCAAATCCGCTTGGTGCTGGCTGACAATCCTTCCAACCCGACATCTGCCAATCCGTTGGCCAATGCACTGGTGCTATCGGGTTCGACCAACGAGATCGCACTGACCACTCCCAGCGGCCAACAAAGCGGCTTCAAGCTGAAGGCCAATTTCAATGTCACCGGCGGCCAGGTCGCCGATATGGTTCTGGACTTCGATGCCTGCAAGTCCATTGTCAAGGCAGGTAACTCGGGCAACTACAACCTCAAACCTGTGGTGGCCGTCATCAAGCGATTGACGACAGCAATTGTGGGCTATGTGGATCCTGCTCTGGCCTCCAGCGTCGTGGTGTCCACGCGTGACCCGGACAACAATTTGCGCGCCACCGTGCCCAACGCCACTACAGGCAAGTTCGTGCTGGCATATCTGCCGGAGAACACCAACTACACCGTCGTCGTTGCAGGCCAGAACCTGACCACCGCCGCAGTGACTGGCGTTCCTGTATCGATCGCTGCTGGTACCACCGCGCTCAACGCATCGACGGCCCCCATTCCACTGCCTGCGTCTGCTTCGGCGACTGTTACGGGCAAGGTGACAAACACATCCAATACGCCTTTGACAGATGCGGATGTGAATGCCCAGCAAGTGCTAAGCGCAGGTCAAAGGCTCGATGCTGCATGGACTCTGGTTGACCCTGCCAATGCAAACTACAGCCTGAACCTGCCATTGGTGGCGCCCAACAAGGCACCTTACGTCGCAAGCGGGCCGTTGGTGTTTACTGCAGATACTGCTGCCGCTGGCAAGTACAACATATTGGGTAGCGCTGCCGGCTACACCACTCAGACCACTGCGCCAGCCGTGACGCTGACAATCGCCAACAGTGTGACCACCAAGGATCTGGTTCTGGCACCTTGAGGAAAAAACTGGGCAATGGACCGAAATGCTGCTCGTGGCATTCCGTATCCATGCCCAGATCGTGCTGTCGCCTGCTTCCCAAAATGAAAGCCTGGCCTTTTAGGCCGCTTTCATTTCATCCATCGAAGATCACCGGGGTTGCAATCGCAGTATGAAGAGTCGGGGGTTATGAGGAGAACGATGGATGCACCAGCACTTCAGGGAGTGAACCGGTCGCTCTGGCGAGATCCTTGCCTCAATCGGCCTCCTCATTGACCTAGCCGTCGTCGAAGCTCATGAGGGTGGATCATCGCCACCACTGCATGAAACACCGGGATGTGCCGCCCGGCATTTGCATCGAGCAGTATCCGGGCCTGCATTGCCTGCCAGGGCGGAGGTCGGTTCAATCAGCTCAGGCGTATACCCCGCATCCTGGATGGCCTCTGCAAACTCGGCGTCAGATGCGGTTCCCGAGATAAGCACGGTTTGCTCCTTAAGCTCAAACTCTATATAGGCCTTGTCATCCATGGCCACAATTGATCGTTTGATGCGCCCCGCGCAGCCACCGCATGTCATATCGGTCACACGAAAAGCAGTCATTGCATGCTCCTTTCAAGGTTGTGAGTCAAGTCTCAACCCTGACATCATGAGAATGTCAAATGCCTTGTACCTACGAGTTGACCGGGAACGATGTCATCTGCCAACCTGTTCTTGATGCGCTTGGTCTGCGCGGGGGGGCACGCCAGCGGCCCCGCCGAGAGCACGCCGGGAGTGCAACTTGGGTTTACTTGTATGCCTTCTGCGGGTCATCTGCCGGATCGACGTAGTTCAGGTCGAATGGGCCTTCCCCGTGGATCTGGATCACTGTTGGAACCTTGAACATGGCGAAGTGATTGGTCTTGGCCGGAATCGATCCGAAGCTGCCGGCTTTTTGGACTTTGAGTGCCTTCGAGTCCCACTTGTCGCCCATCCCGATCATGACCGTGCCCGAGATGACAGTCACGTTCTCGGCTTGGCTGTGCCAATGCGGCAAGACGCGATAGCCGGCGGGCACGGACAGACGCACCACATAGGGGCCGGGTTGATTGGGGTCACCCAGGAGTACCGCGAATTTGGCCCCTTTGGCGAGAACCGGAGGCGGTGCTCCCCACTCGACACCTTCGGCGCCGTGAATGGCCCAGGATGCCATAGGAATCATTGCCAGCGCGACGAGGCTGGCCGAGCGAGCGAACGAGAAATGAGACATCAGAGTCTCCTTGCGCGCGACCCATGCACACCGCCGCTGACATCGCACGCGCCATCAGGGACGAGCCTCCTGAATTGGGTTGTGATGATCCGTCATGCGCACTTCACAGATATTGACAGGAGGTATCAAAGCCTATTGCAGGCAGATTGGGTTGGCAAGCCAAGCCAATGCTGAAGCTAATGTCTGTGTACGCAGCTCATGGTCGTTTCCGGCTCTTGGCAATCAGGGGCCAAGGGGCGCCAGAGGTAAGGCATGGTTGCCAAGCTCGAGGTTGCAGAACCAGCAATTTGCTCTGGCATGCGGCATCACTGGCTCCGATATGGAGTGAGGCCCTGGAGCCAGCAGATCGCAGAATCGATTGACAACGACGACACGTTTTGCGGCTGCCGCATATCTCCCGCAAAAGAGCCGAGGGTCTATTGCCGCGCATTCAGCCTCGATGTTCAGCGGCTTTTGGCACTGAGACTATATGAACCGAGCCTGTTGACTACGTTGATGCTTCGGACCTGAGGCTCAGCCATCGTCATAATTCGTGTTGTGCCGGAATAGCTCCGCCCAGGCGACGTGGTTACGCTGAGCCTTCAGTAACTTCACATCTTGCGCTTTCAAACCACATGTCCAATACACCTTCACGCTCTAATCTCGCTTCACCGGAAGTGAAGCTGCGCATGCGTGTTATGGCCGGCGACATCATTGCCATCGGCCCTGGAAAAATCGAACTCCTGGAGACCATCAACGAAACCAAATCCATTGCTGCGGCCGCCAAATCCCTGGGCATGTCCTACCGCCGTGCCTGGTTGCTGGTCGATGGAGTCAATCATGCGCTGAATAAGCCGGCGGTGATCACGTCGACGGGAGGCTCTCATGGAGGTGGTACGGAGCTCACTGAAACGGGGCACCTGGTGATTGCCCTGTACAGGCGCATCGAGCAACATGCTCTCAGGGCATGTAAAGCAGATCTGGACAAGCTGGTCGCCTTGGTCCACAGCAGCTAGGCAGGCTGGAGGCACAAGCACCTGTACGCATGCGGAATGCTGCGTGGCCCGCAGTGGCGTAGTGCAAAGGATCCCTCATGACATTGAACTTCGCGCAGGAGCTCAAGTACGAACTTCATCGCCCAGCACCTCCCCGTCACCACGGGTGCAGGGCGCTGAATGCATCGCATCAATTCCGTCAGAAACGCTGGACCGCTTCTCGCAAAGCATGAGCAAGCAGTGATGCAGATTTTCAACCACCATTATTCAATGGGGGGCTCATCTCTTCGTAATATATACTCGAATATAGCGAAGGCTGGCATGGCAGACTTCGTCTGGTTGGCGCGCAGCGGCTCTTCCTGCTTGCATCTGCCACTGCCTCCCGAACTCTTGTGCCTATGTGAATTGAGACCTATATGGGAAGCGAAAAGCTCAGCGTTGAAGAGCGGCTGCAAGTGCTGGAAATCCTGTTGGAGGAGTCAATCTGGGGGCTCCACCTCGAGCGGCCTGAGCACCGCAAGGCCATCGCGTCTGCTCTGTATACCCGCCTTGAAGTGGCCAACCTGCACCAGGCGTGACTGCCGCTTTGTATGAACAGGCGGATGCGCTGTCCGAGTTGGACAACACGCCTGATCCGCTCAAACCCATGCTGCGTCCGCTGGTTCGATATTCAGGGACTGCAGACTGAACACCACATCTTCCCCGAAAAGATTTGTGCAGGCAGGGGCGCAGCTTTGCAAGAGCAGACATTGAATCAAGAAGATGTGCGTTCTATGTGCAAAGACATGACGAACACGGCTTGCCCATATCACCGTTCATAAGCTGGTTCGAATAACCAATGCCTTGTTCTTACTTCGCGACGATCATGTTTAGTAGAGGGCTTTAGTGAAGCAAGATCACATTTCCTACCTGCTGGCCCTCCATCGGGAGCAGGACTGGGCGGCAGCAGCAATTGCATGCCAAATCTCTCAAGCGCAGTTGAAGAAAGCCGTGGCAGAAGCCGAACGCGAGTACGGCTGTTGTCTTGTGAAAACCGGGACAGTCTTTCGGGGGTTCACGACTGAAGGCGAGAAGGTCGTTGTCTGGGCTCAAGGCTTGTCGGAGGCCATCTCCACCCTCAAGCATGTATTTGCGGTTTCCAACAGCAGAAAGGCAATTGCTCCTCTTCTGGATCGACGCTCCGTCTCACCGAAGCGACTTGAGGCACCTGGAGCGGATAGCCAGGAGATCGACCTGATGATCGAGGCGGCGTTGAGAGCACCAGACCATGGTGGTCTACATCCTTGGCGTGTACTGGTGTTTGCCTCGGATTCTCGAGCGCGGCTGGCGGATTTATTCGAACAGGAGAAATTGCGCCGCGACCCTCTCGCCTCCAGTGAGGACCTCAGGCGTGCGCGTGAGCACGCCACACGCAGTCCGACTTTGCTCGCTTTCATCATATCGCCCAGGCTGCGCATGAGGGTGCCGGAGCGTGAGCAATGGCTGGCAGCCGGCTCAGCACTGGGCAACCTGCTGAATGCGGCGCATCAACTCGGCTTTGGAGCCATCATGCTCAGCGGCGAGCGCTGCTTCGACGTTTTGCTTTGTTCTGAGCTGGGGGTCGAGTCAACCGAGTATCTGGCCGGATTCATCAGTCTCGGCAGCATCACGGCAGCGCCGCCGCAGCGCAAGCCAGTCATGCTCGATACTGTGAGAGCTTTCTGGCGTTCCGGTGAGCCGAGTGTTGAGACACCTGCGAAAAGCCAGATCGGCCCTGATTCGGCCGCCAGCAATGCAATCTCTGAATCACGGGCCCCCCGCTAAGTTATGCGACTCCTTCAGGCGACATGCTGTCGGCAGGTGAGCGGCAAGCGCTGCTCTTGTCGGGCCAAGTTTGCGCAAGGAGATGACCGACACGCTTGAGCAGGCCAGGGGCAGCGCGGCCCGAAGGCTGGCCTCAGGTCTTACTTCGACTGACGGCTCGAAGCCCCCAAGAAATCATGCGTTTGCCAGGGAGGAGTGCTGCGGCTGTTTCGGTTCGATGTTGCCGCTGCATATCTGTCCAGAGGCTGAGGTTTGCGGCCGCAAGCTTCCGGCTTCAAGCTGGGGCTGTGCTCGACCGAGGCCTTATGAAAAATCGAAGAGGCAGGTTTTGGGGAGCAGCCAGACCATTCCAGCTGGTGGGGTCGTCGATTCCGTATCGATCTGAAAGATCGACTTTTGCATGCGGTTGTTCACCCGGGCACCATGCCGCAACTCAATGGCGACGAACAAGGGCTGCTTTGCAACAATCACTCTCAGACAAGAACATACCTAGCCGGCAGTCGCGTGACGGCGGCCTAGAGTGACTGGCCAGGATTGCGGGAGGCTTCGGCCATTTTCTGGCGTGTGCCTTCGTCGAGGATTCCGCGCACCAATGAAAACAGAGGTTCGGCACTGGTGTGCTTCTGACCGTAGGTCAGATTGAACCCGTAGTCGAAGTCGGCCGGATTGACCCCTTGATTGTGCTGAAGAATGGTCTCCAGCTTGTCCAGTGCCTTCACGGCTTTGGCTTCGGGCGATGCGGCATCCTCATACTCCTGCCACAGCGAGAGGATCTCGGTCTGGTGCGACTTATCGAGAGAGCGTGTGAGATGCAGCAGGTCGGCCTTTTCCTGCTCGCTTTTGTCAGGGTGCTGGTCTTTCTCGATGGCAGGAATGTCACCGTGAATCGCTTCGCCCAAATCATGCACAAGGCACATTTTCAGCAACTTGAGCATGTCCATGCCGGCCAGCTCGTCCTCGAATGTCATCGCCATCAGGCACAGGCGCCAAGTATGTTCGGCGGTGCTCTCCGTCCTGCCTGTCGACGTGTGTGCGCTTCGGAGCACGCTCTTGAGCTTTTCCGCTTCTTGCAGAAAGGCCAGGCGGCCCTTGATCTTGTCGATATCCATGCCTGATTCTATAAAGACCCATATGCTCTCGGTCGTCGTATGTCGAAAACTCCTGCTGAAAAGTCAGGGAGGCCGGGAGACGCGCATGCGCGCTTGTCGAGAGCGCAGCTGCGCTCGCCCTGACTGCGTCTAGCTTTGAGTGGCAAGCCACGCAGAGCCATGCACCAGTTGCCTCTGGCCGAACGCAGCCGATCATGACCTGCTGATTGTTCAGCTATCGCTGGCACAGATAGTCGGTGCATGCGAAAGACGTTGCAGGCTCAAAGTGGTTCAGCAGGTCGCCCATGCAAGGCCGCTTGCCGTGAATGGAGCAAAGGGATCAATCCGTTCTCACGGTTGGGCTCTCGAACCTCCAAAGCAGAAAGAAGGCCAGCGCTGCAACTCCGGTCAGAACCAAGGACAGAGCGTTCGCACAATCCGTCTCCGACCCCAGGACATGGTTGTAGACAGCCAGCGACAGCGTCTCGGTACGCCCGCTGATATTGCCCCCCAGCATCAGCGAAACGCCGACTTCCCCCATGGCACGGCCGGAGGCCAGCACCAGTCCGGCCAGAATGCCGAGCCGGGCCTGCGGCAACTCGATCTTCATGATCACCTGCCAAGGTCGTGCACCCAGCGTCGCCGCCACTTCGCGCAGTGATTCATCAAACTCTGCAAAAGCGGCTTGAGAAGGTTTGACCATGAGCGGTAGACCGGCACACACTTTCGCTGATCGCTCTGTGCCTATCCGCGCTTGGCCTGAGCGCTTGCTCATCCACGGGCTCTCACTCGGTGTATTCACAAGCCGAACTTCCGGCTTCCGTGCAAGTGCCCGCAGGACATAAAGTGGCCATGGAGACCGTGGGTGTTGGCCTGGTTACCGATGAGTGCCGGGCCAAAAGGGACATGGCAGCCGAGCACGAATGGGTGTTTGTAGGCCCCAATGCCAAGCTGCAAATGCGAAGCGGTACGGTCATCGGCAAATACTGGAGGCCGCCAGCGACTTGGGAGAATTACGACGGCTCCAAGGTCACTGCCACGCAGCTTGCCGTGGCTCCTGCCGGGGCGGGCAATATCCCTGTGCAACTGGTCAAGGCCAATCCTGCCACCGGCATGGGAGCCATGCAGGGTGTGACCTATATCCAGCGTGTGGCAACCACGGGGGCGTCGCGCCGAGCATGGCCTGCGGGGCCGCGAATCTGGGCAGCAAGCAAATCGTGCAGTATCAGTCCGACCATATTTTCTGGAAAGCAACCTGACAGAGAGCCCTGTGGCGTGCCTTCCCTGTCAGAGGCCGGGACGTTGCGCCTTTTCTCAGCCTGGTGCGCGAGGTGCTTTGGCTTAGGGGGCGTCCCCACTCAGGTCCTGTGGCGGGCGTGCCCATGGATCTCGTGGCTCAACCGCCTAGGGTAGCCAGCCTCGGCTTGATTTCGGCAATCACGATGCGTGTCCCGGCCCATGCCGGAGCCACTGCCGGGCACCAGAGCGGTCTTGTCCTTGAGGCCTGCCCCCGTGCTTTTTTCATTGATGTCTGCCTCCAGGAATCATGGAAATGGCTGCGGCACGCCACTGGGGCCGGATATGCAAGGTTTGAGCTATCGATATCCCTGACCATGGGTGATGTGCGATGGGAACGGACGCGGGCAGCTCAGCCAGCGGGAACAGCCCGGAAGTATCCGATTGATGGCTTGGTGGCCGCACATCCGGAGGCGGCTCGGCGTGGACAAGCTGAGATGCTGTGTTTTTGGTATACGCAAGTGACGCAAAGTAACGAATAATGAGCCTTCACGACTGCAAGCGCGCTCGAGGTTTCAAACATGATTCGTGCCAATGCCATCGCAAAGCGAACGATCACCGGCCAGTTGCTGGAGATCGCCATGGCTCAGTCCTTTTGCGCGGTGATGATTACCGATGCCAGGTTGGATGGAGAGGGTCCTGTCATCGAGTACTGCAATGCGGCCATGTGCGAGATGACCGGATACACCGAAGCAGAGCTTCTGGGCCGCTCGCCGCGCATGCTGCAGGGGCTGCTGACGGATCAACTGGTATTGCAGCGTTTGCGTGACTGTCTGCATCAAGGCCTGTCATTTCAGGGCAGTGTGCTGAACTACCGCAAGGACGGCAGCACCTACCACGTGGAGTGGAATATTTCCCCCGTGCGTGATGAGAAGGATGTAATTCGGCATTTTGTGGCGGTGCAGCGTGATATTTCGGAGCGTGTGCAGGCCGAGCAGGAGCGCGCGCTGCTCGCCAGGGCATTGAATGCGGCCAATGACGGAATCTTGATCACGGATCGCGACTCCACCATCGTCTTCGTCAACCAGGCTTTTGAAGCTCTCACTGGCTACAGCGCGGCGGAACTGCTTGGCAAGCCCACCGAGATGCTGCGCTCGGGCCTGCATGAGCCCGAGTTCTATGCCCAGTTGCAGGAAGCATTGAGTCTTGGCCACAATTTTCGCGCCACCTTCATCAACCGTCACAAAAGCGGCGGCGTGTATTACGCCGAGCAAAGCATTGCAGCTCTGCGCGATGAGTCAGGGCAGATCAGCCACTATGTAGGGGCATCCAAGGACATCAGTCGCATGGTGCAACGAGAGATGGAGTTGCGTGAGCGTGCAAACCGCGACAAGTTGACGGGCTTGCTCAACCGCCATGCAGGCGAGACCGAGCTCAAGCGCAACCAGCTCCAGGCTCAGAATCAGCTGCGACCTTATGGCGTGATATTGGGCGATATCGATCTTTTCAAGCAGGTCAACGACCGCTTTGGTCATGTGGCCGGAGATCGTGTGCTCAAGATGGTGGCACATGTGCTTTCCGGCAAGGTTCGTCGCTATGACCATGCCGTGCGCTGGGGCGGGGAGGAGTTCCTGATCGTCCTCTCGGATGCCAGCCTCGGTGTGGCCGCAGGCTTGGCAGAGCGCATTCGCTGTGCCGTGGAGGAATGCGCGGATCCTGAGGTAGGGCGTTTTACCATCTCTTTGGGGGTCGGGCTCTGGGAGCCGGGCGAAACCGAGGACGATCTGCTCAAGCGCGCAGATGCGGCGCTCTACAGGGCCAAGCATAGGGGGCGCAATCAGGTGGCCATCGCCACGGGGTCGATGAACATGCCTTTGGTGCAAGCCCCCGAGCTGCTGGCGCAGGGCGATTCCTTGACCTTTTCGGGGAAGAGTCCGGATAAGCCGTGGACAGGGGCTGCCTCACCGTAGAATTTGCTCTTCCTCCCTGTCCTCGTCTTCATAGCTTTTGAGTGGTTTGAACAATTCCGAACTGCATTCCGTGCAGGCCGATCTGGTGGCAGTGCTGGTTGCCGTCACGGGTGGCCAGCCCCGTATCCTGACCACCGGGGCCGGGCGTGCCCTGCCTGCCGGGCCTTTTACCAGCAACCACCGCTCGCTGCAGGCCAGCCTGCGTGCCTGGGTGGAGAAACAGACCCACCATCCTCTGGGCTTTGTGGAGCAGCTCTACACCTTTGCAGACCGGGAGCGCTCGCAGCAGCTTGGCATGCATGTCATCTCCATCAGCTATCTGGCGCTGACGCAGGAACTGGACGAGGTCGGCGCCGCACAGCCGGGCTGGCAGGACTGGTACCGCTACTTTCCCTGGGAGGACTGGCGCGATGGTATGCCCGGCGTGATTGCCGAGCGCATTGCGCCAGCGCTGCATGCATGGAGCGAAGCTGCTTCAGATAGTGTGGCTAGAAGTGCGCGCTGGCAAAGAGCTTCAATGACTTTTGGCCTGGATGA
This sequence comes from Comamonas testosteroni ATCC 11996, assembly GCF_000241525.1. Classification (GTDB taxonomy): domain Bacteria; phylum Pseudomonadota; class Gammaproteobacteria; order Burkholderiales; family Burkholderiaceae_C; genus Comamonas; species Comamonas testosteroni. Next base: position 63,660 of record NZ_AHIL01000025.1, read on the forward strand.
GCACGAATGGAACGAGGAGCTGGTTCTGCAGCGCTACGAGCTGCTGTTCGAGGCCGCCGTGGTACCCGAAGCCTGGGGAGAGGGTGAGGGAGAGGGCGATGCTGCCACTTCACTGCTGCCCGGTGCAGCCATGAGCAACGACCACCGCCGCATTCTTGCCACCGGCATGGCCCGCTTGCGCGCCAAGATCAAATATCGGCCCGTGGTGTTCGAGCTGATGCCCGAGGAATTCTCGCTGCTGCAGCTGCAGCAGACGGTGGAGGCGCTGGCCGGGCGCGGTCTGCACAAGCAGAACTTCCGGCGCCTGATCGAGCAGCAGGCGCTGGTTGAGGAAACCGGCCAGATGACGGCCGTAGGTGCGGGCCGCCCGGCCAAGCTGTTCCGTTTCCGACGCAATGTGATGCTGGAGCGCGCCATCGCGGGCAACAAGCTGCCGCTGGCCAGAAGTCATTGACTGCCTGATCCCTGCTGTGAATGGAGGACTGTTTTCACTGCGGCGACTGCTTGACTTAAATAATGCTCAGACTTAGCATAAATCGGTTTACGTAAGGCCTGAAAGCGATCTGGAAGTCTTTGCGTTTTTTATTGAACTAAAAATACTCAAAATGAGCATTAATAAAACTGCAGCCTTGCCCGTTCCATCCCTGCCCGATGTAATGCTGGAGCCGCTGGTGCGCATGGCTTTGCTGGAAGATCTGGGACGCGCCGCAGACTTGACCACCGACACCATTGTTCCTGCCGATGCGGTGGGCGAGTTGCGCCTGATGGCCAGGCAGGATGGCATCTTGGCCGGACTTGATCTGGCACGTCTGGCCTTTGTGCTGATGGATGCTCGCATGGAGTTTGACGTCCGCTGCGCAGACGGCACGCTGCTGCAGCCAGGCATGGAGATCGCACGCATCCGTGGCAAAAGCCGAGCCATTCTCACGGCCGAGCGTACGGCGCTCAACTACCTTTGTCATCTCAGTGGCGTGGCCAGCGCCACGCATTCGATTGCCGAGGCCATCAAGCCCTTTGGCACCCGAGTGACCTGCACGCGCAAGACCATGCCGGGCCTGCGCGCCTTGCAGAAGTACGCCGTGCGTGTCGGTGGCGGCAGCAACCACCGTTTTGGCCTGGACGACGCCGTACTCATCAAGGACAACCACATTGCACTGGCCGGCGATGTCGCCACGGCTGTGGGGCGTGCTCGTGCGGGCGTGGGACATATGGTCAAGATCGAGCTGGAAGTGGATACGCTGGCCCAGTTGGATGTGGCACTGCAACTGGGCGTAGATGTGGTGCTGCTGGACAATATGGGCCTGGATGATTTGCGCACTGCGGTCGGCATGTGCAAGGGCCGGGCCATCACCGAAGCCTCGGGGCGTATTACCCCTGAAACTGCACCCGCCGTGGCTGCCACGGGCGTGGACCAGATTGCCGTGGGCTGGCTCACGCACAGCGCGCGCGTGCTCGATATAGGTCTGGACGCTTGATGGCCCGCCCCCTGAGCGGCTTTGGCGCTTGCCTCCATGGGAGGAGGACAGCCTCGCTTCACGGCGGCGCTTGCTTGCGGCCCCTTGTTTTAGGGGCGCATTGATGAAGGCCGTGCTTAAGGAGCGCCGCAGCTGGGCGGTACTGGTTGCTGCCGCGCTGGCGGTGACGGCTGCGGGGATTTGGCATGCCCGCGCGGGCATGGCGGTAGTGCGTTTTGAAAAGCCCATCACCATCGTTGTGACCTTTCCGCCAGGCGGCGGCACGGACCTGTTGGCGCGTCGCCTGGGCGCGGCCATGCAGCAGCGCCTGGGCCAGTCCGTAGTGGTGGAGAACCGGCCCGGCGCCAGCGGCAATATCGGCGCGCGCGCCGTGGCCGAGGCCGCCCCCGACGGCGCCACGCTGCTCATGGTCAACAGCTCGTTTGCCATCAACCCCGGTGTCTACCGGCATCTGGACTTCGATCCGCGCCGGGACTTCAAGGCCGTGTTCAATGCCGGCAGCATCGCTTCGGTGCTGGTGGTACCGAGCCAAAGCAGCGTGCGCAATCTGCACGATGCGCTGGCTGGAGCGACCGTTGGCCAGCCCTTGCCTTTTGCCTCCTGCGGCAACGGCGCGCCCCAGCATATGGCGGGTGAGATGCTGGCCCAGGCCGCCCATGCAAGCCTCCAACATGTGCCCTACAAGGGTTGCGGCCCGGCCATCACTGCGGTAGCTGCAGCGCAGCTACCTGTGGCTGTGGTCACGGCCAGCAGCGCTGCGCCCCTGATAGCGGCTGGCCGCGTGCGGGCCATCGCCGTCACGGCACCGGCCCGCGTCGCATCCCTGCCCGATGTCCCCACGGTGGCCGAGCAGGGTCTGGCCGGTTTTGCCGTAGAGCAGTGGCATGGCCTGCTGGTGCCTGCCGCCACGCCGCTGCCCGTGATCTCCCATCTGCACCAGGTGCTGACGCAGATTCTGGCCGAGCCCGAGATGCAGCAGGCGCTGCGCGAGCAGGGCTATACGCTGATGCAGCAGTCCCCAGCTCAATTCGGGGCACAGATTCTTGCAGATATGGACCGCTATGCCGTGGTGACCCGGAGTCTTGGTCTGAAGGTGGATTGAGCCCGCATGTCTGTCTTAGGGGGGCTGCTGGCGGGACAGGCAGTGGAAACGGTCATTCGAATGCGCGCGAATGCTGCGGGCTTTTTTGTTGCTCATCAATCAATAGCTTCATGTACTTGTCGTGCAAGGACTAAGTCAGAAAAACACTTGGATTGTCGGGCTGCCCAAGCTGTGTCACAGTGCTGCGCTAATCTTCTGCCAAGCGGTTGATTGCCGCAGAGCAACGCCTCTGAATAAAGCACATAGCAGGGAGGGAACTCATGACTTTACACAAGCTGCTGCCGGTAGCGGTTGCAACTCTGGCCACGGCGGCCTATGCGGCCCGCCCTATGAATACTGATGATGCACGCATCGTCGATGCCAAAGCCTGCCAGCTTGAGAGCTGGGTCAAAAGCCCCAAAGGACATACCGAGTTCTGGGCGCAGCCGGCCTGCAATTTCACCGGCAACCTGGAATTGACCATGGGCGGGGCTTTGAGCCGTGAAAACGGCAGCACGCGTGGCAGCGCACAGATGCTTCAGGGCAAGACGCTGTTCAAGACGCTGGAGACCAATGGCTGGGGCTGGGGGCTGGCTGCAGGCATGTCGCGCGACCCGCGTCGTGATGCGGGTGGCGGTCACGATATGTATGCCTATGTGCCCGTCAGCTGGTCGCTGGCTGATGACAAAGTGGTGTTGCATACCAATTTGGGCTGGCTGCGCGAGCAGGGTACGCGCAGCAATCATCTGACCTGGGGCTTGGGCAGCGAGACCCAGTTGCGGGAGCGCACCTGGCTGATTGCCGAGACTTATGGACAGGGCTCGGGCAAGCCTTTGGTACAGGTGGGCATGCGTTACTGGGTCGTGCCGGACAGAGTGCAGATTGATGCGACCTACGGCAACCGCCTTGGCGAAGGCAACCAGCGCTGGTTCTCGCTGGGCTTGCGTCTGCTGACGCCCTCGTTTCTGCCTTGAGCTGGATCTAAAAAAAGCGCTGAATGATCTGGTGCAGGCCTGCCGTCATCAAGGTATAGCGCAGGAATTTGCCAACTGCCATATAGGCGACGCAAGGCCAGAAAGGCAGGCGTACCCAGCCGGCGACCGCGCACAGCGGGTCGCCGACGACAGGCAGCCAGCTCAGCAGGCAGGCCTTGGCGCCGTATTTGCGCAGCCAGTAACGGGCGATGCGGTTCCAGCGTGACTTGTGGTGCATGTTCTGGGGCGGCGGCTCTCCATGCCTGCGCAGCTTCTTGGCCTTGTTCCAGGCCTGGTTGGCGGCCAGTCCCATCCACCAGCTGATGGCCCCACCCAGCGTGTTGCCCGCCGTGGCGACCACAATGGCGGGCCAGAACAGGTCGGGGTTGGCGGAGACCAGTGCGGCCACCACGGGCTCAGAGCCCAGCGGCAGCAGGGTGGCCGAGACAAGGGCCACGACAAACACGGTGCTAAGACCCAGCTCCGGCAGGGCCAGCCATTGCAGCAACTGATGTATCCACGCTTCCATAGGGCGGCTAGTTTAGGCGGGTCGCTCAATTCCCTGAACTTTGCATCCTGTCATTTCTCGATCATCAGCCTGGTTGCAGGCTGTTGATATATGGTTTCTTATCCAAATGCGTACACGGGTGTTATCCGGTAACGCCAGATCAATGGGAGTAAGAATGGCTTTCAGCCCTCTAAAAAAAATGATGCGATCGAGCCAGGCAGCAGGCTTGGCGGTCGCTTTGCTTTTGATAGCTGGTTGCGCACCGAACATAAAGACCATCGCGCCGTCTGATGCCAAACCCGCGGTCACAGTGGCTGCCGATCTGGTGCCGCTGGCGACGCTGGCGCCCGGCATCAAGCAGGACATGCGCTATGTCTCCAAGCACAACTTCATGGGCCGCCCCGTGGCTGGCTATGAAGCCGGGGTTTGCTGGCTCAGCCGCATAGCCGCCGAATCTCTGGCAGCTGTTCAAAAGGAACTGGCAGGACAGGGGCTGGCTCTCAAGGTCTATGACTGTTACCGACCCCAGGCGGCCGTCGACGACTTTGTGCGCTGGGGTCGCGATATGGCCGATCAGAAAAACAAGGATATGTATTACCCGCGCGTGCCCAAGAGCGAGCTCTTCAAGCGTGGCTACATCGCCGAGAAATCGGGTCACAGCCGTGCCAGCACTGTGGACATGACGCTGTTGGTGGTGGATGCCAAGCGCGCCAGAAAGCTGGTGCGTGGGCCGTTGGCTGACGGCATCGAAGTGGACATGGGCACGCCCTTCGATCTCTTTGACGAGCAATCGCATACCGACAATGCCCAGCAGTCGCCCGATGTGCAGCACAACCGCCGCTGGCTGCGCAACCTGATGCAGCGCAATGGCTGGAAGAATCTGCCCGAGGAGTGGTGGCATTACACGCTGGTCAGCGAGCCCTATCCGGAGCAGTACTTTGATATGCCGGTGCGTAAAAACTGAGACGCCGGTGGTGCCATTGCTCGATAGTGACTCGCCTCGCAGGGTGATGCATAGAGTTTGGTTTTGCTGAAAATTTGAGCAGGTATAATCCGGCCCTCTTTTCCAGCGCCCGGTCTGCGCCAGATATTGCCTGCCGCAGAAACCAAATTCTCTCCATGCCCGCCCTGCACATTGGTCATATTCCATTGGCAAATCGTCTGTTTGTCGCACCCATGGCGGGTGTGACGGACCGGCCGTTTCGTCAGTTGTGCAAGGCACTGGGGGCCGGTTACGCGGTCAGCGAGATGGTGACCAGCCGCAAGGACTTGTGGAACAGTCTCAAGACCAGTCGCCGAGCCAACCATGAGGGCGAGCCTGGTCCGATCTCGGTCCAGATTGCCGGCACCGAAGGGCCCATGATGGCCGAGGCTGCCATCTACAACATCGAGCGCGGTGCGCAGATCATCGACATCAACATGGGCTGCCCGGCCAAGAAGGTCTGCAACAAATGGGCGGGCTCCGCCCTGATGCAGAACGAGCCGCTGGCCGTGGAAATTGCCCAGGCCGTGGTGGAGGCCGCACGTCCCTACAACGTGCCCGTCACCCTGAAGATGCGCACCGGCTGGTGCGATACGCACAAGAACGCAGTTCTGCTGGCGCGCCAGTTTGAAGATGTCGGCATCCAGATGCTGACCGTGCACGGCCGCACGCGAGAGCAAGGCTACAAGGGCTTTGCCGAGTACGACACGATTGCGGCCGTCAAGCAGGCCGTCAACGTGCCCGTGGTGGCCAACGGCGATATCAACAGCCCTGAAAAAGCCCGCGATGTGCTGGCCTATACGGGGGCGGACGCCATCATGGTCGGCCGTGCAGCTCAGGGCAGGCCGTGGATCTTCCGCGAGATCGCGCATTTTCTGGCCACCGGCGAGCATCTGGCTCCCCCCCTGGTGGCCGAGTTGCGTCGTCTGCTGCTCGAACATTTGCAAGATCACTACAGCCTGTATGGCGAGGGAGTCGGCGTGCGCAGCGCCCGCAAGCATATTGCGTGGTATCTGCGAGCTCTGCCGGGCGGGGAAGAGTTCAGAAAACACATCAACACTATTGAGGACTGTGCGGTGCAATGGCAGGCCGTGGCCGACTATCTGGATGCCCTGGGGCAGCAGATGGAGCGGATCCCGGCGGCCACGGCCGCTGCTGAACCAAGCAGCGAGCTGGACGAACCGGCAGAAATGGCTGCATGAGCAATCAGAATTTAGAACAAGTCGTTCGCGATAGCCTGGAGGGCTATTTCCGCGATCTCGAGGGCGAAACACCGGCCAATGTCTATGACATGGTGATTCGTCTTGTCGAAAAACCGTTGCTGGAAGTGGTGATGGGCCAGGCCGACAACAACCAGTCGCGTGCCGCCGAATGGCTGGGCCTGAATCGCAACACCCTGCGCAAAAAACTGGTCGATCACGAGTTGCTCTGAACGACGAAGCTACCGAATCCATAGCTGCAAGCGCCTGATATATCTGCACTTGCAGCTTGTTTTTATCCAAACTTTGAATTGACGCCCATGAAAGCTCTGATCTCCGTCTCTGACAAGACCGGTATCGTCGAATTTGCGCAAGCCCTGCACGCTCTTGGCGTGCAACTGCTGTCCACCGGTGGCACCGCCAAGCTGCTGGCAGGCGTGGGCCTGCCCGTGACCGAAGTGGCCGAAGTCACCCAATTCCCCGAGATGCTGGACGGCCGCGTCAAGACCCTGCACCCCATGGTGCACGGTGGTCTGCTGGCCCGCCGCGATCTGCCCGAGCACATGGCTGCTTTGAAGGAGCATGGCATCGAGACCATCGATCTGCTGGTGGTCAATCTGTATCCCTTCGAGGCCACAGTGGCCAAGGCCGGCTGCACGCTGGCCGACGCCATCGAGAACATCGATATCGGTGGCCCCGCCATGGTGCGCTCCGCCGCCAAGAACTGGAAAGACGTGGGCGTTCTGACCGCCGCCGACCAGTACGAAGCCGTGCTGGCCGAACTCAAGGCGAACGGCAAGCTGTCCGACAAGCTGCGTTTTGCGTTGTCCGTGGCAGCCTTCAACCGCATTGCCCAGTACGACGGAGCGATCAGCGACTACCTGTCTAGCGTCAAGTTCGAAGACGAAAAGCTCAGCGAAGAATATGTGCCCGAGCGCGCCCTGTTCGGCGGCCAGTCCAACGGACATTTCATCAAGGTGCAGGATCTGCGCTACGGTGAAAACAGCCACCAGCAAGCCGCCTGGTACCGCGACCTGTACCCCGCTCCCGGCTCGCTGGCCACGGGCGTGCAGCTGCAGGGCAAGGAGCTGAGCTACAACAATATCGCTGATGCCGATGCGGCCTGGGAATGCGTCAAGAGCTTTGACACCCCTGCCTGCGTGATCGTCAAGCACGCCAACCCCTGCGGCGTGGCCGTGGGCGCGAATGCCTTTGAAGCCTATTCCAAGGCCTTCCAGACCGACCCCACCAGCGCGTTTGGCGGCATCATCGCCTTCAACCGCCCTGTGGACAAGGCCGCTGCCGAAGCTGTGTCCAAGCAGTTCGTCGAAGTGCTGATGGCTCCCGAGTTCAGCGCCGAAGCCCTGGAAATCTTCAAGGCCAAGGTCAATGTGCGCCTGATGAAGATCGCTCTGCCCGCCGGCGGCGCAACCGACTGGGACAACGGCCGCAACGCCATCGAATCCAAGCGCATCGGCTCCGGCCTGCTGCTGCAGACTTCCGACAACCACGAGCTCAAGCTGGCCGACCTGAAGGTCGTGACCGTCAAGCAGCCCACGCCTGAAGAGCTGAACGACCTGCTGTTCGCCTGGAACGTGGCCAAGTTCGTCAAGTCCAACGCCATCGTCTTCTGCAAGAACGGCATGACCATGGGCGTGGGTGCCGGCCAGATGTCGCGCCTGGATTCGGCCCGCATCGCCTCCATCAAGGCCGAAGCCGCCAAGCTGTCGCTGCAGAACACCGTCGTGGCGTCGGACGCCTTCTTCCCCTTCCGTGACGGCCTGGATGTGGTGGTCGATGCTGGTGCTACCTGCGTGGCCCAGCCTGGCGGCTCCATGCGCGATCAGGAAGTGATCGATGCGGCCAACGAGCGTGGCGTGGCCATGGTGTTCACCGGCGTGCGCCATTTCAGGCACTGATTGCTCCCCCTGAGGCGCTATCGCGCCTTCCCCCTCTCTCGATGCTGGGCATCGGGAGAGGGACGACAGCCTCGCTGCGAGGCGGCTCTTGCTCGCTGTCCCTTTGATGGGTCATGCCTGTTCGGGTACGGTGCTCAATGGCTGGCGTCTGCCGGCCATACTTTTTTGTGAATCTGGTGCTTGGTATGACTGATCCCATCGACGACGAAGAAAACTACCCGCCCAGGCCGCGCTGGATTGGCTGGCTGATCGGGCTGGTCATGGTGGCTAGCGCCTTAGGTGTGGCCAATATCGGCTGGCGCATCATGCGGGTCAGCACGGCCGAGAAGGCGGCTGATGCGCTGGTGGCAGCCAGGCCCGAGCTGGCGGCAGCCCGAAAGCTGGTGGAGGGAGCAGATTGCATGCGCTGCCATGGTCTGGACCGCAAATTTGTGGGCCCCGGCTTTACGGAGATCGCACAGAAGTACGGCTCGCAAGCCGATGCCCAGAGCTATCTGGCAGACAAGATTCGCAGCGGCAGCGTGGGTGTCTGGGGCAATGTGATCATGCCGCGCCACCCGCAAATCAGCGAGGCCGATTCTCTGCAGATGGCCCGTTGGGTGCTGTCGGCTCAGGCGCTATCGGCTGCAGCTCAATAAGCCGGGTTGCTGAGATCGTGCGTGAATTGAAGGCTGCTGGCGCTTGGCGCCGGCAGCCTTTTTTGCTTTGCAGCCTACGCAGGGTGGCAGGCCTTGCTTTCATAATCCTCAAATGAGAAAACCCGAGCCCGCTCCTGTGCTGAGCCAAGCCGATCAAGCCCTGCACACGCCTGTGCACGCCCCGGCGCGTCAGCGCGGCTTTGTCTTCTGGGCCATCTGGGTGAACATCGCCACCTACGCGATCTATCCCACGGCCAACTGGCTGGCCAGCCTGCGCGACCAGCGCTATGACTTCATCACGCGCTGGGACGCGATGATTCCGCTGGTGCCGGAATTCATCTTTGTCTATTTCTCGTTTTTCCCGTTTCTGGCCCTGCCGTTCTGGCTGGTGGGCCAGCCCGATACGGCGGCGCTGGGCAAGCGCCAGGTGCTGGCCACGCTGATCTGCGGCCTGGTCTTCGTGCTGTTTCCGGCGAATCTGGCCTTCGACCGAGTGATCCCCGAGCTGGAGCCCTATCGCAGCATTTTTGCGACCATGTTCTTTGTGGACCAGCCGCACAATCTCCTGCCCTCGCTGCACATCGTCTACACAGCGCTGACCTGTCTGGCCATCTGCCAGGCGCAATGGCAGCGTGGCCGCTGGGGGCTGTGCGTGCTCATGGTGCTGTGGAGTGTGGCCATCTGCGCCTCCACCATGCTGGTGCATCAGCACCATGTGCTGGATGTGGTCACGGCGCTGCTGCTGGTGCCAGTGCTCTGCCTGCTGATTCGTCCGGCCGATGTGCCGCCGCAGCCTCCACGCATCTGACTTTTCGGAGCTGGCCAGGCCCATTGCGAATCCTGCGTCAGTGATCGCTTGCATGCAGGACTGCGGCGCGATTTTTGAGCGCGGTGCAGGCTTCGTGAAGCGCGGGCCTGCCTAGTCTGTTTTGAGATGGGTGTGCAGCCGGGCCTGCACAAAACATGCCGATGGACTGGTGATGCTGCAGGGAATCTGCGCGTTATTGGTGAAATCCCTAGGATGCCGTTTTGAACAAAAGGACTGGGCCGAAGGCGCCGCGCCAAAAGCGTGGCCAAGAGCCTGGGGATATGCATGCAGTGGCTGAAAACCAAAACCATTGAACAGGCGCTGGCCGATTCGGACGAGCCGGGCCGTCAACTTCAACGCAGCCTGGGCGCGTTCGACCTGATGATTCTCGGCGTGGCCGTGGCCGTGGGCGCCGGCATTTTCTCGGTCGGCGCGCGCGCGGCGGGCAGCTTTGCCGGGCCGGCCGTGATTTTCTCCTTCATCCTGGCGGCCGCCACCTGCGCGCTGGCCACCATGTGCTATGCGGAGTTTGCCTCCAGCGTCCCGGTCACGGGCAGCGCCTATACCTACACCTATCTGACGCTGGGCGAGGGCGTGGCCTGGATCATCGGCTGGAATCTGCTGCTGGAGATGATTGCCGCCGGCGCGGTGATCGCCAAGTACTGGGGCATTTACCTGTCCACGGTGTTTGCCACGGCAGGCGTGGATATTCCCAGCACCCTGCATCTGGGAGCCATCAGCCTGGAGTGGGGGCCGTTCTTCATCGTGACGGTATTCACCGGGCTGCTGATCCTGGGCACGCAGGAGTCGGCCCGGGTCAACAATGTGTTCACCCTGATCAAGATCGCCATCACCCTGTTCGTGATCGTGGTGGGCTTCACCTATATGGACCTGAAGAACTTCACGCCCTTTGTGCCGCCGGCCCAGCCGCCCGTGGCAGGGCATGGCGTGACCGCCGATGTCTGGGGCCAGCCCATGCTGGCCTGGCTGTTCGGTGCCCGCCCCAGTCAGTACGGCTGGCTGGGCGTGATCTCGGGCGCATCGCTGGTGTTCTTTGCCTTCATCGGCTTCGACGTGGTCGCCACCTCGGCCGAGGAAGTCAGGGACCCGCAGAAAACGCTGCCGCGCGGCATCTTCGGCGGCCTGGCGCTGGTGACCCTGCTCTACATCCTGGTCACGCTGGCGCTGACCGGCATGGTGCCCTACACCGAGCTGGCCAAGGCCGAGAATCCCTCGCTGGCCACGGCCTTCATCAGCGTGGGCGCCAACTGGGCTGCCCAGGTGATCGCCGTAGGCGTGCTGCTGGGTCTGACCACCGTGGTCATGGTGCTGCTCATGGGCTCGGCCCGGATCCTGATGGCGCTGTCGCGCGACGGCCTGCTGCCGCGCAGCTGGAGCGTGACCTCGGCCAGGCGCAAGACGCCGGTACGCCTGCAACTGATGGTGGGTGCCGTTGTCGCAGTCCTGGCGGGCTTCACCAAGGTAGAGCTGCTGGAGGAGATGATCAATATCGGCACGCTGTCGGCCTTTGTGCTGGTCAGCATCGGCGTGCTGCTGCTGCGCAAGAAGCGCCCCGACGCCGGAGTCGGTTACCGCGTGCCCTGGGTGCCGGTGCTGCCTGTGCTCTCGGCCCTGCTGTGCTTTTATCTGATGCTGAATCTGACCACTCTGACCTGGCTGCGCTTTCTGGGCTGGATGGCGCTGGGAGCGCTGATCTACATGGCCTATGGCATGCGCCATTCGCGCCTGGCTCAGGCAGATAACAAGTGAGCTGCTAGCGCATGATATTCATTGATTTCAGTATGTTTTATATCTGAAATCGTTTGAATTCAATCGTAACAAGCTATCAAAATAAAAGCCCTGCAGGGAATGCTCTGCAGGGCTTTTGCATTGGTTAGAGTGCTGGGCATGAGTACCGAACCCACCGAGACCCTGCAGACCCGCTCCCCCACCCAGTCCGCCGAAGACGGCCAGCAGCGCTGCCGCTGGTGTCTGGCCACGCCGGGCTATGTGCACTATCACGACCGCGAATGGGGGTTCCCGGTGGGCAGCGACCAGCGCCTGTTCGAGAAGCTCTGCCTGGAAGGCTTTCAGTCCGGCCTGAGCTGGCTGACCATTCTCAACAAGCGCGAGAACTTCCGTGCAGCCTTTGCGGGTTTCGATTTCCAGCGCGTCGCGCAGTTCGGCGAGGCCGATGTTCAGCGCCTGCTGCAGGACGCAGGCATTGTGCGCCACCGCGGCAAGATCGAAGCTGTGATCAACAACGCCCAGCGGGCCATCGAAATGGTCCAGGCCGAAGGCTCGCTGGCCGCGTTCTTCTGGCGCTATCAGCCGGCTGTGCCATCGACGGGCACGACCATTCAGGCCCAGACGCCGGAGTCGCAAACCCTGTCCAAGGAGCTCAAGAAGCGCGGCTGGAAGTTTGTCGGGCCGACCACCATGTATGCGCTGATGCAGGCCATGGGCATGGTCAACGACCATGCGCCGGGCTGCATCACCAGAGCTGAAGTGGAGCGCGCCAGAGCCGCTTTTCAGAGGCCCTGAGGGCGGACTCGCTTCGCCTTGCGGGCCCGGGGATCAGGCCTTGACCAGCAGCCCCGGCGCGCTGGCCAGAACTTTCATGGAGGCTTCGGTGCTGGCCGTGAACTGGCGGCTGCTGATGGTGTTCACATACACCCAGTCGGCGCGGCAGGCGTCCGCCGTGGCCGTCACCAGCATGTAGCCGCGGCGCGAGGTGTCGCAGTATTTAAGCGGCTTGATGAGTTGCTGCAGCGCAGCGGCCAGCGTGGCGGGGTCTTCGCCCGGCAGGTATTGCTCAAAGCCCGGCGAGCTGACCGAGGAGGTTGCAAACTCCACGCCCACGGCCTTGCCGTTCATGTCCTGCAGCTCGCTGGCCCAGGCGTTGTGCGTGTCGCCGGCCAGCACCACCAGCTTCTTGCCGAGCTGACGCGCGGAGCCCAGAACGGTCTCGCGCGCGACCTGATAGCCATCCCAGGCGTCCAGGTTGTAGGGGATCGAAGGCTGGGCCAGGATGGCCTGCTCCTGAGGCGTGAGCGTCGCGGGTGCGGTCTGCGCCTTGGCCGCCAGCGCTGCATACTGCGAGACCGATACGCCCGCACCGGCTTGAATGGTTTCCATGAGTATGGGGGCGGGAATGTTCATGCGCCCCATCAGCACCTGCTGGCCCAGCACCTGCCAGGTGGCACGGGAGGCAGCCATCTGCTGCTGCAGCCACTGTGTCTGGGTCTGACCCAGAAGCTGACGCGCCGGGTTGGCCATGGCCGTGGTGAAGCCCGCCGAGTCGATGCCGGCAGAGGTCATGAAATCGGCATAGTCCAGCTGCTTGTCGCGGCCTATCACGCGGGTGTCCAGCATGTGCAGCGAGACCAGATCGCCGAAGTCGAAGCTGCGGTAGATCAGCTCGGCGCTCGCGGTGCGCGTAGGCATCCACTCGTGGTAGGCCTGCATGGCGGCGGCCTTGCGCATGGCAAAGTCGCCCTCGCCGGGCTGGTGATTCTCGGCTCCCGCACTCCAGGTGTCGTTGGCAAATTCGTGGTCGTCCCAGATGGCAATCATGGGCGCTGCAGCATGCAGAGCCTGCAGGTCTGCATCGCTCTTGTACTGGGCATGGCGCTCGCGGTAGTCGGCCAGCGAGAGAATTTCGCCGGCAGGATTGACCAGGCGGCCCATGGCCTCGGCCTGGGCCGAGGCATAGCCGCCGCGCGCGTACTCATAGATGTAGTCGCCCAGGTGTACCGTGGCATCCAGGTCGCTGCGCCTGGCCGCATCGGCGTATACGTTGAAGTAGCCGGCCGGATAGTTGGCGCAGGAGAAGACAGCCAGCCTGACCTGAGCCACCGAGCCGGTGGGCAGGGTGCGCGTGCGCGCTGCCGCCGACGTCACTCCATGGGCGCGGAAACGGAAGTGATAGACCGTGGCGGGCTTGAGGCCGGCTGCATCGACCTTGACCGTGAAGTCCCTGGCGGCGGTGGCGCTGCTCTCGCCACGCGCCACGATGGAGGCGAACGCTGCATCGCTGGCAAGCTCCCATTGCACGGGAATGTCTGCCTGGTGGCCGGCGGGCGGGGTGATGCGGGTCCAGAGCATCACGCGGTCGGACAGCGGATCGCCGCTGGCCAGGCCATGGGCGAAGCTGACCCTGGGAACGGCTGGCTCCGTCGCCGGCTGGCCGTCATCGCCGCCGCAGGCCGCGAGCGGCAGCACGGTCATGGCGCCGGCGCTCCAGGCCATCTGGCGCACAAAGCGGCGGCGGTTCAGGTCACTGGCTTCGGCAGCAGTGTCTTTGAGCAGGTTGTGCAGCGTCGGCTTGCTGGATTCGTCGGTCATGGTGCTTTCATTGCTGACAAAAACGCGAGCGTGGCAAGCGTCCATGACGTGGCTGTGAAAGCAAACATGTCTTTGCAGAAGGCAGCGCAAGAGCGGTCTGCTGCAGAAAATAAAAAGCCCTGCAGGCATCGGCTGCAGGGCCTGGGGCGAGGCTGCGAACTTACAGCGTCTTGAACACTTCGCGAGCCGCTTCGATGGTGCGGTCGATATCTTCGTCGCTGTGCGCCGCGCTGACAAAGCCTGCCTCATACAGAGCCGGGGCAAAGTAGTGGCCGCGCTCCAGCATGCCGTGGTAGAACTTGTTGAAGACCTTGCCGTCGGTCTTCATGACCTGGGCATAGTGCGTGGGCAGCTCGGGCAGGAAATAGAAGCCGAACAGTCCGCCTTGCCAGTCCACGCTGAAGGGAATGCCGGCGGCATTGGCTTCGGCCTTCAGACCCTGCATCAGGTGGCCGGTCTTGAGGTGCAGCTCGGCATGGAAGCCGGGACGACTGATCAGCTCCAGCGTCTTCAGGCCGCAGGCCGTGGCAATGGGGTTGCCCGACAGCGTGCCGGCCTGGTAGACGGGGCCCAGCGGCGAGAGCTTTTCCATGATCTCGCGGCGGGCACCGAATGCCGCCATGGGCATGCCGCCGCCGATGACCTTGCCCATCACGGTGATGTCGGGCGCAAAGCCTTCGATTTCCTTGGCGTACAGGCTCTGGGCGCTGCCCAGGGCGACGCGAAAGCCCGTCATGACCTCGTCATAGACCAGCAGCGCGCCATGCTCGCGGGTCAGCTCGGAGATGCGACGGGTGAAGTCCACCGAGGCGCGCACAAAGTTCATATTGCCGGCAATCGGCTCCATGATGACGCAGGCAATGTCGCTGCCCATCTTGGCAAAGGCCTCTTCGAGCTGAGTAACGTCGTTGTACTCCAGCACGATGGTGTCCTTGGCCACATCGGCAGGCACACCGGCCGAGGACGAGGCGCCGAAGGTGGCCAGACCCGAGCCGGCCTTGACCAGCAGCGAATCCGCATGGCCGTGGTAGCAGCCGTTGAACTTGATGATCTTGTTGCGGCCGGTGTAGCCGCGCGCCAGGCGCAGCGCGCTCATGCCGGCTTCGGTGCCGGAGCTGACCAGGCGCACCATGTCCATGCTCGGTACGAGGGCACGAATCTTCTCGGCCAGCACCACTTCGCGCTCGGTGGGTGCGCCAAAGCTGAAGCCTTCGAGCACGGCGGCCTGCACGGCCTCGACCACTTCGGGGTGGCCGTGGCCCAGGATCATGGGGCCCCAGCTGCCGATGTAGTCAGTGAACTGCTGATCGTTCTGGTCCCAGAAATAGGCGCCCTGGGCGCGCTTCACAAAGCGCGGCGTGCCGCCCACGGCGGCGAAAGCGCGCACGGGCGAGTTCACGCCGCCAGGGATCACGCCCTTGGCGCGCTCGAACAATGCAATATTCAGATCAGTGTTTTGTGTCATGAGAGGGAATCACAAAGCCTTCAATCGGCTTGGAGTCGGGTTCGTCATCGGTGGCATCTTCGGCCTGCTCGTCTTCGGACTCCTCGTCCTCGGTGGGCTGAGCCCAGAACAGACGATCGGGCAGATAGTGGCCCATGCCGGGCCTGAAGCCGGCATCCAGGCTGTGGTCCAGGTATTCCAGCGCCTCCAGCGTCGCGGCGCCCAGATCGTTGCCGGTGGCCAGCAGGGCCGTAATCGCAGCGGACAGCGTATCACCGGCACCTGTGAACGTGGCGTCAAACATCTCGTACTTGCTGTTGCCCAATACGGACTGGGCCGTGGTCAGCACGTTGTCCACGAACTGGTCGGGCAGGGGGATGCCTGTCACCAGCACATAAGGCACTTCCAGCGCCTCGGCTGCCATGGCGATGTCGCGCGCCGTGGGCGCGCGGCTGTTTTCCCAGTCCGGCAGCAGCCAGCGCCACAGCGTGTTGTGGTTTCCAACCAACACCGAGGTTTGAGGCAGGACAAGCTCCTTGAACGCATCCAGGTACTGATCCTGCTTGTCGTCCTCCCACCAGGACAGGTCCGGCATGTAGCTGATGATGGGAATGTCGGGGTAGTCCGATGAGATCGTGGCGATGGCGGCCAGATTGGCAGGGCTGCCCACGAAGCCGACCTTGATGGCGGTGACGGCAATGTCTTCGAGCACCATGCGCGCCTGCTCGGTCACCGCGTCATCGTCGAGTGAAAAGTGCTCGTAGATGCGGGCCGTGTCTCTGGCGTAGGCGCCGCAGGCTACCGGCAGCGCATGGCCGCCGATGGAGGAGATGGTGGCGATGTCGGCCGAGAGACCGCTGGCTCCGCTGGGGTCACTGCTGTTGAAGGACAGCACGCAGACGGGAGCGGACTCTGTCGCTTCTTCCTGGCGGGTGCGGCGAGGGGGGGGAGAGGAGATGGGGTTCAATGCCATGGCGCACCCCAGTTTGCACCCGGGAATGCAAGGGTGGGAGCCGGGGTTGTGACTAGATACAATCGTTGCATTCTATGTGAAGCCCCTTTAAGCTGTGACTGACCCTAAAACCTGGATGTGTTTGACCTGTGGCTGGCTTTATGACGAAGCCCAAGGTTGCCCCGAACATGGAATTGCTCCGAACACCCGCTGGGAAGATGTACCCATGAACTGGACATGCCCGGAATGCGGTGCACGCAAAGAAGATTTTGAAATGGTGGAAATCTGAGTGCAAGAGCCGCTCACTCCATCAACGACCGAATTGGGAGGAATTTCAACGTGACAGCATCTGGTGCGCCTTTGCGCGTTCTGGTCGTGGATGACAGCAACACCATTCGCCGCAGCGCTGAAATTTTCCTCAAGCAAGGTGGTCACGAAGTTCTTCTTGCCGACGATGGCTTCGATGCCCTGTCCAAGGTCAATGACTACCAGCCCCAGCTCATCTTCTGCGACATTCTGATGCCCAAGCTCGATGGCTATCAGACCTGCGCCATCATCAAGCGCAATGCTCGCTTTGCAAATACGCCAGTCGTGATGCTGTCATCCAAGGACGGTGTATTCGACAAGGCTCGCGGTCGCATGGTGGGCTGTCAAGACTATCTGACCAAACCATTTACCAAAGATCAATTGCTGCAAGCCGTACGACAATTCGCGCTGCAAGCTGCAGATGTGGGAGCTGCATGATGACAATTCAAAAAGTTCTGGTCGTTGACGATTCCAAGACGGAGCTGATGGCTCTGAGCGATATTTTGCAAAAGCAGGGCATGCAGGTGCGTACCGCGGAGAATGGCGAGGAAGCCATGAAGCGCCTGGCCGAAGACAAGCCCGACCTGATCCTGATGGACGTGGTCATGCCCGGACAGAACGGCTTTCAGCTGACGCGCGCCATCTCTCGCGATCCCCTATATGCCGATGTGCCCATCATCATGTGCACCAGCAAGAATCAGGAAACCGACCGGGTCTGGGGCATGCGTCAGGGCGCACGTGGCTATATCACCAAGCCCGTGGATGCCGCCGAGCTGCAAGCCAAGATCGCAGCGCTATAACGAGCTGCGCTGCTTATGGCGAACCGCGAAGCCCTCCGAGATCTTCAATCCCGCCTGGCCGGGCGCCTACAGGCAGCACGCAGCGAAGGCGTCAGCGTTGCTGCCTGGCTGGCGGTGCAGGCTGGCGGGCGGGATTATTTGCTGCCGCTCAATCAGGCGGGAGAAATCTTTCCCTGGACCGGCGTTCAGCCCGTCCCATACACACAGGCCTGGTTTCTGGGCATCGCCAATCTGCGCGGTGCTTTGATGGGGGTTGTGGACCTGGCTCAATTGCTGGGACATGGAAATGTCCGCAATGAGCAGGAATTGATGGACTGCAGTCTGCTGGCCTTCAACCCTGCCCTGGAGGTCAACGCGGCCCTGCTGGCCGATCGTCTGCTGGGCCTGCGTGCCGCAGATGCGTTTTCCAAGGCCGAGCCTGCGCCTGAGCGTTCCCCGAGTTTCTTCGGTGCCGTCCATATCGATGCGAGCGGCCGCCGCTGGCAGGAGCTGAAATTGCAGTCCCTGTCTCAAACCGCCAAATTTTTGAGCATTCGTGCTTGAGGTTCCTGGATACAGCGCTATGTCCTTTGCACAGAAAATAAATCAGTTGTTCCGACGCAAGCCCATCGCGGAAGCCGTCAGTGGTGATAGCGGCATGATGGGAGACACGGTCGTACAGGACATGTACGACGGAGCTCTCAACAGCGTGCAGGGGGCACCTTCCGTCTTCGGCGTTGATGAGGAGGCCAGCCGTGCGGACGAACTGGTGAGCCTGCCTATTCTTGGTGCGGCCACGACTGCCAAGCATCAGCGCACCTTGTTTACCTTGCTCGGTGGCTCGGTGCTGGTGCTGGTGGTGCTGTCGGCATGGATGCTGCGCGAAGCGGGCAACTCCAACCAGCAACTGGCGGCGACCGGTCAGGCATTGATGCAGTCGCAACGTCTGGCCAAGTCGGTCTCCATCGCCATGACGGGGGCCGCTCCTGCATTTTCCGACGTCAAGGACAGTGCCGGTGTTCTGGCGCGCAACGTGCGAGCGCTGGCTGCCGGCGATTCCGATCTGGGCGTGAACGCGCTGGGCGGCGGTTTGCAGGATGAGCTCAGCTCCATCAGCACCCTGGTGGAGCGAGCGGAAAAGAGCGCCGGTCTGATTCTTGGGCAGCAAAAGACTCTGACTCAAGTGGGCGACGCGCTGCGCACCATCAACCGTCAGTCCTCCGATCTGCTGGAAACCGCAGAAACCATTTCTTCGCTGAAGCTGCAGCAAGGTGCAGGCGCGGCCGAGATCTCTGCTGCCGGTCAGCTGGTGATGCTGACTCAGCGTATTGCCAAGTCTGCCAACGAATTCCAGACCATGGAGGGTGTGAGTCCCGAGGCCGTTTTCCTGCTGGGCAAGGATTTGAACTCCTTCAAGGAAATCTCCGAAGGTCTGCTCAACGGCAGCGCCGAGATGCGGCTGTCGGCGGCGCGCGATCCCCAGGTGCATGAACAGCTCGAGACGCTGATCAAGCAGTACGACGATACGCGTACCCAGGCCAGCGCCATTCTGGGCAATCTGCAAGGGCTGGTGTCGGCCCGGGAAGCGCAGACCAGCATCAACAACGACAGCGAACCGCTGCGCCAGCAACTGGAGCAGCTGCAGACGGCTCTGCAGGGACTGGGCGGGGCCAGCATGCTGCAGCTGGCTCTGCTGGCCATCGCCATTTTGACCGTGGTTCTGAGCGGTATCGGCATCTCGCGCGTGCAACTGCTGGACAGCCGGGCACGCCAGCAGGAGGCCGAGCGCCACCAGGTCGATGCCCGTTTGCAGGAGCAGGAGGCCAAGCGCATCAACGACGCCAACCAGGCGGCTATTTTGCGTTTGATGAACGAGCTGCAATCTGTGGCCGAGGGCGATCTGACGCAGGAAGCCACAGTGACCGAGGACATCACGGGCGCGATTGCCGACTCGGTGAACTACACGGTGGAAGAGCTTCGCGCTCTGGTGGGCTCGGTGCAGAACACCGTGACCCGCGTGGCCCAGACCACCGAGCAGGTGGACGTCACATCGACCGAACTGCTGGCTGCATCGAACGAGCAGCTGCATGAAATTCGTGAAACCGGCAAGTCGATTCTGGACATGGCCGGCCGTATCAACAACGTCTCGGCCCAGGCCCAGGAATCGGCCCAGGTGGCCCGCCAGTCGCTGCAGGCTGCGGACTCGGGTCTCAAGGCGGTGCAGAACGCCATCGGCGGTATGAACTCCATCCGCGATCAGATTCAGGACACTTCCAAGCGAATCAAGCGCCTTGGTGAGTCGTCCCAGGAGATCGGTGAAATTACCGAACTGATTTCCGACATTACC
The DNA here is from genome assembly GCF_000241525.1 of Comamonas testosteroni ATCC 11996. GTDB lineage: Bacteria > Pseudomonadota > Gammaproteobacteria > Burkholderiales > Burkholderiaceae_C > Comamonas > Comamonas testosteroni. The sequence goes on from NZ_AHIL01000025.1 coordinate 83,419, forward strand.
GAGCAGACCAACGTGCTGGCGCTGAACGCCGCCATCCAGGCCGCATCTGCCGGTGAGGCTGGTCGCGGCTTCTCAGTGGTGGCGGAAGAAGTGCAGCGCCTGGCGGAACGCTCGGCAGACGCCACGCGGCAGATTGCCGCGCTGGTGAAGGCCATTCAGACCGACACCCAGGATGCCGTGGCCGCTATGGAGCGCTCTACCCAGGGTGTGGTGGAAGGGGCTCGTCTGTCCGACTCTGCTGGTACTGCACTGTCTGAAATTGACAGCGTGTCGCGCCGACTGGCCGAGCTGATTGAGCAGATTTCCAGTTCCACATCACGTGAAGCCAACATGGCCAACGGCGTGGCCGAAAACATTCAGCACATTTTTGCCGTGACCGAGCAAACCGGTGAGGGAACTCGCACCACTGCGCAGCAGGTGCGAGAGCTCTCCCACATGGCTGAAGAGCTGCGTCAGTCTGTTTCCCGATTCAAGATTGCCTGATTTGACTGGCTCTTTCTCTCATAAAAATGCACGACCCTTGAGGGTTAAGGAACTAGAGCATGTCAGTGGTTGACGACTCGCCAATACGTACAGCCATGTCTGCAACTGCAGAGCAGGATCTGGGCCCGCTGGCCTGGGTGCTCGATGAAGTGCGCAAGTCGCTGGAGGCGGCGACCAAGGCTGTGAGCCGTTTCATGCGCGATGCAGATGCGGCCCGTTTGTCTGATCTTGAGGAGTTGGATACATCGGCATTGCGCATTGCACGCCAGCAGCTGCATCAGGCTTGCGGCGCGCTGGAGATGGTGGGCGTCACCGCCCCGGCGCAGGTGTTGCGCAGCATGGAAGCTGCGGTCAACCGCTTTGTACAGCGTCCCGAATATTGCACGCAGGAAGCGGCGAGCACGCTGGAGCGCACGCACTTTGCGCTGATGGAATTCCTGGAGGCCGTGCTGGCCGGTCAGCAGGTCTCGGCCGTAGCCCTGTTCCCTCAGTACCGTGAGACCCAGGTGCTGGCCGGCAATGACAAGGCCCACCCGGCAGACCTGTGGCCTGCCGAGCGCCGTGCGCGCGAGCCCCGCTGGAGCGGGATCATTCCCGAGCCGCTGGCCTATGGCCCGCATGCACGTGCCATGCTGGACGGCGTGGTGCTGCGCATGGTCAAGAGCGACGACCGCGAGGCGGCAGCCCAGATGTGCGAGCTTTGCCGGCGCTTTGCGGCCGGCCAGGCCGAGGATGTGGCGGCGCGCAGTTTCTGGAAGATTGCCGCAGCTTTCTTTGATGCTCAGGCTCGCGGGCTCATCACTGCAGATATCTACGTCAAGCGCATGGCTTCGCGCGTGCTCATGCAGTACGCCAGCATGGCCAAGGGCGACAGCCTGCCGCCCGCACGTCTGCTGCAGGACCTGATGTTCTTCTGCGCGCAGGCCAAGCCCCGCGAGCAGGCCGGCGACAGCCTGAAGGCCGTGCACGAGGCCTATGCCATGGAGCTCATGCCGGTAGTGGACTACCACGTGGCGCGCTATGGCCGCTTCGATCCATCGGTGCTGGTGCAGGCGCGCAAGCGTATTGCGGCTGCTGCCGAGACCTGGTCGGCCGTTGCCGGCGGCGACCGCAGCAAGATCAGATCCATGGCCGAGCAGTTTGGACTGGTGTCCGAGTCGCTGGTCAAGCTGCAGCCTGTCAGTCACGGGCTGGCGCGTGCGCTGATCCGTGTGGCGGAGACGGTGGAGCGCATTGGCGAGCCGCCTCCGGCCGAGCTGGCCATGGAGGTGGCGACCGCAGTGCTTTATCTGCAGGCCAGCTTCATGACCGCCGGGCATGACGACGAAATACAGTCCGCCCAGTCCAGCGTGCTGGTCCAGCGTCTGGATGCGGCTTTGCATGGCGCGCAATCCGAGCCGCTGGAAGTCTGGATGGAGGAGCTCTACCGTCAGGCCAGCGACCAGCAGACCATGGGATCGGTGGTTGGAGAGCTGCGCATCACCCTGGGCGAGGCAGAGAAGCATCTGGATCTGTTCTTTCGCAATCCCGCAGACACCTCGGTGCTGGCCTCGGTGCCGGGCCAGATGGCGCAGATGCGCGGCGTGCTGTCGGTGCTGGGCTTCGAGCAGGCCGCAACCGCCATGCAGCGCATGCGTGACACCGTCGAGCATCTGATGCTTGGCGAGGTGACGGTCGAGAATCAGCCGCGTATCTTCGAGAAGCTGGGCAGCAGTCTGGGCGCCATGGGCTTTCTCATCGATATGCTCAGCTACCAGCGCAATATGGCGCGCAAGCTGTTCGTCTATGACGAGGAAAAAGACGAGCTGCGCATCGTCATGGGCCATAGCCGCAGTCGCGGCCCCGAAGCCTTCCGCCCGACCGTGGACATTCCCATGGAGGGCGTGGCGCCCGTGCAGCCTGCGGTTGCTGCATCCGCCACAGCGGCCACCCCGACAACTGCGGCGGCCGTCGAGCCTTCGGTCGCTGCCCCGCCGCCACCCACCGAAGTGCGGCCTGTGGCCCAGCCTCAGCCCTTGCAGGCACGGCTCACAGACGACGAGGACAGCCCGCCCTGGGCCGCGACCGAGCCCGGTGCCTTGCCCGATTTCGAGGCCATGGCCGCACCTGCCATGGCCGAGCCGGCAGTGGCAGGTTCCGATGCACTGGCCGATGCCATGGCCCAGGTGTTTGCGGACATGCAGTCGGGCAGGCCGGCAGGCGATGAAGCGGGCCGCGAGGATTTGACGGCCTTGAGCCGCACTGCAGTCCCGGCGGCCGAAGCCGCGTCGGCGCCCTCCGAGCTGAGCGCTGCCGAGCTCGATGGCGACGACGAGCTGCTGTCCATCTTCCTGGAGGAAGCCCGTGAAGTCGTGGACAACGGTCAGCAAGCCCTGCAGGCGCTGGCGGACGAGCCTGGCAATCTGAGCGAGCAGACCACGCTGCGCCGTGCGTTCCACACGCTCAAGGGTAGCTCGCGCATGGTGGGGCTGGATGAGTTTGGCGAAGCTGGCTGGGCCATGGAGCAGATGCTCAATGCGTGGCTGGCAGAGCAGCGACCCATGCCTCAGGCCATGCAGCAGCTGGCTCAGGATGCTCTGAAGGCCTTTGCCGTCTGGGCGCAGGATATTGAAAATCAGCAGGCGCAGAACTGGTCGGCCACGGCCTTCCGTGCCGCTGCAGACGCCATGCGCCTGCAGGGCGAGCGTGCCGATGTGGCCCTGGGTCCGCGTCGTGGCGAGCGCGCCCAGCACACGGAGCAGGCCGATGTGTCAGCCGCCGCAGAGCACGAGCAAGTGCTGGAGCTGCCGTCCGAGCTCGAGTGGCCGCTGGAGTCCGGGCCCCTGGCTGCAGAGCCGGGCGCCGATGCCCAGCCCGCCCAGCGCGAGCCCGCATTTGCCATGCCGGAGCTGGACTTCTACCTGGAGGAGCTGTCTTCCGTGTCTGTGCAGGAGCCTGTGCTTGAGCCGGAATCGGCAACGGCCGACTTTGCCTTGCCGCAGCTGGATATTCCCGACGATCTGCTGCAGCAGCTGGCGGCACCGGAGTTGCTCGAAGCATCGGCGCTGCCCACGCTGGAGTCGGAAGGCAGGCCTGAGCCGGAGCAGACCGAAGACGCTGCTGCCGAAGCCCTGATGCAAGCTCAGCCCGTGACGGAGCCAAGCAGCAGTGCAGAAGAGGTGCAGGAGCTGGACTTCGCCGCCTTCGAAGCGGCCATGCGTGAAAGCGAGCAGGCTGCCATAGACATGCAGACTGCCGTGGAGCTCCCCGCCATGGACGCAGCTACCGGGGCGCCGGCCGCTGTGGAGGTGGCGCTTGAGCTGCCGTCTGCAGAGGCAGCGATCGAGCTGGAGGCCATTGAAGCCTTGCTGGATGGCGTGCCCGAGCCAGTCATGGCCGAAGAACCCGCTCAGCTGCCGGAGCCTGAAGTCTCGGCGATTGAGGAGCCGGTGCTCGAGCAGACCGGACAGACAGGTGAGCCGGACGACGGCTATCGCAATATCGACGGCCTGCGCATCAGCGCAGCGCTGTACAACGTCTATCTCAACGAAGCGGACGAGTGGTCAGAACGTCTGGGCGAGGTGCTGCAGCAGTGGCTGCAAGAGCCAGCTGACGCCATTCCCGATGATGCGATCGCGCTGGCGCATTCGCTGGCAGGCAGCTCCGGTACCGTGGGCTTCAAGGCCTTGTCGGAGCTGGCGCGTCTGCTCGAACACGCACTGCTGCATCTGCAGCCTCAGGGCTATGCCAGCGCGCTGCAGATTCAGCAATGCGTGACCGCATCCGATGAGGTACGCCGTCTGCTGCACCAGTTTGCGGCGGGCTTCCTCAAGGACGCTTTACCCGCTGTCGAAGACGCGCTGCAGCCGCCTGCAGATCCCAAGGACTTGCCGCTGGACTTTGCCGCCGAGCTTTCGCAGGAGGCGGCCTTGCCCGAGCTTGCGGGTGATGGACTCAAGGATGTGGCCGAGGAAGACGCAGGAGCATCGGCAGCCGATCCGTTGCTGGATGCCGTGGCACAAACTGCGGATCAGGCACCGTATTCCATGGTGCCTGCCGCAGGCAGCGTGGAGCATGAGGCCGAGCTGCAGCGCCGCATCGATGAAGCCATTGCTCTGGCGGTGCATGCCGGAGATGACGAAGACGATATCGATGTGCTCGACCAGGTCGATGCCGACCTGTTTCCCATTTTCGAGGAAGAGGCCATCGACCTGTTGCCCAAGCTCGGTGCTGCACTGCGCCGCTGGCATGGGCGCCCGAAGCTGGATGAGGCTCGCAACGAAGCCCTGCGCGCGTTGCACACCATCAAGGGCAGTGCCCGCCTGGCCGGTGCCATGCGCATGGGTGAGATGGCCCACCGCCTGGAATCGGCGGTGGAGCGTATCGACCAGGAGCGGCCCACCGCCGAAGCGATCGAGCCGCTGCTGAGCAGCTTTGACGCTTTGCAAGCCAGTTTCGATGTGCTGCGCATGGCTGGTGAGCAGGAGCCCGAGCAGCCGCTGGCGCAACTGGACGATCTTCTTGCTCAGGCGCCTTTGCATCTGAGCGCGGCGGAGTCTGCTGTAACGCCAGCAGCAACGGAAGCTCAAGCCGGAGAAAAGACTGCCGCAGATTCTGTGCAGGCCATTGAGCTGCCGGCACCGGTGGTACCGCGTCCTGCATCGCAGCAGACCGTGCGTGTGCGGGCGCAGTTGCTGGACCGCTTGATTTCCCAGACCGGTGAAGTGCTGATTGCCCGTTCGCGTGTCGATGCGCGGCTGTCGCAGGCGCGTTCGGCGCTCAATGACTTGACGGGCAACCTGGAGCGCCTGCGCACGCAGTTGCGCGACATCGAGGTGCAGGCCGAAAGCCAGATGCAGTCGCGTCTGGCCCTGTCCAAGGACACGGCAGCCGGTTTCGATCCGCTGGAGTTCGACCGTTTCACCCGCGTGCAGGAACTCACGCGCATGATGGCCGAATCGGTCAATGACGTGGCCACCGTGCAGCGCAATCTGCAGCGGGATCTGGCCGCTGCCGAAGACGATCTGGTGGCCCAGGGCCGGCAGGCACGGGATCTGCAGCGAGATCTGCTGCGCACGCGCATGGTGGAGTTCGACTCCTTTGCCGAGCGTCTGTACGCCGTGGTGCGCCAGACGTCCAAGGAAATGGGCAAGCAGGTGCGCCTGAACATCCTGGGTGGCACCATCGAAATGGACCGCGGCATGCTCGAGCGCATGATGCCGGCCTTCGAGCATCTGCTGCGCAACTGCGTGGCTCATGGCATCGAGTCGCCCGAGCGGCGCCAGGAGCTGGGCAAGCCGGCCGTGGGCACCATCGAGATCGTGCTGGGTCAGGAGCGTAACGACGTGGCGCTGTCCGTGGAAGACGACGGGGCCGGTCTGGACCTGGAACGGATTCGCGCCAAGGCCATCAGCCTCAAGCTGTGGACCGACGAGCGTCCCATGACGCTGGAAGATGCGGGGCGTCTGATCTTCGAGCCGGGCTTTACCACCGCCACCGAGGTGACGGGCGTTGCCGGTCGCGGCATTGGCATGGATGTGGTGCGTTCCGAGGTGAATGCTCTGGGCGGTCGTATCGAAACCCATACCGAGCCAGGCCGTGGCAGTGCCTTCCGTCTGGTTGTGCCGTTGACCACGGCCGTGACCCAGGTGGTGATGCTGCGCATGGGTGCCGTGTCCATGGGTGTGCCGGCCAACCTGGTGGAAATTGTGCGCCGCGTGCCCGTCGATGTGCTGGAGGAAAGCTACCGCAAGCAGGAGTTCCAGGACGGCAGCGAAGTCATGCCTTTCTATTGGGCTGGTGCGCTGTGGCAGACCTCGCTGCGCAGCGAGGAAAACCTCGGTCGCACGCGCCCCGTGGTGATCGTGCGCAGTGCCTCGCAGCGTGTGGCGCTTCATGTGGACGAAGTGCTGGGCAACCAGGAAGTGGTGATCAAGAACCTGGGCCCGCAGTTGTCGCGTCTGCCTGGCCTTACCGGCATGTCCGTGCTGCCCTCGGGGGCAGTGGTGCAGATCTACAACCCGGTGGCGCTGGCCAACGTCCATGGCGAGCAGGTGCGAGCCATGCTGGCCAGGGTCGAGCAGGCCGCAGCCGATGGCGAACTGCAGGCTCATTCAGGCGGTGCCGATCTGCTGGGCGCCGAAGCTGCGCAGACCACGGTGCCACTGGTGCTGGTGGTGGATGACTCCATCACCGTGCGCCGCGTCACCCAGCGTCTGCTGCAGCGCGAAGGCTACCGCGTCACATTGGCCGCTGACGGCCTGCAAGCCATGGAGCGTCTGCAGGATGAGCGCCCGACCCTGGTGCTGTCCGACATCGAAATGCCGCGCATGGACGGCTTCGATCTGTTGCGCAATATTCGCGCCGATCAGAAGCTCGAAGGCATGCCGGTGGTCATGATCACTTCACGCATTGCCCAAAAGCACCGTGAAATGGCCCGTGACCTGGGAGCCAATCACTACCTGGGCAAGCCCTATTCCGATGAGGAACTGCTGGGTCTGATCCAGCACTACGCCTTGCAGCGCAGCGGCCCCGCGCCTGAGCGCAGCCCGCTTGGCGGGCCTGCCGAGGAGCCAGGAGTGGTGGTCGAATAAGCGTTGCTCCTGATAAGGAAGCGGCTTGCGCCAGTCAGTATTGCATTTCAGGTTGATATCTATCTGAAATGTATGATGGACTTGCGCAAGCCGCTTCTTTTTTTAATCAGGAGCTGGCTGGGAAGCTGACAGTCGCGTGCAAAGCAGCATGTACTGTGCCGTTGGCCAGGATCGTCACAGGGCCTGAAGGCGGGAGGCAGATCAGGACTCCTTCTTGAGGATTCCGTAGCGCGCCAGGGTTTGCTCCCGCGCCGCCGCATGATCCACGACGGGCAAGGGATAGTCGAGCCCCAGTGCGATGCCTGCTTCGGCCATCTCCAGCGGCTTGGCCAGCCAGGGAGCATGCCGCAGTTTGGCCGGCAAGGGCGTCAGCTCGGGCACGTAGCGCGCGATGAACTTGCCGTCGGGATCGAACTTCTCGCTCTGGGTCACCGGGTTGAAGATGCGAAACCAGGGCTGGGCATCGCAGCCCGTGGAGGCCGCCCATTGCCAGCCGCCGTTGTTGGCCGCCAGATCGAAGTCATTGAGCTTCTCGGCGAAATAGGCCTCGCCCCGGCGCCAGTCCAGACCCAGGTCCTTGACCAGAAAGCTGGCCGTGACCATGCGTAGCCGGTTGTGCATATAGCCGCTGGTATTGAGCTGGCGCATGGCGGCATCGACCAGCGGGTAGCCGGTGCGGCCCTCGCACCAGGCGGCGAAGAGGGCGTCGGCCTCAGCTCCCGTCTCCCATTCGATAGCGTCATAGGCTGGCTTGAAGCTGCGTTCTACGACATAGGGCTGGTGGGCCAGGATCTGGAAGTAGAAGTCTCGCCAGATCAGCTCGCTGAGCCAGGTGGCCGCCCCTTCACGTGCTGCGGCGGACCAGTCCTCATTGTGGGCCGCCTCGTGGGCGAGGCGGGCCAGCTCGCGTATCGAGACGGTGCCAAAGCGCAGATGCACGCTGAGATAGCTGGGTCCCTTGAGGGCCGGGAAGTCGCGCGCCGTCTTGTACTGCGGCAGGCGTGGAAGAAAGTCGGCCAGCAACTGGCGCGCGCCGCTGACGCCGGTGGGCAGGCGCAGGCCGGCCAGCGTGTCCGGGGCAAAGCCCAGATCCGCAGCCGAGGGGATCGGGCGGCGCTCGGTGTCCGGCAGATCGGCCAGCTTGCTCGCCAGATTGCGCTCGCTGGGGTAGGCCGAGAGATAGAACGGTGTGATCTTTCGCAGCCAGGCGTTCTTGTAGGGCGTGAAGACCGAGAACGGCGACAGGTTCTGGGTCAGCACCTCGTCACGCGCAAAGATGCGGTGGTCCTTGAAGCGCAGCAGCAACTGCCCCTGGCTCTTGAGGCTGCGCGCCACCTGGGCGTCGCGGGCAAGAGCCGCCGGCTCGTCGTCGTCGTTGCAGAAGACGGCACCCGCGCCCAGCTGCCGGGCCAGGGCCGGGATGATGTCCTGGGGCAGGCCGCGCCGGGTGATCAGCCCTGTGTGCGCGCGTCCTGCGGCCTCGCGCAGGGCGGCATCCAGCTCGGTCAGACTCTGGCAGATGAACTCCACGCGGCGGTCGGCGCGGGGCAGGGCGGCAAGAATGCTGTCGTCGAAGACAAAGACGCAATACAGCTTTTCACATTGCTGCAATGCGTGATAAAGGGCTGCGTTATCAGCCAGACGCAGGTCGCGCCGCAGCCAGATCAAGCCCACAGGGTAAGAAGGAGTCATGGATCGCCAGTAAAATCGCTGCATGTCTGCAGAATCTGCGCCTATCAACTTGACGCACCACTTCCTGATTGCCATGCCCGGCCTGGAAGATGAGTCGTTTTCGCGCAGCGTTGTCTACCTGTGCGAGCATAGCGAGCGTGGCGCGCTCGGTCTGATTATCAACAAGCCCTCCAAGCTCAGCCTGCAAGGCCTGCTGCAAAAAGTGGATTTGGGTCTCAAACGCGATGATTTGCGCGACCAGCAGGTCTTTACCGGTGGCCCGGTGCAGACCGATCGCGGCTTTGTGCTGCATGAGCCCATGGTCATCGAAGGCGCCCCCGAGAACGAATCGGCCTATGCCTCGACCATGACCATTCCTGGCGGGCTGGAGATGACCACGTCCAAGGATGTGCTCGAAGCCCTGTCGGATGGCGCCGGTCCCAGGCGCGTGCTGGTCACGCTGGGATATTCCTCCTGGGATGAGGGCCAGCTCGAATCCGAAATCGGCGAAAACGCCTGGCTGACCGTGGAAGCCGACCCCGAGGTGATCTTCAGCACCCCGGTGGACGAGCGCTATGACCGTGCTCTGGGCCTGCTGGGCCTGCAGCGCTGGATGCTGTCTCCTGAGTCGGGTCGCGCATGAACGATATTTCCTCTTCCAACAAGGCCGCCGATGCGGCCTTTTCCTCGACTTTTTCCTCGGCCGAAAATGCGGCTGCCAGGCCTGCAGCGGCGCCCGCACCGCAAAAGCCCGAGGTGCCGGCCCATTTCCAGCAGTTCCTGGGCTTTGACTTCGGCATCAAGCGCACGGGTTGCGCCTCGGGTAACCGCGTGCTCGGCGGCGCCAACCCGCTGCCCACCATCAAGGCCGAAGGGGCGGATGCACGCCTGGCCGCGGTGGAGAAGCTGATCCTTGAGTGGCAGCCCAATGCCCTGGTGATAGGCGTGCCCTACCACCCCGATGGTGCGGCGCACGAGAACACGGCCCGGGCCCTGAAATTCGGCCGCCAGCTCAGAAGCCGCTTCAAGCTGCCGGTGTACGAGGTGGACGAACGCTACAGCACGACCGAAGCCCTGGCGGGTGGCGCACGCGACGCCGACGCGGCTTCGGCCTGCATCATTCTTGAACAGTTTTTGAGGAGTCTCCCATGAGTGAAACCATTGCCGGTCAGGGCAGCCTGATCCTGGACGCCGAAGCCTTGTATAGCGAGCTGCTGCGCGGCGTGCAGCGCATCATGGGGCCGAACACCCGTCTGGCGGGCATCACATCGGGCGGTGCCTGGCTGGTCGAGCGTCTGCACAAGGATCTGAATCTCAAGGGCAAGCCCAGCGTGCTGTCTTCCTCGCTGCACCGCGACGATTTTGCCCAGCGCGGCATGGCCTCCAGCGCCCAGACCCAGATCGCCTTCGATGTGAACGGCGCCGATGTGCTGGTGCTCGACGATGTGCTCTACACCGGCCGCACCGTGCGCGCCGTGCTCAACGAACTCTATGACTACGGCCGTCCCGCCAGCGTGCGACTGGCCGTTCTTGTGGACCGGGGAGGGCGCGAGCTGCCCATCCAGGCCGACTTTGCCGCAGCGCGCGTGGCGCTGCCGGCCGACCGCTCCCTGGCGCTGGCGCGCGACGAGGGCGGTGTTTTCCACTTCCGCATTCAAGAGGCCTGATCGTGCTGTACAAGCGCAACCCCCAACTCAACAAGAACGGCGAGCTGATCCACCTGCTCTCCACCGAAGGCCTGTCCAAGGACATCCTGACCCAGATTCTCGACACGGCCAGCAACTTCGTCAGCGTCAACGACCGTGAAGTTAAGAAGGTGCCGCTGCTGCGTGGCAAGAGCGTGTTCAATCTGTTCTTCGAGAACAGCACGCGTACCCGCACCACCTTCGAGATTGCGGCCAAGCGCCTGTCGGCCGACGTGTTCAACCTGGACATCGCGCGCAGCTCGGCCAGCAAGGGCGAGACCCTGCTGGACACGATCGACAACCTCTCGGCCATGGCGGCCGACATCTTTGTCGTGCGCCACAGCGAGTCGGGTGCTCCCTATCTGATCGCCAAGCATGTGGCGCCCCATGTGCATGTGGTCAATGCCGGCGACGGCCGCCATGCCCACCCCACCCAGGGCCTGCTGGACATGTACACCATCCGCCACTACAAGCAGGATTTCTCCAATCTGCGTGTGGCCATCGTGGGCGACGTGCTGCACTCGCGCGTGGCGCGCTCGGACATCCACGCCCTGACCACCCTCGGCGCTGCCGAGGTGCGCGTGGTCGGCCCGCGCACCCTGGTGCCCTCGGACATGGCCAGCATGGGCGTGCGCGTCTTCCACAATCTGGAGGAGGGCATCAAGGACTGCGACGTCATCATCATGCTGCGCCTGCAGAACGAGCGCATGAGCGGTGCGCTGCTGCCTTCGAGCCAGGAATACTTCAAGAGCTTCGGCCTGACTGAAAAGCGCCTGGAGCTGGCCAAGCCTGATGCCATCGTCATGCACCCCGGCCCCATCAACCGCGGCGTTGAGATCGACTCCGCCGTGGTGGACGGCCCGCAGGCCGTGATCCTGTCGCAGGTGACCTTCGGTATCGCCGTACGCATGGCTGTCATGTCGATCGTCGCGGGGAATGAGGCTTAAACACCCCCTGAGCCGCTGCGCGGCTTCCCCCTCTCTCGCAATGCGGGAGGGGGACGACGCCTTCGCTGCGAGGCGGCTCTTGCTCGGCGTCCCTGGCTTGGAGCGCGCCGGTTTTCAGATAAGTAATATTTTTGTAGCTTCTAGCGCTTTTGTGGCAAGGGCTGGAAGCCAATTTGGTGCCAAACCATGAAGATTCTGATTCGCAATGGCCGGGTGATGGACCCGGCACGAGGTTTCGACCAGCAGGCCGATATCGCCATCGATGGCAGCGTGATCGCCGCCATCGGCACGGTGCCCGATGGTTTTGTGGCCGAGCGTGAAATCGACGCCTCCGGCCAGTGGGTGCTGCCTGGTCTGGTGGACTTGGCCGTGCGTCTGCGCGAGCCCGGTCACGAGCATGAAGGCATGCTGCAGTCCGAGATGGCGGCTGCCGTGGCCGGTGGCGTGACCAGTCTGGTCTGCCCGCCCGATACCGAGCCTGTGCTCGACGAGCAGGGCCTGGTGGAAATGCTCAAGTTCCGTGCCGAGAAGCAGCACAAGTCGCGTCTGTTCCCCATGGGCGCGCTGACCATAGGCCTCAAGGGCGAAACCCTGACCGAGATGGCCGAGCTGACCGAGTCCGGCTGCGTGGCCTTCGGCCAGGCGGATGTGCCGCTATCCAGCATCACCACGCTCAGCCGTGCTCTGAGCTACGCCAACACCTTTGGCTACGCCGTGTGGCTGCGCCCGCAGGACAAGGATCTGGGCAGGGGCGTGGCTGCCAGCGGCGCGCTGGCCACCCGCATGGGTCTGGCCGGGGTGTCCGTGGCGGCAGAGACGATTGCGCTGCACACCATCTTCGAGCTGATCCGTGGCTCGCAGACCCGGGTTCACCTGTGCCGCATCTCCAGCGCCGCCGGCGTGGAGCTGGTGCGCCGAGCCAAGGCCGAAGGTCTGAACGTGACCGCCGACGTGTCCATCAACTCTCTGCTGTTGACCGAGAACGACATCGGCTACTTCGACAGCAGTGCCCGTGTGGTGCCCGTGCTGCGTCAGCAGCGCGACCGCGATGCGCTGTCTGCTGCGCTGGCTGACGGCACCATCGATGCGCTGGTTTCCGATCACTGCCCGGTGGACGAAGACGCCAAGGTGCTGCCTTTTGCCGAAGCCGAACCCGGTGCGACCGGTGTGGAGCTGCTGCTGTCGATTGCCGTGAAGTGGAGCCGCGACTACAAGGTGCCGCTGAACCGCGCACTGGCTGTCGTGACTTCGGCGCCCGTTGCCGTGCTGGGCAGCGCCCTGGGCGAGCAGCAGTCACTGCTGGGGCAGCTCAGCGTGGGCGGCGTGGCTGATCTGTGCATCGTCGACCCCGAAGCTGAGTGGACGGTTGATCCCAAGACGCTGCAAAGTCAGGGCAAGAGCACGCCATTCAACGGCTATGAACTGCCTGCGCGCGTGAGCCTGACCATTGTGGATGGTGCGGTGGCTTATCAACGATAGGCTCCCCCTGAGTGGCTTTGCCGCTTCCCCCCTCTCTGGATGCGTTGCATCGGGAGGGGGACGACACCTTCGGTGCGCGGCGGCGCTTCCTCGGTGCCTCTGACTTTGCATTGCGCCAGTCTTAGGCGCTTGCCGGTTTCAAGTTGGTGCAACTTGTGCGAGGCGAGTCGCTAAACTCTTTGGGAATCATGGCAAACGGCTTGCACAAAATCAAAACCGGCTCGCGTGCGGTATGGCGCGGGCTGCGTCTGCTGGCCCATGTGGCCAAGGGCGCCTGGATCGTGGCGTTTCGCTTTCCGCAGCTGCACTACCTGCAGCAGCACGAGCATGTGCAGGCCTGGGCCGCAACGCTGCTGCTGCGGGCCGGGGTGCAACTGCAGGTCAAAGGGCAGCCACCGGCCAAAGGTCCGGTGCTCATGGTCAGCAACCATATCTCCTGGCTCGATATTCCGCTGCTGCATGCGGCGCGCCATTGCCGATTCATCTCCAAGTCCGACGTCAAGGGCTGGCCCATCATCGGCACGCTGGCGACGGCTGCAGGCACGCTCTACATCCAGCGCAGCTCGCGCCGCGATGCCGTGCGCATGGTGGGAGCCATGGAAGAGGCCTTCAAGCGCGGCGAAATCCTCGCCGTCTTCCCCGAGGGGACGACAGGCGATGGACGCAGCCTGCTCTCGTTTCACTCCAATCTGCTCGAAGCCGCCGTGCAATGCGATGCACCGGTGCAGCCCGTGGGGCTGCGCTTTGTCGATGGCAAGACAGGCAGCACCAGCTATGCCGCCACCTATGTGGGGGACGAGACCTTGCTGGGCTCCATCTGGCGTGTGCTTTGCTCGGAGCAGCTGATTGCCGTGGTGCACTATGGCGAGGCGCAGAGCGCACAAGGGCGCGACCGCCGCGCCTGGGCCAAGGACTTGCACACCGAAGTGGACAGGCTGCGCCAGAGCTAGGCGCTCTGCCGGCGCTTTGCTGGCTCCGTCAAACCCTGTAGGCTGCGCGCATGCACGCCAGAGTTTTGCGCTATCTCGATGAAGTGGTCCGCCGCGGCTCCATCCGCAAGGCGGCCGAGTACCTGCATGTGGCTCCTACGGCCGTGAACCGGCAGATTCTCGATCTGGAGGCCGAGCTGGGAGCGCCGCTGTTCGACCGCATCCACAACCGCCTGCGCCTGACGCCTCTGGGCGAGATGGTGCTGACCCATGTGCGCAGCACCTTGCGCGAACATGCAGCGCTGCGTGAGCGCATTGCCGACTTCAAGGGCATGAGACGCGGCGAGATCACAGTGGCAGCGACTTCTGGCCTGGCGGGCTCCTTGCTGCCCTCGCTGGTGCATGACTTTCGCAGCAGTCATCCGGGGATGGTCGTGCGTGTCATCGACTTGCCGACGCAGGCCATTGTGTCCGCCGTGGAAGCTGGGGAGGTGGATCTGGGTCTCGCCTACGATCTGGCGCCCAGACCCGGCTTGCGCATGCTGGCGGCCAGCGAATGGCAGATCGGAGCCATCCTGCCGGTCAAGCACCCGCTGGCGCATCACTCGTCGCTGCTGCTCAGCGAATGCGTGGGCCATCCGCTGATCCTGCCGGCACCGGCGCTGACCATACGCAGCCTGCTCGATGAAGCCTTCGCGCGCAGTGCCATCGAGGTGACGCCGGTGGCCGAGTCCACCTCCATGGCCTTGATGCAGCGTCTGGTCATGCTGGGCGAGGGCATTGCCCTGCTCAACGCGCTGGATGTGCTGGAGGAGCTCGATCGCGGCTCGCTCAGTTTTGTGCCCCTGCGCGATGCGCATCTGCAGCGCCAGACCCTGATGCTGTTCGTGCGCAAGGGGGCGGAGCTGAGCGCTGCCGCTTCGCTCATGGCAGCAAGCATCGAATCGGCGCTGGCACGGCTCTACGCCAGAAAACGCTGATTTTCTGTCCACATTTTGTGGACATGGTTGGCGGAATTCGGCGCTATCGCGCGCTTGGGTGCCTCTCTAGACTGGTGCTTCTTGTTTAGAGAGGAAGAAACCCATGACCCTGATAGCCCTGAATGCCGACGTACTGGTCACCATGGATGCGCAGCGCCGCGAGATCAAAGGCGGTGCGCTGGTGGCGGACGGACCGGCCCTGCTGTGGGTGGGTGCAACGGCCGAGCTGCCGGCGCAATACCGCCGCATGGCCGACGAGGGCCAGGCGCGCGTGCTGGACATGCGCGGCAAGGTCGTGACGCCGGGTCTGGTCAACACCCACCACCACATGTACCAGAGCCTGACGCGCGCCGTGCCGGCCGCCCAGGATGCCGAGCTGTTTTCGTGGCTGCAGAACCTCTACATGCTGTGGTCGCATCTGACGCCCGAGATGATCCATGTCTCGACCCAGACCGCCATGGCCGAGCTCATGCTGTCGGGCTGCACCACCACCAGCGACCATCTGTACCTGTTCCCCAATGGATCGCGCCTTGATGATTCCATCGCAGCCGCGCAGCAGATGGGCATGCGCTTTCACGCCGCACGCGGCTCCATGAGCCTGGGCCGCAGCAAAGGCGGTCTGCCGCCCGATGTGGTGGTGGAGGAGGAAGAGGCCATTTTGCGCGACAGTCTGCGCTTGATCCAGCAATACCACGACGGCTCGCGCCACTCCATGCTGCGCGTGGTATTGGCCCCTTGTTCGCCGTTCTCGGTCACGCGCGATCTGATGCGCGAATCGGCGGTGCTGGCGCGTGCGCATGGCGTCTCGCTGCACACCCACTTGGCCGAGAACGACAACGACGTGGCCTTCTCGCGCGAAAAATTCGGCCTGACCCCGGCGCAATACGCCGAGGACCTGGGCTGGGTGGGGCGCGACGTCTGGCATGCGCATTGCGTCAAGCTCGATCCTGAAGGCATTGCGCTGTTTGCGCGCACCGGCACCGGTGTGGCGCACTGCCCATGCTCCAACATGCGCCTGGCCTCGGGCATCGCGCCCATTCGCGGAATGCGCGATGCGGGCGTGCCCGTGGCCCTGGGTGTGGACGGCAGCGCATCGAACGACGGAGCCCACATGCTGGGCGAGGCCCGCCAGGCCATGCTGCTGCAGCGCGTGGGCTACGGCCCGGCGGCCATGAGTGCCCGCGAGGCGCTGGAAATTGCCACGCTGGGCGGTGCACGCGTGCTCAATCGCGACGACATCGGCGCGCTGGCCCCCGGCATGTCGGCCGACTTCGTGGCCTTCGACATGGAGGCTGTCGGCTATGCGGGCGCCGGCCATGACCCCGTGGCGGCGCTGGTGTTCTGCACACCGGCCAATGTATCCAGCAGCGTCATCAACGGCCGCGTGGTGGTCGAGGATGGACGTCTGCTCACGGCCGACCTGCCTGTCGTGCTGGGCCAGCACCGCCGTCTTGCGCGCAGCCTGTTCGAGCGGGCCGCGGGACAGTAATGCACCCCCTGAGCGGCTTTGCCTAGGCGGCCCCGCCGCTTCCCCCTCTCTGGTGCGTTGCGCCAGAGGGGGGGCGACAGCCTCGCTGCGGGGGCGGCCTTTGCTCGCTGACCCTGAGGTGAGGGCATCAGTTCTCAACATGCAGTCCCGAATGGCTGGATTCAGCCTACCGCTGCAACCGCCGATTCGACCAAGGAGATATGCCACGACACAGCCAAGCACGCAGTGAAGCCCTCACGGGCACCCCTCGACGACATATCTACAAGTGCCTCTGAAGAGGCCATCGCATAGGGAAAAGGAGACACAACCATGGAAAAACTGCTTTACGGGGTGGAAGACCGTCCGCCCAGCCTCATCACCACTACGCTGCTTTCGCTGCAGCATCTGCTCGCCGCGCTGGGTGGCATCATTGCCGTGCCGCTGGTTTTCGGCGGTGCGCTCAAGCTGCCGGCCGACCAGATCGTGGCCCTGGTCAATGCGGCTTTGCTGGGCTCGGGCGTGGTCACCATCATCCAGTGCCGAGGCGTGGGGCCTGTCGGCATACGCCTGCCTTGCGTGATGGGCACAAGCTTTGCCTTTGTCGGTGCGGGCATCAGCGTGGGACTGGAGCATGGCGTTCCCGGCATCCTGGGCTCCTCATTGGTGGGCTCGCTGGTGATGATCATCGGCAGCTTTTTCATGCCGGTGATCCGTCGCTTCTTTCCGCATACCGTGACCAGCGTGGTCGTGACCATGATCGGGCTGTCGCTCACGCCCGTTGCCGTGGATTGGGCCGCAGGCGGCGTGGGCAGCGGCAGCTACGGCGCGGTGGGCAATCTGGCGATTGCCGGCTTTGTGCTGGCGCTGGTGATCGGCTTTGTGCAATGGGGCAAGGGCGTGATTTCGGCATCGGCCGTGGTGCTGGGCATTGCCTGCGGCTATCTGCTGTGCCTGGCCCTGGGTCTGATCGACTTCACCCAGGTGCGCGAGGCGCCGATCTTCGCGATTCCTCAGCCGCTGCATTTCGGTATGAGCTTTCCGGTATCGGGCATCGTTGCCATGTCCATCGCCTTTCTCGTGACCATTGTCGAGACCACCGGAACATTCATGGCCCTGGGAGCGGCAACGCAGACGCCGATCCGCGGCAAGCGCCTGGCCAGCGGCATGCTGTGCGACGGCGTGGGCTCGGCCTTTGCCGCCGTGATGTCGAGCCCGCCGGTTTCCACCTTCGCGCAGAACGTGGGTGTGGTGTCGCTCACCGGCGTGGCCAGCCGCCATGTGGTGATGCTGACCGGCGTGATGCTGCTGCTGGCCGGACTGTTCCCGGTGCTGGGTGCGCTGGTGGTGACGATTCCCCAGCCCGTGCTCGGAGGTGCAGGTCTGATGATGTTTGCCATGATCATCCTGGCGGGCATCCGCATGCTCAGCAGCGCCGAGCAGACACGTCGCAGCGGTCTGATCATTGCGGTCTCGCTGGGCTGCGGGCTGGCCGTGACGGTGCGCCCCGATCTTCTGTCCAAGATGCCTGCCTTTGTGCGCGAGGTCTTTGGTTCGGGCATCACTGTGGGTGCGCTGGTGGCCGTGGGACTGAATCTGCTGCTGCCGGGGCGCGAGTTCGATGCGCATGAGGAAGAGCTGGAGCTGGAGCCGGCGACGGCTGCCGTGGCCGCCGCTTCCGCTGCTGCCTGAAGCCTCAATGCTGCCCGTTCACAGCGTCATCTTGCTGTCGACGATGACCTTGCGCCAGCGCGCGAGGTCCTTGACTATGAGGTCGGCAAAGACCTTGGGCGTGCTGGGCATGGGCTGGGCACCTTCGCTTTGCAAACGCTCAAGAATAGAAGGGCTTCGGAGCGATGCATTGATCTGCTGATTGATCTTGGCGACCACGTCGGCGGGCATATTGGCAGGGCCGACCACGCCATACCATTGGTCGGCCTCAAATCCGGGCAAGCCTGCTTCGGCCACGGTAGGCACATTGGGTAGTGCAGGGATGCGCTGAGGTGATGAAACGGCGATCGCCTTGATCTGGCCGGAGCGAATTTGGGCCAGCACCGCAGGGATGCCGGTGAACAAGGCCTGAACCTGGCCGGCCACCAGATCATTGACGGCCGGTGCCGTGCCCTTGTAGGGCACATGCTGCATCTTCAGCCCGGCTTGCAGGCTCAGATAGGCCATGGTCATATGCGCGGCACTGCCGTTGCCCCCCGAGCTGAAATTCACTGCGCCCGGGTTGGCCCTGGCGTAGCTGATGAACGATGCCAGATCATTGACCGGCAGCGATGGATGCACGACCAGCACGTTGGGCACACGCGCCACCCAGGCCAGCGGCGTAAAGCTCTTGATAGGGTCGTAAGGCAGCTTGGGGTAGAGCGTGGGTGTAACGGCCAGCGTGCCGACATGGCCCATGAGCAGGGTGTAGCCATCGGCACTGGCCTTTGCCACGCGGTCCGCGCCAATGCTGCCACCTGCGCCGGCGACGTTTTCCGGCACCACGCTCTGGCCCCAGGCGGTCGTCAGCTCATGACCTATGGCGCGACCCAGAATGTCTGCAGAGCCGCCGGGCGTGAACGGAATGACCATGCGTATGGCCTTGCTGGGGTACCTCGAGTCCTGCGCCAGAGCAGTGCCGGTCAGACTGCCCAAGGCGGCAGCCGCAGCCCATTGGCTCCATTGGCGACGGTTCAGAGAGGAGGGTTCACGTGCGGTGAAAGCGGGCATATTGTCTCCTCATGATGTTTTGCAGACAGTCTATGAGATGGCGCTCTGCCTGGCTCTGGCGCAGCCGGCATAGCTGCTATGCAGTGGCTGCCTGCCAAGCCTTTGACAGGCACAGGCTCGCTACACTGCAGTCATGACTACAAGTACAGACACCCCCGTGAATCGCCCCGACATCACCATTTTTCACAACAGCCGCTGCAGCAATTCGCGCGGCGCGCTGGCGCTGCTGCGCGAGCATGGCATCGAGCCCAATATCGTCGATTACATCGCCACGCCGCTGACGGCGCCGGAGCTGGCTGAGCTGGTGGCGCATCTGGGTGTCCCCGTGCGTGACTTGCTGCGTACCAAGGAGGCCCAGTTCAAGGAGCTGGGTCTGGATAACGCAGCCGTCAGCGATGTCCAGCTGATTCAGGCCGTGGCTGCGCATCCGGTGCTGCTCAATCGACCCATTGTGGTCACCCCCAAGGGGGCCAAGCTTTGTCGCCCGCCGGAGCTGGTGCTGGAGCTGATCTGAGGCTGTAAAGAGCCTGAGCACGCCGGACCGTGTGCGAGCCGGCGGCTGCCGGATCAGGCCTTTGGCCCAGAGCTGCACGAGCCTAAGTCTGGCCTAAGTGTGCATGTTCAAACTTCCCTTCAACGACACCGATCCGGTGCTTTTCTTTGAAAGGATGACCATGAACACAATTCTGTCTACGCCTCGCCGACTGGTGATGGCTCTGGTGGCTGCTGGTGCGATTGGCGCACTGGGCGCCACCGGCGCCGGCCTGGTGGGAACCCGCAGCGCTGCCCAGGCGCAGGTGACGCAATCTGCAGTGGCTGCACAGCCCACAGCGTTTAACCTGCCTGCGGTGAATGCTCCCAATTTTGCGGATATCACGGCACGCAACGGCGCGGCCGTGGTCAATATCAGCGTGGTGGGCTCCTCTCGTGCCATGAGCGACGATGAAGGCGACCAGACCAGCGAACGTCAGCAACAGGGCCCTGGCATCAGCCCTGACGATCCCTTCTTTGAATTCTTCCGCCAGTTCGGCATTCCAGGCATGCCCGGTGGCCAGGGCATGGGGCCGCGTGCGCAACAGCCCGATACACCCATGCGTGGACAGGGCTCGGGCTTTATCGTGTCCAGCGACGGCGTGATTCTGACCAACGCCCATGTGGTGCGCGGAGCCAAGGAGGTGACGGTCAAGCTCAACGACCGCCGCGAGTTCAGGGCCAAAGTGCTGGGAGCCGACCCCAAGACCGATGTGGCGGTACTCAAGATTGACGCCAGCGGCCTGCCCACGGTCAAGCTGGGCCAGACCAGCCAGTTGCGCGTGGGCGACTGGGTACTGGCGATCGGCTCGCCCTTCGGTTTTGAGAACAGCGTGACGGCTGGCGTGGTAAGCGCCAAGGGTCGTTCTCTGCCCGATGACTCCTTCGTGCCTTTCCTGCAGACGGATGTGGCGATCAACCCCGGAAACTCCGGAGGCCCGCTATTCAACGCTCAGGGCGAGGTCGTGGGCATCAACAGCCAGATCTACACCCGCTCTGGCGGGTATCAAGGGGTGTCGTTTGCGATTCCCATCGAACTGGCAACCCGTGTGCAACAGCAAATTCAGGCAACGGGTAAGGCCCAGCATGCCAAGCTGGGCGTGAGTGTGCAGGAGGTCAATCAGGCCTTTGCCGATTCCTTCAAGCTGGATAAGCCCGAAGGTGCATTGGTGGCCAGTGTCGAAAGGAATGGCCCTGCCGCCAAGGCCGGACTGGAACCAGGCGATGTGGTGCGCAAGGTGGATGGCAAACCCGTTGTTGGTTCGGGCGATCTGCCTGCCTTTATCGGCCAGGCCTTGCCGGGGCAGAAAGTGTCGCTGGAAATCTGGCGCAAAGGTGAGTCCAAAACCCTGAGTGCGACCCTTGGCGATGCCAGCGACAAGGCTGTGAAGGTGGCCAAGTCCTCTCCCGATGGAGACAAGGGCAAGCTGGGTCTGGCGCTGCGCCCCCTGCAGCCTGAGGAGAAAAAGCAGATTGGTGTGGACTCCGGTCTGCTGGTGGCTCAGGCCAGCGGTCCGGCTGCAGCGGCAGGCATCAGCCAGGGAGATGTGCTGCTGTCCATCAATGGCGCACCTGCCGGAAATATCGACGAGGTGCGGGCCGCAGTCGCCAAGGCGGACAAGACCGTGGCCGTGCTGATCTGGCGCGAAGGCAACAAAATCTTTGTGCCGGTGCGCCTGGGCTGACTGACGCCCTGACTACGCAGAAAACCGCAACCTTCCGGGTTGCGGTTTTTCTTTATCTGCTTTCATTGATTTAAAACAAAAAATATCTGAATGAATGAATATTCTATGAATATCAACATAATGTTGTCATATTTCAAGAAGTGACGAGTTTCAGGAGAAGTAATGCCATAGACTGCCGGGCCAAAGCACTCATTCGTCTTTTTGACGCCATTTGGTGGCGATTTGGCGTGACCGCAAATACATCGTGACGGCCCTCGGAGCAGGCGCTGCGAGGGGAAGATTTTTTGGATCAGCAACACAGTCTGCAGGTGCAAGGCCTGGGCGCTTCATATGGTCCACGCGTGGTTCTGGCCGAAGTGGACTTCACGCTGCCGCAATCAGGCGTAACCGCATTGCTGGGCCCTGCGGGCACAGGAAAATCCACGCTGCTGCGCACGCTGGCCGGACTGAATGCGGTCAATCCGCGTTTTCGCAGCTGGGGGCAGGTGGTCTATTGCGCTCATCCATTGCGTATGCCTTTGAGCGCCGATGGCGTGCAGGCCTTGCCGCGCCTGGTACAGCAGCATGCCCGGCTCATGCGTGCCAACACCCTGGATGCACTGATCGAGAAGGCGCGCCAGAGCGAGTCACGTGCGCCACTGCAGTGGCGCACGTGGGTGACTGAACAGCTGCAGCACTATGGTTTTGCCGAGCTGGCCCAGGTACTGGACAAGTCCACCATGCTGTTGAGTGCGGTGCAGCAACGCGCTGTAGCCATTCTGCGCGAGGCCTGGGCCCGGCCTGCGGTGTTGATGGTGGATGAGCCCACGGCTGATCTGGATGGCTATGAGGCGTTTTTGCTGCTGGACTTGATCAAGCAGATAGGGCAGCACAGTAGTGTGCTGCTCGTCACGCACCATCAGCAGCATGCCCAGGCTGCTGCCCAGCAGATGCTGTTGCTCGCAGGTGGTCAAATTCAGGAAGCCGCAGCAATGGCGGCGTTCACTCAGCGGCCGCTCAGTGCCGCCGGTCAGCAATTCCTGCGTACCGGCAGCTGCGCTGTACCTATGCCGGGTACCCCTTTGAATGAGCTGGCCGACGATGTGTTGCCGCCACCTCCCTTGCCTGCCGCCGCCTTGGCGGCCATCGCCGAATTTTCCGACTTGCCTGCATCTTCGGCAGCCGTAAGTGAGGTCGTTACTTCCTCCAAATTGGAACCCGTTCTGCCTGCGTCAACGTCGGTCTCTGCACCTGAACCTGCACTGTCGCAACCGGCAGCGGTCGCGTCATCTGGCCTGTCCTCTGCAGCCCGCTACCAGCCTCGCACCGTGAATGCGGCTGTGCTGATGGAAATGCAGCCATTGCTGGCTGCTGAAAATGCCGTGCCAGCCAGCCGCGGCCCGAACGGATTTTCCTGGCTGGTGCCAGGGAGGCTGGCTGGTACGCCCTGGCCGGGCGTGGTGCACGGCATGGACGCCGATCTCAAAGCCCTGAATCGTTGCGGCGTCACCATGCTGATCACGCTGACGGAAAAGGACTTCCCGCAGGATGCCTTGGCCCGCAATGGGCTCAAGAACTTTCACCTGCCGGTCTATGACCACGAGCCACCGACAGTGGCACAGATGCAGATGCTGCTGGCACGCATGTCTGCCGCCCTGCGCCGTGGGGAGGTGCTTGCCGTGCACTGCCTTGCCGGATTGGGCCGCACAGGAACCGTGCTTGCCGCCTGGCTGGTGCGAGAGGGCCTGACTGCCGAAGAAGCGCTGCGCCGTGTGCGATTGATTGACGCTCAGTATGTGCAATCCGAGGCGCAGGAAGCGCTTCTTTATGAATTCGAAAACGCATTGCTGCAAAAGATGGCGTGATGTTTTCAAGACCACCAAAGCATGGCCGCTGCGGACTGCATACGGCCATGACGCAAAAGATAAGCAATAGGAAAGTGAGAGCGAAATGAGTTTGGATGCTGTGTTGACGCAGGCCGTGGCTTCGGTGCCTGAATGTTTGGCTGCAGGTTATGTGGATGCTGCTTCGGGCATGCTGCTGTCGATCCGTACCGTGGATTCCCATCCGCGTGACGTGATTGATCTGGTGGCTGCGGCTACGGCCGACCTGTTCAACGGCCCCAATGTCTCCATGATCGAGACCCTGTTCAAGCGTTCGCGCGGCATCAGCGATGATGGTCACCACTATTTTCAGGAAATCATCATCAACAGTGACAACCTGATTCATGTCTTTCTGCGTAGCAAGGCAGTGCCCGACTATGTGGCAGTCTTTGTCTGCCGCCGTACCGCCAACCTGGGCATGGCATTGACCAAGGCACGTATGGCGATGCCGGGCATCGAAGCTGCGGTGTAACCGGCAGCCCTTCATGTGAGGTGGCGGCTTGCCCGCTTGGGGTGGGGCTGGCTCGCTTGCCGCCGTGCGGGCATGCAGGCAGCGTGCGATGCGCCCTTTGTTTCTGGTGCTGGGCATTTCCGCTGTAGCGGCGCTATCCTTGCGCCATGCGTTTGTTGCTCGTTGAAGATGACACCATGATCGGCCAGGCCGTGCTGGCGCTGCTGCGCGGTGAAGGCTATGTGGTGGACTGGGTTCAGGATGGCGCCCAGGCCGATACAGCCTTGCATGGCCACCAGTACGATCTGGTGCTGCTCGACTTGGGCTTGCCCAAGCTTGATGGCTTGCAGGTGCTGCGCCAGTTGCGTGCGCGCAAGGATGCCACTCCGGTGCTGGTGGCGACCGCCAGGGATGCCGTGCGTGACCGCATTGCGGGGCTTGACGCCGGGGCCGATGACTACGTCATCAAACCCTATGACATGGATGAGCTGCTGGCCCGCATTCGCGCGCTAACGCGGCGTGCGGCAGGGCATCTGGATGCGGTGTATGAGCATGAAGGCATCATGCTCAACCCCAATACCCGTGAGGCCAGCGTGAATGGTCAGCCAGTCACCCTGTCAGGCCGTGAATGGGCGGTGCTGCAGGCATTGCTGACAAGGCCGGGAGCTACGCTGTCACGTCAGCAAATCGAAGACAAGCTCTACGGCTGGGGCGACGAGGTCAGCAGCAATGCGGTGGAGGTCTATATCCACGGGCTGCGCAAAAAGCTCGGCGCTGCAGCGGTGCTCAATGTGCGTGGTCTTGGATATATGGTGCCAAGACCATGAGCAAAAACCAGGCATTGAAGCGGCTGAAGCTGCCTGGTTCGCTGGGCGGACGCCTGCTGCTGTTCATCGGCATGGCGATTTTGCTGGTGGCAGTTCTGCAGGGGGCTTTTGCCTATCGCAATGCTCTGGAGCAGACCGATACCCTGTTCGACTACCAGATGCAGCAGACGGCGTTTGCACTGCGGGCAGGTCTGCCGGTCGACGCCAAAGGCCGGCCGCAGGGAACGCCGCCCGAAGATGAAAACAACGAGTTCATCGTCCAGGTCTGGACCAATGAGGGACTGAGAATCTTCGAGTCGGCTCTGGGCGATGCCTTGCCTCAGATGGCTGTGCTGGGCTTTGCCGATGTGCCTGCGCGTGGCACGACCTACCGTGTGTTCTCACTGCAGACACGCTCTCAGGTGATTCAGATTGCACAGGACATGCGCGTGCGTCAGATGCTCGCGCGTGAAGCCGCCTGGCGCAGCTTGTTGCCTGTGGTGTTGCTGTTGCCGCTGCTGGCGCTGGCCGTGTGGTGGGTGATTCGCCGTTCACTGACTCCCGTGCATCGGGTGCGCAGGGAGTTGGCCCTGCGTCAGCCCCAGGATCTGGCACCCGTGGCGGAGCATGATCTGCCGGATGAGATGCGCCCGCTGGTGGAGGAGCTCAACAACCTGCTGCAGCGCGTACGGCAGGCTTTTGAGGCCCAGCAGAATTTCGTTGCAGATGCTGCGCATGAGCTGCGCTCGCCGCTGGCCGCGTTGCAGCTGCAATTGCAGCTGCTGCGCAAAGCGACGGACAGCGCTGAGCGCGAGTCAGCGCAGACCAGTCTGGCGCAAGGAATAGAGCGCGCCAGACGACTGGTGGAGCAGTTGCTGGCATTGGCCAGGCAGGAAGCCAGGCCGCAGACTGAAGACGCGCCGCTGGCGGACTTGCGTGTGCTGGTCGAGCAGGCCCTGGCTGATGCCGCACCGGCTGCCCAGGCCAAGGGGCTGGACATGGGCCTGAGCGAAGACCCGCAGCAGCAGTCCGCATTCAGTGTGGCCGCAGACGCCGGTGCACTGGCGGTGCTGCTGCGCAACCTGCTGGACAACGCGATTAAATACGTGCCCGCCGGGAGCCGTGTTGATGTGGGCTGGTTGCAGGACGAGCACGGACGTGCACTGGTAGTGGAAGACTCGGGTCCTGGCATTGCACCGGCAGAGCGTCAGCGCGTCCTGCAGCGCTTTGTGCGAGGTCAAGGGGCTGGCTGCATGGCCGGCGGTAGTGGCCTGGGACTGGCCATTGCGCAAAGCATTGCGCAAAGCAGTGGTGCTGAGCTTTTGCTTGACGAGTCGCCGCAACTGGGCGGTTTGCGTGTCAGGGTCCTGTGGCCTCAGTCCTAGTCTGACAATCGATTGCTTGAAAATATGAGCGTTGGGATCTGGCTTTCATTGCATGATTGAAAGATAGTCTCAGTCGAATGAAAGTGATGATGCCTAGGCTTTAGGCTTTGCTTGAGCTGCCCCACTCGTCGTGCGGCCGTACCCCCAAATTGCACCATGCCATCAATTATTCAACGCCTTTCCCAGACCGTCTCTGCATCTCAGAATCTGCCCAGCTTCACGCGACCTCTTCTGGAAATCATGGTGGAAGTGACTGATCTGGAGTCGGCCTACCTCACCACCGTTGATGAGACACGCGGTATTCAGAATGTGCTGTACTCCCTCAATACGGGAGGCATGAGAATTCCCGAAGGGCTGGAGGTTCCCTGGAACGATACCTTGTGCAAGCGCTCGCTCGACGAAGGACGTACCTTTACCGACAATGTTGGCGAATGCTGGGGCGACTCGGATGCAGCGCGCCAGTTGGGTATCCAGACTTATGTGAGCACGCCCGTGCGTTTTTCCAATGGTGCGTTGTTTGGCACTTTGTGTGCAGCCAGCGACCATTCCGTCGCGCTGGCCGCAGAGGCCGAGGATTTGCTGC
This sequence comes from Comamonas testosteroni ATCC 11996, assembly GCF_000241525.1. Taxonomy (GTDB): domain Bacteria; phylum Pseudomonadota; class Gammaproteobacteria; order Burkholderiales; family Burkholderiaceae_C; genus Comamonas; species Comamonas testosteroni. The sequence goes on from NZ_AHIL01000025.1 coordinate 109,654, forward strand.
GACTGTTTGCCAAGATCATTGCCGGCTTTGCCGAGCGCGAGCAACTGGTGAGATCGTTGCAGCATGCCAATGAGGAGCTGGCCTCGCTGGCCATGCTCGATGCCCTGACTGGATTGCCCAATCGTCGCTGCGTGACTGAGGAGCTCAACCGGCTCATTGCTCATTGCCGCCGCACCCGTGAATGGGTGCTGGTGGGCTTTGTGGATCTTGACCGCTTCAAGCAGATCAATGACCAGTTTGGTCATGAGGCTGGGGATGCGTTGCTGCGTGCCATGGCCGAACAATTGCGAGCAGGACTGCGCAGCAGTGACATGCTGGCTCGTTTCGGTGGCGATGAATTCGTCATGGTCGGTGCAGGGCCTCTGCTGGATGAAGACGCTGAGGCCGTGATCAGGGAGATGCAGTTGCGACTGAGCAAAGCCTCTGTCGCCATCTTGCAATTGGCCGACGGACGTGAGATCGAGTACGCAGGAGCCAGCGTAGGCATGGTCTGTTTGACGCCCGATGACACCGACGTGGACGATGCTTTGCAGAAAGCCGATGCTGCGATGTACAAAGTGAAAGCTGCAAGGCAGAGACTGCCTGAGGTGATCTGACTTTAAGAGACTCCCCAGGGGGTCTTTTTCATTGCTGCACGACAGTCGATCGACCTTGCAAAGGAGGGCAGCGTGCAGGCTTGATGTCTCGGTAATAATCGTTGGCGGAGGTATTGTTTGTGAAAAATTCGCTCGCAGAAGGTCTGGACTTCGAGGATATGTTCAACCTGGCCCCGGTATCGCTCTGGATGGAGGACTACAGCGGCCTGAAACAGATATTCGATCAATGGCGGGCGCAGGGCGTGAGCGATCTGCTCAGTTTTCTCAAAGAAGATCCGGAGCGGCTCAAGCTGTGCAGTCAGTCCTACAAGGTGCTGCGGGTCAATCAATACACGCTTGACCTGTTCAAGGCCGCTGATGAGGAAACCCTGAAGAGCCGGCTGAGCGAGGTCTTTCGCGGCGACATGCTCGACAGCATCATGAACGAGCTGCTCGCCCTCTGGGAAGGAGTGCTCAGTTTCGAGACCCGTTCGGTCAACTATGCCCTGGATGGACGGCGGCTTGATGTGCAGGTGAGGGCGCGTGTACTGCCGGGCTACGAGCAAAGCTGGAGCCGGGTGCTGGTCTCTCTGGAGGATGTGACGGCCGAAGTGCAGAGCACGGTGAAGCTTCAGAGCAGCGAGCAATATTCCAGAGACCTGTTCGAGTACTCGCCGGTGTCGCTGTGGGTCGAGGACTTCAGCGTGGTCAAGCGCCTGATGGACGATGTTCGAGCGCGCGGAATCACCGATTTCCGGACTTTTCTGAAAGTGCATCCGGAATTCGTGACCCGCTGCATGCAGGAAATCCAGGTGCTCGATGTCAATCGCCAGACGCTGCAAATGTTCGGTGCCGAGAGCAAGCAGCAACTGCTGCAGAATCTGTCCAAGGTTTTCAGGGGCGAAATGTACGATTCGTTTGCCGAGCAGCTGATAGACCTTTGGGAAGGTAAGCTGGTGCAGCAGCGGGAAGTGGTGAACTACGGACTTTCTGGCGATGTGCTCCATATTCATATGGAGTTCGCCATCATGAGCAGCCATGCGGAAAAATGGGGCTTGGTGCTGCTGTCACTCGTAGATATCACCGCTCGCAAGAAGGCTGAGGCTTATCTCGAATATCTGGGCAAGCATGATGTGTTGACCCAGTTGCGCAACCGCGCTTTCTATACGGAAGAGCTCAACAGGCTGTCGCGCAAAGGGCCCTGGCCCTTGTCCATGCTTGCCATAGATATGAATGGACTCAAGGTCGTCAACGACGAGCATGGTCATACTGCAGGCGATGCCATGCTGAGGCGTATGGGAGAAGTTCTCTCCAAGGCGGTGGATGCGCCGGCCTGCGCTGCCCGCATCGGTGGCGATGAGTTTGTCGTGCTTTTGCCGGGAACCGATGAACGCGGTGCCGTGGCATTGCAGGAGCGCATCTTGTCCTTGCTGGAGCTGAACAATCAGTTCTATCCGGGTCACAGCATCCAGGTCTCCATGGGTCATGCCTGTGGCCAGGAAGGCACGCCGATAGAGAGCATCGTTCAAGGGGCGGACAAGGCCATGTATGCTGAAAAAGCACGTCTTTACCGGGACAAGGAGCGCGACAGGCGTGTGAGCTCAACCTGAGCGCAGGTATGCGTCAATCCAGTTCCACTTCGCGTCACAGTCTGACTGCAGGAGCTTGTAGCGGGTTGGGACATTCCTATCTGTCGAGACAAAGGCCAAAGGCGATCAGCCAAGTTTTGGAAGTGCTACAAGACACCAGAGTTCTTCATGGCTGCTTGAGTCTTGCCTTGAAATATCACGGGAGAAGTCTATGAAAGTCATCGGCCTTGCCATGCTTGCCGCAATCGCCGTCAGTGCCTGCAGTTCTGCGCCGTCTCAAGATGCAGACCGTGAAGTTGCATTCACCTGCGCAAACGGAGAATCCATTTCGGTGCGTTTCTCGCCTGCCAACAGCAAAGCAGTCCTGATACGCGGTGGTCAAGGCATAGAGCTTCCACAGCAGCCAAGCGGCTCCGGATTTGTGTATAGCAACGGGCCCAATACCATCCGAGGAAAAGGACTGGATCTGACGGTCGAGGTCGGCCGCATGGCGCCGATCCAATGCAAGGCCCGGTAAGGGTCCTCTGACTATCGCCGTAATTCAACCGCATTCATGCGCATGTGCTCGGTTGCAGGCGCAGACCTTTGAAGCGTATTTGGCGTTCGCTGCCATCTGACGCTGGAGTCTTCTTGAGTGGTTAGTCTTTGCCGCAGAGCTGGGCTGAGCTGCTTATGTTGCCAGCTGTCTTTGCAACTCCTCGACGAAGCATTGCGTGCGTTCTGAAGGTGCCGAATGACTTGGCAGTGCTAGCGCTACCTCTACTGAGCACTCGGGCAGGAACGGTTTGATGCAGAGGGTTGACGCAAATGTTGCCGCCACGTATGGGTTCACTACGCCCAAGCCTGTACCTTGCGCTGCGAGGCAGCAGATGGTGGAAGAGTAGGTTGTCTCGACAGTTGAGCTGGGCCGGACATCATGCTCGAGCATGGTTCGCTGCAGTTGCAGGTAGATGTTGTCGTCCGAATTCAAAGTCAGCAGCAGCTGATTTTCCAAATCCTGGACATGCAGGCTGCTGTGCTGTGCCAGCGGATGGCCTGGATGCATGACGCAGACGGCCTGGGTCTGATGCAGAACGCTTGCATTGAGTTCAGGGGCGCCAATGGCCATGGTACTGACCACCAGGTCAAACTGGCCGTGCAGCAGTCCTTCCCGAAGATGTGTGGTGCCTAGCGTCTGCAGACTGATGTGTGTGCTTGGGTAGTGCTGCAGAAAATTGTGCAGGGCCGCAGGAACGATGGACAGTCCCAGTGCCGGGGTGCAGCCTATGCGCAGAGTGCCTGCACCGAACTGCCGCAACCCCTGAAGGTCGCGCTCAATGCGGTCCAGACCTACGAAATGTTGCTGCACCGTCGAAAAGAGCTCCCGTGCCTCTGCAGTCGGGCGCAGCCGCCCTTTATACATATCAAACAGCTTCAGGTCCGCGCCCGTCTGCATCTGAGCCAGCAGACGGCTGATGGACGGTTGGGTGGTGTGCAGCAACTGCGCAGCGGCGGTCGTTGTGCCGGTTTGCATCACGGCACGAAATGCTTCAATTTCTTTAAAACTCAAAGGGCGTGGCATGGCGCAATCGGATTGATGCTGAGGGGGAAGGGTATACCAGCTGCGTATAGATGAGTTTGAAAAATGAATTTTTCCGAGTAGGTTAGGCTTTCTACACTGACTTCCATACGAATAAGTGCATGCGTTTTCAGGAATTGAGGGCGCATCGATCAATCCAAGGAGTCATTAGATGGTTTGCATTAGCGCTCGTCGCTCTCTGTGCATGGGAGTGCTGGCTGCCGCAACGCTGGCGAGTGTCGGCTCAGCCTGGGCTGAAGACAGCTCCGCATATCCCAACCCTGCTCGTCAAATTCGCATCATCGTGCCGTTCACTGCGGGTGGCAGCTCGGACGTGCAAGCCCGTATGCTTGCCGACAGGCTCGGCCGTATGTGGAACCAGCCTGTGGTGGTGGAAAACAAGCCCGGGGCGGGCGGTCATCTGGGCGGGAAATATGTGTCCGACCAGCCTGCGGACGGCTACACGCTGATGGTGGGATCCATCGGATTGCATGCTGCTTACGGGGTTTACAAGAAACTGCCTTACGACCCTGCCAAGGAGTTGCGCGTTGTCACCGTGCTGGCGGAGATGCCCCATGTCGTGGTTGCAACTCCCAATCTGCCGGTCAAGAATCTGCAGGATCTGACCGCGCTGGCCAAAAAGGACCCAGGCAGCATCAATTTTGGCTCTGCTGGCGTGGGCTCGTCGGTCCACATGATGGGGGAGCTGTACAAGCTCCAGTCCGGTGCTCCCATTGTTCATGTGCCCTATCGTGGCAGCTCGGCAGCACTTAACGATTTGCTTGGTGGCCAGATCCAGCTGATGTTCGAGAACCCTCCGACAGTGCTGGCGCACGTCAAGGGCGGCAAGCTCAAGGCACTGGCGGTCACAGGCAATGAACGCCTTGCGGCATTGCCGGATGTACCGACGGCCAGCGAGGCAGGAATGAAGGACTATGTGGCCACATCGTGGACCACGGTTGCTGTGTCTTCCAAGGTGCCTCAGGCGGTGGTGCACAAGCTCAGCGAAGACATCCGCAAGGTGGTCAATACACCCGAGTTCCGCAAGGGTCTGCAGGAGCAGGGGATGAGTGCCGTGGCCAATACCCCGGTAGAAGCGCAAAGCTTTGTGGCCAGGGAAAAGCAGCGTTGGGATCAGGTGATCGCTGCTGGAAAGATTACGGCGAACTAGCCAGAGCCGGGCTTTTTCATGCCCTGCATCGTTTTCGAGTCGCAGCGTGTGCTGCGACGCTACTGCTTGACATCCAATGACGACCTCTTCTCATTCTTCTTTTGCTCCCTGCCGACGCGTGGGTAACGGCAGCCTTCATCACTTCTTCGGCTACTACAACAAGTCCAACTGGGACAAAAGCAATCGCCTGCTGGCCGCCCAGCAAACGCCCTGGATGGACATCTATCTGACGCCAGAGGTCAAGGCAACGATTGGCTATTTCGACACTCAGGACGGTGACCGCTTTCACGCCGTGGGCGAGACCGGTGCCTGGAACTTCCAGATGGGCAGCCAGCTGCAATGGCTTGACGGCGCACCGGGCCGCAAGCTGATCTATAACGATCGCACGGGCGATATGTCCGCTCGTTACCCGGGCTTTGGCGCTGTGGTGGTGGATGTGGATACGCAAGAGCGCCGCGTTATGCCCATGCCCGTGTATGTGGTGGCACCCAGCAGTGCCTGGGCACTGTCGGTCAATTACCGGCGTCTGTACATTACGCACGAGACCATTGGTTACAGCGAGCCCGGCCAGCCGTTTGAATTGCCTCTGGCGCCCGCCGATGACGGCATCTGGCGCATGGAACTGGCGACAGGCGATGCCCGGTTGCTGGTCAGCTATGCGCAACTCAAGGCATTCCATCCTGTGACGTCGATGGACAAGGCCATCCACTGGGTAAGCCATATCGAGGTCAACCCGGCTTCCTCACGCATACTTTTTCTGCATCGCTGGACAGAGCGAGTGAAAGATGAGACCTGCTTTCTGCACCGCCTTATCACCATGAATTCGGACGGTTCGGACATGCGCTTGCTGGAGTGTTCCGATCACCCGCTGCCGCAACTGGCCGACGACTTCGACCCCGATGCCGTAGGCACGTTTGACTATGAAAAATCGGAATACCAGATCTCTCACCCCCTGTGGCAGGACAATGAGCACATCATTGTCTGGGGGCCGCATGCAGGCGAGATCCACTACCACCTCTATCACGACGTTGAAGGAGGCGAGGTACAGGTGGTTGGCCGCAATGTACTGGTGGAAAACGGCCATATGACATTCTCGCCGGTGAGCACCCGCTGGATGCTGAGTGATACCTATCCCGACGACAGCACGCACGAGCGCTTTCTGTTCCTTTTCGACATGCAGACCGGCGAGCGTCGCAATCTGGGCAGTTTCTATGCCACTCCGGACCTGAGCAAGGAAAACCGCTGTGACCTGCATCCGCGCTGGAGCCGTGATGGCAAGCAGGTATGCATTGACTCGGTGCATGAGCGCCAGCGCCAGATGTATGTGCTGGATGTCTCGTCGATTGTGGATGCAGCCTGAAGGTTGAAAGCAGCGCTATCGCTGATGAGATTCAGGCTATCCGAGCTGCACTGTGCCTCAAGGCAGTGAAAACGCCAACGCCCGGTGGCTTCGTCTGCACGAGAGATCTGAGGCGAAGAAGCCCTGGGCGTCGAAGGCTGAAATGCATGCTCTTGTGGAACACGGCAAGTGCGGCTGTGTTCCATATGCTGGCGCTGCTCTCGGTGACTGCAGACTTTGTCCTCGGCGTGTACGAGCGCCCGGGCGACTGGGCTAGAATTTCTGCATCGGGAAAGCAGCCTCCCGTCCCGCAAGGGTAGACGGTGTCTCGTCCAAGAGCTGGATATTCCCTATGGAGCTTTTATGGACACCGCTTTGCCCAGGCCCACCGATCCGGTTGCGCCGGTCTCTCTTTCTCTTTCAGAAGCGCTGCGTTTCTGGTTGAAGCTGGGCTTCATCAGCTTTGGCGGCCCCGCAGGTCAAATAGCACTCATGCATGAGGAGCTGGTAGATCGGCGTCGATGGATTTCCGAGAAGCGATTTCTCCACGCCCTGAACTACTGCATGCTGCTGCCGGGGCCCGAGGCTCAGCAGCTTGCCACTTACCTGGGGTGGTTGCTGCATCGGACATGGGGCGGCATTTTGGCAGGGGTTCTTTTTGTCCTGCCATCGCTGTTCATCATCATGGCTCTGGCCTGGTTGTATATGGCCCACGGCGACATGCCGATCATTGCCGGCATTTTCTATGGTATCAAGCCCGCTGTGACGGCGCTTGTGGCACAGGCCGCCTATCGGGTGGGCTCAAGGTCGCTCAAGAGCAGTTGGCATTGGGGCATTGCGGCAGCTGCGTTTCTCGCCATTTTTGCCCTTAATGTTCCGTTCCCGCTCATCGTCATTGCGGCCGCAGCCATCGGTTTCATCGGCGGTAAATTGCGCCCCGAGGCCTTTGATGGCTCCAGCCATGAAAAAGGCAATGCGCGTCAGTCACTCGGGGCTGCATTGATTGACGATGACACTCCCACTCCGCCGCATGCGCGATTTTCCTGGCGAGGATTCTGGAGGGTGTCGCTGGTCTGCCTGACGCTGTGGGGCAGTGCTATGGGGGTGCTCGCCACGGCGTTTGGTCTGGAGTCTGCCTTGGTTCAAATGGGGTGGTTCTTCACGAAGGCCGCGCTGATGACCTTTGGGGGCGCATATGCGGTGCTGCCCTATGTTTACCAGGGCGCGGTGGAGAACTTCCATTGGTTGACTGCAACACAAATGATCGATGGCCTGGCTCTGGGAGAGACCACTCCGGGCCCGCTCATCATGGTGGTGTCCTTTGTGGCCTTCGTAGGCGGCTGGACCAAGGCGATCTTCGGTGCGGATTCGCTGTTGCTGGCCGGAGTCGTCGCAGCAGTGATCGTGACCTTCTTCACTTTTCTGCCGTCGTTCTTTTTCATTTTCCTGGGTGGCCCCTTTATCGAGTCCACCCACGGCAAGCTGAAGTTCACTGCACCTTTGGTCGGCATCACCGCTGCGGTCGTGGGTGTCATCCTGAATCTGGCGGTTTTCTTTGCCTACCATGTCGTTTGGCCTCAAGGCTTCGCAGGACACATGGAGTGGCCGTCGATTGTCATTGGGCTGGCAGCAGGCATTGCGTTGCTCCGCTTCAAGATCAATGTCATCTACGTCATTGTGGCGGCAGGGCTGGCAGGATTGCTTGTGCAGTTGTGGTGATCGCTCCAGCCCCTGTTTTGGGGTGAGTCGTGGGGCGTTTTGCGGCTGCTACAGGCCGGGAGTTCTGGTTAAACTTGTCTTTCCCTGCCATCAAACAGGCTCCTGCCTCTATGCCAGGAGCCACGCTGATGCTCATTCGCATAGGTCCAGGTGATGCCTACCGTCAAATCCATCATCCCGCTTGAACTTGCACCAACCCTGTTCAAGAGCGCCAAAGCCTTCGAGGCCTGGCTGAAGAAGAATCACGCTACCTCCGAAGGCCTCTGGCTCAAGATCGCCAAGCGAGGCTCCAATGAGCCCAGTGTCACCTACCCCGAAGCGGTGGAGATTGCGCTGTGTTGGGGCTGGATCGATGGACAGAAGAAAAGTTTTGACGATCAACACTATCTTCAGCGCTTCACGCCGAGGCGCGCGCGCAGCGTCTGGTCAAAGATCAATGTCGAGAAGGTACAGGCACTCATTGAAGCGGGCCGCATGCAGGCCCCAGGTCAGGCTCAGGTAGAGGCAGCCAAGGCTGACGGGCGCTGGGCGCGGGCCTACGACAGTGCGCGTACGTCCACGGTGCCTGAGGATCTGCAGGCTGCACTGGAGGCCGAGCCGGCGGCCAAGACCTTCTTTGCAAGCATCAATGCTTCCAATCGCTACGCGATACTGTGGCGGATCCAGACGGCTGCGAGAGCCGAGACGCGCGCCAGGCGCATCGCTCAGTTGGTGGGAATGCTTGCCCGCGGCGAAACCATCCATCTCTTCAAGCCCCGTGCCAAGGCTTGATTGCGAAGTTCGCACGCGTATGAGCATTTTGCATTGAGCGGCCCGTGTTCCTGTTGTTGTCTGGTTGCCTGCGGCGAAAAGCATGACTCGTATACCAGCGCCAGATAAGGGTTGGTCGATATTCGCGCCGACGAGGGAAAGGGTTGGGTGACGGATGGGGAGATGAAGCCTAGGGACAAAGGCTGAGGGCATCTGAAATGTGCCACCTTTTCCTAAAAATGTGCCCCCAAATTTACTCCCGGATGTCCCCGGATTGCGGATCGTTTCTGTGGACTTTGGCGTACTTCGAATTGAGGACTACAGAGGGGAAAAAGAAAAAGGCCGGAAGGTTATGCACCTTCGCGGCCTTGAGTTTGCACGGCAAGAATCGAACCCGTTACACCAGCTTCTCTGCCAAAATCCACATTGCTTTTCCTGTGTGTTCTCCGGGCGATCATCGCTAAATTCGGACTTTTGCACTCCTCATGTCCCATGCCAATGTCCCACAGCTTAGGAGAAAAATGCGTTTCGAGCAGACCGCATTCGGCGACTTTCGCAACTCGTTTCGAGTGCCGTCTTGCGAGCTTTCTGGATCTATGCCGTCTTTGACGCGCTACGGCCTGTCACCTGCCGTTTAGGGAGGGGCGCCTGTTTGTCGCGGTTCCCTCCGCCAAGCAAGGCGAAGCAGCGTTTTTACCTCTTCATCCGTGGTCTGTGCGAAATCTCGGTAGTACTGACCAACGGAGTGGAAGGGCTTCGGGGTGAGCTGGCAGATCAGTTGGTCGACAAGTGGGCGTAGCATCGCCAGCGTCTCAGCGGGGGCGACCGGCACGGCGACTGCGATACGCGCCGGTGCCTGCTGGCGCACCGCCACAATCGCTGCTCGCATGGTGGCACCGGTCGCTATCCCGTCATCGACCAGTATCACCCTTTGCCCGAGCATGGTTGGCGCAGGACGTTTGCCTCTATAGACCTTGTCTCGGCGCAGCAACTCCAGGGTTTCCTCGTGAATTGCTGTCTCGATGGCCGTTGGGGAGATGTGCAGGTCACGGATGGCGTCATCGTTAAACACCTGTACGCCGCCACTGGCAATGGCGCCCATCGCCACCTCTTTGTGGCCGGGTGTGCCTAGTTTGCGCACTAGGATCAAATCCAGCCGCAGGGCCAGCGCATTGGCAACTTCATAGGCGACTGGAACACCGCCTCGAGGCAAGGCCAGCACGAGCACATCGGCTTGCTCACGAAACTCTCTCAACATCGCAGCCAGGGCTTGACCAGCCTCCGCCCGGTCACGAAACGGAGTATCCCACTTCATGTCTCTGGCTCCTCACCGTTCAAAACGCTGAACTACTCCTGATTTTCGCGCTTTGGGTGGACGCTTGGTTGACTTCTAGAGGCTGATACAGACCCAGCCTTCAACCCCGCGGCGCGCCATGACGCCCCCGCCACGCCTGCCCGCTTCGCGGGGCGCAAATTACTACCGGGTTGATTCATCCATAAGCCGCGCCAATGTACGCAATGCATGGCATTTGGGCTGTAGCTTGTATTGTGGGAAATTACGAGGTTTTCAGCACAAGCTGAGCATCTGCCGCAGTGCTTGCGACGACAAAGTCCGTGTGTCTGCGTGGTTCGATTGCATGTCGAGCGATGCCGCAGAGGTCAACAACAAGTTCCTGAGCCTGCGCAACCCGGAGGCATCCATCACCGAGGTGAGCCCCTTGAGCGTGATGCAGGGGGGGAATTTGCCGGTGGGGCAAAGCAATGCGTCGGGGATGCTGAATATCTCGATCGCACCGCAGCTGATCTGGCTGTTTGGAGGCTCCATCAAGAAGGTATTTCTGGCCAAGGTGGTATGTGCCCAGCCTGCCACTGACCGAACGCACCACACGCCGCGAACAGCTGACCACGCAGCTGTGCACGCTGGAGGAAAAAGAAGAAGAGCTGATCTGTGAAGCCGAGCTGGCCCACCTGCCGATCTACCGCAGGGCCGACGCCGACCCTGCCGTGGTGCTGGCCTACGACCCGGACGGAGACATGGGGGCACAAGGCGCACGGCTGGTGAGCGTCAGCAGCAGCGCCCCCACATCGAACCCGGCCGCGCCATAGAGCGAAAGCGCTTGCAGGTCTGCGGTGACGGGCTCTAGTCGATGCTGCGGCCGGTGTTGACGTTCATCATGCTGCGCCCCCGATAGGTCCGCCGCTGTTGCCGCTACCCGTCTGCACGCCACCATGCGGGCAAAGTTGCCAGCAGGGCGGTCCTCTGCGCGGGCCAATTGCAGCACTTCGTCCAGCTCTTGCTGGCCCAGGCGGATGGCAATGGGCTTGTCCACAGAGGCACTGACTAAAGCGGCGCGCTGAGATGTCTGCAGGTTGACGGTGGTGGTCATGTACGATGAGAACTGAGATTTACAACGTAACTGCATCTTTGATAGCAAAAATGAGCGTGTCAATGCATCATGGATGAATTTTGTGAGCTTATAGGCGAGCGAATCAAGGAGGAGCGCTTCCGCTTGGATATGCCACAGCTTGCATTTGCAGAGGCATGCAATGTCTCGAGAGGTGCTTTGCTCAAATGGGAGAAGGGCGAAGCCACCCCAAATGCTAGCGTTTTGGCGCTGATGGCCGGTCTTGGTGTTGTAGTCACAGGACAAAAGGCCAATGCCTCAGAAAGCACCCTGGCCCCAGCAGAGCGCGAACTGCTGCAAGCCTGGCGCAACAGCACTTCTGAAGGCCGTACTGCCCTGGAAGCTGTTGCAAAGCTCGCCTTTTCGTCAGAAGAGAAAGAGAAATAGGTAAGAACCGAATTTCGGGCTGACGGTCCAGAGAGACTGCGGCTCACAAAAGAGGGGGAGTGCAATGCTGGTTCTAGAGAGCGCCCGTTCAACGCGGCGAGGTCTTTTCACAGCCTTGGTCGCTGCTGCACTGGTGCCCACGGTGGCCCAGGCTCGCGGCGGCGGTGGCCGTCGCAATTCAGGTGGCAGTAGCCGTAGCTCGGGCGGCAGCATCCGAAGCAGCCGACGTAGCTATGGCAGCGGTGGCTCCGGGTACGGTTCGTCAGGTGGCGGCTACTACAGCGATAGCAGCAACGCGCCAAAGCCCCAGGTACAAAAGTCAGCTAGCGCTGCAACGCCCAAAGCGCAGAACACTGCTGCACGACCAACTCGCCGGTCTGCAGAGGACGATGTCTGTGAACCAAACTCCAGCTGTGTCGCTGAAATGAGAGCGCAAGCTGAGTTCAACCGGCAGTCTCGATGATGGCGCCCGGCACGCGCAAGCCGTGGGCTCAGCAAAAGTCTCTGCACTCCATATTCATAGCTGCATGCGCTTTAGTGCTGTTGGCTTTGAGCAGCTTTGACGTTAACGCTGCCAACTATCCATGCTCGGGCCGTAAGGGCGGTGTGTCGCATTGCCAGGGTGACCTGTTTATCTGCAATGACGGCTCCGTCAGCGGCTCCAAGCGCAGCTGCAGCGCAGAGATGGGCGGCGGTGCCAGCCGCGCGCTGGGGCTGACGTCACAGCCTAAACCTACCCAATCTGCTGGCGGTGATTGCAGTTGCCGCAGCGGCAATATCTGCACTGGACCACGTGGCGGGCAGTATTGCTATACGGATTCGGGGCGTAAGAGTTATTTGCGGCGGTGAGGTCGGTGGTCGACCGCTGATTCAGTGAATCAGATACAAAACTAGGAGGCAATCAACATGAGTCGTTGGGTCGATGCAGGGATGACGCATCCATTCCGTGCAACTTGGAAAGTTCTTTTAGAAGCTGTTGATAGTCAAGTAATTGATGATGTGACAGTGTTAACGACAGTTGAAGAGCTGGCAAGATTGAAAAAAATAATAGTGTACATCGATACTATTATTTCAGGATTGGATCTTGAATTGACGCCTCTGACTATATTTAATAGCTTTCAACAACAGGCTGCTCTCTGTCTCTCAGAAGTTCAAAATTATCAATCAAACCGTAATGCTGCTCATTTGTCCAACGCAAACGGTAATGCCGATAATTTACTATCGTACATACGGCCCTACATGGTTGTCCCAGAGGTTGCGCTTGATGCCTATGGAGCATCGGTTAAAGCTTACACAGATAAAGTTAATGGCTATATAAAATCGTTTGAGCAATCTGCAAAAAAATCTCAATCATCAATTTCCACCGCATTCGGTGAAATTCAGTCAAAGAAAGATAATATTGATGCGATAGAGATAAAGGTTAAGGAATTTTCGGCTTACCTCTTTGAAGGAGATGGTGATCATAGAGCAGCAGAGATATATATTAAGGATTTGATATCTAGCGTTGAATCTGATAAAAACTCTGTCGCAGCTTTCCGGAAAGAGTTGTTAGATGGGCCGGATTCAATCTCTAATACGATCAATTCGCACAAAAATAATATTCAGGCAATAAATTATGAACTAGGTGAAATGAGGGAGGCTTCCACTAAGGAGCACAAGGAGCTTAAATCATTTCATGCCACTATTTTCGGAAAACCTACAGAAGATGGTTCCGATACCCTGACGGGTGGATTGAAGCAAGAATTGGATGATAGAAAAAAAGATCTAAATGATTTTGAAGAGGATCAAAAAGTCAAGCACCAAGCAATGCATATTCAAATTGAATCGCTCTTGCCAGGTGCGACTAGTGCGGGTCTAGCTAGTGCATATAATAAACTGAAAAATTCATTCGATAGACCTATATTTATATATTCAGTTGCATTTTACATATCATTATTTTTAATGTTGATCGGTGGCTTGGTAATGGTTACTGATACATTTGGTTTTTCACCATTTGCGTGGACGATGGTAAAGGCCGGTGACTGGAGTGAGATGCTCCGCACAATTCTGACAAGAGTACCAATAATTGCACCTGTTATTTGGCTTGCCATTTTTTCCGCGACGCGCAGAAGTCAATACGAGAGACTGCAGCAAGAGTATGCGCACAAAGAATCTCTGGCTTCATCTTATCAAAGTTACAAGATGCAGCTTGTAGATTTAAAGGTTGATGGAGATCAATTGCAAAAAGAACTGATTGCTAAGTCGATTGATGCAATTGCCTATAACGCATCCAAGTCACTCGATGGCAATCACACGGAAAAACCGCCTGTTCTTCAACTGCTTGAAAAACTCAATTTGGATGAAATAAAGAGTCTGATTGAGCTTGTGCGTGGAAAGCTTAAGTCAAATTAATTTGAGTGTTTACTGGCAGAAGATATGAGTAATGCAGATGTTGTTGATGGAATTAGTTCAATTTCTGGTTCATTCCAAATATGGGGGGTTGCATTTGTAGGCGCTCTTATTATTTTCTGTCTTGGTATTTGTGTTTACAGAGCTAAATCCATAAACTTCCTTTTGGATAGGATATGGATATTTTTCGGGGGCAAGCTGGAATTCAATGACAAAGAACTTAATAATGATTGGGAGATTATTAGAGATTTGGAGCTATTTCGGTATAGGTATGGGTTCGATGTGGAAACAAAAGATCATGTTAGGTCATTGAGAAACTGGCTTTCCTCTAATAACGTGAACTTTCTTGAGCTTCGCAAGATTTCCAACCTCTTTGATGTCAGGCTTGGTCGCATAAAGAAAGATAGTTTTAAATATGACATTATTATTAATGTCACTCTTATTTTAGCTCTCGTATCATCTATTATTATTTCAAATATTTTTTTAAATACAAATGATGCGCAATTTGTCGTTGTTGAAACAGAGCAAAATTTTCATTTTGATGGAAAAAAGCTATCCATTTACGATGAGAAATTTAGTCGTAGGCAATGCGATGTGATGACCGCTGGAGCATATCCAGAGCCTGGCAGTGATGATGCCAATAAGAAGTTTAACAAGTACATCGCTTGCGGAATATTTGGTGTCGAAGGAAAAAAATTCTACCAAGATACTATAAAAAAATCAAAAGCATTTTCTGCCGGAATTTTTGTTGCGTGTTTTGGAATGATTTTAGTTTTTGGTTATCAGATAATTAAATATATAATGGCTTCCAAAATTAATAAAAGAATTGAAGAATATAGTAAATATAAAAACTTAAAAAATAATGAAGATCTCGGAATTGAGTAATTAATTGAATTTCAGTAAAAATTAATCATTCATTTGCCTCATCCCCTCCATCCACGCCCTCGCTCTGCTGAGTCTCCAGCGTTAGCTGGCTGATATAGCCGCTGCTGCTCAGGCTGTGGCGCACGGCAGTGACCATCCACACGGTTTCATCGATCTGCTTTTTCCAGCCGCTGACGATCACTGGCCGCTGGGGCATGACATCGGCGCGGCCGTAGGCCAAGGTGATGTCAAAGGAGTAGATGCCGCGCTGGATGAGCAGCCATTCGGCACGGGCGGCAGCCAGAGCGTCCGCCTCGTTGGTAAAGGCTTTGACTTCGCTTCAAGAGCCGCAATCAGGCATTGGCAACGTCGTTGAATTCTAGAAAGTCAAAAAAAGCGATGTGGCTTTGGGCCCACATCGCTTTTTGTGCCGTTTATCGGTATCAGTTCAGGTCTTGAGACAGACCCATGGTCACGTAGTTGCCTTCGCCGAAATCAAGTTTCGTATTCTTGGATGTGGCCACTGCAACATAGGCGTAGGTTGTCTTGCCGTTGATGGTGATTTTGAAGGCTTTAGCTTTGACCACTGCGTCCTCTCTGGGGTCTTCCATCCCTTCGCCAGTAAACGCCTTTGAGAAGCCAAGCAAAGACTCTGGCTGAGCGTTTGAACCGTATGGGGTGTACGTGAAAGAGCCGTCGGAATGGAACTGGGTGAACCCAGTGTCTTGGCAATACTCATATTCACGGAAGATCTTGCCGACCAGCTCATTGCTGTCAGTTACGGGGGTCCAGTCATCAGAAATATAAGCATAGTGGACCGAGTACGGCTCACTTTGGCAGTACTGTGCAAAGCGATTGCTCAGAAAGCTGACGACGTTGCGCAGAGGCTGGCCAACCTGAGTCACATTGCCGTCTGAACTCATGGTGATCTTCGCAGTAGAGAGCCCGCGCTTGGGGTCGGGGATGGAGAGCACATAGTCCCCGCCATGGGTGAGCGCACCGCCGGCACGGAATGTCAGCATATTGCGAGTGGTGAACATGGAACCCGCAAATGCACCCTGAGTCAGAGGCTTGCCTGCAGAAGCGCTTGCAGCAGCTTCTGTTTGTGTGAGCCCTGTGGAGGTCAGTGCTGCGCCGTAGCTCTCCAGCAGATCATCACCTGCATCGCCCTTTTGAGCATTGAATGCGCTGGTCACAGGGTTGAAACCATCGGGAAGAGCTGGCTTTCCGGGCAGGCTGGCCAGAGTCTCTTTGAGCTTGTCTTGCGCACTGGCCAAAGCTGTAGCAGAGATTTTGCTGCCCAGATCCCCATTGTTGGCAGAGTCAAACCATGCGTTGGGCTTGCTGTTGCTGAGGATCCCGACCATCAGGTCGGTCAGCGGTGTGATGTTGGAGATACCAGAGCCTGCAACCACAGAGTGCAGGGGCGTGGCCAGAGCTTGGCCGTGAGCTTGACCACCATCCACTCGGATTACGCATGGATAGTCACCGCTCTTGAGGGAAACTTTCCAGGTGCCGTCAGTGCCGGTGGTTGTCGTCGCTGTAGCCCCCGAAGCACATTTCAGGGTGACAGTGCCTCCCACGATCGGAGCGCCCACTGCAGCTACGCCGCTGGCAGTCGTTGTGCTGGGGGCTGGATTACCTGCATTGCCGCTGTCTCCGCCACCGCCACCGCCGCATGCAACCAGTACTGCTCCCATGATTGCGCTCAAGGCGATTTGAGCAATTCCCTTGTTTGTGATCTTCTTCATTTATTTCCCCATTAATGATCTGTTCAAACTGCCGATGAATTTTTGTCAGCAGCAAACTAGAAGCACTCCCGCTAGCCACAGATGGCGCGTCATTTCGCAATGGTGCTTATCCATGGATGTGTTCATTTGTAACTGAAGCGGGCGGAGTATCGTTGGTTCTATTGCTTGATAGCAATAACTAACTCGTTTACAGAGAATGTGGAGCAGATGAAACCTACCTCTGACGGTTATTTGTCCTCCGCTTCATCACCGCCCTCCACGCCCTCGCTCTGCTGCGTTTCCAGAGTCAGCTGGCTGATGTAGCCGCTGCTGCTCAGGCTGTGGCGCACGGCGGTAACCATCCACACGGTCTCATCAATCTGCTTTTTCCAGCCGCTGACGATCACCGGCCGCTGGGGCATGGGCCATAGGCCAAGGTGATGTCGAACGAGTAAATGCCGCGCTGAATGCGCAGCCATTCGGCACGGGCTGCGGCCAGGGCGTCCGCCTCATTGGCATAGGTCTGGCGTAAGGTCTTGGCCCGGCCGCTGATGCCGGCCACCACGCTGGAACGGGTATCTGGCCCGGATCCTTGGGGTACATCCTGCAGAGCGCCTTGGGGGTACAAATGAAATGTGCCCCCAATTTTTGAAAGCATGCCCCCAAATGTACCCCCACATATGCGTGGATGCCATTGGACTCTGATGGACTTCAGTGGAAAGAAAAAGGCCGTTTTCAGCGGAGAAATAAAAAAGTCCGGAAGCCTTTGGAAGCTACCGGACTAGGAAATGGTCCCCCCGACAGGAATCGAACCTGTATCTGTCGCTTAGGAGGCGACCGTTCTATCCATTGAACTACGGGGAGGGACGCTGGATTCTACCCGTGTTGTCAGCCTGCGGATTCCAACCGACTTATTTATGCCGGCTCTGCGCGGTTGACTTCGACGGAGACATGGGTGAGTTCTTCGTGTACCGACAGCAGCTGGCGGATGTAGTCGGGGGTGACCGTAGCTGCACCCTCGACCGCGATGATGCAGGCATAGTGGCTCTTGCCCACACGCCAGACATGCAGGTCTGTGATGTTGACGGGGTGCGGACCTTGTGCAACAGCTTCACGCACTTCTTCCACGACGGGAGCATCCATTTCGGCATCGAGCAGCACGCGGCTGCTATCGTGCAGCAGGCCTGAGGCCCATATTGCCACCATCACGGAGCCGACAAGGCCCATGACCGAATCCAGCCAGGCAAAGCCCAGGAGCATGCCGCCCAGCAACGCTGCGATGGCCATGACCGATGTGGCAGCGTCTGCAATCACGTGCAGATAGGCGGAGCGCAGGTTCAGGTCGCCGTGCGCATGGTCGTGTCCATGGTGATGATCGTGGTGCGATTCATGGCCGTGGTGATGGTGGTTTCCGTCCTTGAGCAGCCAGGCGCAGGCCAGATTGACCAACAGACCAAGAGTTGCCACGCCTATGGCCTGCTGATAGTGAATGGCGGCAGGCGAGAGCAGGCGTTGTATGGATTCAAAGGCCATCAGGGCGGCAACCAGCAGCAGGCAGATGGCGCTGGTGTAGCCCGCCAGGATTTCTATCTTCCAGGTGCCGAAACTGAAGCGCCTGTCATTGGCCAGCTTGCGCGCAGCGGCATAGGCGCTGACGGATAGACCGAGCGCCAGCGCGTGTGAACTCATATGCCAGCCATCGGCCAGCAGGGCCATGGAGTTGAAGTAGTAGCCTGCAGTGATTTCCAGCACCATCATGGCCAGCGTCAGCAACATGGCCAGCTTGGCGTTTTTTTCACCCAGCGGATTGCCTTGGTCAAAGCTGTGGGAGTGCTGCCGGGTCAGTGTGGAGTTGGTGTATGAGGTCATGATTGGTATGTTTTCATATACTCTACCCCAGTATATTTTCCATGCCGGCATGAGGACTACAATTCCTGCTTATGTCGCATACCGTTTCGAATCAAAAGCCACTGCTCGCGCGCATTCGCCGTATCAAGGGGCAGACACAGGCCCTGGAGCGAGCTCTGGAAGAAGGGCAGGACTGTGCCGTGGTGCTGCAGCAACTGGCGGCTGTGCGCGGGGCCGTCAATGGTTTGATGCTGGAGTTACTCGAAGGCCATGTGCGCGAGCATCTGGGGGCCGAGGCTGCGACGGCCGAGCAGCGTGAGCAGGACCTGGAGCTGGTCGTGAAGGTGCTGCGTTCCTACGTCAAATAAGGCGTGGCAGCAGGCCGCTGAGGGCCTGTATAGATGGATCAGGACTGCAGTTGCTCGGTCAGAGCATTGACGAATGGCTGCACCGCAGGATGGCTGCGTAGCCATTCCCTGCCCAGAAATTCTTCAATCGACTGCTGCTGCAGCCCCTGGTCGAGCCGGCCGGCCGATGCGGCCACAAGCAAGTCATGGGCGCGGTTCATGACTTGCTCGCTGTCTGCAGCTGCGGGCTCGCCCAGCTCCTGCATCCATTCCTGCTGGATGCGAAGTATGAGCTTGCCGGCGGCTTGCTCCAGCGTGGTGCGGCTGCGTGGCATTTCAGGATTGATAGCTGTTATCGCTTAACAGTAAATGGTTATAGGCATATTTCATGCTTAATCCTTGCGAACGGTATACACGATGTCCATGGCGCTGGTCATGCCGGTCTGAGCGCGCAAGGTGACGCTGCGCGACAGGTCGTAGAAGATGTAGATGATGCCCATGGCTCCCGACAGGCTCTGCTCGTAGGTCAGGTAGAGCTTGTCCGAGATGCGCTTGCCCATGGTCAGCGCAGCACCTGCAGCATCCGTGCCGTCGCCGCCGCCCTTGAAGCCGACTTCATCGAGCCCCAGGCTGCCCGCAATCTTGCCGCTTGAGCTGTTGCCACCAGCCAGCAGGGCCATGGCGGCCTGCTGAAGCAAGGCGCTGCTGGCCCCGCCAGAGGCGGGATCGCGTCCCATGACCACCCAGGAGAGCTTTTCTGCATCGGGAAGAGCCGGGTCCGAATACAGCAGCACGCGTGGCGCACTGGCTGTGCCCAGCACTTGCACACCGGCCTTGACGGCAATATTCGGGCGCAGCGCCAGTATGTCCAGCGAGGGGTTGTTGTAGGGGCCATTGAAGCGTATCAGTCCGGTTTCCACATTCAGCGACTGTCCCCAGGCACGGTAGCGGCCTTCCTCGGTACGGATTTCTCCGGTCACGCTGGGCGGGCCGCCGATGTAGCTGGCTCCTCGCACTTCAAGCTGGCCCAGCAGTCGCGTGGTGATGCCAAAGCCTTGCAGAGCAAAGTCGCGGCCCATGTCGAGCTTGACGAGAATGTCGGGCACCTTGCGCGGCGTGGCCCGGGCCTGCTCCTTGCGTGCCTGTTGCTCGGCACGCTGGCGCTCTTCCTCTTCGGCCTTGCGCGATGCCGCCGAGCGCACGACCACATCCTTGTCCAGCGATGGTGCGGATTCCTCGGGCAGGATGATGGAGGCTCTGTCGACGCTGAGGTCGCCGCGCAGCGTGAACTGGCCCTGCTCCAGCCGGGCCTGCAGATCGCCGGAGACGCTGACCTGACGGTCGGCGCGCACCAGGACTTGCAGCTTGCTGGCCTTGGCCTGCAGATTCATGCTCAGGCCCGATTCAGCCCCCGTACCCGGTGGTGTGAACTGGGCATAGCCCGAACCGGTAAGCTGGCCGCCGTCTTCGGGAGCTCGGGTCAGGTTGCCGCTATAGCCCAGAATGCGTGCCTGGCTGCCCTTACCGCCCTTGAGGCGCAGCTCGGTGATGTCCAGCCTGGTGCCTTGCAGCTTGGCGCGCAGAATGCCGTCGCGCAGGTCCACGCCATCGAGCAGAGACACGATATTGAGTCCATCGGCCTTGATATCGCCCTGCCACTTGGGGTCCTGCAAGGTGCCGCTGATGCTGGCGTCAGCCGCCAGCGTGCCCTGAATGCGCCAGCCCGGTGGCGCAAACAGGGCCCACAGTCCCATATCTGGCATGTTGGCGTGTAACTGACCGGACAGAGGTGCCGTGGCGGGTAGCGTCCAGCCGTCCTGCTGATAGCTGAGCTGGGTGCGCAGTTCGGCACTGAGCTTGCCTGCACGCTCGCTCTCCCAGAGTAGCTTGGCGTTGACCTGGCTGCCCTGGGCCTGCACGTTGAGGCGTATATCCTTGATGCGCGAGCGCATGCCTGCGCCGCCGATCTGGCGCGTGCGCGTGCCGCCGGCGCGTGTGGCGGTGGGGCCGGTGGTCTGGATGACGGTGGTGCTGGAGCCATCGTCCACCGCCAGCCGCAGATCACCTGCGGCGCGCTCGACCGTGAGATCGGCCTTGAGATCCTTGCCCAAGGTGTCCAGGTTCCAGCGTGCGTTAAAGCTCAGGTCACCGGAAATGCCGGCTGCTTCCAGCGGCGGCTCGTCATCGCCAAGGCTGAAGGCATCGACCCAGGCCAGTGGAATTCCAAGCGCCTGCCCTGCGCTGCGCACACCCCATTGGCCGCTGCCGGTACGGGTGACGGAGCCCTCATCCCATGCCAGCTGTACAGGTGCCAGTGGCTCGCTGCTGGTACGTCTGATGCCCAACTTCGGGGGCGTGATCTGCAGCTTGCCGGCGCTGAACTGATAGACGGTGCTCAGCACCGTGCTGCCGCTGGTGCGCTGCCTGAGCTGCACGGGGGCTGGGGCTTGCAACTGCACTACCCAGGGGCCGGGCTTGTTCTTGTCGGGTGTGAGCTGGGCCTGCAGCTTTTCCAGACTGGCTTGCCAGTCCAGCGGTGCCATGCCCTTGCCGCCGACTAGACCGGCCTGCAAAGCGGTGTCGAGCTGAATGCTCTTGCCCGCTTGCTGGGCCTGTGCGGTCAGGCCGACCCTGGCATTTTCGGGGCTGCCGTCAATGCTCAATGCCAGCGCAGGCAGGACGGCGCCCTGGTCGACTGCGGTGCCGGCAGGCAGATAGCGAATCTTCTCGGCGCGCAGCTTGGCCTGAATCTGCAAGCCACTGGCGGGAATGGCCGCGCCATGGGGAGCGCTCAGGCGCTTGAGCAGATTTTCCCAACCGCCCTTCAGAGTCAGTTGCAGATCTGCGCTGCCATCGAGTTGCGCGCCGGCCAGCGGATCCTTGACGCCCGGCAGCTTGCGCAGCCATTGTGTGAGCGTGCTCATAGAGCTGAGCTGCAGCTGGCTTTGGACAGCGCCGCTGGCAGGACTCATCTGCCCGTCAAAGTTCAGCTGCGCACCGGGTGCCGTAGCCTTGAGTCGAGCCTTGGCCTGCTGGGTTTCGGTATTGAACTCCACGGCTCTGGCGTCGACGCTGGCTTGCAGGGCTTCCAGCTGCAGCTTTTCCAGTTGCAGCAGCGGAGCCTGCCACTGGCCGCTGGCCACCAGTGTCTGAATGCGCAAGGCTTTGCTGTCGCGCTTGCCGCCCGCTGCCTGCAGATTAGCGGCAAACACAATCTTGCTGGCAGCGGGATCGCCGCTGCCAGGCTCGGCTTGCACAGCCTTGGCGCTGATTTCGCCTTCCAGAGGGGCGGCTTCCAGCGTGCTGTAGAGATCGGCCGGGTTGAGCTGTTCCACCGTGGCCAGGCCTTCAAACAACCGGGTGCTCGGCGTGAACTGACCGTCGAGCGCGATATTGCCCTTGCCGATCTGGATACGAGAGTCGTCGACCTGCCATTGCTGGCCGTTGAAATGGACTCGGGCCATCAGCTCGGCCACGGGCAGGCGTTGCCGGTCCCAGGGGCCGGGCAGCGAGTTGCTGAAACTGGTGTTCAGGTTCCAGGGCTGAGCCTCCAGGTCCGTAGCTGCAGCTACCGTTTCGTCGGGGCCAGCCTGCAATTGGCCGGTCAACAGGGTGCGCGGTCCTTGAGGCCAGAATGCCGAGACATCGAGATTGCGGAGCTGGGCCTTGGCAGCCAGCAGCGGCTGGCTGCGCCAGGGCATGATGCTGGCCTCCACATCCGCTTGCATGGGGGCGGCATCTGCTGCTGACCCGGACTTCGCGCCTGAGGGCTGCGGGTTGCCTTTGAGTTTGGGGTCGAGAGCTGTTTTTACTTGAGTGTCTGCGCTGGAGCCGAAGGCCTCGGCGCTGGCATTGGCCTTGATCTCCAGCTTGGCCGCGTCGGTGGCCAGAGTGCCTTCGGCTGTCACCCTGGCCTGCACGGCAATGGTGTTGGCAGAATCATCGCTTTTGTCCAGCGGATTGGGCACTTGCACATCACCGCTTGCTTCGGCCTGCAAGGACATGGGTGCGGCGCCCTGCAACTTCAGCTGGGCCTGGTAGGCGCCCTGGGCAAAGCGCAGGCTGCTGACTTTGAGTTCGTGATGCGTGCCCGTGTATTCATAGCGACCGCGAAGGTCTTGCACCACGGCTTCAGGCGGGCCTTGCCAGATGATCTGATCGACCTTGAAGGGCAGCTCTATCTTCACTGGAAGGGTCAGCGACTGCAGCGGTTCGCTGGCGGGTTTGTCGGGATCAGGGGTGCTGGAAATGCGCAACTCGGCAATATGAACCTCGCCCAGCTTGAGCGTACGCGACAGCAGCAAAGGCCTGAACTGCCAGCCGATCTGAGCTTCCCTGACTTCGACCTTCATGGTCGGGCTTTGCCATTGCAGCCAGCCGATGCGGCCGCCATTCTTGACACTGCCCGTGACCTCTTTGGCGACCAGGGTCTGGTCTGCGGGCATCCAGCCGGCCACACGCTGCAGCGTTTGGTTGAGCGAGTCGTCCCTGCCAATCCACCACAGCAGGCTGCCGAGCGCCAGCACCAGGGCGAGCAGGGTCGCTGCAAAGGTCCAACCCAGCGCGCGTAGCCAGCGGCGGCGTTTGAGAGGTGAAGAGGATGCCTTGGCGGGAGGGGAGGTGTTTTGTTCTGCCATGCTTAAAACGTGAAGCCAAGACGCAGGTGCAGGCGCAGTTGCTGCTCCTGTGCGCCCCAGGCGAGATCTGCTTGAATTGGGCCAACCGGGCTTTTCCAGCGAATGCCGGTGCCAAAACCGACGCGGGTGTAGAGGCGGTTGATGTCATCGCCCACGGTGCCGGCATCGATGAAGACGGCGTGCTCGAAGTCCTGGGTATTTCCCTTGATGGTGATGGGCCGCTGCCATTCCACGCTGCCCATCGCCAGATAGCGGCCCGCAATCACACGGCCGTTGTCGGTGCGTGCGCCAATCGATTGATAGCCGTAGCCGCGCACCGTGTTGTCGCCGCCGGTCAGAAACATGATGGTGGTGGGCAGATCCACATCTTTCTTGGCCATGACGGCGCCGACTCCAGCCTTGAGCTGCAGACGGCTGTGGCGCCTGGTTTCCTCGTCGCGCTCGCCCAGCGGGATCAGGCTGAGCCAGCGCCCAGTGAGGCGCCCGAACGGCGAGCGCTGCGGCGTCAGCGTGGTGCCGGCACCAGCCTCCAGGGCCAGGCCGAAGCCGGAGGTGGGCAGCAGATTGTTGTCGAAATAGCGGGCCGTCCAGCCATAGTTGGCCAGCAGCGAGGAAGCACCGGGCGGAGCACCTGCGCCCTGGGTCTTGGCATAGTCGTACTGCAGGTACATATTGCGCTCTATACGGTCCTCGGCCTTGGAGCGGCCAAAGCGCATCTGTGCACTGTTGGTGTAGAAGTCGCCTGCAGGCGCACGCTCGAGCTTGCCGCTGGCAAACCAGCGCCAGAGATTCTCTCCGGGAAGGCCGACCAGCTGCGTGGATATAAGCGGGTTCTTCCTGTCCAGCTGCAGCTTGCTGACGGCGCGCCAGTTCAGACCGGGCACCTTGTTGTAAGTGTGGTCGATGGACAGACGAGGTCCGGTGTCCGTGCTCAGACCCACACCGAACACCCATTTCTGCAGCTTGGCTTCGCGCACCTTGGCAATCACGGGCGAGGTGATGGCTGCACCCTGATTCTTGCGCTGCTCGTCGCGCTCCGCTTCGGTAGCGGCCTGTTGTGGCGAATCGGCCAGGGAGAGAAATACCGAGTCGTAATAGCCGCTGCTGACCAGGCGCTGCTGCGCATCGAGCATGCTTTGCAAGTCATATTCCTGACCTTCCGGAAGGCGCGCAATACGGGCCGTTCGCACCGGGTCGTAGCGCTCGGCGCCATCAATCTGCAGCGGACCGAAGGTATAGGCAGGGCCGGGGGCATAGCTAACGCTGACCTGGGCCTTGTTGGTGTCGGCATCCACATCGGCCAGACTGGTATCTATGCGTGCCAGCGGGTAGCGGCGCTTTTGCAGCTCCTTGAGACCACCGCTCTTGGCGCTGCTCCAGGCCGATTGCGAGAATTGCTCGCCAGCCTGCAGCGGCCAGGTTTCTTCGATCTGCAGGCGCTGCGAGGTCCCCAGTTCATCGCTGGCATTGACGCCGGTAAAACGCACCTCGGATTTTTCAATGATGGTGGGCGGGCCTGGATCGACCTTGACCACCACTTTGCGCGGCGCTTCTTCCTCGGGAGTATCGGTCAGCTCCACGGTCACCGTGGGACTGAAATAGCCAAGGGTGCCTATCAGCTCGCGCACGTTGGCATCAGTCGCGCCCAGCAGGCGCGTCAGCTCGCGGCGCTGCAGATCGGGCTGGTGGCGAAAACGCTTGAGTTCAAGATGCTGCTCCAGCAGCGCACGGACTTGTTTGGGGGCATCGACTTCCAGAGTGAAGGCTGGGGGGCCGCTGGTGTCGATGCCCATGGCTTCGGCTTCTTTGTCTTTGGGGGAAAGCAGGCTGCAGCCGCTGAGGAGCAAGGCGGCTCCCAAAAGCAAAGCCGGCCTCAAGGCCGGCTTTTTCAAGGGCAAGGTCTGGGGCATGCCCCTATTTTGACAGCATGCGCATGGCGTCTTCCAAGCCTTTGAGCGACAAAGGGTACATGCGGTCCCCCATCAGCTGCTGGATGATGCTGATGCTCTGGCGGTACTGCCATACGCCCTGAGGTTCGGGGTTGATCCAGGCAAAGTGCGGGAAGGCATTCGTCAGGCGCTGCAGCCACTCGGCACCGGGCTCCTCGTTCATGTACTCGACCGAGCCGCCGGGCTGCAGGATTTCATAGGGGCTCATGGTCGCGTCACCGACAAAGATCAGCTTGTAGTCCTTGTTGTACTTGCGAATGATGTCCCAGGTCGGAAATTTTTCGGCAAAGCGGCGGCGGTTGTTCTTCCACATGAAGTCGTAGACACAGTTGTGGAAGTAATAGAACTCCAGATGCTTGAGCTCGCTCTTCACGGCCGAGAACAGTTCTTCCACTCGCTGTATATGCTCGTCCATGGTGCCGCCCACGTCCATGAGCAGCAGCACTTTCACATTGTTGTGCCGCTCGGGGATCATCTTGATGTCGAGATAGCCCGCATTGGCGGCCGTGGAGCGGATGGTGTCCGGCAGGTCCAGTTCCAGTTCGCTGCCCTGGCGCGCAAACTTGCGCAGGCGGCGCAGAGCGACCTTGATGTTGCGCGTGCCCAGTTCCTGGGTGTCGTCATAGTCGCGGTAGGCGCGCTGCTCCCAGACCTTGACGGCGCTCTTGTTGCGGCCCGGCCCGCCAATGCGTATGCCCGCCGGGTTGTAGCCGCCATGACCGAAGGGGCTGGTGCCGCCCGTACCAATCCATTTGTTGCCGCCTTCGTGGCGCTCCTTTTGCTCCTCCAGGCGCTTCTTGAGCGTCTCCATCAACTCGTCCCAGCCCATGGCTTCGATCTTGGCCTTGTCCTCGGGGCTGAGTTCGCGCTCCAACAGCTTTTGCAACCAGTCCTGCGGAATTTCCTTGGTCAGGTCGGCCAGCATCTCCACGCCCTTGAAATAGGCGGAAAAAGCGCGGTCGTACTTGTCGTAGTGCTTCTCGTCCTTGACCAGAATGGTTCGGCCCAGGTGGTAGAAGTCGTCCAGGCTCCAGCGATCTTCGCTCTTGGGGCCGATGATGCCCGCGTCCAGTGCTTCCAGCAGAGCCAGAAACTCCTTGACCGACACAGGCAG
This sequence comes from Comamonas testosteroni ATCC 11996, assembly GCF_000241525.1. Classification (GTDB taxonomy): domain Bacteria; phylum Pseudomonadota; class Gammaproteobacteria; order Burkholderiales; family Burkholderiaceae_C; genus Comamonas; species Comamonas testosteroni. The sequence continues at coordinate 136,024 of NZ_AHIL01000025.1, forward strand.
TTTGGCGGCGCGCAGGGTATAGAAGAAATCGATCAGCATGAAAAATGCCTCCAGCGCTTATGCAGCGGGTGCATGTTGCTCCAGAAGGTAGAGCAGTTGTGCACGGGCTTCAGGCCATTCGCCACTGCGCATGCTGTACATCACGGTGTCGCGAATCGTGCCGTCGCGGCGCAGCGCATGGCCGCGAATCACGCCATCCTTCTTGGCTCCCAGCCGCTCGATGGCGCGCTGGCTGGCGAAGTTGAAGTTGTCCGTGCGCCAGCCCACCACATGGCAGCCAAGCGTACCGAAGGCATGGGCCAGCAGCAGCAGCTTGGCCGAAGTGTTGACATGGGTGCGCTGCACGCTTTTGGCATACCAGGTGTAGCCAATCTCCACACGGCGAATGGCAGGCACGATGTCGTGATAGCTGGTCGTGCCCAGCACCTTGCCGGTGGCATCGTCAAGCACGGCGAACGCAAAGCGGTGGCCCTGGTCGCGGCCCAGCAGCGCGGCCTCGATATAGCTGCGTACTTCGCCAGGCTCGGGCACGGAAGTCACTCGTATCTTCCACAGCTCTCCATCGGCAGCGGCCGCTGCCAGTCCAGGCTCATGGCTCAGAGCCAGCGGCTCCAGCCGCACGCCGCGGTCGCGCAAGGTCACAGGTTCTACAAAAGTCATGGCTCGCTCACTCAAAGTGGATTGCGCTTGCCGCGCCAGAGTCGGGCCAGCTTGAGCCCCAGGCCTCCGCCAAGCCCCACCAAGGCGATGGCGGCAATGCTGCCCGCACCATAGCCCTGGGCAAACAGGTCAAGCCCCAGCACATGGGAAAGGCCCCAGCCCAGCAGGGCTCCACCCACAAAGCCGATGGCGTCGGAGCCGCCTTCCAGCAGCAGTTGTTGTGCGGTGCTCATGGGCTGTGTCTCCTCGGTTCTTAAGGAAGGTTAGCGGTTGCGCTGGTTCATGAAGACCAGCTTTTCAAACAGGCTCATATCCTGCTCGTTCTTGAGCAGTGCGCCAACCAGGGGCGGTACGCTGACCTTGCCTTCCTCGGACTGCAGGGCCGATGCAGGGATCTCCTCGGCGACCAGCAGTTTGAGCCAGTCGATCAGCTCGCTGGTTGAAGGCTTTTTCTTGAGGCCGGGCAGATTGCGCACATCGTAGAAGACCTTCATGGCGGCGCTCAGCAACTCACCCTGCAGCCTAGGGAAATGCACGTTCACGATCTGGCGCATGGTGTCGGCATCGGGGAACTTGATGTAGTGGAAAAAGCAGCGGCGCAAGAAGGCGTCGGGCAATTCCTTTTCGTTGTTCGAGGTGATGAAGACCAGCGGGCGGTGCTTGGCGCGGATCATCTCGTGGGTTTCGTAGCAATAGAACTCCATGCGATCGATTTCGCGCAGCAAGTCGTTGGGGAACTCGATGTCGGCCTTGTCGATCTCGTCGATCAGCAGGGCCACGGGGCGTTCTGCCGTGAAAGCCTGCCAGAGCACGCCCTTGACGATGTAGTTGTGAATGTCCTTGACGCGCTCGTCTCCCAACTGCGAATCGCGCAGACGGCTTACGGCGTCATACTCATACAGGCCTTGCTGGGCCTTGGTGGTGGACTTGATATGCCACTGCAGCAGTGGCATGTCCAGCGCCTGAGCCACTTCCTCGGCCAGCATGGTCTTGCCCGTGCCGGGCTCGCCCTTGATCAGCAGAGGGCGCTGCAGGGTAGCGGCAGCGTTGACGGCCAGCATCAGATCTTGCGTGGCCACGTATTTGTCGGAACCTTGAAACTTCATGGGCGGTATCAGCGTAAGTATTGATAAGCGTGCGAAATTCTCACTGCCATAATCGTTTGCACTGCAGCAAGGCATTTGAGCACCCGTCTGAACTCTTGAAGGATTGTGCGCGCAAAATGATAAAAACTTGGACCACGGTATTGGCAGTAGTTGTCGCATCAGTGACCGGCGCGGCAAACGCCCAGGCTGTCAAGGGCGATGCAAAGGCCGGCGAAGGCAAGATCGCCATGTGCATAGGCTGTCATGGCATCACCGGTTATCAGGCCAGCTTCCCTGAGGTTTACAAGGTGCCGATGATCGGCGGGCAAAACGAGGCCTATATCGTCTCGGCTCTGAATGCCTATAAAAAAGGCGAACGAAAACACCCCACCATGCGCGGCATTGCCGACTCGCTGAGCGAGCAGGACATGGCCGATGTGGCGGCCTTCTATGCAGGTCATGGCAAGGCCAAGGATGGCAAGGCCAAGGAGGCGAACCCTGCTGTCACGGCGCTGCTGCAAAAAGGTGCCTGCTTCTCCTGTCACGGTGAAGGCTTTTCAAAGCCCATTGACCCGTCCTACCCCAAGGTGGCAGGGCAGTATTCGGACTATGTCTTGCGCGCGTTGCAGTCATACAAAACCGATGGCAATCCGCTCATCGGGCGCAGCAATGGCGTGATGGCGGGTATTGCCAAGCAGTTCAAGAACGACGAGCTGCAGCAACTTGCCAAGTACATCGGCAGCCTGGACAGCGAGATGCAGGTGGTGGCGCAGCCGCACTTCCGTCTGGGCCAGAAGTAGCTCGGCTGCGACAAAGAAAAAGCCCGTGAAGACGGCTTTTTCTTTGTCTCCATGAAGTGCCGCTCTGCGGCACATCGCCTCAGGGGCTGCTTTTGAAACTGCCGTCGGTGGTGGCCAGACGCTGAACTCCGGCGACATACGCCTCACCATCGGGCGGGCGTCCCGAGCGTTGGCTTTCCCAGAGCATCTGGCCGAGGCATTCCATCGCGGCGTGATGGGCGTCATGCAGATCACGCTTTCTGGTCAGCAGTTCCACGGCCTGGCGTATGCCGCGTGGCGAGTCCACGCTGCACTGTTCGCTGATGGACAGATGCATGGACAGGTGCAGAAACGGGTTGGTACGCTCGGTCTCCGCATCGTAGTTGCGCGCCACGGCGGCATCCACGTCGGAGAGCTCATCGAAATACTCTGGGTGCTCGTCTATCCACAGGCTGGCCAGCGTCTCGATGGCCTCCATGGGCGCGCCGCTGATCATCTTGGCGCGCACACCGCAAAAAAATCGCCGTACGTCGGCTTGACTGGGGTTGAACATGATGGCGCGCAGCGTATCACGGCTGCCGGGCGTCGGCCGGACTGTGGTCTTGCTCGCTGGCCGGGGCGGTATCTGGTGTTTCTGCGCTGTCAGCCAGGAGGTCGGCACGTTCCTTGGCCATTTGCTCCACCAGTTGCTGGCGTCCCTGCTTGGCCACCGCAATCAGCTGGTTCTTGTCCTTGTAATGCGGGTACATGCGCTCAGCCAGAGCCAGATTGTGCTCCCTGAAGCGTGCCGTGATGCGTTTGGCCTCGGCCGGACTCTGACCTAACAGTTCCAGCACCGACTGGGCCGAGATCAGGCTGGACTCGAACACTTCACGCTGGGCATGCTCCACACCCAGGTCGCGCAGTTGGAACCAGTGATTGAGATCCCGGGTGCGGGCCACGATCTCCAGGTTGGGGAAATGCTTGCGTACCTGACTGGCTATCTTGAGGGACTGCTCGGGAGTGTCGACGGCAATTACCAGCACATGTGCCTTGGCTGCGCCTGCAATGCGCAGCAGGTCCATGCGAGTGGCATCGCCGTAAAACACCCGGTGGCCATAGATCTGCGCGGCCTCCAGCATCTCCACGCTATGGTCCAGGATGGTCGGGCGTATGCCCTGGGCCAGCAACACGCGAGCCACGATCTGGCCGTAGCGGCCGAAGCCGGCAATGATGATGGGCGAGTCCTGAGGCTCGGAGATCTCTCTGGCCTTGTCGGAGCCGCACTCCTCATCCTTGATGGTGGAAAAGCGGCGCAGCAGCAGTTTGTCCAGCAGCACCAGCAACAGCGGGCCCAGCAGCATCGACAGAGCCACGGCCGCGACCAGCATGGACGAGACGCTGTGGCGAAACACCTTGTACTGCGCGGCTGTCTGGAACACCACAAAGGCGAATTCCCCACCTTGCGCCAGCATCAGCGTGAACACAGGGCGTTCGCGCCAGGGAATCTGCATGAATTTGGCCAGGCCGAAGATCATCACTGCCTTCAGTGCAATAAAGCCCGTCACCATGGCGGCCATGGCCCAGGGAGACTGGAGGATGACGCCAAAGTCAATGCTCATGCCCACGGCCATGAAGAACAGGCCCAGGAGCAGCCCTTTGAACGGCTCGATATTGGTTTCCAGCTCGCTGCGGTATTCGCTGTCGGCCAGCAGCACGCCGGCCAGGAAGGCGCCCAGCGCCATGGACAGGCCCACCTGTGTCATCAGCATGGCAATGCCTACGACCAACAACAAGGAGGTGGCAGTAAAGATCTCGGGGGTCTTGCTGCGCGCAATCCAGCGCAGCAGCGGTTGCAGCAGCAGGCGGCCGCCGATGATTACGGCGCCAATCGTGCCCACGGTCTTGAGAATGGCCAGCCAGACATGGCTGTCACCGTGGCTGGCATGGGCGGCCTTGTAAGCGCCCAGAATCGGAATCAGCGCCAGGATGGGGATGGCCGCCACGTCCTGGAACAGCAGGATGGAGAAGGCGGCCTGTCCGCTGGGAGTGCGCATCAGATTGCGCTCGGCCATGATCTGCAGGCAGACAGCGGTAGACGACAGTGCCAGGCCCATGCCCGCAATCAGGCTGACGCGCCAGGACAGACCAAAGGCCCAGGCAGCCAGGAACAGAATGCCGGTGCAGACCGCCATTTGCGCCATGCCCCAGCCGAAGATGGGGCGGCGCAGCTCCCAGAGGCGCTTGGGCTGCAGCTCAAGTCCGATCACGAACAGCATCAGCACCACGCCAAACTCGGCAAAATGCAGGATGTCGTCCACATTGCGCACCAGACCAAAGCCCCAGGGGCCCATGGCAATGCCGGCGCCCAGATAGCCGATGATGGCTCCCAGGCCCAGGGCTCTGGCGATGGGGACAGCCAGAACCGCCGCCGTAAGATAGATGAAGCCGTAAGTCAGCCAGATGGGAGAGCCGTGTTCCATGGGAATGTTATGTGGTGTTAACCCTAGAGAGATTCCATTTTGGCACCCGCAGCCAGGCGTCAGATTTTTGACAGAAAGAAAAATGGCACGAATGTTTACCTGGTGCTTATAGCGCCTGGTCAACCATGCGTCTGCAAGTTGATAGCGCAACTTTTAAGATAGGCGCTTTGTGACTGGCGCTTTAGATCGGCGTTTGGAGTGAGTATGGATCTGCACACCTGGTTTGCTTTTTTTGTGGCCTCCTGGATCATTGCGGTCTCGCCGGGGTCGGGGGCTGTGCTGTCCATGAGTCATGGCCTGTCCTACGGTGTGCGCAAGACCAGCGCCACCATCATGGGTCTGCAACTCGGGCTGCTGCTCATCTTGTTGATAGCAGGTGCAGGCGTGGGCTCGCTGCTCATGGCATCCGAGTGGGCCTTCAATGCCGTCAAGATCGTGGGCGCAGGCTATCTGATCTATCTGGGTATCAGCCAGTGGCGCTCGGGTGGCTCGCCGCTGGCAACGCAAGAGGCAGTGCCTGAGGCCAGTCTCAAAAAGCGTGTGCTGACGGGTTTTCTGACCAATGCCACCAATCCCAAGGGCATCATCTTCATGGTCGCCGTGCTACCCCAGTTCATGACCACCAGTCGTCCCCTGGCCCCTCAGTTGGCGATTCTGGCCGTGACTATGCTGGCCGTGGACACCACTGTGATGCACAGCTATGCCGCAGGTGCCAGCGCCTTGCGCGGCCTGATGCGCAGCGCACGCGCCATGCGCAACCAGAACCGGGTGTTCGGCGGCCTGCTGATGGCAGTAGGCACAGGCCTGTTTTTTGTTCAGCGCTCCAGTGAAGCCTGATCTGCTTTGAAAAGCATAGCTGCATGCTTATGAATAGATTGAGCTAGCGGCATATTTGATCGAATCATCTAGGGTAAGCCCCTTGTCCCGCGTCAGACATGGCGCAGGGCAGGGGGCTTCTACATTGGGGGCATGAAAACCTTTCGCTCCTACTCCGAAGTGCTGGCCTCGATTGGGCAGGAAGTCGCCGTCAGCGACTGGATTACCATCACCCAGGCCCAGATTCAAATGTTTGCCGACGCCACGGGCGATCAGCAATGGATTCATACCGATCCCGAGCGCGCCGCCCAGGGACCGTTCGGCGCGCCGATTGCCCATGGCTTTCTCACACTGTCCCTGCTGCCGCAGTTCTTCGAAGGCACGTTCAAGATCGAAGGCGCCAAGATGGGGGTGAACTACGGGCTCAATCGTGTGCGCTTCATGGCTCCCGTGCCCGTCAACAGCCGCTTGCGGGCCCGCATGACATTGCAGGCGGCGGAGCGCATCGAGCCGGCCGGCATTCAGATGACCTGGCTGGTGACGGTGGAGCGCGAGGGCAGCGACAAGCCTGTGTGCGTGGCTGAGTCGCTGGCGCGCAGTTTTGGTGCTGCGGCCTGATTCGCGGCGTAATCTTCAAGCCATGAAAAAAGCCCCTTGGCATCGGCCTTGGGGCTTTGCTATTGAGCCGCACCTTGCACAGCAGGGTGCTGCGCAGAGGCCGTCATTCGCCATAGTTGTCCAGCAAACCGGCCTTGCCTGCGGCAATGGTTTCCTGGCGCACTTGCTCACGGCTGAGGTTGCTGGATTGCTGTTGCTGGGACAGAGGCAGATAGGCATCGCCAACGGGTTGCAGCTGACCCTTGGCCATGGCGTCCTGCACCTGAGCCTTGACCTGGGCACGGGTCAGGGTGGACTGAGAGGCCACTTCGGGAGGGTAGTGATCGCCGGTGAAGTCAAAGCCTGCGGCCTGTGCAGCGGCGGCGGACATGGCCAGGGTGGCAACGATGGCGAGGCGGTTGGCGTATTTCATGATTCGTCCTTTGGGTACATCGGGCCTGCAGTCCTGGCGGATATCGTCGGTCGGCTGCAAGTCCATGGGTCGTACTTTAGGACGATCTAATTGCGAGAAAAACCCCTTGTTGCGCAACTTATTGTTCCGAAAATAGAGACAATAAGCGGGAACTTAAAGAGCTGTCTTGGGCTCCGCAAGGGCAGCTCCCACGAAGCCCTGCTGGCGCCAGGCTTCGAACACCGTCACGGCCACGGCGTTGGATAGGTTCAGGCTGCGCTGAGATGCCAGCATGGGCAGGCGCAGTCGCTGCTCATTGGGGAACTGGGCGCGCACCTCTGGTGGCAGTCCCTTGCTTTCAGAACCAAAGACCAGCCAGTCGCCCGCCTTGAATTCCATGGCATGGGCCGGACTGCTGCTATGCGTGGTCATGGCGAACATGCGCTCGCGCTGCGGCTGACAGGTTTGAAGGAAGACGTCCCAGCTGGCGTGGCGGGCCACATTGGCGTACTCGTGATAGTCCAGTCCGGCGCGGCGCATATGCCGGTCTTCCATGGAAAAGCCCAGCGGCTCGATCAGATGCAGGCTGCAGCCCGTATTGGCGGCCAGACGGATGACATTGCCCGTGTTGGGAGGGATCTCGGGCGCCACAAGAACGATATGAAACATGGGGCGCTATTGTGCAGCCCGGCTTTTACCCACGCTGCTGCCTCCGCAGTTCCAGAGTGGCGAATATGGGTCAAGGCGTGCGTGCCAGCACGACGGCGCTGACCGAGGCCGCGCCAGCCGACAGCAGGCAGCCTGCCAGTGCATCCAGCGTGGCACCAGTGGTCATCACGTCGTCGAGCAGCAAAATCTCCCGTCCTTTCACCAGAGCCTGCCGAGCCGGGGCGAGGCTGAAGATGCCGCGCAGCTGGCGCAGTCTTTGTTCCCGGCTGGAGGCATGTTGGGGCAGCTCCAGATGTTGGCGTTGCACAGCCTCGCTCAGCAAGGGCAAGGGCCTGTCGTATTGCTCCGAGAGGGAGCGTGCCAGCAGCAGACTGTGGTCAAAGCCGCGCTCGCGCACGCGCTGTGCGGAGGCCGGCATGGGCAGCAAGGCATCGCAGGCCCGCAACTGCTCCCTGACTTCGGGGTGACTGGCCATCAGCCTGCCCAGGCTGCGCGCCAACCCCAGATCGGCCTGAAATTTGTAGCGTGTGATGAGGTTTTGCCAGGGGTAGGCATAGTCCAGCGCGGCGGTGCAGCGCTTGAGTCGGGGTGGTTGCTTGAGGCAGTTGCCGCAGAGGCTGACCAGAGCAGGCAGTGGCAAGGCACAGCTGTGGCAGCGGTGCTTGTGCTGAGCCCAGCGGGCATGGCAGTCGCGGCAGATGCGTGGCCCCGGCCAGCGACCACAGACTGCGCACTGGCTGGGCAAGGCATCCAGCCAACGCTGCTGCTGGCGGCGCAGGCGTGAAAGCCATGTCGCATGAAGGTCGGGCATGGAATCAATATACTCGCGCCGCATTGATCTTCACTCCGGCAGTTGGTGAGCGGCTCGCTTGCTCGACTTGCTGCCTGCTTTTGTCTGCCCATGTCCCACGTCCTGCCTCCAACAATTGATTCTGCAGCTGCAAACCATTGGCAAATGTCCGCTCCGGCCGAATCCCCGTGGTTGCACGAAGAGGTGGCCAGCCGCATGCAGCAGCGCCTGGACTGGATAGTGAAGCCGCCTGAGAAATGGTGCCACTGGGAGCCGGTTCGCGGCGGCATGCAGGCACACCATCTGCTGCGCGAGCGCTATCCGCAGGCGGAATGCACGATCTATGAACCCGTAGCCCGCCGCGAGGCCGTGGCCCAGGACAAGCTCGGCAGCCGCTGGTGGCAGCTCTCGCGCTGGAAGGGGGCTGCCGTGCAGATGGGGGCGCCTGCAGATGCCAGCATGGACATGCTCTGGGTCAATATGCTGCTGCATACGGCCGCCGACCCGCAGACGCTGATCGAGCGCTGGCACAAGGCGCTCAAGGTCGACGGCTATGTCATGTTCTCCTGCCTCGGGCCGGATACGGTGCAGCAGTTGCATGGGCTCTACGCCGAACTGGGCTGGGGCCCGGCAGGTCATACGTTTACCGATATGCATGACTGGGGCGACATGCTGGTGCATTCGGGCTTTGCCGAGCCCGTGATGGACATGGAGCGCATCACACTGACCTTTGCCACGCCGCAGCGCCTGTTGCAGGAGCTGCGCGAACTGGGCCGCAATCTGCATCCCGGGCGTTTTGCCGGCCTGCGCGGCCGTGGCTGGAAGGCCGAGCTGCTGCAGAAAATGGCGGAGCGCTGGGCCGACAAGCAGCCCGATGGCCAACTTTCGCTGACCTTCGAGATCGTCTATGGCCACGCCTACAAACCGCAGCCCAAGCTGCGTCTGGAAGCCAACAGCGCCGTGTCGCTGGAAGACATGAAAGCCATGCTCAAGCAGCCCCGCAACACGGGTTTGCGATAGCACATCTGTCGTTTTCCGGTCATTGAATCGACACAAAGCTGCCTACAATTTCCCCAAGTTATTTCATGGATAGCAGCAATCCTTCGGGCTTCTCTCCTGCCTGAAGGAAAACAGACAGTGCGGCCCAAGCCGCCAGGGGAGATATCGGGTGTTTCGCTTTGCCAAAGGGACTGGCCAGCGGGTTCGACAGCGGCCGGTTTTCGCATTTCATCATCAGCTCAAGCCAGCCTCCTGCTGCGCTGACGCATCCCTGTGCCCGGCGGTGGCCGAAGTGCAGCAGCGTCCCATCTCCCCGTTTTCAGTTATGGCTGCCAGGCCAGTTTCAGCCATGTCCGGCGTTGGCCGTGAGATGCGCTTGCCAGTACGAGTTTCGAGTCCGGTCGGCCTTGCCTGCGCAAGGCCGATTGGCATGGGTTTCCGGTACATGCATTAGTGAATGCGCGCAGACAGTGCTATCAAATTCTGGGGCATGCTGCGTTGAAGTTCGCGAGGTAGTGTGAGTGTCACAGCCTTCTGGCCCGCAGCGGCGGAAGCGGTGTGAGCGAGTGGACAACTGAGGCTTTGAGGTAAGTGAAAACGATGAAAAACATTTCCACCAAGCTGGTTCCCTGGAGTTTGGCCTTGGCGGCGTGGGGCAGTTCCATGGCCTATGCGGCGCAGGATCTGCCGGGAGGTCCTGCCGTCAACCAACTCAATCTGCATCCGCCTGTGACACGCATTGCCGTGGAGCAGCACTGGCTGCACTGGATGATGCTCATCATCTGCACGGTGATCTTCATCGCGGTGTTCGGGGTGATGTTCTATTCCATCTGGAAGCACCGCAAATCCCAGGGAGCCAAGGCCGCGAACTTCCATGAATCGGTCAAGGTGGAAGTGGCCTGGACGGTGGCTCCCTTCATCATCGTGATTCTGATGGCGCTGCCTGCCACCAAGGTGCTGGTGGCACAGAAGGACACGACCAACGCCGACCTCACGATCAAGGCCACCGGCTACCAGTGGAAATGGGGCTATGACTATCTGAGCGGCGAGGGCGAAGGCCTGGGCTTTGTTTCCACGCTGGACAACGCCCAGCGTCAGATGTCCAACAGCGGCGATGTGAGCAAGGCGCCCAACGACTATCTGCTCAGGGTCGACAACCCGCTGGTCGTGCCTGTGGGCAAGAAGGTGCGCATCATCACCACGGCCAACGATGTGATCCACTCCTTCATGGTGCCGGCCTTTGGCATCAAGCAGGATGCGATTCCCGGCTTTGTGCGCGATACCTGGTTCAAGGCCGAGAAGACCGGCGACTACTACGGCCAGTGTGCCGAGCTGTGCGGCAAGGAGCATGCCTACATGCCCATCCATGTGAAGGTGCTGTCTGCCGAAGCCTACAGCGCCTGGGTGGCCGGAGAAAAGAAGAAGCTGGCCGCCAAGGCTGATGATCCGAACAAGGTCTGGGTGCTGGCCGATTTGGTAGCACGTGGCGAAAAAGTCTATGCGGCCAACTGCGCAGCCTGCCACCAGGCCAATGGCAAAGGGGCCGGTCCCATCAAGCCGCTGGACGGCAGTCCCGTGGTGCTGGGCCCCACAGCCGACATGATGCATGCCGTGCTCGAAGGCCGCGCCAACGGTGCCATGCCGGCCTGGAAGCAACTGAGCGACACCGAACTGGCCGCAGTGGTGACTTTTGCCAAGAACCACTGGAGCAACCAGACCGGCCAGCTGGTGCAGCCCGCCCAGTTCGTGGCTGCGCGTGGCGGCAAGTTCCCTGAAGGAGGAGGCAGTGCGGCACCCGCAGCTCCTGCTGCTGACTCTGCCGTCCCTGCGCAAGGTGCAGCCGCTGCGGCCAGCGACGCCGGCCCTTATCAGGTCTTTTTCGAGACAGGCAAGAGCGTGCTGGACGACAAGGCTCAGGCTGCGGTGAAGAAGGCGGCCGAGTACTGGAAGGCCCACAAGGACGGCAAGATTGCCCTGTCGGGCTTTGTGGACTCCACCGGCAACGCCGACAAGAACGCGGAGCTGGCCAAGGAGCGAGCCAAGGCCGTGGCCAAGCTGCTGGAGGACAGCGGCGTTGCGGGTGACCGCATCGAGCTGCGCAAGCCCGAGACCATCACGGCTGCAGCAGGTGCGGACCAGCAGGCACGCCGTGTTGACATCACGGTCGCGAAGTAAGCCCCGGGTATAGAGACCGATTGGAGAAAAGAATATGAGCGCCGTAGTTCCTCCCGTCCACACCCACGAGGGCCATGGTCACGACCATGGGCACGACGACCATCACGCCATGCCCTCGGGCTGGCGCCGCTGGCTGTTTGCCACCAATCACAAGGACATCGGCACGATGTACCTGCTGTTCTCCTTCACCATGCTGATGGTGGGAGGCATCCTGGCCATGCTGATCCGTGCCGAGCTGTTCGAGCCCGGCCTGCAGATCGTCAACCCCGAGCTGTTCAACCAGCTCACCACCATGCACGGCCTGATCATGGTGTTCGGCGCCATCATGCCGGCCTTCGTGGGCTTCGCGAACTGGATGCTGCCGCTGCAGATCGGTGCTTCCGACATGGCGTTTGCGCGCATGAACAACTTCAGCTTCTGGCTGCTGATTCCCGCCGGCATCATGCTGGTGGGCTCGTTCTTCATGCCCGGCGGTGCGCCGGCGGCCGGCTGGACGCTGTATGCGCCGCTGACGCTGCAGATGGGCCCGTCCATGGACACCAGCATCTTTGCCATGCACATCATGGGCGCCAGCTCCATCATGGGTGCGATCAACATCATCGTCACCATTTTGAACATGCGCGCGCCCGGCATGACGCTGATGAAGATGCCGCTGTTTGCCTGGACCTGGCTGATCACCGCCTATCTGCTGATCGCCGTGATGCCGGTGCTGGCCGGCGCCATCACCATGACGCTGACAGACCGTCACTTCGGCACCAGCTTCTTCAATCCTGCAGGCGGCGGCGATCCGGTGATGTACCAGCACATCTTCTGGTTCTTCGGCCACCCCGAGGTCTACATCATGATCTTGCCGGCCTTCGGCATCGTCAGCCAGATCGTGCCCGCCTTCAGCCGCAAGAAGCTGTTCGGCTACACCTCCATGGTCTATGCCGTGGCGGCGATTGCCATCCTGTCCTTCATCGTCTGGGCGCACCACATGTTCACCACCGGCATGCCGGTCACGGGTCAGCTGTTCTTCATGTATGCGACCATGCTGATCTCCGTGCCCACGGCCGTGAAGGTGTTCAACTGGACGGCCACCATGTGGCGCGGCTCCATGAGCTTTGAAACCCCGATGCTGTTCGCCGTGGGCTTCATCTTCGTGTTCACCATGGGCGGCTTCACGGGGCTGATCCTGTCCATGGCGCCCATCGACATCCAACTGCAGGACACCTATTACGTGGTGGCCCACTTCCACTATGTGCTGGTGGCCGGTTCGCTGTTCTCCATGTTCGCCGGCTATTACTACTGGTCGCCCAAGTGGACGGGCGTGATGTATTCCGAGACGCGCGGCCGCATCCACTTCTGGGGCTCGCTGATCTTCTTCAACATCACCTTCTTCCCCATGCACTTCCTGGGTCTGGCCGGCATGCCTCGTCGCTATGCCGACTACCCCATGCAGTTCGCCGACTTCAACATGATTGCCTCCCTGGGCGGCTTTGGCTTCGGTCTGATGCAGGTGTATTTCTTCCTGTTCGTCGTCTGGCCCGCGATGCGCGGTCATGGCGAAAAGGCGCCGCAAAAGCCCTGGGAAGCGGCCGAAGGCCTGGAGTGGGAAGTGCCTTCTCCGGCTCCGTTCCACACGTTCGAGACGCCTCCCAAGCTTGATGAAACCGCCACCAAGGTGATCGGTTGAGGAGGCGCGTATGACGACACAGGAGCAACGCAAGGCGAACCGGAGGCTGGGGCTGATCCTGGCCTCCACGGCTGCCGTGTTCTTTATCGGCTTTGTGGTGAAGATGGCCTGGCTGCATTGAGGCAGGCCGCTGGCAACCGAGTGAAGGAGCTTGAGGTGAGCATAGCCAAGGAAAACGCGAAGATGGTGGGCAAGCTGGCGATCGTTGCCCTGGGCATGTTTGCGTTCGGCTATGTGCTCATTCCCATCTACAAGCATATCTGCGAGCTGACGGGCATCAACATCCTGTCGCTGTCCGAAAAGCAGGTGCCCGGTGCCGGCGTGGCGGGCCGCGACGTGAAGCTTCCGCCCAACAGCCAGATCGACACCAGCCGCACCATCACCGTGGAGTTCGATGCCAATGCACGCGGGCCCTGGGACTTCAAGCCGGCCAAGCGTTCGGTGCAGGTCCACCCCGGTGAGCTGGCCACGGTGATGTATGAATTCCAGAACGTGCAGAACCGGCGCATGGCCGCTCAGGCCATCCCCAGCTATGCGCCGCGCCAGGCCACGGCCTTCTTCAACAAGATGGAGTGCTTCTGCTTTTCGCAGTACACGCTGGAGCCCGGCGAGAAGCGTGAATGGCCGGTGGCCTTTGTCATCGATCCGCGCATCTCCAAGGATGTGAAGACCATCACGCTGTCCTATACCTTCTTCGAGGTGGGCGGCAAGACCCCCGCAGCGCCCGAAGGCAGCACGGCTGCAGTCGTCACGCCAGGAGGCAGCTCATGACGCAGGACGTCAAGAAGACAGGCTTCTGGCGCAGCATTGTGGCCGTCGCCTGGGCCATGCTGGGCGTGCGCAAGGGCAAGGAGTACGAGAAGGATTTCGCCAGCATCACGCCGCTGCATGTGATTGCCGTGGGGCTGGTGGCGATTTTTGCCTTGGTATTAGCGTTGATATGGATCGTCAACCTGGTCGTTTAGCCTCTGGCTGAGGGCAGGTGTGGCGAATGCAGTGCCAGTGATAGTGGAGCGTCGGTCAAAACAACGATCAACAGAGTCAGGAGCCGAGTGATGAGTGCAATCCCGCAGGGCGCAACCCCTTACTACTATGTGCCAGCCGAATCCAGCCACCCCGTGATGGCGGCCATCGGCCTGTTCTTCGTGATTCTGGGTGCCGGCACCTGGATCAACGGCCACGAATGGGGAATGTATTCCCTGTTCTTCGGCTTGGTCTGGTGGCTGGCCGTGCTGTTTGTCTGGTTCCGCGATGCGGCGCGCGAGAGCGAGGCCGGGCTCAACAGCCGCAAGATCGACCTGTCCTACCGCTGGAGCATGAGCTGGTTCATCTTCTCGGAGGTGATGTTCTTCGGCGCCTTCTTCACCGCGCTGTGGTGGGCACGCGCGCACTCGGTGCCGGCACTGGGCAGTCTGGCCAACGAGCTGCTGTGGCCCAACTTCCAGGCCGTGTGGCCCAGTGTGGCTCCCGGAGCCACGGCGTCGCCCGCGAATATCGTCGAGCCGTTCAAGACCGTAGGGCCGTTCTGGCTGCCCACCATCAACACGGCGCTGCTGCTGACCTCGGGCGTGACGCTGACCATCGCCCACCATGCGCTGCAGGTCAACAACCGCGCGCGCTGCATCAGCTTCATGTGGATGACGGTGATTTTGGGCTTCGTATTCCTCTGCGTGCAGGGCTACGAATACCACCATCTCTACAACGACTACAACCTCAAGCTCAACTCTGGCGTTTTCGGCTCCACCTTCTACATGCTGACGGGCTTTCACGGCTTCCACGTGCTGGTGGGCATGCTGATGCTGTTCTTCATCACCATCCGCCTGATGAAAGGGGACTTTACCGACAAGCACCACTTCGGCTTTGAAGGTGCGGCCTGGTACTGGCACTTTGTGGACGTAGTCTGGGTCTTTCTCTACATCCTCGTGTACTGGATGTAAGACTCTCAAAAATAGAAGCGTCTTGCGCATGACCAACATCGGTTTCAGCATCAAACAATGCTGAATCCTATGAATGGCAAGCGCAAGGCGCTTTTGTTTTAGGAGCGTTATCCTGCGCGACTCAAAGCGGTCTATTGCCCGGGCTGCCAGCCTGTGGGCTGTATCCAGCCCAGCTTGGCCGCCATCAGAACGCAGAGAAACAGCGCAACCGACAAAGCCACACGCAGGGCCAGGGCGCGAAACATCTTGCGGCTTCGCTCGGCATCGTCGGCCTCCGAGTTTTCGCCGCCGTCGCCCCTGCGCATCATGAAGAAAAGCGCACTGCCGAGACTCGCCAAAATGGCGAGAAAGGCGAGAATGATCACGAATTTCATGAACGGATTATCTGGTGCGCATTTCCCGATTTCCAGACCTCTGGCGGTTTCTACTGATTTCTGCGGCGGCCTTGATCTGCGTGGCCGCCACAGCATCGCTGGGCTTTTGGCAACTGGGCCGGGCCGCGCAGAAGCAGGCTGTTTTCGATGCCATCACGCGCCAGCAGGCGCTGCAGCCCTGGCATAACGCCCAGCTGGCCGCCGAGGTGGCTCTGGCGGCAAACTCCGCCGGCGAAGCACAGAAGGCGCATCTGCTGCATAGACCCGTGCAGCTGCAAGGCCAGTGGCTGGCCGAGCAGACCCTCTTTCTGGACAACCGCCAGATGCAGGGTCGGGCCGGCTTCTATGTACTCACGCCCTTCAGATTGAGCGCTCCTTATGAGCACAGGGTCATCATCGTGCAGCGTGGCTGGGCGCCGCGCAACTTCATGGACCGCACGGTTCTGCCCGAGGTGCAGACGCCTGCAGGCACGGTCAGCATCGAGGGCAGGCTGGAGGCGCCACCGTCCAGGCTGATGGAGCTGGAAACGGCCCATGGCGGGGCAGACCCTGATGAGCAAAAGTCGCGCATCCGACAGAATGCAGACATTGCCCTGTGGGCGCAGCAAAGCGGCTTGCCGCTGCTGGCGCTGAGCGTGGTGCAAGGCGGCGGCGCAAGCGAAGGCTTGCTGCGCGACTGGCCGCAGATCAATGCCGGTGTGCAAAAGCACTACGGCTATGCATTTCAGTGGTTCGGACTCAGTGTCTTGGTGGTGTTGCTCTATGTCTGGTTTCAACTCGTCCGACGCTTTTACCCCCGCCGCCGCGCCGCGCAGCCCGAGGGATGAACCGCTGAGCTTTGCGGTCCACAGCCTGCCCGATCCCGCGCATACCCAGGCACGGCAGATGCAGGCGCGCAGCGGTCGCTGGAAGATGCTGGCCGTGCTGCTGGTCTGTGCGGCGCCGGTGCTGGCCTCCTACTTCACCTATTACGTGTTGCGTCCTTCGCAGCAGCGCAGCTACGGCGAGCTGATTGCCGAGCAGCCCGGCCTGCCCGATGTGCAGGCGCAGACGCTGGACGGCCGCAGCGTGAATCTGAACAGCCTCAAGGGCCAGTGGCTGCTGCTGAGCACCAGTGCCGGGGACTGCGGGCAGCGCTGTCAGGAGCATCTCTATCTGCAGCGCCAACTGCGTGAAACCCTGGGTCGTGAAAAGGACCGGCTGGACTGGGTCTGGCTCATCAGCGACCAGCAGCCCGTGCCTGAAAAAATCCTGCCGGCTGCCGAGCAAGCCATAACGGTACGTGTGCCCGCTGCAGTCATCGGCAACTGGCTCAAGCCCGAGGTCGGGCATGCACTGGACGAGCATCTGTATGTGGTCGATCCGCAGGGGCATTGGATGATGCGCTTTCCAGCAAGCATGGATAAAGCCACGGCCGGCAAGGCCAAGCGCGATCTGGAGCGGCTGCTGCGCGCCTCTGCCTCATGGGACGAGGCCGGGCGGGCTACGGTCGATGCAGCACGGAAATAGGTGTTGAAACCGGCTTTAGCCTGCTTTCGCAAGGCACTGCCAGCCATCTGAATCACAGTCAGCGAGGAGGGCCGCATGCAGGCAGAAATCTCGGATTTGAACGGCGCTGTTCCGGCTGCAGGAGCGGCTGCTTCGCGCTGGGCGCAGTACTACGCGCTGACCAAGCCCAAGGTGGTGCAGCTCATCGTCTTTTGCGCCTTCATCGGCATGGTGCTGGCCGTGCCGGGCGTTCCCGGCTGGCAGGATTGGGGCCGCATGCTGGCGGCCTGCGCGGGCATCTGGCTGGTTGCGGCAGCGGCAGCGGCCTTCAACTGCCTGGTCGAGCGCAGCATTGATGCACGCATGAAGCGCACGGCCTGGCGGCCCACGGCGCGCGGCGAGCTCTCGCATTCCCAGGCCCTGCTGTTTTCGGCCTTGCTGTGCGCAGCAGGTGCCGCCATCTTGCTGCTGGCCGTGAATGCTCTCACGCTGTGGCTGACGCTGGCCACCTTCATTGGTTACGCCGTGATCTACACGCTGGTGCTCAAACCTTTGACGCCGCAGAACATCGTCATCGGCGGGGCATCGGGCGCCATGCCGCCCGTTCTGGGCTGGGCGGCGATGACGGGGCAGGTTGGGCATGAAGCCCTGCTGCTTTTTCTCATCATCTTTCTCTGGACGCCGCCGCATTTCTGGGCGCTGGCGCTGTACCGAGTGGAGGATTACCGCCGCGCCGGTTTGCCCATGCTGCCGGTCACGCATGGCAATGCCTTCACGCGGCTGCAGGTGTTTCTCTATACCCTGGTGCTGTTTGCCGGCTGTCTGCTGCCTTTTGTGGTGGGCATGAGTGGCTATCTCTACCTTTTTGCCGCAGTGATTCTGGGGTTGGGCTTTTGCGGTTATGGTTGGGCACTGCTGCGCAACTACTCGGATGCGCTGGCACGCAAGACCTTCCGCTTTTCCCTGATCCATCTGAGCCTGCTGTTTGCTGCGCTGCTGGTGGATCACTACCTAGCCTGATCGACCATGGATAAACGAGCTGCGCTGCGCGTACTCGGCGCTTTAGGCGCCGCAACACTGGCCGGTGCGGCCACATTGACATTGACTGGCTGCAAGGACGATAGCAAGCCCAAGTTTCAGGGCGTGGATGTGACGGGCGCAGACTACGCCAAGGACATTCCGCTCACCGATGTCCACGGAAAAAAGCGCAGCCTCAAGGACTTCTCGGGCAAGGTGGTGGCCGTGTTCTTCGGCTACACCCAATGCCCCGATGTCTGCCCCACCACGCTGCAGGAGTTGCTTGAAGTCAAGCAGGCGCTGGGCGCCGATGGCGACAAGCTGCAGGCCGTGTTTGTGTCGCTGGACCCCGAGCGTGACACGCCTGAGGTGCTCAAGGCCTATCTGGCCAACTTCGACGAGAGCTTTGTGGGGCTCAGCGGTACGGCCGACGAGATTGCTGCCGTGGCCAAGGATTTCAAGATTTTCTTCAAGAAGGTGCCAGGCAAGGTTGACGGAACTTACACCCTCGATCACTCGGCCGGTACCTATCTTTTCGATCCCCAGGGCCGGTTGCGCGTTTACGAGCGCTACGGCGCGGGGCCGCAGCTGCTGACTCAGGACGTGAAGGCACTGCTGGGCTGAAGCTGTCGCGACCAGCAGCATTGGTCTCGAACTCTGAAAATTATTGTTACATGTTGGTGTTTGATATAGCGCAAGGAGAGCGTGCGATGTCGCGCGCATAGTGAGCGACTTCAAACACTTGGCAAGGCTCGATCCGGCTTTCTAGAGTTGGGCATGCAGGCCGTTGATGCAGCATGGGGAGTGGCTGCACGCAGGGACGCCAGAGTGGATATCTGGAGTCTGTGTATGGCCGAGTGCCCTTTTTCTTCAATGCTCAAACCGGTGTCTGAACCAGCGCTGGCGGACTGTCAGCGTCGGTTGCGACTGGCCATGTCGGCCTGGCAGGAGGGGGTGAGCCTTTCCGTCATGCTGAGCCGGCGTGAGCAGCAGGCACTGGATGCCGCTCCGGACGGCATTTTGCTCGTGGACCGCGACGGGCACATCGTGACGGCCAACGCCGCCATGCAGGCCATTTCAGGCTACGGGCGCGGCGAGCTCGAAGGGCAGGCGCTGGACACGCTGCTGCCGCCCGAGTTTCAGGCCGGGCATGGCCATTACCTGCGCAGCTACTTTGCCCAGCCATCGCGCCGGCCCATGGGGCTGGGTGGCGTGCTGTGGCTGCAGCGCAAGCAGGGCAATGCCGTGCCGGTGGACATTGCTCTTGGCTATTTTGGCGATGACGACAAAGGTCTGGCCATTGCCTTTGTGCGCGATGTGACGGAGTTGCATCAGATGCAGCAACGCCTGAAGTTTCAGGCCACCAAGGACACCCTGACCGGACTCAATAATCGCTGGCAATTCGGCCAGGAGCTGCAGGAGCAACTCAAGCTCGCACAGGCCGACGGCGAAGCACTGGCCCTGCTGCAGCTGGATCTCGACAACTTCAAGGCCATCAATGACGGCTACGGGCATGCGGCAGGCGATCAGCTGCTGCGGGAGGTCGCCAGGCGGCTGAAGTCCCAGCTGCGCAGCGAGGGCGTGCTGGCACGCCTGGGTGGCGATGAATTCATGGTGCTGCTGGTGGGTGAGAATGCGGCCCGCGCCCGCTTCTGGAGCGAACAGATACTGGCTGCGCTCTCCATCCCCTTCAAGCATGACGGGCTGGCGCTGGATTTTGGTGCCAGCGTGGGCATTGCCCTTTATCCCGACGATGCGCAGACTGGCGACGACCTGATGCGTTTCGCCGATATGGCCATGTACAGCGCCAAGGCCCAGGGGCGTGGCCATGCGGTGTTTTTCGAACCTGCCATGGGCAAGGAGATGGCTGAACGCGTGCAACTGGCCGAGCGCTTGCGCATGGCGCTCAGCTATGGTGGCTTGCAACTGCACTACCAGCCTCAGGTCAAGGTCGAGAGCACCGCAGTGGTGGCTGTGGAGGCCCTGCTGCGCTGGCATGATCCCTTGCTGGGCAATGTCAGTCCGGCGCGCTTTATTCCGGTGGCCGAGGCCTCGGGCCAGATCGTGGCTCTGGGCAACTATGTGCTCGACGCAGCCTGCAAGCAGATCGCTTTGTGGCTCAAGGCCGGTACGCCGCTGCGGGTTGCGGTCAATCTTTCTGCCTATCAACTGCGGCAGGTGAATCTGGTTGAGCAGGTCAGCAGCTGTTTGCAGCGCTATCAGGTACCGCCGCAATGGCTGGAGCTGGAGGTAACCGAATCCCAGGCCATGATCAACCCCGCTCAGGGGAGCGAAGTGCTGCAGGCTCTGGCGCGGCTGGGAGTGACGATTGCGCTGGATGATTTTGGTACCGGCCATTCGTCATTGGCCTATCTTCAATATCTGCCGCTGCAGCGCGTCAAGCTGGGGCGGGAGTTTCTGTTTCCGTCGCCTTGTCGGGACAGGCTGATGGGCGGCATTGTGCATATGGCCCATGCGCTGGATCTGGAGGTGGTGGCCGAAGGTGTCGAAGAACTCGATCAGCTGCAGCTGCTGCGTGACATCGGCTGCGAGTTCTTCCAGGGCTGGCTGCATTCGCGTGCCATGCCCGCCGAGCAGGTGCGGGACTGGCTGGCAGTGGCTTGATGATATTGACTGACGGGATTAGCGTGGCTGCTGCTTCCAGTCCGGCACGGGAAAATGCTCGTTGGATGCGGTGACGATCAGGTCCAGCACCGGCTTGCCATCCTCGTTGAAGCGTACTCCGGGGCCCCAACGCGCCTGTTGGCGCTGGCCCGAGAACCAGAACAGCTTGCGCTCCCAGCTGCCGGGCTTGGGCGGCTTGCGGTTGGCCTGAATCAGGTGCTCCTGTATGCGTTGCAGGCCTGCTGTGAGACGCCACGGAGCCAACTGCAGAAGAGCAGCTCGTAGCTCTTGCACCCAGGCCTCTGGCGCGGGCGAGAAGCGCTGAAATGACTGACTTGCGGCAAGTCTTCGCACGCGTTCGTGAAGCTCGATGCCATACAGTGCGCAGGCCTCGCTGACCTTGCCTTGTGCCATCAGATTGCGTGCCTTGCGCTCCAGAGCCGAGTCCTTGGGGGCCTCTGCCGGCGACCACAGCCAGCGGGCATCGCTCCACTGATGGCGGCAGTTGTAGAGAAATTCGGACGACACAAGCAATTGCCAGCCCGGCATCTTTGACTGCATGACCGATCGAACCAGCAGGCAGGGCTGGCGCTTGCGGGTGGCGGGGCCGTAGGCCGCAAGCACGGCGGTGGTGCGCGCCGCAGGTCGTCCGCGATCATCTCGCGGCCAGGACTGAAGCAGGCGCATGAGGTCGATAGCGGCCACATCGGCCTTGAGCCGTTCAAGTGCCTGCTGTGCATCCGCGAGCTCGTCCAGCAGGCCGAGGTTCAGCTCCTGATCCATCGAAGGGACACAGGTTTCAGTCTCATCGGTAGACGGACTGCAAGCCAAGGCCTGGATGGTGACTTGTTCCGGTGCTGCATCAGGCGCTGCGCGCCATTCATGCAGCAGCTGAGCAAAGCGCCCGGGGTTGCAGCTGACTTCATGGTGTATGACTTCACCGGCCGCATCACGCAGCGTGATCCAGGCATGAAGCCGATGCTCCGCGCCCAACTGCATGGCCTCCTCATACCTGGTGGCCGAGAAAGAGCCGTTGCCACCGTGGTGCACAAAGAATTCGACATCCATGCAACCGGCTGCTGCGCTGCTGGTAATGCGTGTTCTGGCTGCGTCCTTGTGCTCGGTCTGGCAATCCGGCAGCTGCAGCCATTGCTGCGAAATCTGGGCAATGAAGTCGTGCATGAAGAAAATGAAAAAAGCGTCTGAGCTGCGTCAGTCGTCAAAAAGACCGATGTAGCTCAGTCCGTTGTAGAGCTTATTCGGATCGGTGATCGGCTCGGTTGGGTCGGCATAGACAAACATGGCGTTGGCCGTGTGAATGCCATGGGTTTCACAGGCTTGCACGATGAGCGCGAGCGATGTGTCGGAGTCCAGAGTGCTGTGGCTCACCAAGGCAGAGACAGGGACTGGCTCGGGCAGCCAGATCATCAGCAGAAGGTCTTCGTCGAACAGAAATTGTCTGCCCAGGTCCTGGCAGAAGCCGCAGCCCGTGACATCTTGCTTGCTGCTTTCAATGTCTTCGACTTCCAGCTCCCAGTAACTGTCTGCATGTTCAAAGTAGCGGGCAAATTCCGGCTCGCCCAATGGCGTATTTCCTATCCAGAAATGCAGCGCAGAAAAAGGCGCGGGCGGTGGTGCTGGACCCAGCTCCTCGACCCAGTCGAACAGGGTTCCGGGCTTGAGGCGGTGGCGCTTTTCCAGTTCCGGAAAGCCGCCGCCGGGTGTGCGGTTCAGCGCTTCGTCCACCAGGGCTTTGCGAAACGCCAGCGAATAGGTCTTGCCGGATTGGTTTTCAGACTTCATTGGGCGGGTCCGTAGTGCATGACCACGAGCTTGTTCAAAGGCTCCGGGTAGTCCCAGAAGGCTTCTTCCAGTTCCTGCAACTGCTCATGCTCGGCGTCCGTCAGCAGCGCAGGCAGATCGGAGAAGTCCACATTCTCTGGCATGTCTTCAAATCGCCTGAGCACCGCAAACATGTCTTGCAGACATTGCTGCGTGACGGGGGCGCCTATGGCTTGCAGAGCCTGCAGTGTGAGCTGATGGTTCTCCACTCCCCAGTTGCCCAGAAACTGCAGAAAGCCGCCGTTGTTGATATCGGCTTCCATGCGCCACAAAGCCACCAGCTCATGCTGGACCGGGGATATCTGTGTAACGTCCCATTGGGCGCCGAGCAGCGCGCCCATGGCCTGGTTGTAGAGACTGTCCTGATCCATGTCCCAGACGCTGACCATGCCTGCGGGAGATGGCTGCCACAACGCCGGCCAGTTCAGACCGTGATCCTCGTCGCTCAGAACCCAGTGCAGCCTTTGCTCGGGCGTGGCTTTTTCGAGGCGGATATGCCGCTTGATGGGCTCGGCCAGTTCGCGTCCGTCCGCGAGTGCCAGCCAGATGGTCTGCTCGTCGATGCGAACGCCTGTGATGCGGTTGCTTCGTGGGTCCATGGCTCAGCTTTTTGCAGCGGTTTGATCCATCACCGTCTCGGCGGCCTGGTGCATCTTGGCCAGCTCGCGCGCCGGAATGGGGTGCTCGCCGTTGGCCATGCGTGTCAGCAGCGAGTGCAGCATCTCGGTGGAAAGGCCGTGCAGCACCAGGCGGTAGGCGGCATACAGGGTGGACAGGGGCACCATGGGATGCTTGTTGTTGAGCAGCACCAGGTGCTCAGGCGAGGCCAGGATCTTGGCGCAGTAGATGGCAACGGTTTCGTCGAGCTGCAGCGAGTTGCTGGCGCGCCAGAAGTCGTTGTCGGTCAGCAGCAACTGGTAGATGGGCGTGTACAGCTCAATGGCGCTTTGCAGGTCGATGACGTTGAAGCGCCCGCGCGGCATGTCTTCGAGCCTGAGATCGGGCTCGCGGATCATGGAGAAATCGGGCTCGGCCACGGGCACCAGTTCCTGCCCGTTCTCGCGCAGAGCCTTGTTCAGACGAATCACGAAGTTGAAGAGGTTGAGGTCGTGCTTGAGAAACAGCTCGTCCTTCACATCGTCGATTTCCATGGGCGTCAATGGCGCCGTGCTGACCTTGGTGGGGGCATTGGCGGCGACGAAGGCCAGTACCTGGGAGCCCAGATGAAAGTGGCGCATGATGAGCCAGTTGGCCTCTGGCGAGAGAAACTTCTTCATGCCGAAGGCCAGCAGGCGGTGCAGCAGCATGGAGTGCGACCAGCGCTTGGGCAGAAAGATCTTCAGCGCCTGAATGATGATCATGGACAGCCGCGCCAGCGGCCGCATGGCCGGCAGAAAGAACTGGCGCGAGCTGCTGCTGCAGTCGCGTAGCCAGGCGGCCTTGACGTCATCGGGCAAAGGTGTGCTCTGGTCGAGGTAGAGCGCCAGCCAGGGGCTGGGGTCGCGCTCGTCCCAGACATGGTCGTTGAACTCGTTCTTCATGAATCCTCCCGGTGCTTCTTGCTGCTTCTAGTTATCGCTCGGCCAGCACATGCTGAAACTGCATCAGGTACATGGCGGCCGTGTTGCGCGCGGTCTGCAGTATGGCCTGCTGGGCCGTGCCTTCACTGTCCAGCTCCAGCGCCATCTGCACGGCCAGCAGCCAGCGCTCCAGGTGGTTCTCGTCGTTGGCGCCGTGGTATTCGAGAAAGCGGAAGGCATCTGGCGGCAGCGGCAGGCTCTGGCGCAGCAGGGGCAGCAGGCTGGGAACGATGCGCTGGCCCGTGCCTTCGATGATGTAGATGGCGCCCAGCAGGCCGATCGGGTTGGGCGTGGCAGCCAGGCTGTGCAGATAGGCATTGAGCGCTTCGCCGCCTGGGTTGCGGCGCAGGCGGTTAATGTCGGTCTCGGTGCCGCCGGCCTTCAGATAGTCGCTGTGCAGAATCTTGAAGTCGTTCTGCTCCTCGCCTGCATGCAGGTCGATCAGCGAGGCCAGCGTGGCGTAGTCGCCGGTCAGCGAGGCCGCGCCTTCGCGCATCCACAGACTGCCTTCGCGCACCTGGGGAATCCAGTGACTCATCCAGCGCAGATAGTCGGTGATCTGCAACTGGCGCGTGCGCATGCGCTGGAGCAGGGGAGTGCGCCAGACATTGCTGCGGTAGTCCTGCCAGATGCTGGCCAGCTCGGTCAGCAGCGGCGCCAGTTGCGATGGCGCAGCGGCCGGGTCATGGGGTGCGGCGATGGTGGATACATCGGGAAGAGCATCATCCGGCAGCGCCGCCGACTGTGCCGATTTCCGAGGGGTGCTGGCCTCTGGCGTTTGCTCGGTATTCGCATCCAGCTCTACTTCCCATAGCATGTAGCCTGCTGTGAAACGGCCCGATTCGGGGATGAAGCAGAGCACTGTGTCGCCGGCTTTCAGACGCTGGCCCTGTTTTTGCAAAAACTCCGACAGCATGATGAAGATGGAGGCCGCCCCCGTGTTGCCGCGCCATGCCAGATTGCTCCACCAGCGCTCGCGCGGAATGCTGAGCTGGGCCTTGCCCAGCAGCTCGTCGACAACGGGGATGAAGCGCTCCGACGAGTAGTGGCAGAGAAAGTGGTCTATGCCGCGTTCGGGCACCCAGCCCTGGTGGGCAAGGGCTGCATATTCGTGAATGCAGACATCGAACAGATGCGGCAGCAGACGAATGTCCTGACGCAGTGCCAGAGCGCCTGCGGCCTCTGCATCGCTCCAGGCAGGGAAGTCCAGATGGCTTTTTCCGCGATCGGCCGTCATGCCCAGCTGCATGCACACGGGGTAGTCGCCGGCAAAGCTGCGCTGGTGTGTCCACTTGAGCTTGAGGCGCAGTCCGTTGGCCTGAGGCAGTGCCTTGGGGCCGCCCAGCAGCACGGCGCCCGCGCCGTCGGACAGCATCCAGCGCAGAAAATGGGCGTCAAAGTCTGTGTCATAGCCCTGGGCCGCAAAGCGCGAACGCTTGAAAAGGCGCGAGGGCATTTCGCTGGCCACCGACAGGGCCAGCGCATGGGCGCCGCTTTCCACTGCCATGGCAGCGGCCTGCATGGCGCCCACACTGGCGGCGCAGACCCCATGCACAGAAAGCGTTTCCATGGGCGGGGCGGCCATCTCGCCCTGAATCATGCTGGCAAAGCCGGGCATCAGCGCGTCCCCCCCCGAGGAGCCGCTGGACAGAAAGCCTACATCGCCGAGCTTTTTGCCAGCCAGGGCCAGAGTCTCCTCGATGGCTCCGGCAGCCATCTGGGCGTTGCTGAACACCGTCTGGCCTTCGCCATCAATGGCGTAGTGGCGGGTCTGGATGCCGTTTTCGGCCAGGATGCGGCGCTTGATACGCTCGGAGATGCGGTTCAGCGGTGCGACAAACGCATCCATGCCAGCATTGTCCACCGGGGCACCGGGCAGAAACATGCCGGCAGATTGCAGATAGACGTTGGAATAGGCAACAGGCATAGATCCTCAACAGGTTTTTACTTCACAGCGTCGGGTGGCATCTGCGGCTCGGTTCTTGCCGCGGGCCAGACCAGACCCAATACAAACACGCGTCCCATATAAGGCAGCAGGCCACCCTCGTTCAATGAAGGTGTGACCCGTTGGCGGTAAATGCGCTCGTGCAGTCCGCTCAGGTCAGACCAGTGGGCATGCGGGCATTCATGGTGCGCGGTGTGCAGGCCAATATTAAAAAGCAGGGGGTTGACCAGGCCTTCAAAGTTGCGCGCGTAGTTCAGCTCGATACCTGGAGTATTGCGCTGCGCTCTGGTCAGCGGCCTTCCATCGGCGTGGGCATGCTGCAGATAGTTGGTGGCCAGTAGCCAGTGCAGGCCGTGCAACTGGGGAACGATGATGAAGATCAACGCCTTTTGCCAGTCCAGCCAGAGAAAGAAGCCCCAGCTGCCCAGCCACAGCGCGTATTGCCCCATGCAGTAGCGAAAGGCGCCAGGCCAGTGACGGCGCAGATTGTTCAGCCAGCGAAAGAACAGCGGATACAGCACGAAGGCCGCCTGCACCGGATGAATCAGATAGCCCCACAGATGATTGGTATCGCCGCCCCATTCAGGGCGGTAGGTGCGTGCCAGATCGCGTGGTCCGTGGCGAAATCGGTGGTGATTGGCCACATGGGCGGGCCAGAACACAAAGGTGGGGTGGCCTTGAAGCAGGGTGAGCCAGTAATCGGTGAAGCGGTTGGTCCAGCGCCCCCACCACATGCGCACATGGGTGTGGTTGTGGTGAATCACGCCTACGCCCAATGTCAGAAACAGCTCGATGCTGTAGAGAATGAAGCTGAAGCCATGGCTCCATTGCCACCACACGAGCAGCGGCAGCAGGAGCATGTAGAAGACGGATTGCCAGTCCCGCCAGTGGCGCAGGACTGGATACCGGCGCTGGCCAGGGTGCCTGCTCATTCAGTGACCGGAGCTTTTGGGGGTGTTGTCTGCAACCCGCGTGCGCATGAGCTGGTCCATGAAGGCCAGCGCAAAGCCATAGTTGCCTGCCGGGCGCGCATGGTGCAGATGGTGACGGCGGCTGGCGGCCAGTGGATGGGTGTCGGAGACTGAGGGGAAAAAGTCGTAGTTGGAGTGGCCGATCAGATTCAGGATCAGGCTCAATACCGGCACAGAGGCGAGCGACCAGAAATAGAAGTCGTGCACCAGCATGGGCAGCAAGATGATGTTGCCCAGCATCAGAGCTTCGATGGGGTGGAAGCTGTAGGTGGACCATGGTGTGGTCACCACGGAGCGATGATGGTCGCCGTGATAGCGAACCAGGCGGCGCGTGTGCAGCAGGCGGTGGTTGATCCAGAAGTGCACATCGTTCCAGATCAGCAGCGCAAAGATCTCCACAGCGATGCGTCCGGCGCTGGCTGTGGGCGAGAGCTGGGCCCAGCCCAGCTGCAGAAAGCCCCAGGGAACGACCATCCCGATGCCGAAGATCAGTATGGAGTGAAAGGACTGGCGCCATTCACGTTGCAACTGATCGGGCTTGAGCGGACGTATATCCAGCGGCCTGCCAATACCTGCACGGGCAAGAGATGTCGTCAGAGCACCCATGAGCAGGCCGCCCAGCAGATAAATACCCCCGAAAAAAACCAGACCCAATGCCATGACTTGCCAGGCATTGAGCTGCGTGAACCAGGTACCAGCGTCCATGAAGGCTCCAAAAGCGGTGGCGCTGCCCTAGATACAACAATGCGCCCGACGGCATAGCGTAAACCCATGCCTGTCGGGCGCATGATAAAGGACGCCGCAGTAGCTCTCGTTGATACCCGGAGTGGCTTCAGCGTGTGGGATGGAGGAAAACTGGCGCACGTCATCTGTGTGACAGCGAGCAAGCGCCGCCGCGCAGCGAGGCTGTCGTCCCCCCTCGGGGGAAGCCGCAAAGCGGCTCAGGGGGCGTGTTTACTGCGCCGTGATGCCCTGCTCGCGAATGATGGTGCCCAGAGCTTTCACATCCTGCTGGATGCGGTTGCTCAGGCCTTCGGGCGAGCTGCCCACGGCTTGCCAGCCTTGCATGGACAGCTTCTGGCGCATCTCGGGCGTACGCACGATCTCGCTGACGGCGGCCGCCAGCTTGTCCACATGGGCCTTGGGCATGGATCTGGGCGCAGCCACGGCGTTCCAGATTTCCAGATCAAAGTTGTTGACGCCGAGCTCTTTGAGGCTGGGAAGACCGGGAGCCAGCGGGCTGCGTGCTGCAGAGGTCACGCCGATGCCGTGCAGCTTGCCGGCCTGAATCTGTGCCATGGCCAGTGCCGGAGGGAGCATGGACAGCTTCAAATCGCCGCCCTGAATGCCGTTGAACACTTGGGGGTAGCCGGTATAGGGCACGTGCACGGCCTTGATGGCCGAGCGGCTCTTGAGCAGTTCCATGCCCAGATGGCCCACGGTGCCGACACCGGGCGAGCCATAACTCCATTTGTCGCCAGCCTTGGCAGCCGCTTCCATAAAGGCCTTGCCTTGTGGGGCCGACGCAGGGGCCACAAGTACCAGCGGAGCCACGCCGATCAGGCTCACGGGCTGTAGGTCCTTGATGGGGTCATAGCGCACGGCTGGGTTGAGCATCTTGGCAATGGTCATATTGCCGTTGATCATCACGCTGAAGGTGTAGCCATCTGCCTTGGCCACATATTCTCCGGCGATATTGCCGCCAGCACCCACGCGGTTTTCCACGATGATGGTCTGACCCAGCTTCTTCTCCAATGGCTCGGCCAACGCGCGGGCCGTCAGATCAGGCGAGGAGCCTGCGGGGAAGCCCACGATCAGGTGCAGGGGCTTGTCGGGCCAGTTGTCGGCTGCCAGGACGGCTGGAGCCATTGCCGTCGCCCCCATGGCGACTCCTGCAGCAACCAGGCTGCGGCGGGACAGGTTCTTCAAGATGCGCGAAGTGCGAATAGGCATGGCAGGTCTCTTTTGAATTCTTGATAGGCGATCGGTGCACATGAGAACATGCATCAATGCCGAAAAATAAAAAACCCGGAAATTATCCGGGTTTGAGGTTCAGCATTTCAGCCTTTTAAAGGCTTGGAGCGCAAGTTGGCGTTTACGCAAACTCGGCCAGCGCTTTTTTCATCTTTTTCATGGCGGCTACCTCAATTTGGCGAATGCGCTCGGCACTCACACCGTATTCGGCAGCCAGCTCATGCAGCGTCATGCCGCCAGATCCGTCGTCATTGACCTTGAGCCAGCGCTCTTCAACGATGCGTCGGCTGCGGTCATCAAGGCCTTCCAGAGCCATGACCAAGCCATCGGTTGCCAGATGATCACGCTGGCGCGATTCGAGCATGGCTGTAGGCTCGTGACTGGCATCAGCCAGGTAGGCGATAGGGCCGAAGGCCTGTTCTCCATCATCGCTGGGAGATGGATCCAGCAGCACATCGCCACCGGCCAGACGGGTTTCCATCTCGATGACTTCCTCGCGCTTGACGTTGAGCTTTGCAGCGACCGCGTCAATTTCGTTCAAGGTCAGGGTCTCGCGCAGGGCCAGCTCTTCGTCCGCCATGGCTGCATCGGACTTCAGGTCATGCTTCATCGAGCGCAGATTGAAGAACAGCTTGCGCTGGGCCTTGGTCGTGGCGACCTTGACCATGCGCCAGTTCTTCAGAATGTACTCGTGGATTTCCGCCTTGATCCAGTGCATGGCGTAGCTGACCAGACGCACGCCCTGATCGGGGTCGAAGCGTTTGACAGCCTTCATCAGGCCCACATTGCCTTCCTGAATCAGGTCGCCGTGAGGCAGGCCATAACCCAGGTACTGGCGCGAGATGGAGACAACCAGACGCAGGTGGGACATCACCAGACGCCCGGCGGCGTCCAGATCATTGTGTTCTTTGAGTTTGCGAGCGTAGTCCTGCTCTTCCTCAAGGGTGAGCATTGGCATACGATTGACCGCCGAGATATAGGCATCCAGGTTGCCCAGCGGAGGTACCAGCGCCCAGGGGTTCGCGGGCGCCAAGGCAGTAGCAATGGAGCCGGAGGCAGTTTTCATTGCAGGTTTCCTTTCTTCCATGATCTTCATATTAGCACTCCGTTAGAGGGAGTGCTAAAGACAAAGTTCCCACAGTTTTTGTTGGTTTTTGGCGGCGCAGGTGGCTCGTATCGATCAGCGGGAAATTTTTTACATGCCCTTCGACCTCTGCCTTTTCCGGCATCCGGAGCAGTGCTCTAGCTGGAATGAGAGGCCAGGTTGTGCAGGCTCGCTCTGATTAATGTCTCTAATTTCCTGGCCGCCGAGCTTCGAGGTGCGTGGCGGCGCATCACCATGCCCAAAGGACGTTGAATTCCAGGGGCCGACAAGGGAATCTGCGCAAGGCGGTCGGCCTGTAGCAGCGATATGGCTGTTTCGGGCAGTGCGCTGATGCCCAGACCAGCGCTGACCAAGGCTCCGATGGTCGCAATATGGTCAACTTCAAAGACAGGAGCGAAGTAAAGCCCTTTGGAGAGCAGATCCGCATCAATGTACTGGCGCACGCTGGCAGAGCTGGGCATGGAGACATGCGGATAGTCCAAGGTGTTCTCGATTGCGATGGGACCTGTCTGCTTTGATAGAGGATGGTCATCGGGACAGATGAGAAAGAACTGGTCCTCCATCAATTGCTCATAGGCGAGGTCTTCCTGTTTGGGATCGGCAGCAGTGAGCGCAAAGTCGACCTTGCCATCACGAACGAGATCAAACGCCGGGCCCGACAAGGTATCAAGCAAGGCAAGGCGCACCCCGGGGTGGATCCGCGTGAATTCGGCAAAGACCTTTGGCAGCAGCGAGGCGGCCAGAGAGGGAAGTGCAGCAACCGTCACCGAACCAGTTCTGAGCTGTACGGTGTCCGTCACGGCGCGCAAGGCACGCTGTGTGTCGCGCAAGATCTCCTGGGCATGGGCGATAAAGACATGGCCCGCATCGGTCAGCTCGACGGCGCGAGTGGTGCGCTCAAACAGTCTTGCTCCGATCTGGGCTTCTACACGCGCAATCAGAGCCGACAGCGCGGACTGGGAGAGGTGAACCTGGAGGGCGGCTTGGCCAAAGCTCTTGGTCTGGCTCAGGGCTACTACCGCTCTCAGGTCTTTGGTTGATAGGTTGGCTTGCACCACCGCAGTATAGGTAGCGGAGCTGCAGCGTCCTGGAGCTCCGTTACCTTCGCTTATTCAGCCTTGATGTCGCTGTCTTTGATCAGCCGGGCCCACTTGGCGTACTCGGCGTTGATGATCTTGGCTGACTCGTCCGGCGTGCTGTAGGTGGCAATAGTGCCCTGGGCGAGCATGGAGTCCTTGACATCCTGCTTGGACAGAATCACTTTCAGCGCTGAATTGATCTTCTGAATGACTGCAACTGGCGTTCCGGCAGGAGCCGAGAGTGCGAACATGGAGCTGACCTGCATGTCTGGAAATCCAGCTTCCACGACAGTAGCGATGTCTGGAATCGAGGCAACGCGTTCTTTGGTCGTTGTGGCCAGGGCCCGGAGCTTGCCTGCCTTGATCTGACTCTGTGCGGCAGGAACGGTATCAATCATTGCATTGACCTGACCGCCGAGCAGATCGGAAAGAGCGGGGCCGCTGCCTTTATAGGGCACATGCACGACTTCAACCTGTGTCTGACGCTTGAACATCTCGATCGAGAGATGCTGAGGCGAGCCATTGCCTGCGGATGCAAACGTGACGCTGCCGGGGCTGGTCTTGGCAAGGGCCACCAGTTCCCTGACGGACTTCGCCTGAACACTGGGATTGACCACAAATACCAGCGGAACGGTGCCTACGACCGAGATGTGAGAGAAGCTCTTATGGATGTCAAAAGGAGTCGCCGCAGGCGTCAGCGCTGCATTGATGGTGTGGCTTGTGAATGCCCCCATCAGCAAGGTGTAGCCATCGGCGGGTGATTTAGCGACTTGACCTGCGCCAAGGCTGCCGCCAGCTCCGGCGCGATTGTCGACGACGAACTGCTGCCCAAGCGCGTCTGAAAGCTGCCTGGCAAGAACGCGGCCGATGACATCCGTCGCTCCGCCTGGAGCATAGGGAACCACAAGCCTCACGGGTTTGTTGGGGTAATCAGTCTGCGCACTGGCTGCTCCAGATACGCCAGATGCAACGAGGGCTGTTGCAACCAAGCTAAGGAGCTTGCGGCGGCGCATGGCCGGATTGGCGAGTTGTGTGGGTTTCATGAAGTCTCCTTTAGGGTTTTCAGGTATGCGCTTTCTTGTTCGAGCGCTCGATTTTTCTTCTAATCAATAATATTATTAATAATCAGTGCATCAACAATGGTTAACCCTCCCATGACGAACAAGCCAGACCAGCAAGCCACGATCCATCCGGAAGCCGCTTCGAGCGGAATTTCCAAAGGACTCACCAACTACGGTGATCGCGGCTTCTCTCTTTTTTTGCGCAAGGCCTTCATCAAAGGAGCGGGCTATACCGACAAGGCGCTGGACAGACCCGTGATCGGTATCACGAACACAGGCAGCTCCTACAACCCTTGTCACGGAAACATGCCGCAATTGATCGAGGCGGTGCAGCGCGGCATCCTGATGGCAGGTGGACTGCCCATGGACTTCCCGACCATCTCCTTGCACGAGAGCTTTTCCCAGCCGACCAGCATGTATCTGCGCAACCTCATGTCCATGGACACGGAGGAGATGCTGCGAGCGCAGCCCATGGATGCGGTCGTGCTGATCGGGGGGTGTGACAAGACAGTGCCGGCTCAGCTGATGGGCGCGGCTTCGGTCGGACTGCCGGCGGTTCAACTGGTGACCGGCTCCATGCTCACTGGATCGCATCGAAGCGAAAGAGTGGGGGCCTGCACCGATTGCCGACGCTACTGGGGGAAATTTCGTGCCGAAGAAATTGATGCGGAGGAAATTTCCGACGTCAACAATCAGCTCGTCGCCAGTGTTGGCACCTGCTCGGTGGCGGGCACTGCCAGCACGATGGCCTGCATTGCAGAGGCTCTGGGAATTGGCCTTCCAGGCAGCGCGACCCCTCCAGCGGTCACTGCCGATCGCATCCGGATTGCGGAGCGATCCGGTGAGGTGGCCGTGCATATGGCGCGTGCAGGATTGAGCATTGACAAGATTCTCACGCCAGCTGCCTTCGAAAACGCCATGCGCGTGCTGCTGGCCATGGGGGGCTCGACCAATGCCATCGTGCATATGGCCGCGATCGCGGGTCGTCTGGGCTACGAGCTGGATCTCAAGGCCTTGGATGTCATGAGCCGCAATACTCCGGTGTTGCTCGACCTCAAGCCGTCCGGCGACCACTACATGGAGGACTTCCATGCAGCCGGCGGCATGCATACCCTGCTTCGAGAGCTCAAGCCTCTGCTGCACCTCGATGCTCTGACCGTGACGGGGCGCACCCTGGGCGAGGAACTGGAGGCGGCCGGCCCCGGCTTCAAGCAGCATGTGGTCAAGACTTTGGATGCCCCTTTGTATCCACAGGGCGGCATTGCCGTGCTGCACGGCAATCTTGCCCCGGCAGGCGCCATCATCAAGCAGTCCGCAGCGAACCCCGAATTGATGGAGCATGAGGGCCGTGCCGTTGTCTTCGAGAATGCGGAGGACCTGGCCGCTCGTATCGACTCGCCCGAGCTGGATGTCCGGGCCGAGGATGTGCTGGTGCTCAAGAATATCGGCCCCAAAGCAGCGGCGATGCCGGAAGCGGGTTACCTGCCCATTCCCAAGAAACTCGCTGCTCAAGGCGTGAAAGACATGGTGCGTGTCTCCGATGGCCGTATGAGCGGCACCGCTTTCGGCACCATCGTCTTGCATGTGACGCCGGAGGCGGCGATTGGCGGCCCCTTGGCCTGGGTGCAAACCGGAGACAGAATTCGCCTGTCGGTGCGCGAGCGCTGTATTGAGTGGCTGGTCAGCGATGAAGAGCTGGCTATGCGTCAGAATGCCAAGCCTGTTCAAGTTCCTGTAGCAGAGCGTGGTTACGCGCATCTGTTCAAGAAAACTGTTTTGCAGGCTGATCGTGGCGCAGACTTTGATTTCCTGACTGCGACGCAGCGCAAGGGTTCGATTCCAAGGAGTTAAGTTCATATGCCGACGGGCGCTTTTGCCAAGGACCGCCGTCCATCCGGGGACGGCGCATCCGTGATTGCCGCGACATTGGAGGAAGACATTGTTCTGGGCCTCTTGGCTCCCAGAGTGCGTCTTGTCGAAGATGAGCTGATGGAAAGGTTCGCAGCCAAACGACATGTGGTGCGAGACGCTTTGGCTCAGCTCGAAAGTGCTGGCCTGCTTGAGCGCAGGCGCAATATTGGCTCCATGGTGAAGGCTTTCAGCAGGGAGGAAGTCATTCATCTCTACGAAATGAGAGAGCTGCTCGAGCTGGAGGCGATGCGCAGAATTGCGCTGCCTCTGGAGCGTGATGCCCTGGAGCAACTCAGGCGCATTCAGGCCGGGCATGACGCAGCTATCCAGCAGCAGGACCCGCGCGGCATTTTTCGGACCAACCAGGAGTTTCATCGGCTTTTGTTTGCTCAATGCGGTAATGTTTTTCTGTCGCAATCCATCGAAGACTTCGCGCGCCAAACGCATGCAATTCGATTTGGAACGCTGATGAACAGAGAGCGTCAGCTGCAATCCCAGAAGGAGCATCACGAGCTGCTGGCGGTGCTGGCGCAGGGGGAGGGGTCGAGGGAGCGTCTGATCCGCCTGACGGCAGATCATCTTGTGCCTCCAAGAGATCACTACTTGAAGGCACAAGAGGCGCTGCTGCCTTGAAGTGCTGATCAGTTCAGGAACATGCCTCGAATATCGTGAGCCGTGGCCAGAGGGCGGCCCAGTGCTGCGGCCCCTTGGCAAACCTGGGCGACCAAGGCTGCATTGCTTGCTGCCGGCTCGCCGCTCTTCAGGAACAGGTTGTTCTCGAAGCCGACGCGCGCATGGCCGCCAAGACTTGCTGCAGCCATCGCGCATGCATTTTCCTGAGGGCCGAAGGCGCACATCGCCCATGGATGGGCATCGTCATGGGCATTCAGGAACGGCAGCAGATCGATGGGCGAAGAGGTCTGGCCCGCCGAGTAGCGGCCCAGTACGAAAAGCAGAAACCATTTGTTTTCGGGGATGACGCCGCTTGCAAGCAGGCGCTGCCAGGCCTGCACGTCCGCCACGTCATACAGGATGATCTGGGTCATCACATTGCTCTGCTTGAGCCATGTGAAGAAGGATTGGATATCCGCTTCGGGAACTTCAGGCCTGAGTATTTCGCGCAAGCCGACAGAGATCGCTTCCGGCGCCGTTTCCCGTGCGACCCGCATCTGCTCGTATGGCTGATAGACCTGAGCCGCTTCAGTGGTGACTTGAACCACCAGTTCCTGGCCCACCGCCTTGCGCACTGCAGCAGTGGCTTCAATGTAGGCGTGGGCATCGAGCAAATGCTTGCCGTCAGGCTTGCGTACATGCATATGAATCATGGACGCCCCGGAGTCCAGACATTCCCTAGCGGTCTTTGCCAGATCGGCCGCAGTCAATGGAACCTCGGGGTGTTGCTCCCTGGTCTTGTAGGCTCCGTTGGGAGCAACGGTGATGATCAGAGGTGTATTCATCATGCGTTCCTCTTACTGCACGGCAGCGTCGCCCACGGAAGGCAATTCGCTCTTGAGAAGTTCGAGACCTGCCAGCAGCGTCTTCTGGTAGCGCTGTTTCTCCTGCGCGATGCTCTCTGGAGTCCACTTGAAAAAACCTTCACCGGACTTCATGCCGAACTTGCCTTCAGCCACTCTTTGCGAAAGACATGGGCTTGGCTCCTTGTTGTCCGCCAGCGATGGATACATCGTCGCACCGGCGGCGCAGTGGACTTCCAGACCTGCATGGTCGCGTTGAAGCACGGGGCCCGCTGCAAGAAAGCGAAAGCCGAAGCCAAAGCGCACGGCTGAATCCACGTCTTCGGCCGATGCAATGCCCGCTTCAATCAGTGCAAAAGCCTCGCGAGCCAGTGCGTGCTGAAGACGGTTTGCCAGAAAGCCTGGCAAGTCCTTCTTGACCAGCACGGGCACCATGCCGCACTGGCGCATGAAAGCATGAAGGTTCTCTGCACATTCCATGCGCGATGCCTCGCCGCACACCACTTCAACAAGAGGCGTCAGGTGCGCAGGCATGAAAAAGTGCAGGCCCAGCATGCGTTCCTGTGTTTGCAGGCCTTGTGCAATTGCGGTGATGGGAAAGCTCGAGCTGTTGCTGGCCAGCAATGCATCCTTGCGGGCACGCTGCTCGAGTTGCTTGAAAAGCGCTTGCTTGATGTCCAAACGCTCAGGGATGCATTCGATCACCAGGTCCACCGAGCTCCAGTCCAGGTCGTCCAAGGACGATACGACGGACAACTGGGCAAGCCGCTGAGCGGCATCCAGTTGGGTCAAGCCGTGATGGACCAGTTCAGGGACTTTGGCAGCCCGGTCGGCATCGGGCTCGACAACAGTCGTTTTGCACGCTCCGCGGCACAGGACGACCGCGACATCGGCTCCCATCGTCCCGCCGCCAATGACAACAGCATGTGAACGCGAGGGACGGAAAAAGTGCCCAGGCGCACTGAAAGTCTTTTGCTCCAACGGATGTCTCCAAGTTCTATGAGTCTTGGAGGGAGTCTGGAGGGTTTCGATAAATTTGTTAAACAAATTTATTGGGATAAATATCCTGATTTTTAAATATATTGCGATGTGCCCTTTCTATCCGTGAGGATCCGTCGACACGATTCAGCAAATCGCAGGCGGTGCAAAAGTACGGCAGTCTTTGATCGACTTGGAGCGTGCTATGAATGTGCCACGGCAACGCATTGGGCCGCTATGCCGCTCACTGGCACCAGCTTGGACGCTACCTGGAGTGCTGCACTGACATTCACCAAGATTAGGAGCAAGGTGCATGGTAGAGAGATGCACCAGAGCTGGAGAGGCAAGCAGTGGTACTTCCGCATGGGTGCTGATCCTGGCCTGGTGCACACAGTACGTGGCACGGCCGCCAATGTCGGCGAGCTTGTCGAGGCCAGCAGCTTGCTATGCAGGAAGGAAATCGATGCCCATGGCAATGCAGGCTGCCAAGTTGCAGATCAGCGGGCAGATTCTTGCCCATGGGCATGGAGCGCCATCAAAGTCAGCGGGCTGGCCTGCGACCCGAAAAGATCACAAAGCTGCCCAGTGCCAGCAGCCACACGGCGATGGCGGCATAGAGCATTACGCCGCCAAAGCTGTGTACCAGTGCCTCGCGGGCAATGTCAGTCAGTGCCTGCGGCGAAGTGATGGCGCCAGCGTCTGCCTGCAGGGTGTGCAGGGCTTGCAGGTTGCCAGAGACAATGCCGTTGGCCATCTCGCGCAGCGCAGCAGCATCTACGGGTTCATGCAATGCGGTTTGCAGGTGCTGCTGCACGCCGCGCACCAGCAGGAAACCCATCAGCGCGATATTGATCGACAGCGTAATCATGCGGGCACTCATGTCGATGCCGGACGCCATGCCGGCGCGTGCGCTGGAGACCGCTGCAGTGGTGGTATTGGTCACCGGGGTGTTGGT
The DNA here is from genome assembly GCF_000241525.1 of Comamonas testosteroni ATCC 11996. Classification (GTDB taxonomy): domain Bacteria; phylum Pseudomonadota; class Gammaproteobacteria; order Burkholderiales; family Burkholderiaceae_C; genus Comamonas; species Comamonas testosteroni. The sequence continues at coordinate 173,460 of NZ_AHIL01000025.1, forward strand.
GATACCCAGCCCTGCGCCGGCGATCAGGCAGCCCGGCAGCACGTAAAGCCAGTGGCTGTGGGCAAGCTGGCTGCCAGCGAGCATCAGCATGAATCCAAGGCCGATGGCGAATAACCCCAGCGGAATGGCGATACGCGGCCCATAGCGCATGGCGATGCGTTCTCCAACCACCGGGAACACCAGCGTGGGAAGGGTGTAGGCTAGCAGCGAGACGCCGGCGGCCGTGACATCCTGACCTAGCGCACTTTGAAAATAGATGGGCAAGTAGATGATGAACGCCCAGAAGCTGAAGTTCATGCCCATGGAGCCCATCAGCGCACCGGAGAAATTGCGTACCCGAAAGACGGAGAAGTCGAACATGGGATGCTGGGCACGCAGTTCCACCCACACAAAGGTTGCAAAACTCAGCAGACCCACAGCCATGGCGGCCAGCGCAGACATGCTGCCAAAACCGGTATCGGAGCCCTGGGTCACAAAGAAGGCCAGGCCGAATACTGCGAGGGACAGCGTGACGATGCCCGCAAGATCCAGCGCGCCGGCCTTGGGGTCATGCGATTCCTGCACGGCGATGGTGGCAAGAAAGAAAGTCAGCGTGGCAATCAGCACGTGTACCCAGAACACCCAGCGCCAGTCCGATAGGGCGACGATCAAGCCGCCAATCAGGGGGCCGAAGCCCAGGCCTATGCCGAGCATGACTCCCCAGGTGCTGAAGGCGCGGCTGCGCTCGGCGCCTTGCGGAAATTGATGCGAGAGGACGGCTACCAGGCAGATCAGCATGGCGCCGCCGCTGGCCCCTTGGAACACGCGACTGGCAATCAGCATCGGTGTGTTCCATGCCAGGCCGCACAGCAGCGATGAAAACGCAAAGAGGGCGATGGAGATCAAAAAGACCCGCTTGCGGCCAAACCGGTCTGCCAGTGTCCCGGTGGCCATGAGCACCGAGACGCAGGCGATGGTGTAGGCATTCATGATCCACTGAATGTCTTTGAAGTCACTGTGCAGAACGGACTCCAGCGTGGGCAAGATGACAGGCACGCTGGAGATTTCAAGGCTGAACATCAGTGCGGCCAGACAGACCGATAGCAGCGCAATGCGATTGCGCCGGGTCGGTGCCGGCTCCAGGCTGCTGGTGTTCAAGAGATCAACATCATTCGAGGACATGGTTGCGCACTCCAGAAAAGGGAAACGGCGTTCTGGCGCAGAACGTTCAACGCGAGTCTATGGGAATAAAATTCTTAAATTTACGCGTTGATTTCCCATCATTGGGGAGCTAAAGGATCCAATCGACATGACTGTGCAAGACCCTCTGGAAGGAGTCTCCACCTTTGTGCAGGTGGTGGAAGCGGGCGGCTTCACTGCTGCTGCCAAGCGGCTTGGCGTGACGCGCTCTGCTGTGGGAAAGGCCGTTGCCAGGCTGGAGGCACGTCTGGGCTCGCGGCTACTGCAGCGCAATACGCGTACCCAGACCTTGACTGCGGAAGGGCAGATCTACTACGAGCGCTGCACTCGTGCACTCAAGGAGCTGGATGCAGCCGAGGCGGATCTGGACAGTGGCCGCATGGAGCCCATCGGCCGCCTGCGGGTCAGCGTGCCAGAAGGCTTTGGGCAGCTGTGCGTGGCGCCAATACTGCTGAATCTGACGCGTCTGTATCCGCAGCTGAGCATCGATCTGTCGTTTGGCGACCGTACAGTGGATCTGATCGAGGAAGGATTTGACCTGGCCATACGCATAGGCCCGCTGCAAGACAGCGGCACCCTGTCTGCGCGTCTGCTGGGCACACAGCACATCAGCATCGGAGCTTCCCCGGCCTATCTGGCACGCCACGGCACGCCCGGCAAACTGGAGGAGCTCGATGGTCATGCGGTCATCAGTTACTCGCACTCGGGTGTCGTCGCCCCGTGGAATGTTTCGCCAGTTGCTGGGCGAGGCGCCAGCTCGGACTACCGCCTGCAGGTGCGCTCCCAGATCAGCATGGACGATATACAGGCCATTGCCGCTGCTGCTGTGGCGGGCTATGGCATTGCCTGGGTCCCCTGCTGGCTGCTGAGCAGCTATGCCAAGCGTGGCGAGCTGGTACACATCCTGCCTGCTTATCGAGCCCGCTCTTATGAGATCCATGCACTCTGGCCACAGGCACGGCAATTACGTTGCAAGTTGCGGGTGGCCATTGACGCGCTGGTGGCCGAGATTCCGGCGTTGCTGAATCCTGAGGATGATGCGGTGGCAAAAAACGACAATTCAATCCGTTCTCGGTAAGGGCTGCGCTTTTCCACTAGGGAATCTCTGAATAAATCCTCAACGCATGTACTTGCACATGCGTGCCGGGTGCGTCGGCATTTCGGCCCATGCAGCAAACTGATCTCGGCCTGAACCTCTCCACCAAGAAGACACGCAAACGCGAATTCCTTGAACAGATGCAGCAGGTTGTGCCCTGGAGGGATATGGTGGCACTGATTGCACCATACGCTCCAGAAGGGCGCAAAGGCCGACCACCGTTTCCCGTTGAGATGTTGCTGCGCATCCACTTCATGCAGCAGTGGTTTATTACCCTCAGCGATCCTGCCATGGAGGAAGCGCTGCATGACATGCCACTGTTCCGGGACTTTGCAGGCTTGTCATGGGACAGCGCTACACCCGATGAGAGCACCATCCTGCGCTTTCGCCATTTGCTGGAAACGCACAAGCTGGCGGAGCAGATTCTGCAAACCGTCACAGACCTGCTGGAGGGCAAAAAGCTGCTGCTTCGTACCGGAACCATCAAGGATGCCACACTAATTGCAGTGCCCAGTTCCCCCAAGAACAGCTCCAGGTCTCGTGATCCAGAGATGCACCAGACCAAGAAAGGTAACCAGTGGCACTTTGGTATGAAGGCCCACATTGGCGTGGATGCAGACTCAGGGTTGGTGCACACAATACGAGGCACTGCAGCCAACATCAACGATGTAGTTGAAGCCAACAGCTTGCTACACGGACAAGAAACCAATGGATATGGCGACGCTGGCTACCAAGGTGCTGATAAGCGTCCCGACATGCCTGCGGCCACACCTGAGCGCAAACTGCGTTGGCATATTGCGATGAAGCGCAGCAAGCGCAAGGCCCTGGATCTGATGGAGCCGATCTCCGCCTTGCAGGAGCAAATTGAGCAGGTCAAATCCAAGATACGGGCCAAGGTCGAGCACCCATTCCGGGTCATCAAACGGCAGTTTGGTCATGTCAAAGTTCGCTACCGAGGCTTGAGCAAGAACACTCAGCAGTTGCATACCTTGCTTGCCTTGGCAAACTTATGGATGGCCCGTGGCCCGTGGCCGGTTGCTTGTGAACATCCAATCCAAGCCAGTGATAACAGCCTAAAAAGGCAATATGCCCGCGAAGCGCGGGCATATTGGGGGGAGGAGAGTCGCCAAAAATAGCAGTACACGCTTATGCGGTGACTATCACGCTCGGAACTGCTTTGTGCAGAGGTTCCCTAAGTCCGGAATCGTTGTCGAAACCACCCACGCTGCAGTGGGCCCGGGCGAGGTTTTGCTCCTAGGGACCGACGATATCCACTCCACCGAAGTAGTTGGCCAAGCTGCTACGTATCACCTCCACCTCTATGGGAGGCCATTGAGTGCTCTTTCAAGTTTTCAAGCCCGTTGCTTCAGCCGAGCATCAACCAAGACACGCCCCGAGCAACACCAAGAAACCTCTTGGTACAAAGTTCATTTGGCCTGCAGGAAACGGTTGATTTCCTCCAGCGTTTCAAGCAACACCTGCGCCGCGTCACGCAGATCTTTGGTAAGGCCTTTGACACCAAGGTCCTCCAGTTCCATGCATTGCTCCAGCAACCCCTGGTGATTGAGCAGGTACGCCGTCCCCTTGAGCTTGTGCACGATGCGCTTCACAGCGACCAGATCATGCGCATCCAGCGCATGGCGCAGGGCATCGCTTTCGGACTGATTGCTGGCAATGACCCGCTTGGCCATCGATGCCTGAATATCGTTGGTCAATAACGAAGCTTCAACGGCCTGCGACTGCCCCGCGTCCAGCTTGGGAATCAGGCGGTTCAGTGCAGCCAGATTGGTGGGTTTGGCCAGCGCATGGTTCATGCCTGCGTAGAGACAGCGCTGAAACACTTCGCGTTGCGCATCTGCCGTCAGACCGATGATCAGACAGGGCTTGATGGACTGGCCCTGCTCCAAGCGACGAATGGCACGGGTCATCTCAAGGCCGTCCATCTCCGGCATATTGCAGTCGGTAATCACGATATCAATGTCATGCTTGCTCCAGACGGCCAACCCTTCCAGGCCATTGCAGGCGGTCAGCGTGCGATGACCCAGATAACCGATCTGCTGAATCAGCAAATACTGGCTTGGCAAATGGTCCTCAACAATCAGTACCGTCAGCACCGTTGCCGTATTTTCCGAAGATTCAATGCTGCTTTGCGCCACAGCATCCACCATCACCCGCGCCAGAGTGACCGAAAAATCAATACGCGTTCCGCTGCCCACCGTGCTCTTCACATTCAGCTTGCTGCCCATCAGCAGGCATAGTGCCTGGCTGATCGTCAGCCCCAGGCCTGCACCAGCATTGGGGTCGCTGACCACGCCATCCACCCCGCGATAAGGTTTGAAGATTTGATCCAGCTGCGCCGCAGGAATGCCCACCCCGGTATCGATGACGCTGATGTCAAAGCGCAACCCCGAGTCACCGGCCACCTCCACCGAGCAACGCAGCTCCACCCCGCCGCGGTGCGTAAATTTGATGGCATTGCCAAGCAGGTTGGAGACGATCTGCTTGAGCTTGACGGCATCTGCCCACACCAGCTGTGCCGCGCGCGCATCGATTGACAGGCTCAGGCGCAACTGCTTTTGGCGCGCAAGCCCCGAGAACACCTTGCCCACAGACTCCAGCAGATCTTTCACCTTGACCGGCTCCAGCTCCAGGCTCAGCTTGCCCGCTTCAATGCGCGAGATATCCAGAATGTCGCCAATCAGCGCCAGCAGGCTGATCGCCGCCTCATAGGCAATATGGGCAAGCTGATGGTTCTGCTCCGCGTCGCCCTTGCGTGCCAGCACCAGCTCCAGCATGCCAATGATGGCGTTGAGCGGCGTGCGAATCTCATGGCTCATCGTGGCCAAGAACACCGACTTGGCGCTGCTGGCCTTGTCGGCCGATTCCTTGGCAACCCGCAACTCATCGAGCAACAGCTGCCGCTGCTGCAGATCCTCGCGCTTGCTGCGAATGCGCCTGCGCTGGGCAACAATCAGCCCCCCCGCCACCAGCAGCAGCACAGTAAGCACCTCGAACACGCGCCAGACGTACGACACGACGCCCTCCCAGTACTTGTCGTCGGTGGCTGAATTGGCACGCCAGCGGCCAATAATCTGCAGATACTCCCGGGGCTTAATCTCCAGCATTGCCTTATCAAGAATGCCAATTAATTGTGTTTGCCCCTGCGGCGCGCCGAACACAATACCTACGCCCAGACCGCTGACAACGTCTCCTGCCTTCAAACTACTTTCGTACTTGTAGGGAAGGTAATAACGCACCATGTTGGCGGGCGCAAGCGCCATATCAACGCGGCCATCACGCACCAGCTTGAAGGCCTTCCCCATGGTCTGCGTTTCATGAAAGCGCAATTTGGGATACCGGCTCTTGAACTGCTCGGGGTCTACATAGCCCTTGGCGACAGCGACGGTTGTTGTGCTCTTCTCATCCAGCGCGACCTGCGCTGACTCCTTGCGCTGCACGAACAGATAGTGGGTCGTCGTCAGCGGCTCTGTACGCAGATACGGCAGTGAGGCTGAAGCGGTATCGGGCAGGATGCTCAGAATGCCTTGTCCATGATCGAGCAAATCGTGCGCTTCGGTCAGCGAGCTGACGCGGCGAATCTTCAAGCGCATGCCGGTTTTGCGCCGGATGATGTCCAGCACATCTGACGCAATACCATTGAGACGGCCACGGCTGTTGAAAAAAGCGAAAGGTGCCAGATCCTCGCTCACCACCAGCTCCACCGTTTCATTGCGCTCCAGCCAGTCAAGCTCCTGCGGACTGAGGCGGCTGCGCAAATCACTGACGCTGCAGTCTTCTGTACCGCCCCACAGATGTTGCGCAGTCACTATCTGGCAGCGCGTCAGCCCGCCCAGCGCCCGCCCAAGCACCCCTGCAAGCAGCGTGCTGTCTGGCAACAGACCAAACCCGGCTTGCACCTCAGGCAGCTTGGCGCTCTGGTTAATCACAAACTGATTGCTGAACAGCTGGCTGGACAGGTACTCGCTAGACAGCGTGTCCCCCAGAAACACATCGTTCTCACCGTTCAATACCGAAGCCATCGCCAGCAAGGGCGACGAATATTGCTGAAAACGACCGCGCCCGCCAATGCTCTCAAACAGCTCCTGCATCATGCCGTTGGCTACTGCAATGCGGGTCTTGCCGTCCGTCGTGCTGTACTCATGCAAGTCCCCGCCCTCAGAAAATAACGCCAGCTGCGCCAGTGTGTAGGGGGCACTCAGCACCCAGCCATTGCTTTTCGCCATCAACGCATTGACATTGCTGACCATGTCAATGCGGCCATCGCGCAGTGCTGCATACATATCGCTACGGGCATCAAAGGCACGCACTTGCAAAGGCACGCCCAGCTCGCGCTGCAGCGCCGATACATAGTCGGCCACAAGCCCTTCAAGGCGCTGACCCTCAACGAAGATACGAAACGGAGGCAGCGGATCGTTGAGCACACCAACCACCAGCAACTGCTTTTGTGCAAGCCACTGCCGCTCTGGCTGGGTCAGCGTGACCCTGACCTCGCTGAGTGCCTGACGGGGAACTGGCGTCAGCACAAGGTCGCCCGCAAAACTAATCCGGCTGCAGATCAGCAAACAAAAGGCGATGTGCAACAGGCACTGCACGGACGAACTTTCAGCTCAGCTCATACCAGATGGTGCCGGCGCGCAATTTCGCCCAGCTCAATCACAGAATCAACACTGAGCTTGGTCTGAATATTGACCTTGTGCCCGCTCACTGTCTTGTTACTCAAACTCAGCCGGGCCGCAATTTCTGCATTAGAGAAACCTTCCGCTAGCAGTTTCAAGATCTGCAGCTCTCGGTCGGTCAGATCGTCCAGCCCGCCCTCCGCCTTCACCTTGGCCTTGCCCAGCAAAGGCATGGCGCTCTTGGGAAAGAAAACATAGCCGTCGGCAACCGTCTTGACCGCCTTGGTGAGCGTCTCAATGGGTTCGCTCTTGCTGACAAAACCGCTTGCACCCGCCTGCAGGCAGCGAGTGGCATAGCTGTCTTTAGACTGCGAGGTAAACACCAGCACCCGCACATCCAGTTTCTCCCGGGTAATACGCTTGAGCACGGTCAGCCCATCGAGCTTCTCCAGGCCAATATCCAGAATGACGATATCGGGCGTTAACGACTCAATCATGCGCAAGGCATCAATGCCGTCGGCAGTCTCGCCAAGGGCTTCAAAGCCAATGGGCAGCAGAGCCTGGCGAATGGCTTCGCAAATCAATGGATGATCATCAACGATCAGGACTTTCTTACGCACGGGACCACCGCAACCTTAAGAGGCACCACTTTTTCTCAAGCGGCAGGGACAATGAGGTATTAGCGACCAACTCCCCCAGCGATGGGGCAGCATCGAGTGAATCAGCCCAAGCTTTCAAAGATTACTCCATCTCTAAGGTTTGCACAGAACAGCCCCGTGGCTGCTGACCTTTGATGACATTCCCCATGCACCGCGGTGCGCCTGTTTTCATCCACCGATTCACACAGGCAAACGCAGCCATCCCTGATGCAATTAAAAGCCGGTGCTGCAGTAGCGCCATGCGGTGATTGCCATCAACAATCGCCGCAAATGATGCGGCGATTAGATTAAAAAACACCGCATAGCCTCAAGGCAGCTCCCAATCTGTCCATAGCGGCCACGTCAGGGTGTGACAAGGCGCGCTCACAGCGGGCTTTGTCATTTGCACGTTTGGAGAAAATTTCAGAAATTTAGAGAACCTAACGGTTGATCTTTCGCAGTTCAAGTCGCTCACATTCGCATTGGCTCGCCCCTGATTTATCTCGCCCCACCCGCATTGCGCGCACCGGCTGCGGTTGCCTGCACAAATCCGCCCAAGCATCACAAGCATCGCATCCATTGGGTTCAGTGGCGTAACGTGGGCCGCTCTCCAGCTGCTTCAACGCCATCTTCCGTAGCAATTAAAACAATAGCTGTCATCGCTTATAAATAAAGGTTTTTAGATATTTTTATATCGTAAAACCTTTGCAGTTAAGCCTTGGCAGCTATTAAAACAACTCAATCGCCAATCACATGGCCCTTGGGCTCAGTTGTACTCAATCACGTAGTTAATCGTTCCATCGGCTTTGCCAACTTCGACTTTGCTGTTACCAATACGCTCATAGCCCGCCTCAAGCGGCAGGTTGTACCGCTCTCCGTCAGACGTGGAGTGCTGCCAATCCATATTCAGCGCACTGCCAACGTTAAAGGGCAGTTTCACGCCGTTGCTGGTCACTGCAATTTCAACACCTGTTGCACCGCCCGGCGTAAGGCGCAGCCTGCCCGGGCCATTGTTGCTGCCCTCAAAATAAACCTTGACCGGCAACTTGGAGCCCGCCGGCAACCCGGTACACACCACATTCAGCCAGGAGCGACGTGTTTGGCGCTTCGGCAAATCTGATACATGGACTTTGCCCAATGGAAAATCAATGATTGGATCCCCAGTACAGCCCGAGAAATACTCGCGGGTGGTCAGCTCAACAGTGCTGTTGCCAATAAAGGTAATGGCCGTCCAGTCGTGGTATTTGCCAAAAACCTTGAAATTCAGACGAACCTGTCCCGGCTGAATGTGGTGTGCCGTGCGAATGAATTCCAGGTTGAAGTTTCTGAGCCCAAACGTCGCGAGCGGTGCGTTTTTCCTGCTCGCACTGAAAGGAACAGTTTCTCCCCCCGAACCGGCCGACCTGAGCCTGAAACCTATGCCAGACAAATTGGTGCTGTACACATCGCTGTAGCCGGGCTCCAGCTGGGCACCCTCCAGCCAATATGACATAGTCACATTCGGCACTTTGTCGAGCGGACACTTGAGGTCAGGCATCCCTCTGAAGGGGTAGCTCAAAAAGAAGTGCCCCATCGGTGCACCAATGGGCACCAGCCTGAGATCTTGTGTTGAAGGGAACCCACCGTAGTTGGCGGTACGAGAAGCCGTGTCAGGCTGCGCAGCCGGTGGTTGCTCCAGCCAGTAGCATCCGGCACTGTTTTGAGCGCTGGCGCTCAGGGCCATGAACAGCGTTGCAGCGGCAAGAAGAAGTTTTTTAATCACAGGGGGGCTCCATGGTCAGCCCGGGCATTGCCACAGGTAACGCTTACTTGGTCATAGGTCAGGGCACTGTCCTTGGCCGGCAAGGTGTAGGGGGCTAAGCAGCTTTCATCGCCCCAGTGCACAGTCACCCAGCCGTCATCCTTGATGCCAAACACCAGAGCGCGCGACTGGTTGTCAATCACCGCCAGCACGCTGCCCGTGTCATCTTCTACGCGGGCACCAAAAGGCAGTTTTTCGCCATTGACCGTGGCCAGAACAAACTGCACACGCCGGCCCGAAGATGCGTCAAAGCTGGCCTTGACCACGGCACCGCGCCGCGGCACAACGAACTGCGATGTTTCACGCACGTCCACGTCGGCACTCAGCGTCTGCGTGTCAATGCCGATGCTGTTGTAGCGGTAAGGCTGCGCATAACTTTCAATGGCGTAGCCAGACTTGTTGGTGCGAGAGACGGCGCCGTTCACGCCCACGCCCTCTACGCCGGGCACTTCCACCAGCACAAAGGTTTCGCCCACCGGCTGGCCAAAGGTGATACCGCCCGCATGCGCCACCACCGAGCCAGAGGCAGACACATCCACGTGGCGCGATGCACCAGATTGCGAGTAGTTGCCCGCCAGCTTGGCCGCCGGAATATTCCAAAGCACACCAACGCCGCCAGAGCGCTGGCTGTCTGCCGAACCGGCCTGCGCCGAGTAAGACAGCCGGTTGTCATCGTCCAGGTAGCCCGACACCCCAGCCTGCAGCATCTCGCGGCCGTTGCTCGACCGCGTCATCTGGCTGTACAGCCGCTGCGAGCGTGACCCCAGGGGAATACTCACGCCTATGGCAAGCTGGTTTTCAGGCTTGCGCGAAGAATTGGTATTTTTCGTGCGCAATCCCGAGATGTTGAAGCTGATGCCTTTGTAGTTGCCGTTGTAGCCCAGCTGCGCACTCTGGGTTTTGCCCGCACGGTCGCGGTAGCTGGTTGCGCTCACACTGGCAAACAACGAGCCATAGCTGCCCAGTGGCTGATTCAGGTTCAGGTTGAGGCGGTTTTTGGGGCGGTTGCTGAAAAACGGGTGCAGGTCAGAGTCGTTGCGCGCCTGAATATGCTCGCGCACCGTGCGATAGCCCACGGTGGAATAAAGGTAGCCCGCCATGGTGAAGGCCGTGTTGGTGAGAGAAAGCGTCTTGGAGTACAGCAGGCGCGTACTCTGGCCCGTGGTGGTGTTGTGGCCATCGCCTCTTCGAGACTGGCTGTTGGTGACGTCCAGCGACACACCACCCAGTGCACTGTTCAAACCCAGTCCCAGGTTGAGGGCGCGGTAGCCGCTGGTACTTAAAAAGCCGCCAGAAACCGTCAGATTGTTGGTGGCGCCATACACCGCTGTGGCCTGCAGCAGTTGGGGTGCCTTCAGGCCCTCGGCGTCGTACTTCCCCACTGACAGGCTGTACCGAAAGGCACCCTTGCGCACCATCACCGGCAGGTGGGAATAGGCTTGCGTGAATGAGCGCTTGCGGCCATCGGATTCAATGATCGTGACCTCAAGGTCGCCGTTGGAGCCACCGGGGTAAATATCGCGAATCTCGAATGCGCCCGGAGACACGGTGGTGGAGTAGATGACGTAGCCGTTCTGGCGCACTTCAACCGTGGCGTGCGTTTCGGCAATGCCATGCACCACTGGCGCATAACCGGCCTGGTCATCAGGCAGCATGCCAATGTCTGAGGCAATCTGAACCCCGCGAATGCGGCTGCTTTCAAAAATATCGCTGTGGGTATACAGCTACCCGATGGCAAAACGGCCCTTGAGCAAAGTGACATCGCGCTCCACATAGGTGCGGTTGCTGGTAAAGCGGCGCGCGGCACCCGTGCTCTGGCTGAGAGATGCATCATTGCGCAGGCGCCATGGGCCCATGTTCAAACCATTGCGCATTCCCAGATAGGCGTAGTCACGGCTAAAACTGTCACCGCTGTTGCGGTTAACCGTCCACTGGTAGTTGCTGAAGGCTGCGGTCACGCCGTCATCCCACAGGGAGGGGTCCACGTAGCCCCGCGAGTTACGGCGGATGTATGCCTGAGGCACACTGAGGTACAGGGCGAGCTTGGAGACATCCATGTCAACAACAGCCCCCTCAATGCGCGCCAGCGTGACGGCCTCATCGTCACCGCTGCTTTGCGCCACGATGCCTTCTTTTTGCAGCCGTTCAATGTCCACCCCCATCTCACGCAACAGGCCCACACTGAGCACCGGTTCAACCTCTGAGCGGTTGTCTGCCGCGCCAAAGTAAATGTTCTGGCGGCGTACCAGGCGCTGGTTCAGGTAAAGATCGACGATGTAGCTGCCAGGCAGCATGCCGTTGGACTTTTCGAAAAAGCGCAGATCCACATTCGCCCCCTTGTCTTTGAGGAACATGGGGTTGAACTGAATGGCGTTCGCGGGGGAGACGCCCATCAGGCACGCTACAGCCAGATAAGGCAGGGGCACACCGGTTTTCATCCAGATGCGCTGCGTTCTGGGTGTTTTATTGATTGTGCTCATCGGTATGCAATGCAGTGAGGGCCCGCCAAAGCGGCGCGTTCTGCGCGCTGAGGCAATTGCCGCATCAAGAGTGCGAAAGCAATAAAGCAGTGGATACAGCATCAGAAACGAAGCAAGGCCTGGTGCTTGACCAGCCCCCCGTAGTCATTGATAGATTCCCAGTGCACCTGTGCATCACCACTGAGCGTGGCGGGCAGCTGGGTAAACGTCATGCGCTCGGTGCCCTGAGGCGCAACCATGGAAGGAGCCACCTCATACTCTTTCTCATCAACAACGATGCTGACCTTGCCGAAAGAGACGTGGAAAGCGGAGCCATTGCTGGCCAGCAGCGCAGGAGAGCCCGAGGTCTTCTCGACACTCCAAGTCAGGTTGCGCGCAGCTTCGTCCGCTGTGCCCGGCAGATCTTTGGGGCGGTAGAACAGCTTCAGCCGCTGGCGGATAGCGATCTGCAGGCTGTTCTCAGACGTGCTGACCTGGGGAATTTCTTGAACGTTCAGCCACATTACGGACTCACGGTCCTGCGGCAGGCCAACGCCCTGATAGAAGATGCGCAGCGTCTGCTCTTTGCGGGGGCCCAGGCGGGCCAGCGATGGTGTGATGGCAAACGGGACATCGCTCTCCGCCTGATTGGGCATAGCCTCAATCCACGACTGAATCATGATGTCATCGGCACCTTGATTGCGCACCTGAAGCGCGGCCTCTTGTTGCGTGGCGGGAAAGATAACCCTTGTTCCACCAACCTGAATGCCAGCCATGCCTGTTGCGGCGTGCGCCCAAAATGCCAGCACCAGATATGTGCGTAAAAAGAATTTGATATTCATTAGCGGCTCGCTGAAACCTGGGGCATCAGAGCGGCCAACACCACCTGGCAAATCGCAGATTTGCGACTGAGACGAGACGTGAAGCCGCAGGCAGTACAGGCGTACGACAAGGCGAAACAACGACGTATCAGAGGTGGTATCAGCGGCTCTGAAAGCCCCCTTGGCACGACTTAGTCGTAAGTCAGAGTGAAAGGCAAAGTGCCGCCGGCTAAGCCTACTTCGACCGTTTGGCCGTTGCCCACATACGAAGCACTCATGTTCATCGTGGCGGTGTATTTATTATTACCACCAGTACCACCAGCAGCAGCAGTCAGCGCTGCGGAGTATTCCTTACTACTATCAGACAGGTTAATGAGCTGGTTCGATCCGTCGTACAGACCAATACCCACACCAGTTGCGGCACCTGTGGTTTTCAGAAGGCGGGTATCGTGCGAGTCGATACCCGAGCCGCCAGAGGTGGGATCAAATTTGAACTTGACGGTTGTCAGGCCTGTGGAAGAGTTGCTGCAATCAAGATTTATCGCAATCGGTACGCTCTTGACCTTATTACCGGTACCCGCATCCGTAATGGCGCTCATTAAGACCTTGCCCAGCTTCACTGGGACGCTGTTGCCGGCACCCCCGCCTGTCACCTCGCACGAACCAGAGATGATTTCACCGGTGAATTCAATTTTTCCATCAGGATCCGCCGCCATTGCGGTACTGGTCAACGCGCATGCGGCGCAGGCAGCCATAATAGTCTTTAATTTATTCATGAGTTTAAACCTCCATAATATTCGCTGTTATTGGCGATCAGGAACTCTAATACCATTAATCAAATAAATGAACAAGAAATTTCTTGGTAATAAGCGAGATCCCTCTTGAATCCATCTTATTAATAGGATTTAAAATATTACTTTTTTATAATCAGAAGAATAAATAGACAAATAAATACCATCAAACAATATAAAACAATATTCGGAATAATTTAAAACAGGCGCTTTCCGAATTCATTCAATTGATTAGAATAATTTATGCCAGCAATTGAACATCACTCAAAAATAAAAATTAAACAGCGCAATATAAATATTGAATTAATATAAAAATTACATGCAGCGTGAGTGATTCATTTCACCGCCCGAGATTTCTTCAGGTGGTGCACGGCTTTCAACATATTTTCAAGAGCTACGAATGAAATTTCGTACAACGAAACAATTTGCAGCATGAACACGCCTTCTGACCGCAACTTGCCATGACGCATCCGAGATGCAATCAAACGCAGCCTCCGCACCAGCATTCAAAGACGATGCCCCCAACTCTGGTGATGGGCCTGAGCACGCAATGCCCTCAACGGGCAGCATGTTTGCGGTCACCCGGGCCATGAAGGTGCTGGATGCTTTTGCGCTGGGAGAGTCTCACCTGACGCTGGCCGAGCTGAGCCGGCGCTGCCCATTGCACAAGACCACCGCACTGCGTATTGCACGCACGCTTGCACAGTCTGGATACCTGGTTCAGCGTGAAGACGGTGATTGGCGTTTAGGCCCTGCAGCAGGCTGGCTGGGAGCGCGTTACCAGGCTGGTTTTGATGTGCAAAACGTGCTGGAGCCCGCACTGCGCGCGCTCACCATGGACAGCGGAGAAAGCGCCGCCTTCTACGTCAGAGAAGGCAACGTCAGAACCTGCCTTGTGCGCGTGCAAGGGCCGCAAGCGCTGCGCCATCACGCACGGATGGGTGAAGGCCTGCCGCTGGACAAGGGGTCTCCAGGGCGCGTGATACCTGCTTTTTCTGGAGCGCCCGGCGAGCTCTATGAGGCCATACGCCAGCGTGGTTTTCACTGGTCGATTGGAGAAAGCGAGCAAGGCGTGGCAACCATTTCTGCCCCCGTTTTTGGCAAGCACTGGCGGCTTCTGGGTTCCGTGTGCGTGTCGGGCCCGGCTTCACGCCTGCCGCAGCAAAAATTGGAAGAAATGGCCCCCACTGTGATTGCTGCAGCCAACCAGCGTTCTGATGCATTGGCCGGAAATACGGGCACAACCGCGCCCCTAGCCAGAGAAAGCTATTGGCACCCGTGATGGTGTCTGCACCCGCTGCTCTCAGCGAGGGCTGACCGGAGCGCGCCAGTCAAAGGTTTGCGGTAGAGACAGGGCCTGAGAAGTACGCTCCCCCGGTCGCATACCTCGGTCGCATACCTCGGTCGCATACCTCGGCCGCATAGCCCGGCGCATCCCCCGATGAGCAGTTGCCATGTACTGAAGATGCAGAGCGCCAGATGCTGGCGCGCAGTTGCAGGCGCTAGGCATGGGGTTCGTGGGGCCAGTAGTGGCTGTCCGGCAGGGCGCGAGCGCCAAAGATGGCCTGACCGACGCGCACCACCGTAGCGCCTTCTTCGATGGCGATCTCGAAATCCCCGGACATGCCCATGGACAGCTCTTGCAGCCCGATGCTGGCGTGCACGCTCTGGCGCAACTGCTCGCGCAGGTTGCGCAGCCGCACAAAACACTGGCGCACGCGTTCCGCATCGCTGGAGAACAGTGCCAGTGTCATCAGCCCGCGCACGCGCAGCGCAGAGAACGCGGGCAGCTGTGTGTGGCGCCAATACTGCTGAATCTGACGCGTCTGTATCCGCAGCTGAGTATCGATCTGTCGTTTGGCGACCGTACAGTCGATCTGATCGAGGAGGGATTTGACCTGGCCATACGCATAGGCCCATGCATGGCATTCCTCTCAATGGCTTGCTCCCACTTCTTGCGGGCTCACTGGCCGGTCAGCGTGCGAGAAAGTCTTGAACCATATTGTTGAAGACTTCGGCGTGCTCCCACTGTGCCCAATGGCCGCACTGACTGAACACGTGGAATTCCGAGTTGGGAATGCCCCAGAGCAGGCGCAGGCCGATGTCCAATGGCACAAAGCGGTCGTCACGGCCCCAGATGATCAAGGTCCTGGCCTTGATTTCAGGCAGGCGCGCGCCGTAGTCGCTGAACTGCTTCGGGTTGATCTGGGCGCTCTTGACGAAGTTTTCGAGGTGATCACGGCGGGCCAGGATATTGCTCAGACGCTGCTGATAGAGCTCTTCGGTCAGGCTGCTGGTGTCGTACACAAACACGTTCATCATGCGCTTGAGGTTCTCCACCGTGGGGTCGCGGTACAGCGCGCCGATGAGCTTGATGCCTTCGGCGGGCATGGGCACGAGGGCGCTGGGTCCGCCGGTGCCGCCGCCCATGAGGATGAGCTTGCCCACCATCTCGGGATGGGCCAGTGCAAAGCCCACGGCGCTATGACCGCCCATGGAGTTGCCGATGATGTGCACCTTGGCGATGTCCAGCGCGTCCAGCACGCCTTTGAGGCAGCGTGCGTTCAGATCCGAGCGCGAGCCTGTGCTGACGATTGTGTCGCTTTTGCTCCAGCCGGGGCAGTCCAGCAAAATGACACGGTATCCCGCGTCCACCAGCGGTTCGATATTGCGGTGGAAGTTGGCCCAGCCGCTAGCGCCTGGGCCGGAGCCGTGCAGCATGACCACGACTTCGCTGCCGGAGCCGACATCGTTGTAGTGCAGCCTCAGGGGCTGTCCCGCTTCGGTGATCGTGACAAAGCGACTGCTGGAGGCTTCCGTGTTGGGGGCGTTCATAAATGACTCCGTGAAGGCGGCAGCCACGGCTGGCTGACCGCGAAGAGGGTAAAAGATCAGAGGGAGGCGGCTTCGCGTTGCCTCAGCAGGTCCAGCGCGACGTCGACAATCATGTCTTCCTGACCGCCGACCATGCGGCGCTTGCCCAGCTCCACAAGGATGTCTACGGCCTTGAGTCCGTATTTGGCGGCAGCCACTTCAGCGTGACGCAGGAACGAGCTGTAGACCCCGGCATAGCCCAGTGCCAGCGTCTCGCGGTCCACGCGTACCGGACGGTCTTGCAGCGGGCGCACGATGTCGTCGGCCGCATCCATGAGCTTGTACAGATCGGTGCCGTGGTTCCAGCCCAGGCGCTCCGCGGCTGCGATGAATACCTCCAGCGGAGCATTGCCGGCGCCAGCTCCCATGCCGGCCAGGCTGGCATCCACGCGGTCGCAGCCTTCTTCCACTGCCACGATGGAGTTGGCCACGCCCAGGCTCAGGTTGTGGTGGGCGTGCATGCCGGTCTGGGTTTCCGGCTTGAGGATGTCCTTGAAGGCCCTGAAGCGGTCGCGCACATCGTTCATTCCCAGGGCGCCGCCCGAGTCCACCACATAGCAGCAGGTAGCGCCGTAGCTCTCCATCAGCCTGGCCTGTTCGGCCAGGGCCTTGGGTGAGGTCATATGACTCATCATCAGAAAGCCCACGGCTTCCATGCCCAGCTGGCGGGCGTACTCGATGTGCTGGCGGGACACGTCGGCTTCGGTGCAGTGAGTGGCTACCCGCACCACGCGCACACCGGCTTCATAGGCTGCCTTGAGGTCGTGGACGGTGCCGATGCCCGGCAGCAGCAAGGTGGTGATCTTGGCGTGCTTGACCACGCTGGCCACGGCCTCTATCCACTCCAGGTCGGTATGGGCACCAAAGCCATAGTTGAAGCTGGAGCCTTGCAGGCCGTCTCCGTGAGCGACCTCGATCGAATCGACCCTGGCCTCATCCAGTGCCTGTGCGATCTGCCTGGCCTGCTCCACGCTGTACTGGTGACGAATGGCGTGGCTGCCGTCGCGCAGGGTCACGTCGGAGATGTAGATTTTCTTGGTTTGCGTCATGGTGTGTCGTCTCCTCAGGCTGCCACGGCGAGCGTCGCCAGCATGCGCTCGGCCATATGCTCGGCGGTTCGCAGGCCGGCGCTGGTCATGATGTCGAGGTTGCCGGCGTAAGCGGGCAGATAGTGGGCCGCACCCTCAACCTCCAGAAAGATCGCGGTTTTCAGGCCCGTGAGGG
>NZ_AHIL01000024.1 GCF_000241525.1 Comamonas testosteroni ATCC 11996
CAGCGTGGTGTTGGCATCAACCGCCTTGCCCAGCGTGACGTTGAAGACGGCGTCGGAGCCTTCGTTGACATTGCCGGGGTTGGACACGTCCAGGGTCGGCACGTCAGCGCCCGGATTGGGGGTGCCCGGATCCGTGCTGTCCGCCAAAGCGCTCACCCCACTAAAAAGTGGAAGCACCGTAGTCGCTGGTACAGCACGTCCATACTCCAGCGCCAGCGGCGACACTGCCTCAATGATGCTGGAAAGGCGCACAAAAGTGCTGCCGCCCTCGCTGCCGCCGGACAATGTGGCCGCAGTAGGATCCAGCTCATCGAACGGATCCTGGCCGGCATTGATGGCCGCAATGATCTGGTCAATCTGCGCATTCGCGGGGCTCGCCACAGCAGCCTCTTCCACGGTTGGCGGCTGGATCAGGTCCGCAGTGAGATGCACGTCCTGGTTCTCGCCCACCATCAGCGGTGGCTGGCCGTCCGCCTGCAACTGCACGGTGCTGCCGGAGGCCGTCACTATCTCGGCGTCAGCGGGGATGCGCATGCCTTCACGGAGCTCCGTCAGATTGCCATCAGAACCACGCATCCAAGCCTGGCCAGTGAGTTTGGTAACGAGAACGGTTTGAGCTGCCATGAGGGTCTGCCTATCCAGTCAGATTAAAAAGTGAAGGTGCACAGAGGCACCTCTCCAATATTTCAGCTGAAATGGTAGGGCCCAAGGCCCCAAGGCACTATTGGCGCCAAAGCCAATCGGGCTCTGTTTTATTCGATCTCTGCTGCTCCAGATCAAAAAAGCCTGAAGCCTGCAATATGCAGGCTTCAGGCTTTTCAGCAACCGACACTCCAGAGGCAAGAGGTGACTATGTGCTCATCTGCAGCCCCAAAATCAGGTTCAGGCCAACTGTTTGCGCCCGATACCGTGAACCTTCAATGTCAGCATCAATCGGTCCTGTACCTGCAGCTTCTCAAAAATAGCAGACAGATGAGCGCGCACGGTACGCTCGCTGATGGACATGCGCTCGGCGATCTCCGCATTGCTGTCACCCAGCGATGCATAACGTGCAACCTCCTGCTCGCGTGCCGACAATGGTTCGGCCCAGTCCGACTCCTGCTCAGGCAGGCGGGCATCCACATCACGCAACAGGCGCTGCAGCAGGGAACGACCAAGCCAGATATTGCCGCCAGCCATGCTTTGCAGCATCCGCGACAGCACCTCCGGGCTCGATTGCGCATGGGCATAGCCACATGCTCCGCGCGACAGCAGGTTCCGGCCCTCCTCATCGCTGGGACGGTTGCTGAGAACCAGAACCTGAAGATCCTTCAGCAGCTCAATCCAGCGTGAAGCAGTCGACTCGGGCAAGGATGGCAGGGCTGCATCCAGCACTACCACGGTACGGCCTTGCTGCTTCCAGCGTTGCAAATCGGCCAGGCTCTGGCCGCGCGCAGGCATCCACTGAGGGCCTGCGATCTGCTGCCATTCCTGCCACAGCGTGGCATCCTGAGTCAGCATCAATACAGGCAAGGCATTCATAGAGTTCCTTTGTAATTGTTGGCGATCCATGAACTAACGTTCGATCAGTGAATTGGACTTGGCACGCAGAATCGGCTTGAGCAGATACTGCATCAGGGTGCGCTTGCCGGTGAGGATATGCACCTCGGCCTGCATGCCCGGAATGATGGGACGCGAGTCATCCCCCACATGGGCTTTTTCCGTGCGCACCTTCACGACATAGAAGGAGTTCCCTTTCTCGTCCGTGACCGTGTTGGCCCCGATCTGCTCGAGCTTGCCCTGTAAGCCACCGTAGATGGCAAAGTCATAGGCCGTGAACTTCACCTCAGCCTGCTGACCGAAGTGCAGAAAGCCGATGTCGCGCGGATTGATCTGCACCTCCATGAGCAAGGTGTCATCCAGCGGCACGATGTCCAGGATGTCCTTGCCCGGCTGCACAACACCGCCGACGGTATTCGCCATCAAGGTGTTGACCGTGCCGCGCACGGGCGAGCGCACCTCGGCCAGCTTGACGCGGTCCTCCAGCGCCACCTTGCCTTGCTCCAGGGTCCCCAGTTTGGCCTGGGTTTCCGAGAGCTCGGAGCGAGATTGATTGCGCATATTCAGCTCCGACTCCTGAATCTTGCGCTCCGCTTCCTGAATCGCAGCCTGAATGCGCCCGATCTGCGCACCGGCCGCCTTGGCCTCGCCACAGAAGCGAGCCACATCCCGCTGCAGGCGCAACAAATCCACTTCAGACACTGCTCCGCTCTTGAGCAAAGGGCGAGTCACCGAAAGCTCCTCTGAAGTCAAACTGCAGCTGGACGAGGCCTGGTCGCGGTTGGCCTGGGTTTCACGCAGCTCTTGCTGACGTTGGCGCAACTGGTCACGCGCAATATTGACGTTGGTGTTGAGCTCCTGGGAACGGCTCTCCCACATGCGCCGCTCCATCTCAACGAGCTGGGGCGCCAGAGCCTGCACATCTTCCGGAGCCTTGAAAGGATCGCCCGATGCCAGGGCCTGAAGACGCGCGGCCTTCGCCTTCAATGCCAGAAGTTCAGCCTTGTTCTCACCGAGGGACGAGCTGTAGCGCGTTGGATCGATGCGCAAGATGACCTGGCCCTGCTCCACATGCTCGCCGGGATGCACCAGAATTTCCTTGACGATGCCGCCATCCAGGCTCTGCACCACCTGAACCTGACGAGAAGGAACCACCTTGCCCTGACCTCGCACCACTTCATCGATGCGCCCCAGGCAAGCCCAGAGCAGCAGAACCAGCACGGTGACCAGAGATACCCATATCAATAGACGCGAACCACGCGCCTGCTGCTGCCCTGCAGCCCACTGCGCATCGGCCTTGAGGTCATCCGGCTGATGCGTTCCGACAACCTCGCTGCCGTCAAGCAGCCATCGCTCCAGTCGCGTCCAGCGCGCCTTGAGCGCATCCTTGAAGCGCGACGGCTTTTTTTCTGGTTTGGACTCGCTCATGCTCGCCCTCCTACTCCGCCAATCCGCCCCTGCTTCAGGGCCTCGATCACCTGATCCTTGGCTCCATCGGCAACAATTCTGCCGCCATCAATCACGATCAGCCGGTCAACCAAGGTCAACAGGGCCGTGCGATGCGTGACCAGCAAAATGGTCTTGTCCTGCGCGGCCTCTTCCAGACGACGCTTGAGCTGTGCTTCGCTTTGATTGTCCAGATTGCTGCTGGGTTCATCCAGCAGCAAGATGGCAGGATCGTTGATCAGGGCACGGGCAACCGCAATGGATTGGCGCTGGCCGCCGGAAAGTGACTCACCGCGCTCGCCCACCAGCATGTCGTAGCCCTTGGGATTGCGGGCTACAAACTCATCGACACCGGCAATGCGTGCCGCATGCAGCATATCCGCCTCATCCGCGAATGGAGCCCCCACCAGCAAGTTGTGCTTCAAGCTGCCATAGAACAGCATCGGGTCCTGAGGCACATGCCCGATGGCCCGACGCAGGTCCACGGGGTCTATCTGACGGGCATCCATCCCATCGATCAGAACCGAGCCTTCACTGGGCTGATACAGGCCAAGGACCAGCTTCTCAAGCGTGGTTTTGCCCGAGCCGATACGACCAATGATGCCAACCCGCTCTCCGGGTCGGAGCGAAAAGCTCACCCCCGAAAGACTGGCCTGCTCGCTTCCCGGATAGCTGAAGCTGACATTGCGAAACTCGATGGCGCCACGCAGATCCGGACGTGAGACGAACTCCCGGTCCGCTTCATGCTCGACCGGCATCTTCATATAGTTGTCAATGGAATTGAGCGAGGTGCGCGCATTGTGAAACTGCATCATCAGCCCCGCGACCTGACCGAAGGGCGCCAGGCAGCGTCCCGCAATCATGGAGGCGGCAATGATGCCGCCCATGGAAAGCGCCGCATCCTGCACCTGATACACGCCGATGACGACCACCGCAATGGTGACCAGTTGCTGCAAGGTCTGAACGAAGTTCACCGTACCGGACGAGATGAACTTGATCTTGCCCCCCATATAGGCAATGTACTGAGTAGAGCTCTCCCACAGACGCTGCACTCCGCCTTGGGCATTGAGCGTCTTGACCGCCTCCAGGTTGGTCAGCGACTCCACGAGCAGCGCGTTGCGCTGAGATGAAGCCTGAAAGGTCTTGAGCGTCAGACTCTCCATGCGCGCCTGGGCCCAGAAGGAAACCAGCAAGATCGCTGCGATCGCCACCACAGGCGGGATCAGCATCCAGGGCGAAACCCAGGCAATCGCCACCAGAAACAGAAGCACGAAAGGCAGATCCACCAAGGTCGTGAGACTTGCAGACGCAATGAAGTCACGGACCGATTCAAACGAGCGCAGATTGGCCGCAAACGAACCAACGGATGCGGGTCGGCTCTCCATGCGCAAGTCCAGAACGCGCTCCATGATCTGCGCGGACAACTGCACATCCACACGCTTGCTCGCGGCATCGACCACATAGGCGCGCGTCGTCGTCAGCACAAAATTGAAGATCAGCACCAAAGAAATGCCGATAGTCAGCACCCACAATGTTTCCACCGCGTTGTTGGGCACGACCCGGTCATACACATTCATGCTGAACAAGGGCATTGCCAACGCAAAGACATTGATGAGCACGGCGGCCAGCAAGGCATCGCGGTACAGGCGCCGGTTCTCCAGAATCACGGCCCAGAACCAGTGGCTGCTGCGAGGCTCCATGCCTTGCTGCACGGAGCGCTGCTCGAAGCGGAACTGCGGACGCACAAAGCACATCAGTCCCGTGTAGTCCTGCAGCAAGGCCTGCACCTCCACCTCAACAGGACTATCCGACTCCGGATATTGCAGAAGGACGCGACCACCCTCCTGCGCCCTGAGCAACAGGCAGGCTCGACCGCCGTGAAGCAGCAGTATCGCCGGCAGCAAGCCCTGGGGGACATCGTCCATAGTGCGCTGCACGATACGCGTGCTGAACTGTGCGCGAGCCGCAGCCCGAGCCAGCAATGAAGGCGTCAGGCGCTGATCCACCAGCGGCAGACCATTGCTCAGGGCCTGAGCCGTATAGGGCTTGCCATGCAGGCTGGTGAGCTGCACCAGGCAATCGAGCAAGGGATCGGCATGGGTCTCATGGGCCGGCATGCGCCAGCCCTCGGCCGGCGCATGGCCCGCGCTGTGTGCACCCAGGAAGGCCGGGCCGGCATGCTCCGCCGCTGCTGCTGCCGCGGCTTCCGGCGAAGCACCATGCCCTCGCTTCTGGGTCGCATCCGTACCGCTGACCGATGCCAATGTAGGTTCAACGTCTGGTCTGGTCATCTTCAACAATCAACCTATAAAAGCTCTTCATCATCATCAATCAGGTCCAGCGAATTACGCATGCGCTGGCGCGCCTGCTTGCGTTGGTTCAGCTTATCGAGCGCCTGAGGCGGAAGATCCGTCAGGCGCAAGGTCCCATTGGCAAGCAAGGCGTCGATCAAGTCCTCCAGAACGCGGATGAAATCCGCATCCAGTGCCGACAACTCCTGCCGGGAGGACTGCTCCGAAGGTGGTGAATCGCTTTTATCCATGTTGTTCATCAACTCCCACAAAAGATGCGCCAGACGCCGGCAATCATCACCGGCGCACAGCCGCGGCAGGTACCGGCGCTGCAGCCGGGGCTTTCGCAGGCGCGCCCTGTTCGGCCTCCACACTGAAAGGCACCGGCGTCAGGTTGGCGGTGTCCGGCACCGAGGACTTGCAGCTGCGCAGCAGATCATCGGGCAAGGTCAGTGCCTGTTGCTCATCCGGGCGGCTATCGTCATGCGGCTGCGCAAGTCCCAGCACCGGCAGGATCTGACTGGACAGCGTCAGCCACTGGTACTCGGCCTTCTTCAGATCGTATTGCGCATTGACCAAGGCACGCTGGGCATCGAACAGCTCGTTCTCGGTGTTCAGCAGATCCAGCAGCGAGCGCTGACCGATCTTGAATTGCTGCTGATACGCCACACGGACCTTGGCGGTGGAAAGAACATGTTCACGCAGGAACGGCGTTTGCTGACGCAGACGGGCCATATTGTTCCAGGTGATCGACAACTCCTGCTGGAGGTTGCGGCAGGTGTAATCGCGCACGTCCTGCGCCGCATAACCCTGGGCAATTGTCTGGCGCAGGCGTGCCTCATCGGCACCTCCGCGATACAGGTTGTAGGTCAGCATCAGCTGCACCCGCGAGCTCTGCACATCCCAGTAGGCGGGCGAGTTCTGGTCACGATCCCGTCCTGTGGAAGCGAGCAGTTCGAGCTTGGGCATGTGTGCACCCTTAGCCGCCTTCTGACCGGCCTCGGCCGCTTGCACCAGAGCCTGCTTGGACAACAGCAGCGGGCTGGCGCGCAGGGAATCGCCGAAATCCTTGGCCACCCCGGAGACAGGCAGCTTGCCAGCTACCTCGGGCACGGGATCCAGCGTGGCCGCCGGATACTCGCCCACCACACGGCGGTAGCGCTGCAGCACATCGTTGAGGTTGTTGCTCTCGGTCATCAGATTGGTCTGCGCCAGGGAAAGACGACCGCTGGCCTGCTCCAGGTCAACACCACGGCCCACGCCGGACTGCTGGCGCTCGCGCAGCTGCCCCAGCGTCACCTGGTGGGTGCCGAAGTTTTCGCGCGCCAGCTTTTCCATTTCGCGGTAACGCTGCACATCCAGATAGGCCGCCACGACATCGTTGGCCAGGTTTTCGGTGGTCGCACGCAGATCGTAGAACTTGGCCAGCTTCTCGAAGCCCAGCTGGCGGATATTGCTGCTGGTGGTGAAACCATCAAATATCAGCTGACGCAGCTGCAGATTCCAGCCCGGGCGATTCCAGTTCTGCGATGGAGAATCCTGAATATGGCTGCGCCACTCGCGACCGACCCAGCCTTGGGCAGTGACCTGGGGGCGCCAGCCGCCGCGGGCCACGTTCTGACCTTCAACCGACGACGTGAAATCCTGGAAACGCGCCTGCACTTCGGGGTGGGTCATCAGCGCCTGCTCCACCACTTTTTGCAGTGCGACGCCTTGTTCGTTGGCCTGTTGCGCATTCATGGTCGTCTGAGCCATACCCCCCATGGCCCACGAGGCCACACCCAGAGTGGCTACCACTTGTGCAATCTGACTGAATTTCATTGTTATCCCTCTTGTTTGACTCCGACCGGGCAATGCGATGCCTAGCCCGCCAACAAGTTGGCGAGAGCAATCGGTGCGACTTCTACAAATCGTTCCCGCGGACGCTGGTTGTTAATGTGGATCGGCTCGCTGCTGCCCGAAAAGGCATCGCATACGGCCTCAGAACTCGCAAAATGGAATTCTGTAACTCTCGTGCTCACAGTCTTTGGCGTCATGCCAACACCGCACAGGAGACTGACGGTCAGGTCAAGCTTGTTGACTGATCGACAAAACTCACTATTTTTGCTTGACGAGCCACCACTTAGCAGTGGTGAAGGGATGACATCGCCAATCCCCTGGCCAAACAAGTCGCGCGGACAGGCTGTGGAGCGTCTATCGGCTAGACACAGCGCATTTGGAGATTTTCCTTTCCACGATAGCAAGGCGGAGCCTCCGGTTTCCGGCCGGTGTTCTTGACGCATAACCTTGCATGCGAAGCCGTGCGTTGATGGCAGATCTCCTGGCAACACCATCAAACAAATGGATTCAGTTGCAAATCTAGCACAAGGCATGAAAGGATTTGTTTCAAAAAACCACTAAACCAGCCGAACTTCGAATTTTTGCCAGGAATTGGCAATTCTTTTCATTCTTTCCTTATATCAAAGAAACCAAGAATCAATACCGTTTCCATCCACGCTATTCCCGTTGGGGCTAACGCAATCGGGCGAAATCAGACCCACTCCTACAGTGAAGTCGTCATCAAATACTTCACGCCGGATCGCCGCAGAAATAGAAAAAGGGCTTCTGACTCGATAGTCAGAAGCCCTTGTCTAATTGGTCGGAATGGCGGGATTCGAACTCGCGACCCCTTGCACCCCATGCAAGTGCGCTACCAGGCTGCGCTACATTCCGAAGACTTGAATTATACACAGAAATTCGATGTCAAAGAGAAAGCAGCGCCCTGATCTGCAAAAGCTCCTCTTTGACCTCCTCCATGCCCATGGCACCGGCAGGCTCCGAGCGGCCCTGCTCCAGCATTGCAGCCAACAGATGGCTTTGCTCCAGCTCTTGCCCCTGCAGGGGCAGGGCCGGATGCACAAGCGCCGGCTGCTGCTCGATTGCCCTGCCGTGCCCCGTCACCAGTTCACGCAGACGATTTCGTGCGCCGCTGATGGTGAAGCCCTGCTCGTAGAGCAGCTCGCGGATGCGGCGCACCATCAACACCTCATGATGCTGGTAGTAGCGTCGGTTGCCGCGCCGCTTCATGGGCTTGAGCTGCACAAACTCCTGCTCCCAGTAACGCAGCACATGAGGCTTGACGTCGCAAAGATCAGCGACTTCGCCGATGGTGAAATAGCGCTTGGCGGGAATTGCTGGCAAAGATGAAGCCATGGCTGGTTGCAAGCGGTCAGTGAAGGAATGGGTGAAAGATAGGCAATCACGACTTGCACAAATCCGGATCAGGCACGGCGCTCTGTGGAGCGAAATGCCCGCTATGCATTCCTGTTTGCGCAAGTCCTAGCAATATAGCGCGAAGAGCTGACAGGACCTTGCACCGCGCGCGACGCAAGACTGTCAGCTCTTCAGTGACCGATGCTCCGCTTGACAGTGCATCCGCCGTGTGCCAATCGCTTAAGACCCCGAACTCTCGCCCTGGATCAGCTCCTTGAGCTTGCTGCTGGCATGGAAGGTCACCACGCGGCGCGCAGCGATGGGAATCAGCTCGCCGGTGCGCGGGTTGCGACCGGGCCGCGGCGCCTTGGTGCGGATCTGGAAGTTGCCAAAGCCCGAAAGCTTGACATCTTCGCCGTCCACCAGCTTTTGCGAGATCAGGTCGAAAAATGCATCCACCATGTCCTTGGCTTCGCGCTTGTTCAGACCGATTTCGTCAAACAGCAGATCGGCCAGCTGCGCCTTGGTCAGCGCGGGGCTGTCGATGCTCTCTACGGCAAGCTCCATGGGTCGATCTCCTTGTGGATTGAACATATCAGCGCAGACGAGCCGCAACGCGTTCAACCAGAGCCGCAATTGTGCCCTGCATGGCCGCGTCGATTTCAGCATCGGTCAGCGACGCAGTGTCGCTGCCCAGAGTCAGACGCACGGCCAGGCTCTTCTCGTCCTGAGCCAGGCTGCCCGGCGCCGCTTCCTCGCCCACCTTGAGCTTCTTGGGACGGAATACGTCGAACAGCACGGCCGAGCGCAGAATGCCGCCCTGCACACCTTGCTGCACGGCTTCCATCACCTGGGCGTGGGTCACGGCTTCCTTGACGACCACGGCAATGTCGCGCTCCACGGCCTGGTGCTTGGCCACAGGCTTGAACACAGGGACCTCGCGGGCCAACACGGCATCGAGCTCGAGCTCGAACATCACGGGAGCCTGGGCCAGATCCCATTCCTGGCGCCATTGGGGGTGCAGCTCGCCGACAAAGCCGATGGCCTTGCCGTCCAGCAGCACGCGCGCGCAGCGGCCGGGGTGCATGGCCGGATGCTCGGCGGGCTCGAACACGGGCTTGGCCGGAGCCAGCAGCGCTTCCACATCACCCTTGACGTCGTAGAAGTCGACCTTGGCTTCTGCCCTGCCCCACTGCAGCTGGTCGGCAGCGCCGTAGGCGAGACCCGCCACGCGCATGGGCTGATAAAAGCCCTTGACCGTGGTGTCGGAGTCGACCACGGACTCGTCCTTGAAGAACACGCGACCCAGCTCGAACACGCGCACGCGCTGAGCCTTGCGGTCGACGTTGAACTTGAGCACCTGCAGCAGCGAGCCCAGCAGGGATGAGCGCATCACGCTCAGATGGCTGGCGATGGGGTTGAGCAGCTTGATGGCGTTGTTGTTGCCAGCCAGCTCCTGCTCCCACTTTTCTTCGACAAAGCTGAAGTTGATGGTTTCCTGGTAGCCCAGGCCCGCCAGTTCGTGGCGCACGGCATAGGGGCTGCGCTCGTTCTCGGCGCGCAGCTTGGGCGAGATCGGGGCCAGCGGCTTGGTGGTCGGCAGGTTTTCGTAGCCGATCATGCGGGCCACTTCTTCGATCAGATCCTCTTCCAGATTGATGTCAAAGCGGAAGGTGGGAGCGGTGACGCTGATCACGCCCTCGCTGGCCACGGTGGCAGGCAGACCCAGGCCGTTCAGGGCATCCAGGCATTGCTGCTGAGTCACGGCCATGCCGATGACCTTGGCCGCACGCGCCACGCGCAGTTGCACGGCCTTGGAGGCGGGCATATTGGGCTTCTGATCGTCCATGGCGCCGACCTGTGTCTCGGGCGTGCCGCAGATTTCCAGCACCAGCGCGGTGATGCGCTCGATGTGCTCGGTGGTGAACTCGGGATCCACGCCGCGCTCGAAACGGTGACCGGCGTCGGTCGAGAAGTTGAAGTGGCGCGAACGGCCGGCCACGGCCTTGGGGAACCAGAACGCGGCTTCGATGTAGATGTTCTTCGTGTCGTCGGACACGGCCGTGGCGTCGCCGCCCATGATGCCGGCCAGCGACTCGACCTGCTTGTCGTCGGCAATCACGCCGACCTTGAGGAAATCGTCGATCTTGATGGTGTTGCCGTTGAGCAGCTTGAGCGTTTCGCCCTCCTTGCCCCAGCGCACATTCAGTCCGCCGCTGATCTTGTCCAGATCGAAGATATGGCTGGGACGGCCCAGCTCGAACATCACATAGTTGGAGATGTCGACCAGGGGGCTGACCGAGCGCTGGCCGCAGCGTGCCAGACGGTCCACCATCCACTGGGGCGTCTTCACTTGCGTGTTGACATTGCGCACGATACGGCCCGAGAAACGGCCGCACAGATCGGTCGCCTCGATCTTGACCGGCAGCTTGTCCTGCAAGGCCACGGCCGCAGCGGGGAAGGACAGGGCTTTCAGAGGCGTGCCGGTCAACGCCGACAGCTCGCGCGCCACACCGTAGACGCTCAGGCAGTGCGCCAGATTGGGCGTCAACTTCAGCGTGAACAGCGTGTCGTCCAGGTTCAGGTACTCGCGCACGTTCTGACCCAGCGGCGCATCGGCGGGAAACTCCAGCAGGCCGCTGGCGTCCTCGTCGATGCCCAGCTCCTTGGCCGAGCACAGCATGCCAAAGCTCTGCACGCCGCGCAGCTTGCCGATCTTGATCTTGAAGGGCTTGCCATCGGCACCGGGAGGCAGCTCGGCGCCCACGGTGGCGCAGGGAATGCGGATGCCCACACGCGCATTGGGCGCGCCGCAGACGATGTCCAGCAGCTCGGGCTGGCCAATATCCACCTTACATACGCGCAGGCGATCGGCGTCGGGGTGCTGCACGGCTTCCTTGATTTCACCGACCACGATGCCGGTGAAGGGAGGCGCCACAGGATCCAGCTCTTCCACTTCCAGACCGGCCATGGTCAGGGTATCGGCCAGCTGCTGGGTGGTCAGGTTGGGGTTGCAGTATTCGCGCAACCAGGATTCAGGAAATTGCATAGTCAGACTCTTTGGCGTTCATGCCAGTCGCACCGCAAGCGGTCTGCCACTGGCTGGGCATGCGTATCTCAAAAAGATGAGCTATCAGCGCTCGGCGTATATAGATTTCAGCATCAAAACTATCTGAAATCATTTCATAACATGCGCTAGCAGCTCACTTTTTTATTACTGAAACTGCGACAGAAAACGGATGTCGCCGTCGAAGAACAGGCGCAGGTCGTTCACGCCATAACGCAGCATGGTCAGGCGGTCGGGGCCCATGCCAAAGGCAAAGCCGATGTATTTTTCGGGATCCAGCCCCATGTTGCGCACCACATTGGGGTGCACCTGGCCGGAGCCCGCCACTTCCAGCCAGCGGCCGGCCAGCGGACCGCTCTGGAACTGGATGTCGATTTCGGCCGAAGGCTCGGTGAACGGGAAGAAGCTGGGGCGAAAGCGCAGCACCAGATCATCCTGCTCGAAGAAGGTCTTGCAGAAGTCGGTGAACACGACCTTCAGGTCCTTGAAGCTCACGTTCTCGCCGATCCACAGGCCTTCGCACTGATGGAACATGGGCGAGTGGGTGGCATCCGAGTCCACACGGTAGGTGCGGCCGGGAGCAATCACGCGGATCTCGGGCATGGTCTGACCGGCATCGAGCGCGTTGCGGTAATTCTTCACATGCTGCACGGCATGGCGCACCTGCATGGGGCTGGTGTGCGTGCGCAGCAGATTGGGCGCGTGCTGGGTGCCGCCTTCGACATAGAAGGTGTCGTGCATGGAGCGCGCAGGATGGTCTTCAGGCGTGTTCAGCGCCGTGAAGTTGAACCAGTCGGATTCGATCTCGGGGCCCTGGGCCACATCAAAGCCCATGGAGCCGAAAATGCCCTCGATACGCTCCATGGTGATGGAGACGGGGTGCAGCCCTCCCGCGCCACGACGGCGACCGGGCAGAGTCACATCCAGCACCTCAGCCTTCAGATGGGCCTGCAGCTCGGCGTCTGCCAAAGCTTTGCGACGGGCGGTCAAGGCCGCTTCGATCGCCTGCTTGGCCACGTTGATGGCGGCACCGCGCGACTTTTTCTCTTCGACGGAAAGCTGCGCCATGCCCTTCATGAGCTCGGTCATCTTGCCCGACTTGCCCAGAAACTGCGCCTTGGCATTTTCCAGATCAGCGGGGGTGTGGGCTTGCGCAAACAGTTGCTGTGCGCTTTCGACCAGAGAATCCAACTCGTTCATATCGACTCTTTATCGACTTGTAAAAATAAACAAGGGCTAGTGCCTTTTCAAGCCCTAGCCCTTGCTGTTTGTGCATCAGCAGCTACTGAACAAGACACGACTTCTGCAATCAAGTTCAAGCAAGATGCTCGCCCATCGGCAAATGCCTGTGGGGATTCTTGTCTGCAAAAGTCCTACAAGAGTAACTACCGATCGTGACCTCAGGTCAGGCAGCCAGCTTGGCCTTGACTTGGTCGACGATAGCTGCAAAAGCAGCCTTGTCGTGCACGGCGATATCGGCCAGCATCTTGCGGTCGATTTCGATGGCAGCCTTCTTCAGGCCGTTGGCGAATTGGCTGTAAGTCAGACCCAGTTCACGTGCAGCAGCGTTGATACGAGCGATCCACAGCTGACGGAACACGCGCTTCTTGGTACGACGGTCACGGTAGGCATATTGACCAGCCTTCATGACCGCTTGCTTGGCAACGCGGAAGACGTTACCACGGCGACCGCGGAAACCCTTGGCCAGATTCAGAACTTTTTTGTGACGGGCGCGAGCCGTTACACCACGTTTGACGCGAGGCATGTGTTTTCTCCTAGTTCGTCAGTGAATTACAGGCCTGCGGAAGGCAACATCTTTGCGATGGAGCCCATATCGCCGGAATGCACGTTGACAATGCCACGCAGGTGACGCTTGTTCTTCGTGGTCTTCTTGGTCAAGATGTGACGCTTGAAGGCTTGACCGCGCTTGACGGTACCACCGGGACGAACGCGAAAACGCTTCTTCGCGCTGCTCTTGGTCTTCATTTTGGGCATGTGAATGCTCCTATTGAATTTGTGCTCGCAAGGCGGTGTGCAACCCGCACACACTTCGCTGGCCTCCGAGGCACTTGTTTGTCAGTCCGGCCAGGCCGGGCTGACTCTTGCAGGCAAGCCTGCAAATTCTTTGTCTGCCGCACAAAACAAAAGTGGGCCAAGCCCACTCTTGCCCGAAAGGCAAAACCGCAATTATGCCTTATCTGCAGCCTCAGGTGCAGCAGCGACGCCATCACCTTGTGGTTTTGCACCACCGGCAGGCTTCTTGCCACCTGCACGAGCCGGCGCAACCATCATGATCATCTGACGGCCTTCCAGCTTGGGGAACTGCTCCACCTGGATGGAATCGGCCAGATCGTCACGCAGACGGTTGAGCAGATTCAGACCCAGCTGCTGGTGCGTGATTTCACGGCCGCGGAAACGCAGCGTGATCTTGCACTTGTCGCCCTCCGCCAGGAAACGGCGGATATTGCGCAGCTTGATGTTGTAGTCACCATCATCCGTACCAGGGCGGAACTTCACTTCCTTGATTTCGATGACGGTCTGCTTGGCCTTGGCTTCAGCAGCCTTCTTCTGTTCCTGGTACTTGAACTTGCCGTAATCCATCAAACGGCAGACCGGAGGAGATGCGTTGGCCGCAATTTCCACCAGGTCGACATCCAGCTCGCCAGCCATGCGCAGCGCTTCTTGCAGCGGCACGATGCCCAGAGGCTCGTTGTCAGGACCAGACAGACGCACTTCAGGCGCCATGATTTCTCGGTTCAGTCGATGCTTGCGCTCTTCACGGTGGCGCCGATCGCGAAATTCAGTAGCTATGGTTTTCACCCTTGGATTGAAATGGCTACAACAGCGTAGCCGGCTAGCGTGCCTTGCACGCTGACCGGCCCGCCACAAAAATTAATCTGTTTCAGGCCTTGGCCGTGATGTCCTTGGCGAGCAATTCAATGAATGCATCAACCGACATCACACCGAGGTCTTTGTTACCCCGGGCGCGCACTGCAACCGCACCAGCAGCCTTCTCCTTGTCGCCTGCGACGAGGATGTAGGGCAGCTTCTGCATGGAATGCTCGCGTATTTTATACGTAATCTTTTCATTGCGCAGATCTGTCACTACCCTAAGGCTTTGATTCGGCAATGCTTTTTGCAGCTTCTGCGCAACTTCCTGCGCATAGTCGGCCTGAGCGTCCGTGATATTGAGCACGGCAGCCTGCACGGGAGCCAGCCAGGCAGGCAGCGCGCCCGAGTGATGCTCGACCAAAATGCCGATGAAACGCTCGAGCGAACCCAGAATCGCGCGGTGCAGCATGATGGGACGATGGCGCTCGCCATCCTCGCCCACGAATTCCGCATCGAGACGCTCGGGCATGTTCGGGTCCACCTGAATGGTGCCGCACTGCCATTCGCGACCCAGCGCATCCTTCAGGGTGTACTCGATCTTCGGGCCGTAGAACGCGCCCTCGCCCGGCAGATACTCGAACTCGCAACCCGACGCACGCAGACCTTCGGCCAGCGCGTTCTCGGCCTTGTCCCAGGCTTCATCGGTGCCGATGCGCTTTTCGGGACGGGTCGACAGGCGATACAAAATATTGGTGAAACCGAAGTCGGCATACACCTTCTGCAGCAGCGAAGTGAAGGCCGTCACCTCGGCCTGGATCTGGTCTTCGGTACAGAAGATGTGACCATCGTCCTGGGTGAAGGCACGCACGCGCATGATGCCGTGCAGCGAACCGGTGGGCTCGTTGCGATGGCAGTTGCCGAACTCGCCAAAGCGCAGCGGCAGATCGCGATAGCTCTTGATGCCTTGCTTGAAGATGATGATGTGGCCCGGGCAGTTCATGGGCTTGAGGGCATATTCACGCTTTTCCGAATCGGTGGTGAACATGTTTTCGCGGTACTTGTCCCAGTGGCCGGTCTTCTCCCACAGGCCCTTGTCCAGAATCTGCGGAGCCTTGACTTCCTGGTAGCCGTTGTCCTGATAGACGCGGCGCATGTACTGCTCGACCTGTTGCCAGACTGCCCAGCCCTTGGGGTGCCAGAACACGGTGCCGGGCGAATGCTCATCGATGTGGAACAGATCCAGCTCGCGGCCCAGCTTGCGGTGATCGCGCTTTTCGGCTTCTTCCAGGCGGAACAGATAGTCCTTGAGCTCGTCCTTGGTCGCCCAGGCGGTGCCGTAGATGCGCTGCAGCATCTCGTTGCGGTGGTCGCCACGCCAGTAGGCACCGGCCACCTTCATCAGCTTGAAGTGCTTGAGCTTGCCGGTGCTGGGCACGTGAGGGCCGCGGCACAGATCTTCAAAAGCGCCTTCACGGTACAGGCTCACATCCTCGTTGCTGGGGATGGAGGCAATGATCTCGGCCTTGTAGGCTTCGCCGATGCCCTTGAAGTACTGCACGGCCTCGTCGCGCGGCAGCACGCGGCGCACCACCTGCTCGTCCTTGTTGGCCAGCTCGGTCATCTTCTTTTCGATGGCAGCCAGATCTTCGGGAGTGAAGGGACGCTTGTACGAGAAGTCGTAGTAGAAACCGTTTTCGATCACAGGGCCGATGGTGACCTGGGCATCGGGAAACAGCTCCTTGACGGCATAGGCCAGCAAGTGAGCGGTGGAGTGGCGGATCACCTCCAGACCATCGGCATCCTTGGCGGTGATGATGGACAGCGGCGAATCCTGCTCGATCACAAAGCTGGTGTCCACGACCTTGCCGTTGATCTTGCCGGCAAGTGCCGCCTTGGCCAGGCCCGAGCCAATCGAAGCAGCGACCTCAGCGACCGAAACCGGGCCCGGATATTCGCGCTTGGAGCCATCGGGGAGCGTGATGTTGATCATGAAATTCCTTGTCAAACCAAATTTGTGTGGGGGAGGGCCAGCGCCAGAGCTTTGGAGTTGCCTGAAAGCAAAAAGCGCGGAACCAGTCCGCGCTTTGATGAGGGTGTCGAGAAATCTCGGGCAGGCGCGAACCGCCAGCTGCCATCAGCAGCTGAAGTACATCTCCGATGTAGTTCGCGGTGTCATAACCGTTGATGCCTTTCTCGCCCTTGTGAATTGAAGTCGCGCCATTTTAACCCGGTAAACAAAAAAGCGCCCGAGACTTTCGCCCCGGGCGCATAACCCCACTTTTTCTACCTAGACAGAATCACGATTCAACGCGACTCAATGGAACTGCTCTTCCTCGGTGGAACCGGTCAGCGCCTTGACGCTGGAAGAGCCGCCCTGGATCACGGTGGTCACATCGTCGAAGTAACCTGCGCCCACTTCCTGCTGGTGCGAGACAAAGGTGTAGCCCTTGTCACGTGCCGCGAATTCGGGCTCCTGGATCATTTCCACGTAATGCTTCATGCCCTCGCCGCGAGCGTACTCATGGGCGAACTTGAAGGTGTTGTACCAGTTGCTGTGAATGCCGGCCAGCGTGATGAACTGGAACTTGTAACCCAGTGCGGACAGGTCTTCCTGGAAGGAAGCGATCTGGCTGTCGTTGAGGTTCTTCTTCCAGTTGAACGAGGGCGAGCAGTTGTAGCTCAGCAGCTTGCCTGGGCAGGCTGCGTGCACGGCCTGGGCGAATTCGCGGGCAAAACCGATATCGGGCACGCCGGTTTCGCACCACACCAGATCCGCATAGGGAGCGTAGGCCACGCCGCGGCTGATGGATTGCTCCAGACCGTTCTTGACACGGTAGAAGCCCTCCTGGGTACGCTCGCCAGTCAGGAACGGGATGTCGTTCTCGTCATGGTTGCTGGTGATCAGGTTGGCCGCTTCGGCATCGGTACGGGCCAGCACAATGGTGGGCACGCCCATCACATCGGCTGCAAAACGAGCGGCAATCAGCTTCTCGACCGCTTCGCGGGTGGGCACCAGCACCTTGCCGCCCATGTGGCCGCACTTCTTGACAGCAGCCAACTGGTCTTCAAAGTGCACGCCGGCAGCACCTGCCTGAATCATGTTCTTCATCAGCTCGAACGCGTTGAGCACGCCACCAAAGCCGGCTTCCGCATCAGCCACGATGGGCAGGAAGTAGTCGATGAACTCCTTGTCGCCGGGGTTGATGCCCTTGCCCCATTGGATTTCATCGGCGCGCTTGAAGGTATTGTTGATACGGCGCACCATGGTGGGCACGGAGTCATAGGCGTACAGCGACTGGTCGGGGTACATGGTCTCGGAGGTGTTGCCGTCGGCGGCCACTTGCCAGCCCGACAGGTACACGGCTTCCAGACCGGCCTTGGCCTGCTGCATGGCCTGGCCTGCAGAGATAGCGCCGAAGGCATTCACATAGCCCTTCTTCGAGCTGCCGTTGATCTTGTCCCACAGCACCTCGGCGCCGCGCTGGGCCAGTGTGTACTCAGGCTGCAGGCTGCCACGCAGACGCACCACATCGGCAGCGCTGTAACCGCGCTTCACGCTCTTCCAGCGGGGGTTTTGTGCCCAGTCTTTTTCGAGGGCTGCGATTTGCTGTTCACGGCTCAGTTGCTGAGTCAGGGATTGGGGCATGGTGCACTCCTTAGCGGTTAAAACAAGATGAATTGGTGTTCGTCCTTGGGATCTACTTTATGTCTGCGACGTTCTTTCACATGGTCTTATGTCTTATAAAAGACTGAAATTTATACTTAATAAAATCAATAACTTATTTTTAATTTTCACAATGAGAAAATGAATTTCTCGTATTGAGAAATTTTGCGGCAGCGCAACATTTCTATTTTTCACAATACGAAATTGAATTCTTGCTTCATGAAAAATTTGCGCAAGCACGGCCCACTGAGTCCGCATCCTTTAAACGCAGTACGAAAAAAGTCCCCGGCACCGCCCGTGATCTGCTCATTTACCCGGCACGAGACAGGCCAAGCCACTTGAACAAAAACAGGTGACACGACAAAGACACAGTGCCCGAGGCGGCGAGAACCAAAAAACAACAGTTCCCTCCCCTGGGTCAAATGCATGCCACATGCCCTGCCACACTGCTTTGCATCACCTTCCCTTGCAATTGACATCCATTTCGCCACGCCATGCACACGCCCAGTCGCCCCATCGCCTATCTCTGCCTGGCGCTCAGCATGTCTTTGGTAGGGAGCTATGTGGCTCTGTCCAAGCCTCTGGCGGCCATCTTTCCGGTCATGCTGCTGGCCTGGCTGCGCTTTGGCATCGGTGCCGTGGCCATGCTGGGCTGGCTCAGGCCACCAGCACACGAGACAGCTCTGACCAGGCAGACCAAGTGGCTGCTGTTTTTTGAGTCCTTCTTCGGCAATTTCCTTTTCACGCTGTGCATGATCAGCGGCGTGGCGTTGACCAGTGCGGTCACGGCGGGCGTGACCATGGCCGCAATTCCAGCCGCAGTCGCCATCCTGAGCTGGCTTTTTCTGCGCGAAGCCGTTGGCGCGCGCACATGGACAGCCATTGTTTTCGCAGTGGCCGGCATAGGGCTGAATGCCTTGAGCAAGACCGAAAGCGCCAGCCTTGCCGCACATCCTCAGCAAGGCCTGGGTCAGTTGCTGCTCATTGCCGCCGTGCTGTGCGAGGCCGCATATGCCGTGATCGGCAAAAAGCTCACCGCCAGCGTAAGCCCCAAGCGCATTACGGCGCTGATCAATCTCTGGGGGTTCGTGCTTTCCACGCCCGCCGGGCTCTATCTGGCCTGGCAGTTTGATTTTTCCCGGGTTTCGGTGCCCGCATGGGGCCTGCTGCTGTTTTACGCCCTGGCCGCCTGTGTCTGGACGGTGTGGCTGTGGATGACGGGGCTGCGCGCCGTGCCCGCATCGCGAGCCGGAATTTTTACCGTGCTGCTGCCCATCAGCGCCGCTGTGGTGGGTACGCTGGCCCTGGGCGAGCGCATCGGCAGCATGCAATTGCTGGCCTTCGGCATAGCCCTGACCAGCGTTGTGATTGCAACCTGGCCCGGTTCATTGCAGATCAGGCGCTAGGCGCCATCGATTTCAATCAGGAAAGCAGGTTGCGGCGGCTCAGCACAATGCCGTCGGCGTCGGCATACAGCCAGTCGCCCGGACGAACCCACAGGCCTGCGATCTGCACATAGACATCGCGCAGTCCCTGGCCTTGCTTGACGGTAGGCATGGGGTTGAGCGCCAGCGCATACAGCCCCACGGGCGTGGATTTCAGCTCGGCCACGTCGCGCACGCAGCCATAGACAAGCACCCCGGCCCAGCCGTTCTGGGCCGCCGATGCCGCCACATTACCTCCCACCAGTGCCCGGCGCAGCGAGCCGCCGCCATCGACCACCAGCACACGGCCACCTCCCGGCTCGGCCAGCGCCGCTCGCACCAGGCTGTTGTCGTCCAGACACTGCACAGTGCTGACCTCCCCCATAAAGCTGACCTGCCCGCCATAGCTGTGGAACACGGGCGGCAGCACGCGGAAATCGCTGCTGTCGTCGCTGATATGCGCATCGCACAAATCGCAGGTGCTGAAGCCAAGAGAAGCCGAGGAATCGCTCATGAAAATCTCCACAGGACCAAGTCTCCCGCATCTTGCCCTGAGCACCTGACATAGCACAAGCACCATCGGACACGCACAGAGAGCAACTTTTTCACAACACTCTCGAGGAAAAACTCGTGAAAACGGCCACTAAAGGGCCTGAGAGCAACAAATCGAGGCAAAAAAACAGCCCACTAGCTTGGAAGAGCGATTTTTTGCCATTAGCATCAGACTCAGCCAGTGGATTGCAGCTGTATTTCGCTGGTGATAAGTCCACTACCCAATTAGGAATAAGCAATATGGCAACTGCAAAGAAGGCACCCGCTGCAGCACCGGCAGCAGCTCCCGCCGCTAAGAAGCGCACTCCCAACGCTGCCTTCATGAAACCTCTGACCCCCAGCGCCGCTCTGGCTGCCGTGGTTGGCAAGGATCCCCTGCCCCGCACTGAAATCATCAGCAAGCTGTGGGTCTACATCAAGGCCAACAACCTGCAAGACGCTGCCAACAAGCGCATGATCAACGCTGATGCCAAGCTCAAGGAAGTCTTCGGCAAGCCCCAAGTCTCCATGTTCGAGATGGCCGGCCTGATCGGCAAGCACGTCAAGTAAGCACTGCGCTTGCGCTGACCACAAAAAAGCTGGCCTGAGCCAGCTTTTTGCGTTTCTGAGACGAGTCCCCTCTGGCCGAACGGCTGATACCGCCAGGCAAGCCGAGTGCTTGCGATTGAGTCCAGCGTGAAGCCACCCTGCACAGCAACGGGCAAAGGTAGTCTCGGGCTTTTTCAATACACATCGCGCCGGTAGCGGCCCGAGCCCAACAGCTCGGCCACCTTGGCCTCGCCCAAAATGGCCTGCAGCGTCAAATGCACGCCTTGGCCCATGCCGTTCAGGCTGCCGCAGACATAGATGGCCGCGCCACGCTCCACCCATTGCCGGACTTGCTCTGCATGGCTGCGCAGCAAATCCTGCACATAGCGCGAATCCTTGCCGTTGCGCGACCAGGCCTGATCCAGCCGTGCCAGTCGACCTTGCCTGAGCCATGCGCCCAGTTGATCGGCAAATAGCGCGTCATGCTGTGGGCTGCGCTCTCCGAACAACAGCCATTGATCACCAAGCTCTTGCTGCACACGCGCCTTGATATGGCTGAGCAGACCCGCCAGGCCCGAGCCATTGCCGATCAGAATCAGCGGCCGCCCGGCGTTGTCACCGAGCCGGAAGCCTCGGTGCTCGCGCAGGGTCAGCGGCAGTACATCCCCCTCGGCCATGTCGCAGCACAGCCAGTGCGACGCAAGGCCCGGCGAACCATCGGCACGCGTGCTCTCGCGCACCAGCAGTTGCAGGCTGCCATCGGCCGTGATCGAGGCGATCGAATAGTCGCGCGCACGCTCGGGGTCGGCAGGCACGCACAGAGACACCAGATCACCCGACTCCCACTGCGGCAGCTCGCCGGACTGCGGCGTCCACTCCAGCAGGTACAGCGCCCCGCCCTGGCTGCCGGGATTGAGCAAACGCCGCCGACTGAGCACAAAGGGTATGCTGGCCGGCGCCTGTAACCAGTCCGAATCCAGCTCCTGGGCTGGCGCAGACTCGCCCAGCAGGCTCTGCCTTATCTGCCCGACATGGGTCTGCCAGCTCTGCAAGCTCGAGGCATTCATATTGTCCACGCAGACCAGATCGCTGCGGGCGCCGCTGGTCTGCAACCACTCGTGCACTTGCACACCAAACGCACAGAACTCCTGGTATTCACGATCCCCCAGCGCGAGCACCAGGCTTTGGTGCCGGGTCAGCGCAGGCTGCGTGGCCATGAGCTGCTGCACAAAGCCCAGCGCATGGTCGGGTGCATCGCCCTCGCCCGTGGTGGACAGCAGCCACAGGCTGTGTGCATATTGCTGCAGCAGCTCGGTCGTCAGCTTCTCGACGGGCAAAAGACGCACCTGCAGACCGCCATCGACCAGCATCTTGACCGTGGCGCGGGCCAGAGCCTCGGCCTGCCCCGTCTGGCTGGCATAGGCGACCAGGACGGCAGGCGCAGCAGCATCGCCTTGCGAGATGTTGTTCTCGGCCTCCTCGGCCAGGCGCTGCTTTCGCACCTTGGCGCCAATACCCCAGCACATGCCTGCATAGGCTGCGACCAAACCCATAGCCCCATAGATGCGCTCGGGCGTCAAAATCCATTCCACTGTCATGCCTCAAATTGGTTGATCCAGGCCGGTGTCTTGAGCACCTGTCTGCGGGCCTCATTGCCATCGGATGCGAGATGCGATGTGAGCACGGCTGCAATCTCATGTTCACGGGCAAAGTCCATGCCTTGCTGCGGACCCAGCACCGTGAGCACGGTGGCCAGAGCATCGGCATGCATGCATTCCTCATGGAACACGGTCACGCTGGCCAGATCATGCGTCACCGGCCAGCCCGTGCGCGGATCCAGCGTGTGCGAATAGCGCCTGCCGGCCTGCGTGAACTGATGCCAGAAATCGCCCGAGGTGGCAAAAGCACCCTCCCTGCAGGCGACGACCAGCGACTCAGCCTCTGCAGAACCACCCGTGCCCAGCTGCACCCGCCAGGGCCGCCCATCTGGGCGCTGTCCCCAGCTGCGCAGCTCACCGCCGATTTCGAACATGCCCGCCGCCCAGCCTGCGGCCTGAAGCTTGCGCACAGCCCAATCCACGGCAAAGCCCTTGGCAATGCCGCAAAAATCCAGCTCCAGGCCTCCGGACTGCTGCAACTGCCGGGTTTGCGCATTCCAGCGCAGATGGCCGTGGCCGCTGGTCTTCAGCAAACGCTCGATCTCATCGCCGGCAGGTGCCTGCCCTGAATGCGGCTGCAGCGGGTTCTGACGCGGCCCGAACCCCCACAGCGAGACCAGCGCCCCCATGGCGGGATCCAGGGCCGCGCCGGATAGCCGGGCCCAGTGCAAGGCCGCTTCCAGAACATGGGCAAACTCCGCCGGCACTACATGCGTTTGGCCGGGTCTTGAACGATTGAACCGGGTGATCAGCGAATCCGCTTCCCAGTTGCTCATCTGAGCGATGACATCATCAAACACCCGCTCCAGCAAGGCCTGCACCGGCTCCGTGGGCAGGTAATCCGGGTTGGCCAGGCGCAGCGACCAGTGCGTGCCCATGGTCTGGCCGGACAGAAGATGAATCCGCCCGTCCTGCTGATGCTGCAGGCTTGCAGGTCTCCAGCGCTGCACGCCAAAGTCCAGCGCCGGCATCCGAGCGCGAGCCTGACCCTGTGCCGCCGACGAGGGCAGTTGCCAGAGGCTGGCGTCAAAGCGTACGCGGGGGGGGGTGGGCATGGGCATCCAGACAAAGGCGAAAACAGCAGCGAAAACAACGACGCGCCCGAAGCGGGCGCGTATTCAGTCCATCAAGCGCCAACGCTTAAGGCAGGACTTCCAGAGTAGCGATATAACCCAGGCGGCGCTCCGTGGCCTTGGCAATGCTGGTCTTCTTGTCCGTGGCATCGGCGTTCAGCCAGAACAGACCTGCGCGGGGGAACTTGATCTTGACCTGGCCCTTGGCATCGGTCTTGAGCTTCATGGCGTCCACACCGTCGCGGTAGCGAATGCCGTCGGCCACCAGCTCCAGCTCCAGATCCGAAGCGGGCTTGCCGTCGATCTGGAATTCGAAGGTCGCCTCTTCGCTGGCCACCAGGTCATTGGGGTGGGTCACGGGCTTGAGCTCCAGGCCCTTGCCGGTCAGCGCCAGCGCCGAGGGCTTGCCCAGAGACACAAAGGTCTCCATGCGGCGCAGATTCTCGGTCACGCGCACTTCCTTGGCATCGGCGGGAATCTGCTTGAGCACTTCTTCCACCGAGCCGCGCAGGCGCTTGGGCTGGCCGTTGGCATCCTTGTAGCCGCCCATCACGCCGGTCATCAGCATGGTGACGCGGTAGGTGCCGGTCTTTTCTGGCTTGAAGTCGAACATGCTGCGCAACTCGCCCTTGGCGACATTCTTCATTTCCACGGCTGCGCCATCGGGTGCGGTCACCTTGACGGCTTCCAGACCCAGCGGACGGTGATTGAAGAAGAACACATCGTTGGACACGGCGGCATCCACCGTGACCCAGTCGGACTTGGACAGCACGGTGCTGGAAGGCTTGAACCACAGATCATGCGCCTGGGCGCCCAGTACGGTCAGTGCCAGAGCGGCTGCAGCGAGAGCACGTGTTTTGAACTTCATATCAGGTCCTTGAGAACAAAAAGGGTGACAAATCAAAAGAGAGAGGTGTGACGGCCAAGCAACACCCTAAAACTGGCGCTACGCAGGCAACAGACACCAAGGAAGGGCCGCCCCGCACCAAGGGTGTCGTCCCCCTCCCGCGAAGCGAGAGAGGGGGAAGCGACGGGGCCGCCTAGGCAAAGCCGCTCAGGGGGAGAGAATCAAGATCAAGGCTTCAATTCCAGCTTGATCGCGCCCAGCTCGGTGCTGCCATTGGCGCTCAGGCTGGTGGCCTGCTTGACGGGCCACTCGAAGGGAATGGATACCAGCTCGCGGCCGCCGACTTCACGCGCGGCTTCCACCATCAGCTTGTATTGGCCGGGAGCCAGTTGGGGCAGCGGGTTCTTGCCTTCGGCAAAAGACAGCGCATGGGTGCCCACGGGCTTGGTCGGCTGGGTCACGCCGTCGATGGGAAAGCTCAGCTCGCGGCCGGTACGACGCCACCACTGGCGCATGTCCTTGAGCCACTTGGTGCCCTCGGCATTTTTCATCTTTGCGTCGTACCAGACGGACAGATTGGCAGCCACACCGCCATCGGCCTTTTCCAGCCACACGGCAACATAGGGCTTGTGGTATTCGGCCACCTGCAACTGGGGCACGGTCACTGCCACATTCATGCCGCCCGCGATTGCCGGCAGGCCCACCACGGCGCTCAATGCCACCGTGGTCTTGAAAATCCGCTTCGCCATTTTTTCTTCCTTCACAAAATTCTTGGGCTCAGTGCACGAGCAGCAACACCAGCAGGGCAGGCAGCACCAGACCCAGGCCCACCATGGGCCAGGTCATGGGCCGGCGCTGCGCATGCATCTTCAGGATCAGCAGACCCGTGATGCAGAACACCAGACAGCCAATCGCAAAGACATCTATGAACAGGCTCCAGGCTCCGCCCGTATTGCGCCCCTTGTGCAAATCGTTGAGGTAGGAGATCCAGCCCCGATCGGTCTTCTCGTACTCGACCGAGCCCTCCTTCAGGTCCACACGCAGCCAGGCATCGCCGCCCGGGCGCGGCATGGGCACATAGGCCTCGTCTTCGCTCCACTCCACGGCAAAACCCTTGGCGCTGACCTTGATCTGCTGAGCCAGCCAGCCATCCACCTCGGCAGGCAGGCTCACGGCACTCTTGTCCGCCGCTTCCACGCCCTGCTTCTGGGCTTGCTGCAGTTTTTCGAGCAGATCCGGGGGCAGTTGCGCATCACGCGACTCGACCTTGGGCTTGGACTCGATCTGCCCGGCGTGATTCAAGGTAAATCCCGTCACGGCAAACAGCAGCATGCCGATCAGGCAGATGGCGGAGCTGATCCAGTGCCATTCATGTAATTTTTTGAGCCAATACGCCCGCTGCGGGGCGTTGGAGGAAGCCGCGGTCATTCAGAACTTTCTGGGGTTGCATCGCCGCCGGGCCGAGCCGACCTTTGGGACATAGCGCCACAAGGCCCGGCCTTGCTTGCACAGCAAGGCGGCATTCTAGTTGCGCAAAATTCTAAATGCATCTCACTTTTATTTACTTTACTTGACGTAAACAAAGCACCCACCCATGGCAAGGACGTTTACGCCATCCCGAAAACTCGTAGCGACCCAGGTTGGCAGAACCCGCACCGCCTATCCAGACAGCCCGTCTGTTGCCGTACTGCAACAAAACGTAGATTACCGGGCCCCATTATTGAATGGTATCGAGAATTATTATCAATATCACCTAGAATTCGCACGCTTTTTCAAAAATCGACTCTTCATCAAAAGCATGTCCAACAACCATCTGACCCCGACCGACTCCAACGGCTTGCGCTGCGAGCTCAAGCAAATCGTGATTGCCACAGGCCTGTGCCTGATTGGCGCCAGCGCGATGGCTCAGCAGGAAACCACCTTGTCCACCGTGAATGTGGAAGCCGCTGCCGACGCCAGCTTCAAGACCGAAGCAAGCCCTCAAGGCAAGTTCACCGCCCCTTTGCTGGACACGCCCAAGACCGTTCAGGTCATCAATGAAGAGATCATCAAGCAGACCGGCGCCACCAGCCTGCAGGATGCCCTGCGCTCCACCCCCGGCATCACCTTCGGCAACGGCGAAGGCGGCAACCCCACAGGCGATCAGCCATTCATCCGCGGCATGGACGCCCAGTCCAGCACCTTTGTGGACGGCATGCGTGACATCGCCTCCGGCACCCGTGAACTGTTCAACGTCGAAGCCGTGGAAGTCATCAAGGGCGCGGACTCGGCCTACGCCGGTCGCGGCGGCGCAGGTGGCTCCATCAACATCACCACCAAGAAGGCCAAGAACGAGAATTTCATCTCTGGCGATGTGGGGCTGGGCACCGACAACTATCTGCGCGGCACGCTGGACATCAACCGCAAGATCAACGACACCACGGCTTTGCGTCTGAACGCCATGGGCCACAGCGCCGATGTTCCCGGCCGCAACGGTCCCGACAACAAGCGCTGGGGTATTGCCCCCACCGTGACTTTCGGTCTGGGCACCCCCACAGAAGTGACGCTGTCCTGGCAGCATCTGCAGACCAACAACACACCCGATGGGGGAGTGCCTTATCTGT
The DNA here is from genome assembly GCF_000241525.1 of Comamonas testosteroni ATCC 11996. Lineage (GTDB taxonomy): Bacteria > Pseudomonadota > Gammaproteobacteria > Burkholderiales > Burkholderiaceae_C > Comamonas > Comamonas testosteroni. The sequence goes on from NZ_AHIL01000024.1 coordinate 26,717, forward strand.
ATAGCAATGGTGTCAACGCAGCCGGTTCAACCAACGCAACGCAACTGCCCGGTGGCTCCAAGATTCGCCCCACTTACGGCAACAGCCGCGACAACTGGTATGGTCTGAACAACCGTGACTACGAGAAGGAAAAGAGCGATCTGTTCACGGCCTCGGTCACGCACAAGTTCACCGACACCAACAAGATCCGCAACAGCCTGCGCTACAGCAAGACCAAGCAGGACTATATCTGGACCCAGCCCGACGACTCCAAGGGCAATGCCCTCAATGGCTATGTCTGGCGCCGTGGCAACTATCGTGTCTATGACACCACCACGCTGCAGAACGTGACCGAGTTCACTGGCAAGGAGCAGACCGGCTCCATCGGCCACAGCTATGCCTTCGGCCTGGAGCTGTCCAAGGAGAAAGCCGATGGCAGCTCCGGCGCCATCCAGAGCGGCACCGGTGTGTGCACCTCGGTGTCCGACCCCTGGTGCACCACCTTGAGCAACCCCAGCGGCGCCAATGCAGCCTGGAATGTCCCCTTGACTCTCCCAGCGCAATCCACCGTCAACAAAATCGACACCATTGCCGTCTACGGCTTTGATACTCTGAAGCTCAACGAGCAATGGCTGGTGAATGCCGGTCTGCGCGTGGACCACTACAAGCTGAATGCTTCCGGCCCCGCTGGCGGCCGTGGCGCCAGCGCCTACCCTGCGTATGACCTGAGCCGCAGCGATACGATGTTCAACTACCAGTTGGGCCTGGTCTACAAGCCTGCATCCAATGGCAGCATCTACGCCAATATCGGCACCTCTTCGCGTCCCGGTGGCTCGACTCTTGGCAACGGCAGCGAGGACCTGACCACGACCACAGATGCGCTGATCAGCCTGAAGCCGGAAAAGACCAAGTCCATTGAGCTGGGCACCAAATGGGACCTGCTGGACAAGAAGCTGAACCTGACTGCCGCAGTCTTCCGCAATGAAGTGACCAATGTGCGCATCAGCGATGCAACCGGCACGTACATGGGTGGCAACAAGGAAGTCAATGGCATCGAACTGGGCTTTACCGGTCAGATCCTGTCCAATCTGAGCGTGTTCGGCGGCTATACCTTTATGGATAGCGAATTCAAGAACATGGGCAAGGACGATGTTCGCAACGGCCAGCCCTTCTACAACACGCCCAAGCACAGCTTCAGCCTGTGGACCAGCTACAAGCCCATGGCCAAGCTGACTCTGGGTCTGGGCATCTATGCCCAAAGCGATGTCAGTGCCGCATATATCAAGTCCTCCGTGGACAATGGCATCGTGACCAAGGGCGCTTCCGGCTATGCCCGCTACGACGCGATGATGGCCTATCAGATCGACAAGAACCTGACCTTCCAGCTGAATGTCTACAACCTGGGCAACAAGGTCTACTACACCGGCGTGCGCTCGCCTCATTACGCCAACATGGGCGCCGGCCGCTCTGCAGTGGCTTCGCTCAAGTTCACGTACTGATGCAAGCTCAGCCTGCGCTTGATCTGGCGCAGGCTTGCTGCAAACCATCACTCCAAGCCCCGCAGGCCCCAGATGCCAGCGGGGCTTTTTACGTGCACACTGCCTGGATACTGTTTCAGAATGCAGGATCATTGCTCTTAAAACAATAGCTTGTTACGCTTGCTTTTCAATGATTTCAATATGAAAAGATATTGAAAACAATATGCAGCAAGCGTAAGCAGCTATGGTTAATGAGAGACCAGGATCACCAACCGCCAGATACCGCCCCATGCTGCTACGCATACCCGCCCTGCTCACTCCCGATGAAGTCCGCCACTGCCGCCAGGCGCTGGAAGCTGCCAGCTGGCAGGACGGCAAGGCCACGGCCGGCCATGTGGCCGCTCAGGTCAAGAGCAATCTGCAGCTACCGCTGGACAGCAAGACCGGCCAGCAGATAGGTGATCTGATCCTGGACCGGCTGGGCCGCAACCCGCTGTTCATGTCGGCGGCCCTGCCGCTCAAGGTCCTGCCGCCGCGCTTCAATCGCTATGAGGGCGGAGGCACCTATGGCAACCATATCGACAACGCGTTCTTCACCATTCCAGGTACCGCCATCAAGGTCAGAACCGATGTCTCCACCACGGTCTTCTTCAGCAACCCCGAGGAATACGAGGGCGGCGAGTTGATCGTGGAAGACACTTTCGGCCAGCAAAGCGTGAAGCTGGCAGCGGGCGACGCCATCGTCTACCCCGGCACCAGCCTGCACCGAGTCAACCCCGTCACACGCGGCACACGCTATGCCTCGTTCTTCTGGACGCACAGCCTGGTCAAGTCGGCGGAGCAGCGCCGTCTGCTGTTCGATCTGGACCAGAGCATTCAGCAGCTCACCCAGGAGCAGCCCGAACACCCACGCGTCGCCGCACTGTCTGGCACGTATCACAATCTCCTGCGCATGTGGTCTGAAAGCTAGCCCCGGGGAGACGGCAGCCCTTGCCGAGGCAGCCCATGCTGGGGCAGCCCATGCTGGCTGTCTCCCCTTGCTCCATGCCTGCTTTGCTGCCTCGCCCCAATCTAACCGGCTTGATTTATGACTGTTGAACGTTTGAATGCCGCAGGCCAGCCCGTCAAACCGCCACTGACGCAGATTTCCGCGCAGACAGGCTCCCTGGCGGACTACACCCGGCTGGCGCGCGAGCATATGGAAGCCCACGCCTGGGCACATATTGAAAGCGGCGCCGATCAGGGGCTGACGCTGGCTCATAACCGCCAGGCGTTTGACCGCTTTCGCCTCTGCCCGGAGCCACTGGCCGATCTGTCCGGCGCCCATACGCGGCAAAGCCTGCTGGGCCAGAGTCTGGACTGGCCGTTGCTGCTGGCACCTGTTGCCTATCAACAGCTGGCGCATCCCGAAGGCGAACTCGCAACGGCACGCGCGGCCATGGCCATGCGCACCGGCATGGTGGTCAGTACCCTGTCCAGTTGCACCCTGGAAGCAATTGCCCAGGCCGCGCAAGCCGCAGCCCAGGAGCTGGGACGCAGCGGCCCGCTCTGGTTCCAGCTCTACCAGCAGCCAGCGCGCGAGCACACGCTGCAGCTGATTCGCCGCGCCGAAGATGCCGGTTATCAGGCGCTGGTCTGGACGGTGGACGCCCATATCAAACGCTCCAGCTACCCGCTGCCACCAGGCGTGGAGGCCGTCAATCTGCGCGGCATGCCCCAGCAGCGCCAGACGGGCGACCTGATGAGCGAGCACATTCTGTTCGGCTCCGAGCTGGCCCGAAGCGCACCCACCTGGGACGACCTGGTCTGGCTGCGTCAGCAAACCCGGCTGCCGCTGATCGTCAAAGGTCTGCTCTCGGCCCGCGCCGCCACGCAAGCCGTGGAACTGGGGGCCGATGCCATCGTGATCTCCAACCATGGCGGGCGCGTGCTGGACACCGCCGTCTCCGCCCTGGAAGTGCTCGCTGCCATACGCGCGGCCACGCCTGCCCATGTCCCGCTGCTGATGGATGGCGGCGTGCGCCAGGGCACCGATGTGCTCAAAGCCATCGCGCTGGGTGCCAGCGCCGTGCTGCTGGGCCGGCCCCAGATGCATGCCCTGGCAGTGGCCGGCATGCTGGGCGTGGCCCATATGCTGTATCTGCTGCGCGCCGAGCTGGAGCTGGCCATGGCCCAGACCGGCTGCGCCAGCCTCGATCAGATCGGGTCCGGGCTCTTAACCACTTGCTGATTGTGCGTAATTTGGCGGCATGCATTGCAAATGCGATGGATTCTCATTTATACTCCACCTATTACATCAATAGCCAGCAACAACTGCCTGTAGCCATGATCGTCTGTGTATGCCGCCGGGTTTCTGACCGAGAAATAGCACGCCACGCGCATGCGGGGATGAGCTTTGACGAAATCCAGTTTGAATTGGGTGTTGCCACACAATGCGGGCGCTGCGAAGGCTGCGCACGCGATGTCGTCGCCCAGTGCAGTGCAAGCCATCCGATCGCGGCCATCCACAACGAAGCGCAATCCTGCGTGTCGGTGCAGACGGTTCAGCTTGCCACCAATATTCTGGAAAGCAAAGCATGGCCCACCTCTCCGTTGTCTCAGCCGTCTTCGGCAGCCTGATTCTGGTGATGGTATGCACCTGGTGGATCCTGCGTGAATGATGCGATCCCGTCTGCGTGCCCTGTTTCCTCTGCCAGCTATTGCCGGTTGACCAGCGCTTTTCCTTTCTGATTCCAGCCTGCGCTGGTTGCTCTTCTCGCCCTTATGTCCCAGTCTGATCGATTTGCACCTGCCAGCGGCGCGAGCCGCAATATGGCAGTTGCTGGTGCTGTGGTTGTTGTGCATGCTGCCGCCCTGTGGGCCATGCAGCATGGCCTGGCCCAGCAAAAGCAGCCAGAGATAGTGATTCCCGCCAGCGTGATTGCCCAGTTCGTGGCGCCGCCTGCTGCCGAACCCGCACCGCCGGCCCCGCCGCCGCCGCCCAAGCCTCCCGCGCCAGCGCCCAAGCCCGAAAAACAGCAGCCCAAGCCCGAGGTCAAGAAGGCTCCGCTGCCCAAGGCCATCAAGGATCCGACCCCTGCACCGGCCGCGCCTCAAGGAGCACTGGAGAGCAACGACAGCAAACCGGACAAGACGCCGCCAGCGCCACCCGCGCCTCCGGCTCCTCCAGCCCCGCCCGCACCTCCGGCACCACCGGCTCCGCCCAAGATCGAGCAGCCATCGAGCAATGCCGCCTATCTGAACAACCCCGCTCCCGCTTATCCTTCGGTCAGCAAGCGCATGGGTGAACAAGGCAAGGTGCTGCTGCGCGTCTATATCAACGAGCAGGGCCAGCCCGAGAAAATCGAAATCAAGCAGTCCAGCGGCTTTGACCGTCTGGATGAAGCGGCCGTCAACACCGTGCGCCAGTGGAAGTTTGTCCCTGGCAAGCGCAATGGCGTGGCCGAACCCATGTGGCACATCGTGCCCATCAACTTTGTTCTCAAATAAATCTGCAGTTCTCAGGAGTACCCATGGAATCCCAATTCGGCATTGCCCACGTCTGGACACAGGGCGACTTCGTGACCAAAGGCGTGGCCATCATCTTGCTGGTCATGTCGGTGGCCTCTTGGCTGGTCATCGTTCTCAAGGCCCTGGATATCGTGAAATTCAAGAAGTTCGCCACTCAGGCGCAGGACTTCTGGCACAGCCCCGATCTGGCCACCGGCCTGGAAAAGCTCGGCAACGACAAGCAGAACCCCTTCCGCTTCATGGTGCTCGAAGGCCGTGAAGCCTCGGCCCACCACCGCAAGACCAGCGTCCATCTGCATGACACACTGGACATCAGCGACTGGGTGACCCGCTGCCTGCGCAACGGCATCAACGAATTCACTGCTCGCCTGCAATCCGGCCTGGCGATTCTGGCTTCCGTGGGCTCCACCGCCCCCTTCATCGGCCTGTTCGGTACCGTCTGGGGCATCTACCACGCACTGGTGGCCATCGGCATGTCGGGTCAGTCCTCCATCGACAAGGTGGCCGGCCCCATCGGCGAAGCGCTGATCATGACCGCCCTGGGTCTGGCCGTCGCCATCCCCGCCGTGCTGGGCTACAACGCTCTGGTGCGCGGGAACAAGGGCATCCTGAATGCACTGAACAGCTTTGCCCACGACGTGCACGCCTATTTCGTGACCGGTGCCCGCGTTTCCGTGGACGGTCAGATTTCCGGCAATGTGCTGCCCCTGAAGAAAGGCGCCTAAGCCATGTCGTTCGGAACCATGGATGATGGGGACAGCGATGATGTGATGAACGAAATCAATATGACTCCCCTGGTGGACGTCATGTTGGTGCTGCTCATCATCTTCATCATCACCGTGCCCGTGATGAAACACTCGGTCAACGTGGACCTGCCCCGCGCCACTAACCAGCCCGAGGACACCAAGCCTGCCACCGTGCAGCTGGGAATCACGGCCGACGGCAAGTATTCCTGGAACGGCCAGGACATCAGCGACGAGCAGCTGGATACCAATCTCCAGGCCGAAGCCGTCAAGGAGCCTCAGCCTGACCTGCACATCCGCGGCGACAAGGAAGTGCGCTACGAACGCGTGGCTCAGGCCATGGCCGCCGCCCAGCGTGCTGGTGTCAAGAAAATCGGCTTTGTGACCGATCCCTCCAAATAAGCTCATGCTTGCAAAAAAACGGCCCCTACAGGGGCCGTTTCTTATTGTGGAGCCTGCATCGAAACAGCATTCGTGCAGCTCGCCATAGACGCAAACAGCTCATGGAGCGCAGCCAAAAATACTCAGATGCGGCTGGACAGATTCCACATGAAAAATAAATGGCACTTTTTTGCGAATGAGACTAAGTATCACTTGCTTTTCAATTGAGAATTGTTATCATTACACCAGTTTTGAACTTAAGGAATCACGGCATGTCTGCACCGCTTGTTGCGACCTCACAGCCCAACAACCGCAGCTCCTCCTCCATGGCTGCTGCAAACCCCTCAGCCGCTGCCGGCTCCAGCCTGGGCCTGGACAGTGCCCTGCTGCTCAACGGCCAGAAGGCCGTCACCATCCTGCATAACGGCACGCCCTATCGCCTGCAGGCCACCAAGCTGGGCAAGCTCATTCTGACCAAATAAACCGTTTCATCGTGGGGCGACACCGCAAGTGTCGATTCGCCAGCCATAGTCGCTGCAGAGCACCTGCCCTCTCTTGTGCTCACACTTCACATAGCCACGCGTTTTTTCTTCATCCGCAACCCGCCAAAATAAAACCCCTGCGCGCATCAAGCGGCAGGGGTTTTGTTTTGGCCTCTGCCACCGCAGTGGCAAAAAATCAAGCGATCACAGACCCAGGGCAGCAATGCCGGCCTTGGCAACCTGTGCGTCTTCGTTGGCCTTGACACCGGAGACGCCCACAGCGCCCAGCACCTGGCCATCCTTGACGATGGCCACGCCGCCTTCGAGCAGACCGTCCACAAACGGAGCGCTCAGGAAAGCGGTACGGCCGTTGTTGATCATGTCTTCGAAAGCCTTGGTGTCCTTGCGGCCCACGGCTGCAGAGCGTGCCTTGGCGGGAGCGATATGGGAAGAGATGGGAGCAGCACCATCCATGCGCTGCAACAGCAGCAGATGGCCGCCGTCGTCCACGATGGAGATCGTCACGGGCCAGTTGTTCTTCAGTGCTTCAGCTTCGGCAGCCGCAGCGATGGCTTTCACATCGGCCAGTTCGAGTTCGTGCTTGGTTTTCATGAGATAAAAAGCTCCGTTGGATTGTCAATGCAGCAAGCATATTCTGTACTTTGCAGGCAAAAGTAGATGCGATGTGAAAAACATTCCATCCTAAAACTGCCGCATTGCAACGGGGTATTGCAAAGGCTTCTCAAGACCCCCACCTAGAATGACAATGTTTCAACCCACAATTCCTGAAGGAGGAATGGCTACATGAACGAACAAGTCACCACACTGGGCTCTGCGGGCTACGGTGTCTCGCAGCAAGAGCGCAACCGTGTCTTGCGCAATACCTACTGGCTGCTGGCACTCAGCCTGATCCCCACCGTGCTGGGCGCTTGGCTGGGCGTAGCCACTGGCATGACTCGCGCGCTGACGGGCGGCGTGGGCCTGATCGTGTTCATGGTCGGTGCCTTCGGCTTCATGTTCGCGATCGAGAAGACCAAGCACAGCGCCGCTGGCGTGCCCGTGCTGCTGGCCTTCACCTTCTTCATGGGCCTGATGCTCTCGCGCCTGATCGGCATGATTCTGGGCTTCTCCAACGGCACCCAGCTGATCATGACGGCCTTTGCCGGTACCGCTGGCGTGTTCTTCGTGATGGCCATGCTGGCCACCGTGATCAAGCGCGACCTGTCGGGCATGGGCAAGTTCCTGTTCGTGGGCGCCCTGGTGCTGATGGTAGGCGCCATCATCAATGTCTTCGTGGGCTCCACTGCAGGCATGATGGCCATCTCCATGCTGGCCATCGGCATCTTCTCCGCCTACATGCTGTATGACCTCAAGCAGATCATCGACGGCGGCGAGACCAACTACATCAGCGCCACCCTGGCCCTGTATCTGGACCTGTTCAACGTGTTCCAGAGCCTGCTGGCCCTGCTGGGCATCATGGGCGGCGACCGCGACTAAGTCTCGCTACCGCTCAGTCAAAAAGGAGTGCCTTGCGCACTCCTTTTTGTTTGCAGTAACCTTGACGCGCAACGCGGTCATCGCATCGATGGATATTTCAGCCATGGACTAAATTTCCGGCTGCCGCTGCCGATAAGCAGACAAGATGAAGCCAAACCACCTTCCCCGCGCACTTGCCATTGCCCTGCTGCCTCTGGTACTGGCAGGCTGCAAGATTGAAGACATTCCGGGCCTGGGTCCAGACCCACGCACCGTGGCGCGCGAATCCGAAGCCAAGGCCATTGGCGGCGCCTGCCGGCATGCCATGCGCGGACTGGAGGACTGCTACGTCCTCAACCCCAAGGCACCCAAGGCGCTGGTGTTTGCGGGCTGGAAGGACATGGATGAATACATGCGCTCCAACAAGATCGAAGGCGTGCCTTCCGTACTGGGTCAGAGCGCAGCCGAAAAACGCAGCACTTCGGAGCCCGAAAGCAGCGCCAGTCGCAACCGCAGCTGAAATCGCTTGCGCCTGGCCCGGATCATGAGTTCCGGGCCAGTGCCTGCCAACGCCCGCACAGGCCGTAGCAACACTGCTACGGCCTTTTTTATGCTCAGCATCTCTCACGCCAAGCCTTTCGGATGTCATATTTCCTCTGCGGACTTTGAATACAAACAATTCTCATTTATATTCATGAAATATAAATTCCATTCTTAGCCGCACATACGCGCATCCCAGCGACGAGTTCTGTTGTGCTCTCAACCATGGGGACAAGACTGCCGTGCCAGATGATGACTTCAACCAAATACGCCTTGAGCATGAGGCCCTCATGCTGACCTATATGGAAGTGCAGACCCGCTGCACGGCCCAGATGCAATCGCTGGCACGGGAAGTCGAAGCACTCGAGCAGCAGCTCGTACAGCTCAGGGCCAAGGTCATTGTCCGCGACAGCGCTCTGGCCTGGGAACGTGAACAGCGCAACGCCCTGGCCCAGGCAATGGCACTGAATCTGCTGCAGCAAGAACCTCAAGCTGCAACTGAACAGACAACGTCCGGCGTCGACTGGCCACTGGTTGAGGCTGCCGACAGCCAGGCCCTGGCCGAGCAGCAGTTGCTGGAAGACAGCCTGCACGCCGCCGACCTGGTGATTTGCCAGACAGGTTGCATCAGCGACGGAGCCTACTGGCGCGTGAAGGATCACTGCAAGCGCACCGGCAAGACCTGCCTGCTGGTGGATCAGCCGACCGCCTTGCGGGTGGTTCGCATTCATCCATCGGGAGAGGACGGAAAAGTCGTGGCAGCCCAAGCCTGCATCGAAGGAGCCTCATGAGAGTCCACACGACAAACGCCTCGGCAGCTGATTTGCTGTCCGCCTGGAAGCAGCAAACCCGCACGGCGCTGGCCGCAGCGCTGGAGCATCGCCATCTCTCAGCACTTGAACACTACCGACATGCACAACAGCTTGGCTTGCAGTTGCTGGTCGCAGAGTCCGGCGACATTGCCGACGATGACCGCATCGCCGCTTTTGTCGTTGCCCACCTGAACCTGGCGGATGCCCTCGCCGAAGCAGATCGGGCGGGAGCAGCATTTGAATGCCTGCATGAGGCGCAACAAACCCTGATGCCATTTCTGCAGCAGGACTCCACCAGCCAGTCCCTGAACCTGGCGATATACCGCCATCTGCCGCAGCTTCTGGCTGCACGGGCCGAGCATGGTGCAGCAGGCCCCCACGCCGCCGCGGGCGTCTGTGCCTCGACATCCGCCCCCCTTCTCACTCACCCCGCCAGCAACAGGCACTCTCGCCTTGCCAGCTTCGAGCCTGTGCATTCATCACTGCACTGACTTCCATCTCTCTCACTGCCAAGGCTTTTACTCATGAGCTACACCCTGCCCCCACTGGCCTACGACTACGCGGCGCTGGAGCCGCATATCGATGCGCAAACCATGGAGATCCACTACTCCAGGCACCACCAGGCCTATGTCAACAACCTCAACGCGGCACTCGAAGGCAGCGAGTACGCGCAATGGCCGCTGGACGATCTGCTCGCCAAGGTCGAATCGCTGCCGCAAACGCTGCGCCAGGCCGTGCGCAACAACGGCGGCGGCCATGCCAATCACAGCCTGTTCTGGCAAGTCATGTCCCCCAAAGGGGGCGGCCTGCCGCAGGGCGCTCTTGCCGCAGCCATTGACGCGGACCTGGGCGGCTTCGAGAACTTCAAGATCGAATTCACCAAGGCGGCCATCAGCCGCTTTGGCAGCGGCTGGGCCTGGCTCAGCGTGGACCGCAGCGGCAAGCTGCATGTGGAGAGCAGCGCCAACCAGGACAACCCTCTGATGCTGGGCATTGGCAGCGGCAACACGCCGATTCTGGGCCTGGACGTCTGGGAGCATGCCTACTACCTGAAATACCAGAACCGCCGCCCCGAATACATCGCCGCCTTCTACAACGTGGTGGACTGGAATGAAGTGGCGCGCCGCTTCGCTGCCGCCACCCAGGCTGTCAGGAGCTGAACCATGGGCCCGGACGGACTGCAGAGTGCATCTTCAAGCCAATCGCCCCTGCCGCTCAGGACCAGGCTCGGGCTGCTGATCTCTGCGGCCGGCGCTCTGGTGCTGGCATCCATGGTCTGGAAGCAGCTGCAGACCAATCCCGCAGCACTGAATGCACTGCTGGGCGGCAGCGTGGCGGCGCTGGCAACGGCGCTGGGTGCTTTGCCGGTGCTGCTGACCCAACATCCGTCCGAGCGTACACAGGACACGCTGTTTGGCTTTGGCGCAGGAGTGATGCTGGCTGCCTGCGCCTTTTCATTGATCCTCCCCGGTCTGGAAGCCGCCAAGGCAGCGACCTCGCCCGCCAGCAGCGAATGGCTGGGCGGTGCCTTGATCGGCGCAGCCATCTTGCTCGGAGGTGCGGCCCTGCTGGTCATGGATCGCCTGCTGCCGCACGAGCACTTCATCAAAGGCCGTGAAGGCGCCGATGCCAAGCAGCTACGGCGCACCTGGCTGTTTGTCATTGCCATCACCCTGCACAATCTTCCAGAGGGCCTGGCCATAGGCGTGGGCTATGCCGCCAACGAGGGACTGCGTGCCAACTCTCTCACGCTGGGCATTGCCATACAGGATGTGCCCGAGGGCTTTGTCGTCGCTGCCTCTTTGCTGGCGGCCGGCTATACCCGAGGCTTTGCGGTAGTGCTGGGCGCTCTGACAGGGTTGATCGAGCCCCTGGGCGCCGTGATCGGCGCCATCGTGGTCAGCAGCTCCACCATGCTGCTGCCCTGGGGTCTTGGCTTCGCCGCAGGCGCCATGCTGTTTGTCATCAGCCACGAGATCATTCCCGAATCGCATCGCAAGGGCCATGAAGCCTGGGCCACCACAGGGCTCATGCTGGGCTTTGTCTTGATGATGATTCTGGATACGTCCCTTGGCGGCTGAACTGCGCCGCGTAGGCGCAGTTCAGGGCGTGCTCGCTTATCCTCGCTTATGCGCGCTCGAAAACGGCCATGGACTCCACATGCGCCGTATGCGGGAACATGTTCACCACACCCGCTGCCACACAGCGATACCCCGCCTGATGCACCAGCAATCCCGCATCGCGCGCCAGCGTGGCCGGGTTGCAGCTCACATAGACAATGCGCTTGGGGAACTGCCAGTTTTCCTGCCCCTCTGGCAGCGGCGGCAGCAAATCGGGCTGCTCTTCACTGGCCACACCGGTCTGCTTGGCGCCGATGCGGATCTGGTGAATATCGGCCAGTGCCTTGGACAGGGCAAACGCACCTTCACGCGGGGGATCGACCAGCCATTTGTCGGAGTTGCCGTCGGCAATCAGCATGGCAGGCGTCATCTCGAACAGATTGCGCGCCACGAAGCTGGTGGGAGCCAGCTTGTCGTCTTCGCTGCGCGTGGCATTGTTGCCAGCGTAGTTTTCGTGCGAGCGCTTGACCAGGGTTTCCGAACCTTCGATGCCCAGCACCTCGCGCGCCATGGTGGCGATCGGTAGCGTGAAATTTCCCAGGCCGCAGAACCAGTCGATGACGCGCTCGTCCTTTTTCGCATCGAGCAGGCGCAGCGAGCGGGTGACCAGCACGCGGTTGATATGCGGATTGACCTGGGTGAAATCGGTAGGCTTGAAAGGCATGGTGATGCCAAAGTCCGGCAGACCATAGGACAGCTGTGTGCCGCCTTCTTCCATCAGGTGCACGGTATCGGGACCCTTGGGCTGCAGCCACCATTGCACATTCTGCGCGGCGGCGAAGTCGCGCAGGCGCTGCTTGTCGGCATCCGACAGAGGTTCCAGATGACGCAGCACCAGGGCGGTGACATGGTCGCCGCAAGCCACTTCGATCTGAGGGCAGGTTTCGCGCGCATCCATGCTGGCGATCAGTGCGCGCATGGGCATGAGCATGGCATCCACATGGGGCGGCAAAATCTTGCAGACCTCCATATCGGCGATGTAGCGGCTCTTGCGCTCGTGGAAGCCCACCAGCACCTTGCCCTTCTTGGCCACATAGCGCACCGACAGGCGCGAGCGGAAGCGATAGCCCCATGCCGGTCCTTCGATGGGGCGCAGCAGCGTCTCGGGCTTGACCTTGGCCAGATGCCAGAGGTTGTCCTCCAGCACACGCTGCTTGATGGCGACCTGGGCCGCCACATGCAGATGCTGCATCTTGCAGCCACCGCAGGCCCCGGCGTGCAGCCCGAAATTAGGGCAGCCGGGCGTCACGCGCTGCGAGGATTCGCGGTGGATTTCAGTCAGCGTGGCCGCTTCCCAGTTGTTCTTCTTGCGATGGGTATTGGCGCTGACGATTTCACCGGTCAGGGCGCCGTCGATGAAGACCACCTTGCCATCGGGCTTTCGGGCTACGCCCTGGGCATCCATGTCCATGGACAGCACTTCCAGCCAGCCCTCGGGCAGCGCCGGGGCATCAGACGGGACTTCGGGCAGGTTTTCGGGAATTTTGTTGTCGCGGGATTCACTCATGGTGCCCGATTGTCTCAGGCCACCCCATACCCGAGAGCCGACCACGGCAAAAAACTGCATGGGCGCCCATGTCACGCGCCCAGCCGATCGGCCTTGCGCAAGGCAAATCAAGCCTCAAAGTGCCGCCGACGCTTGTCTGACAGCTATGCAATCAGAAGCGTTGCTCTTCGCGCAGGCGGCGCTCGCGGTTGTTGCGCGCCGCGGCAATCTGGGCACGCTCGGCGATCAGGTTGACCTCGGTGGCGCAGTTGTACTCGTCGAGCGAGAAAAACATGCGCGCTCCGGGGGAGAGTTGCGACACCGTCTGGTGCAGAGGCAGGGATAGATCGACCGGAGCCACATTGGAGCGATAGATCAGCTCGTTATTGGGTGCATAGACAAAATAGCAGGCAGCCGATGCGACCTGGGCCCAAGCACAGGCCGACAGAACCAAGGCGGCACGCAAGACGGATGCAGCGGTCATGAACTCTCCCTTCCCTGACGGGGCTCCATGCCCCTGTAATGCGGCTATTTTACGAGTAGTGACGCAGCGACCAGGTCGATGTGAAATTTCTTCATTTCAAGAAAATTTCTTCCCGCTCCAGCTCCCACGCGCAAAGCCTGCACAGACATCTTGCTGATCCAGCCCGGGCATTCTCATGAATTTAAATTTCTGTATTGACAGAAATTTCAAGCAAGACCACACTTCGTTTCATGCAACTGAGTCCTATCGCTGAACGCTTTGTGCACCACTGGGGAGATATGGGCAACGCCTGGGGCGTGAACCGCACGGTGGCACAAATTCATGCACTGCTGTTCTTTCATGGCCGTCCCCTCAATGCCGACGAAATCTGCGAAACCCTGGGTGCGGCACGCTCCAACGTCAGCAACAGCCTCAAGGAGCTGCTGAACTGGAACCTGATTCGCAGCAGCCGCAAGAGCGGTGACCGACGCGAGTATTTCGAGACCTCGGCGGATGTCTGGGAGCTGCTGCGCACCATTGTGCGAGAGCGCAAGCAGCGTGAGTTCGACCCCACCAGCGCACTGCTGCGCGAACTGATTGCCCAGCCCGAATTCGAGCAGGAAACGCCCGATGCCCAGGATCGCGTGCACGAGACGCTGCGCCTCATGGATTCGCTGGGCATCTGGACCGACGAGATGCTGCGCCTGTCTCCGGCCACGCTGGACAAGATCCTGCGCCTTGGCGCCAGCGTCCAGCGCTTTGTCCGGGGCAAGGATGGCGGCCGGGAAAGCGGCAACGATTGAAGCCGAACTGAATTCTGTCAAGGCAGAAAATTGCAAAGGAGTAGCGTATGCGAGTTCTGATCTGCGGCGGCACAGGCTTTCTGGGCCGACATATCGTGAATGCGCTGGCCCTGCTGGACCACGACCCCGTGGTACGCAGCCGCCACAGCCAGCCGCCTCTGGACTTCAGCGCCTGCACGACAGCCGAAGCGTGGCTTGAGCATCTGCATGGCATCGACGCCGTCGTCAACGCCGTCGGTGCTCTGCGCGACAAGCCCGGCCAGGACTTGCAGACCCTGCACTCTCTGGCTCCCATCGCGCTGTTTGATGCCTGCGCCCAGGCTGGCGTGCGCCGCGTGGTTCAGGTCTCGGCTCTGGGGGCCGGTCAGGGCGGCACCCAGTACGCGAGCACCAAGCGCGCGGCCGACGAACATCTGCTGGCGCTGGGCAGGCAAGCGCTGCTCAAGCCCGTTGTCGTGCGCCCCAGCATCATCTTTGGCGCGGGCGGCGCCAGCAGCCAGTTGTTTCTGAATCTGGCCAGACTGCCCGTTTTGCTGCTGCCCGAGCTCATGCGAAGCAGCCAGATACAACCCGTGGCCGTGCGCGATCTCGCCGAAGTGCTCGCGCATATGGCGACATCGGACACCTGCGAGGGTATCGTCGAAATCGGCGGCCCCCAGCCGCTTTCGACAGAGGCCTTTATCGCCAGCCTGCGCGCTCAGATGGGTTACGGCCCGGCTTCGGTGCATGCCCTGCCAGACTGGATGAGCAAGGGCAGTGCCAGAGTCGGCGACCAGATACCAGCCCTGCCCTGGTGCAGCGAAACCATGGCCTTGCTGGAAAACGACAACGTCACCGATCCTCAGACCCTGGCCTCGCTGCTGGGGCGCGCCCCCGTGGCTCCGGATGCCATGCTGGCCACCTTGCCCAAGGAAGGCCGCCGCCATGCCTGAGTTGCAAAACGGCAGCAGAACCAACCCTCAGCAGCAAGCTGCCAGATTCATGCACGCCAGTCTGGTCGTCGTCTGGCTGGGCACGGCTGTGGTCAGCGCGCTGGACTATCTCGGACTCTCGGGCCTCAACCACGAAGGTGCCCGCTTGCTGGACCAGGGCGGCATCGGCGATGCACGCTGGCAGGCACTGCTCATCTGGTCCGGCCTGCTGGCCGATCTGGCTCTGGGTCTGGCCTTGCTGCTGCGCCCCGGCCGCGCCATCTACCTGAGCGCCCTGCTGCTGATGACGGCCATGACCGTGATCGGCACGGCTCTTCAGCCCACGCTGTGGCTGCACCCTCTGGGTCCGCTGCTCAAGAACCTGCCCATCGCCGCCATGCTGTGGTTCTTGCTGCAAACAGACAGCTCGTCCAACAGGCTTGAATCATGAATACCTATCTGCTGCTCAAGACACTGCATATCCTCTCCAGCGTGCTGCTGGTCGGCACCGGCCTCGGCTCGGCCTTCTATATGTTTTTCGCAAACCGCAGCGGCTCGGTCGCCGCCCAGGCCGTGGTCAGCCGCCTGGTGGTACGGGCTGACTGGTGGTTCACTACTCCCTGCGTCTTCATTCAACCGATCACGGGCATTGCCATGGCCCATCTGGCAGGCTGGCCGCTCACCACTCCCTGGCTCGCACTTTCTCTGGGGCTGTATGCGCTGGCCGGCATCTGCTGGCTGCCCGTAGTCTGGTTGCAGATGCGCATGGCGGCCCTGGCCACTCAAGCCCACAGCCAGAGCCAGGCCTTGCCACCGCTTTTCCGGCAGTATCAGTTGCGCTGGGAAGCTCTGGGCTACCCCGCTTTTGTGGCCATGGCCGGCACCTACTATTTGATGGTGAACAAGCCGGCGCTCTGGGGCTGAGGCGCCTGCAATGACCGGCTCGCCCACATCTCGCTCATCAGGAAGGACAGCAGCCCGCTCATTGCAGCGATAGCGGTCATGCCGTCTCAACCTTCTGCGACTCGCCGGCTAT
>NZ_AHIL01000023.1 GCF_000241525.1 Comamonas testosteroni ATCC 11996
CGAAACACCCCAATCGCTTCCACAAGATTTTTCACCTGCCATTGCATGCTGCTCGACGCCTGCGCCCCCTGGGTCACCAGCTGCGCGTTCTGCTGCGTCAGATAGTCCATGTCCGCCACCGACTTGCCGACCTGGCTGATCTCCTCGCTCTGCTCACGCGTGGCCTTGCTGATCTCCGCAATGAAGTCCGCTACGCTGCGCGCCTGGGAGACGATGTCCCCGATGTTGCGCCCCGCATCGTTCACAACCAGAGAGCCCGCCTCGATATTGGCAGTGCTGGCCTGAATCAGCGTCTTGATCTCCTTGGCCGCATCGGCGCTGCGCTGCGCCAGGGCCCGCACCTCACCGGCAACGACGGCAAACCCCCTGCCATGCTCGCCCGCGCGGGCAGCCTCCACGGCCGCATTCAGCGCCAGCAAGTTGGTTTGAAACGCAATGCTGTCAATCACGCCGACGATGTCGGCAATGCGGCGGGAGTTGGCCGTAATGGACTCCATGGTGGCGACGATCTGATCCATGGACTGCCCCCCGCGCAGGGCCGCTGCGCTGGCTTCGCTGGCCAGCACACCGGCTTTTTGGGCCGTATCGGCGCTGGACTGAACCCGGGCCGTGATCTGCTCCATGGACGCCGAGGTCTGGGCCACATTCACCGCCAGCTGCTCCGTCTGCCCGTGCAGATAGCTGTTGCCCTGCTCGATCTCGTCACAGGCCTGCTGAACATTGAGCGCCTGCTGATTCACATCGTCCACCAGCCAGCGGAACATGAGACCGATCTGGTTGACCGTGCGCAGCGTGGTGCCGATTTCATCCGTGCGCTGCAGGTATTGCGTCTGCCGGTTGTTGCCGGTTGCCACGTTCAGCGACTGGCGCTTGAGCAGCTCCAGCGGCGTGGCGAACTGGCTCTCGAGCAATAGCGTCATCACCATCAGCGCCACCGTCATGAAGGCCGCCATCGACAGAAACTGCATCTGGCTTGGACCCAGCAGCCAGGCGCCAAGCACCAGGGCGCTCCACAAAGCCAGCGAGTTCAGGCGAATGCGCCGTCGCACCCCCATGTGCCGCCAGATCGACAGCAGCTTCCCCAACCCCTTCTGGGAGACTATGCCTTTGTGCAGCTCGGGGGCGGCAGCGCCCTTGTCGTGCATGGACTCATACAGCTTTTGCGCCGCCTCGACCTCTTTGCGCTCGGGCTGCGTGCGCACCGACATATAGCCCTTGGCCTTGTCATTGCGGATGATGGGAATGGCATTGGCCCGAACCCAGTAGTGGTCCCCGTTCTTGCGCCGGTTCTTGACCAGTGCGCTCCAGGGCTCGCCGCTTTTGAGCGTGGCCCACATGTCGGCAAAAGCGGCCGGGGGCATGTCCGGGTGGCGCACCAGATTGTGGGTCTGGCCGAGGATCTCTTGCGGCTCGAAGCCGCTGACCTCCATGAACGCCTGATTGGCATATTTGATGT
>NZ_AHIL01000022.1 GCF_000241525.1 Comamonas testosteroni ATCC 11996
CTACCTCCTGGTAGTCCAAGTTTTTGTCCGCATCCCCCTCCGGCAATTCGCGATCGTGCCAGCCGCGCTCCAAGCCAATCACCAGACCGACAGCAAGCGCAGCAACCAGGCCCGGTGCGCCCGGGGAAGATCGTAGCCGTTCATCGATGCGCTCCATTGGCGGCCTGCGTAGCCGCCTGCAGCATCTTGCGCACGCACCAGTCCGCGTAAGAATGTCCAAAGAGCCTTCCAAGCCATCGCTGCCCCTTAGCCGAAGGCAGGTTGTAGTCGATCCAGACCCGCAGCCTCGTGCGGTGACCGCCTGGAGCAAAGTCGAAGCCCATGCGGTAGCTGCCGATCACCAACAGTCTCGGCTCACCAAGGGTCTCCCACGTCTTGTGGTGTTGGGGTACCCGTTCGACAACGGCTTCTTCCAGCCGCAAAGACATACCGAGAACGTTGCCGGACATGCGGATGACCGAACCCACGGCCTGGCCGCGTAGTTCGTCCGTTTCAGTATGAATCATCCCCCAGGCTAACATGGCTGAGCGCTTCCCCATGTGCGCCGCCAGTCGGGATGGATCGTCCAGTAGCGGGAACAGCACCCCCGGGGACGCTGCCAGCGTGGCGGTCACCTCGCGATGAAATTGGTAAGTACCCATCGCGGGGAGGCTAGAGAATTGGTCTGCTGCGTAATGCCTTGAAGAGGGACATCAATGGTCGTCATGTATTTCAATGCCTTGGCTGACTTGAGTGACTTTGGGTGCGCCATGCCAAGCGGCACTGGCGGCGGACATCCGCGCGCCTACGTCAAGGCGTGATGCCGATGCCTTCGGGGGCTCGCCAAGGCGGTCGGTGGTAGATCCTCTGCTTGGCCGTTGCGTCTTTGCACCCCTGCTCTCCTGCCCCCCCCGCCGCGGTGCTTTGAGAGGTCCGAGGTTTTTGTGGTGAGGCGGGGGGGTCATCACTCCTCCGAACTACGGGGTCATTTTTTCCCGCGCCGCAAACGCAGGGCATTGAATATCACCGAGGCCGAACTCAGACTCATGGCCAGCGCCGCGATCAGCGGGGACAACAACCATCCAGTGAACGGGTACAGCACGCCTGCCGCAATCGGCACCCCAATGCCGTTGTAAACAAAGGCGAACAGGAGGTTCTGGCGCATGTTTCGGACCGTGTCAGTGGAGATATCACGCGCCGCAGTGATTCCGCGCAAGTCGCCTTTGACGAGCGTGACCTGCCCACTGTTCATGGCCACATCGGTTCCCGTGCCCATGGCCACGCCGACATCGGCCTTGGCCAACGCAGGCGCATCGTTGATACCATCGCCGGCCATCGCGACAATGCGGCCCTCTTTCTGGAGCCGCTCCACAAGCGCCAGCTTGTCGGCGGGCTTGACTTCGCCATGCACCTCGTCGATTCCCAGTTTGGCGCCCACTGCCTTGGCCGTGGTCAGGCCATCGCCAGTTGCCATCACGATGCGCAAGCCGCTGGCGTGCAAATTTTGAATAGCTTCCCGCGTGGTGGCTTTGATGGGATCGGTCACGGCCAAGATTCCAGCCAGTTGTCTGTCCACGGCCAGATGCATCACGCTGGCGCCTTCATTGCGCAGACGCTCGCCATCGATCTTGAGCGCATCAGTGGCCACGCCCTCCTGCTGCATCAATGCGGTGTTGCCCAGCACCAGATGCTTCCCATCGACGATGCCGCGCACACCGATGCCGCTGCTGGATTCGAAATCAAGCGGCTTGATCAGTTCCAGGCCCTTGGCGCGTGCTGCGCTGACGATGGCCTCTGCCAAAGGATGTTCGCTGCCTTGGTCCAAACTTGCTGCAAGGCGCAGAACTTCGTCCGCTGTATAGCCGGGGGCGGCCACTGCGGCGTCGAAAGCGGGCTTTCCTTCGGTCAAAGTTCCGGTCTTGTCCACAATCAGCGTGTCCACCTCGCGCATTTTCTCGATGGCGCCAGCATCACGGAACAGCACTCCCTGTGTCGCAGCTCGCCCTGTGGCCACCATCACCGACATGGGCGTGGCCAACCCCAGCGCACAGGGGCAAGCGATGATCAGCACGGCCACTGAGTTAATCAAGCCAAAAACCCAGCTAGGTTCCGGACCGAACCAACCCCAGACAAAAAAGGTGGCAATGGCGATGAGCACCACCACGACCACGAATTTGCCTGCGACCACGTCCGCCATTCGCTGCATGGGCGCCTTCGAGCGCTGGGCATTGACCACCATCTGAACAATCTGCGACAGCATGGTGGCCGTACCGACTTTCTCGGAACGCATCACCAATGAGCCACTGGTGTTCATCGTGGCACCAATCACCTTGTCACCAAGGCGTTTTGTCACTGGTACAGGCTCACCGGTCAGCATGGATTCATCAACCGCACTGCTGCCTTCGGTCACAACGCCGTCGACCGGCACTTTCTCGCCGGGACGAATGCGCAGCAGATCCCCGACATGAACATGGTTCAACGGTACGTCTTCTTCGCTGCCGTCCACATTAATGCGGCGTGCGGTCTTGGGTGCCAAACCGAGCAGCGCCTTGATGGCCGCAGAAGTTTGTGAACGGGCCTTCAACTCGATGATCTGGCCCAACATGGTCAGCGAGATGATGACCACTGCCGCCTCATAGTAAACAGCCACACGCCCCATGGAGATAAACGAATCTGGGAACACGCCCGGCGCCAGAGTGGCCACTAGGCTGTAGAGAAAGGCCGCGCCCGTACCCAGACCAATCAAGGTCCACATGTTGGGGCTGCGATGGATGAGGGACTGCCAGCCGCGAGCGAAGAAGGGCCTGCCAGTCCACAACACGACAGGTAAGGACAGCACCAGTTCAATCCAGGTTTGCACTTTCATGTCAAACAATCCGAGGCGATGGCCGAACATGGCAAGGACGGTGACGATGATCGTGAGCGGCAGGGTCCACCAGAAGCGGCGCTGAAAATCCTTCAACTCATGGTTGTCTTCCTCGTCCAGGGGAATGATGGGCTCCAACGTCATGCCGCACTTGGGACAGGTGCCAGGATGATCCTGCCGCACCTCGGGGTGCATGGGGCAGGTGTAGATGGTGCCGGCCGTCTTTGGCGCAGTGTCCTCGGGTGCTATAGATACAAGGTACTGCAGCGGCTTCGCCGCGAACTTGCTTTGGCACTTGGCGCTACAGAAATAGTAGGGCCGCCCTTCGTGCGTCAATTGGTGTTCAGACTGCTCCGTGACGGTCATGCCGCACACCGGATCCTTCAGCTCCGATCCCGGGACTGGCGCGGCTGGAGGGTGACTGCCGTGATGATGGTGTGCATGCATGTCCATTGATTATTCCTTGTCGCTATTGGTGCGCTGGGGCGTCTGCGCATGGTTGCCATGGCCGCCATGGCCGTGCATTAGGTGCATCAGCGGACAGGCGAGGAGCAACAGGTAGGGCCAATAACCCAGAACATGGCCCCAGTGCTCTCGCAGCAGGTAAAAACCGGCGATCAAGGCCGCCGTTGCCAGCGCCAAGCCGGATGGACGGCGCCAGAACGATGGTGCATGGGAGTCGTTGTCAGGCTGATCCATGGCGTTGCTCCTTCAGAGTTACCAAAAAAGTACGGGGGTGCGGAATCGCCCGGCCGATCAATCCGCAATCAAATGCCGTGGCCGTTATCGGCAACCACAGCCCCCCGTGCCGCCACTGTGGCAGCCCGATGCTTTAGGCTGCGAAGTCGCAGCGGGACTGGACGCGTCTGTGGCCAACTTCGCGGGGTAGCCCGCATCCGTCAAGGCCATCAACAAAGGAGCGCTGCCCTGCGCCAGTTCCCCACTCACCCGGACACGGCCAGATGGGAGATCGACCTCCACCCCGCGGACCCCCGGTAGCGGCTGCAATGCCTTTGTCACGTGCTTAACGCATGAACCACAGCTCATGCCCTCGACTTGCAGATCAACCATACTCATATTTCAAACTCCTAAAAAATGAAGCGTGTACCGCCGGGAAGAAATCCAGATCATCTTTTTGATTCGGAGTCATTCGTCGACTCGGACTTGCCCATGCGAGGAATAAACCGGGGTGTTTGCTGGGCGTAGCTGTCGTACTCAGCACCGAATTGTTTGCGCATTTCGTTCTCTTCGGTGATTGCGAGACGCCCGTACATCAGGAGCAAGACAGGGAACATGACCAAGGTCAACAACGTGGGCCACTGCAGCAGGAAGCCCAGCAGAATCATCACGAAAGCAACGTACTGCGGATGGCGAATGCGTGCGTAGGGGCCTGCTGTGGCGAGCGACTGGCGACGCTGAGCGTGGTACAGCACATTCCACGCGGTGGACAACAGGTAGAAACCATAGCCCAGAAAAACGTAGCTAGCGATGTGCAGCACGCCAAAATGCGGGTCACCTTTTTCTCCCAAAAGGGTAGACCACAGGTGACCCGAGCTGTGGGAGAGCAGATCCAGGTTAGGGAATTTGGTTTGCAGCCAGCCCGACAGCAGATAAATCGTCAACGGGAAGCCATACATCTCCACGAACAAGGCAACGACGAAGGCTGCGAATGCGCCAAACGTCCTCCAGTCACGTGCCGTCGCGGGCTTGAAAAAGCTGAACGCAAACATGATGAAGATCGCTGAATTGATGATGACCAGCGACCACAGGCCATAAGCGGATTCGGTATGGTTCATCGTGAATCCCCTTCATTGCGTGATTCGGTAGTTTTCTTGGCATCAGGCTTGCTCTGGCCATGTCCGCCATGCATGAAGACATGCATCAGCGGGCAGGCGAGGAGCAGGAGAAAAGGCAGCGCCCCGACGACATGCGCGAGGTGTTCGGTCAACAGGAAATATGCCGCCACGCCGCCTATCACCACGAGGCCGATGGCATAGCGAGAACTCCAGAAGCTGGGGGGCGACTCGTGCCCGTCGTGTTGATGGTTCATGGTGACTCCCAATTCGGTGGATGCGTTACTTGGTCATCGAGGCAGGCAGACGATCCAGCATCATCTGCATCATGGACTCCATCATTTGCATGCGCTTTTCCATCATCTGATGGCGCTCGGCCATGTTGGCGGGCATGCCCTTGCCACCTTGCATACCACCCATGCCCTGCATGCCTGCGCCCATCTGCTGCATCATTCCCATGCCGTCCTGCATAAGCTTCATGTGCTCGTCCATGAGCGCCTGCCGATCTTCTGGCGTTTTGGCCACCATCATCTTTTCGTGCATCGCTTGCATGGCCTTCATCTGCTCGTCCATCTTGGCCATTCCAGCCATTTGCCCCGCACCCGTTGGCTTCGCGGCCGCCTTCATTTGCGAGGGCGCAGGCGATGTGCTTCCTGCAGGGTGATGGGCCTTGTGCTCATCGGCGGTTTGCGCCATCACGCTCAGCGAGGCTGAAGCGATACAGATACCAACCAGGGTATGGCGAATTTTTGACATAGTGTTCTCCTTCTTACGGTGAAAAAACCGTCGCAGTCAGCATTCAACCCATACGTCCGCGACGACACAGCACGCCCGAGCAGCGTGTTCTTACTGAACGGGCTGAATGTCACTAACAACCATCTTCCCGCCCTCGTTGACGACCATGAACTTGACCTTGTCGCCGGGCTTCACTTTGCCCAGCAGACTCTTGTCTTTTGCGGTGAACACCATGGTCATGCCGGGCATGTCCATGTGCTTGATTTCTCCGTGCTTGATGGTGACCTTGCCAGTTTCCTGATCGATCTTCTTGATTTCGCCGTCGGTCATGGATGCCGATGCTTGGGACATATCCATCTTGCCGTGATCCATCATGGTCTGGGCGAAGCTGCCTATAGGCATAAATGTAACCATGGCGAGGGCGAAGACGGCAAGAATGTTTTTGATGGTGTTCATGACTCCCTCAGGAATGAGAGTAAAAAAAGTGGATTACTTCTTGGCCATTTTGACGGCACCCTTCATGCCAGCCTCGAGTGACCAGACATCAGGCACGCGCAGTTGGCAGTGCCCGCCTTCTTGGCGAATTGCCAGATGATCTCACCTTGCTGGCCAGGGGTCCGCGTGACCTTGCTGGGCACATCACGACGAATGATCGATCTCATGAAAGGGATTCTGAAGAGCAAACATGTCAGGAACCTGTGCGTCAAATTACATATTTGTTATCTTCATGTCAGGCATACAGAAACTCGTCAAACTCACGTCTACGCCAGATAGCGGAGAGTGACCTTGCCCCTAAAAAGGGGAGTTCTTAGTTTTGTACAAAATCTCGCTAAGGAGCCAAGAGATGACGTCAAAGCAAGTGCGTGCGCAATACACGCAAGACTTCAAGTTGGAAGCCGTCAGGCAGGTGCAGCAAGGACAGTCTGCGGCTGCTGTGGGCAAGATTCTGGGCATCCCCAAAGCCAGTTTGGCTAACTGGGTCAGGCAAGCGGCTCTGGGCCAATTGGAGGCTGCTCATCCTCAGGCAAGGTCCAGCGTCATCGGCTCAATCGCCAGGCCAACAACGCACTGCGAAGTGACGCCCGCACCCTGCAATACGGCGCACTGGCGAAGGACTGTCAAAGAAGGAGATTCATCGTTGCCTGAAACGCTACATCGTCCGGGAGCTATACCCGCTCATCCTGGCTGACTTGAAAGACTCTGAATCTTCTGCTTGACATAGGAGCGTCAACGCCCCCACAGAAAGCTTCTGGGGTCGACTGAAAGCAGCCAGTGTGCATGGTCAACGGTTCGTCACCCGTGAGCACGCCAAGCAGGCCGTGATGGACTGGATGGCCTTCTACAATCACCGACGACTGCATTCGTCGCCGGGCTACCTTAGCCCAATGCAGTACGAGCAACGCTGGTACGAGGCACAGCCTAAAAAGGCCGCGTAATCTGGGAGCTAAGAACTCCACAAAACAGGGGCAACATCAACTTCTGCTAAGCGCAGCTCCCGCATCTGCTGTCGGTGGTTGATCTCGGAGGATCAAATTCCTTTTGGGGAAAGAATCCCTAACCAAGCCACGCACGCCAAAACCAGAACTGCAAGTATTGCCTCCATGAACAGGCTCTGGCGTAGCTTAGCGACTGCTTGTGCACGATTTCCTGAGCTCAACGATGCCTCCAGAGTTGGACTAAGCCTGAACCGATTTGCCGCCGCCAAAGCAAGCATTCCGAGAACCAGCATTAGTTTGCCTAACAGCAACTGACCATAGAGTGTCGAAACAAGCGGATCAAGCGAAGGCCCTGCGATCAATACGTAGTTGAGTACGCCACTGATCGACAGAACGACCACGATCAGCGTCCCGACCTGGGCGAAGCCATTCGATGTACGGCTCAATATCGCAACTGTGTTCGATGTCGTATTCGCACTGCTTGCGGCTAAGATCAAAAACGCGAGCAACGCACCGACCCACGCACCTGCGGCCCAAAGGTGCGCGATGTCCGAAGCCAGGTGGAGGTATCCGAGCATTCCATCGTCCATCGCACCATGGCAAGCCCAGGCCAGGGTCGCCAGTGCCACACCGCTAGATACGGACATGGTGACAAAGCGCACCGTTGGATTGAATTTCACCAATGTGATCAAGATGCAAAGCACAAGCGCAAGAATACGAATGCACCAAGCTAGACCCATGTGGGTGCCGGTGATGAGCATCTCGAAAACATGCGTTGATAACTCGGCATATGTTTGCGCACCGGACATTGCCTTGGCAAGGACTGTCATGCTGACCACAGACAAGGCAATTCCGATTGCTGCAAATGCACCGACACATAGTCGGTAAAAGCGCGCAATTGCCAAGGATCGCTCGTCATGGCCAAGGGCATAGACGCCAAACATGGCGACGCCAAAGGCCGCTGCCATGTCGAGATAAAGCGCAAGACGCAATACGATGGTGAACCAATCCTCGGCCATTTGTTTACTTTACCTGAAATGTGACATTGCCATTGATAGGGTGTGTGTCTGATGACACGGCACGCCAATCCACGCGATATGCACCTGGTTGAAGTGCTTGCGCGGGAGTAATGACCATGGTTTTTCCATCGCTAGCGCCAGAGACGCTTGCGCTGACCTTCATTGCGCCGTGATTCGGCATTCCGGGCATGCCCGTCATGGTCAAGTTCGCAGCCGAGAACTGAGGAACCAGCGTCTCAGAAAATTTCAACTCAATCGTTGCAGGTGCCGCGACCTGCGACTTATCCGCAGGAGAGGAGGAGACTAACGAAGGATGTGCGAATGCAGCAGAAGCGAACACTGTTGCGGCGATTGGCGCAATGAACTTAGCGACCAGGTTTGAGCGGTTCATGAGGACTCCTATCTAAATGTGATGGTGGTTTGAAAATAGATGTCGAATCTAAGTCTGTAGAGTTGGCGCCCCCAAGGACGCGCCAACTAGGAAGGGGCATTACTCAGGCTAGAACCAGAAGCGGACACCGGCCACCCAACGTGTTTGCTGCGCACGGCCACCTTCTGCGCGAACGAGGTCTGCGGTACGTCCGAAACTTCCCGCACGTTCGACACCGATATAGGGTGCGAACTGGCGGCTGAACTCATAGCGCAGACGCAGGCCAGCAGATGCTTCGGCGAGGCCCTTGCCGATATGGCGCTCTGGATCATCCTTGCCGTAAAACTGCATTTCAGCCCTAGGCTCAAGAATCAGGCGCTGAGTCAGCAATAGTTCGTAGCTTGCATTTAGGCGAAGCGCAGTTCTGCCGCCACTACCAGCATAGGCTGTGGCCTCCAACTCGAACCAGTAAGGGGCTAGGCCCTGTACACCAAATGCCAGCCATTGACGGCTAGGTCCCACTCCGTTGTCTAAGCGCAGACCAAGCTGCGTATCCCAGTAGGTTGTGACCGCCCGGCTCCATAGCAGCTCGGTGCGAGACTCTTCGAGCTTTCCTTTGGCGACGTCACCTTCTGCCTTCAAGACAGCTTTGTTGTATGAGGTCCCATACCATGCTTGCAAGTCATAGGCTGTTGAATCATCACCTCTGCGTGAAAAACGGCGTTCCAGGGTCTCGCCACGCAGCGAGGCAAAGGTATGCTCGTCCGCAAGCATCAAGCGCGGGACGCCAGGCACAGCGTAATCGCCCGATCCCAAGGTCAACCCATTGGAATACCCATGAGGGTCGCGAGCATCTGGAGGTGCAGATCCCCCTTGCATCTGCATGCTGCCGTGATCCATCGCAGGGCCGCTTGCAGCGCTGCCAGTCATAGCACCATGACCTGCATGTGGATCAGCTGCAGTTGTGGCAGGGCTTGCCGGCGCTTCCATTTGCATATCCGCTTGGCCATGCGATGAATGGTCGCTTTGCGCTTGGGCCGCAATGCTCACTAGAGCGATGAGCGCAGTGGACAATGCACGGATGGGG
>NZ_AHIL01000021.1 GCF_000241525.1 Comamonas testosteroni ATCC 11996
CCACCTCCTGGTAGTCCAAGTTTTTGTCCGCATCCCCGGCGGGTCAGTTTTGAGTGGAAATCAACAGGGGAGTGCATGGACAGCCCTAATGGCGGTATCGACGTAGCTTTCTTGCTAGAGGCCAGCGCTTTGAAAATGCGAGCCATTTCTAAAGCCCAGAACTCAAAAAAGGCTATGTTCCTCAAGCATTTTGATCGCTTGTAAACTTTAGTCCCCCTTGGGGAGTAGCCTGCTTCCACCCTGGAAGCGCATGCGTCAACATACTCGGCATTCAATTTGCTGTGGCGTATGCATCCGTTCTTCGGTTGGCGAGACCATAGGCATTTCATCGCGACGAGCTCGGGCCGCGGTGAGATGCCGTTGTGCTCATGCCCGACCGTTAAGAATGAATTCCCCATGAATGCCGCTTCTATCTTGCTCCTGGCCTTTGCCATGTCCACCGATGCCTTTGCCGCAGCCGTCGGCAAAGGTTCTGCGCTACTCAAACCGCGCTGGGACTGGCGCCATCTTCGGTGTCATCGAAGCCATCACACCCTTGGTAGGTTGGGCGCTGGGCTATGCGGCTTCAGATTACGTCAAGGCCTGGGACCACTGGATCGCCTTTGTGCTGCTTCTGGTGCTAGGTGGAAGAATGTTGATCGGGGCAATCAAAGTGCCTGATGGTGAAGAGCCCAGCAAACCTGCACGACATGGCTTCTGGCTATTAGTTGCAACTGGATTTGCAACAAGCATTGATGCCATGGACGTGGGCGTAGGACTTGCTTTTCTGGACGTAAGCATCGCCACCGTTGCTCTCGCTATCGGCTTCGCAACATTCGCAATGGTGACGTTGGGCGTGATGGTCGGGCGTGTACTGGGGAATATTGCTGGGCGCTGGGCCGAAGCCATCGGCGGTGTCCTGCTGATCGGTATTGGCTCGATCATTTTGTACGAACATTTAGTCGCTATCTAATTCAATTGATTGAGATTTAGATGCCGGCTTCAGTTCGAGTGGGGTCGGCCACTCAGTACAGTCAGAGTAGGCAGTGAGCTAGGGCAGGAGCGGTCCACTTTTGCCCTTGCCAGTAGTATCTTCCTTGCCTACAACTGGCTCCGCTTCTGTTTGGAGCAGAGCAAATTCAGCACAGATATGAAGGCTCGGACCCTTTGTGGCACAGAGGAGTACAGCCACAAGTAGAAAGGTTCGGTAGAGCCGCTTCGGCCAGCGTGACCGGCACCAAGCCTACACCGGCGGGCATCCACTGCGCCCACAGGTGCGATCACGCCAAGCCCAAGTTTCTCAGGCGCGGCACATGCTTCAAACACTCAAGGGGACCTCTGGTCAGTCAGTTCAAAACCACCGGGAGGAGCGATACATATGGCGAAGCTCATCGCAGGCATTGCAAACTTTGCATCGAATTAAAGCTCTGCTGCTCAGTGCAGGATCACCTTCATCGGTCTTTCCGTCACGGGCAACACGATGCCACGGCAAAAAGCAGCCGGCCTCACCGCGCGCAGAAATCCGTGAAATCTTCGTGAGGCATGAGCGGACATATTGGACGCTTTGCCCGACGAACAAGAGTTGGCATCACCCTGTAAGCGTGAAGACGCATGTTAAGCGATGCATGAGGTGCATCCCTGTAATGTATTCCAGCTGTTAGGCAGAAAATTAAATAAAGTTTTTATAAATTAAAGAAGACCAGATTATCAGACAAAAAATAATTGTCATTAATACGGAAGCACTTCCCAAATCTTTGGCTTTCCTGGAAAGTTCGTGATATTGAAGTCCTACTCTATCTATTGCGGACTCTATCGCAGAATTAATTACCTCAACTATCATCAAAAACCAGATACAAGAGATCAGGAGCAATTTTTCCATCATAGATCTCCCAATCAATTGAGCCAATGGAAGCGAAATCACAAATAATATTACCTCAAGGCGGAATGCAGGCTCTAGCCACGCATCTTTTATGCCTGACCATGAGTATTTTGATGCATGCCAGACTCTAGAAAATCCTTTTCTATTCTTTTGAATATTATTAAAGATGTTGGATTTTGAGTTGTTTTTCATTTTTAACAGTATATTTCTTGATACTAAAGAATATAAACAAAAGAGTGGCGATCAACCAACAAATGAGAATCGTGACAATGTCATGAGAAATGAAATGGGCTCCTCTCAATTGTTGAGAGATACCAAATGTCAATCCAACCATAATGCCGCACAGCAATCCTAACCATCGATACTTAGGGATGATCATCTTAAAGAAGAAATATAAACCAACCCAGGCATAGCCAGCGCTCGCATGACCAGCCGGAAAGCATTTTCCGCTCCCCATCTCTTGAGGCCTGTGTTCGAAAAGACCAATAAAAGGGCGATCGCCACCAAATTGATTTAAGTTCCACGGGCAATCCATATTTGTCAATACCTTAAGAAGGCTCACCAAAATTACACTGACCAAACTGGATAAAATCAGGTAAAGCAATGGGGACCGCCATTTTTTCCGCTGTTCAGATTTGGAGGCAAGTACAAATATATATAGTGCAATGATCACAACGATTGCTAGGGTGCTCAGATGCTTCCCACCCTTATGAAGCAATTTGTTTGTAACCCAATGATCATTCAAAGACCATTCATAACCCTGCAGGGCATATATTTTCTCGGCAAAGAAAAAGTCCCCTCCAAGATACATGAAATAATAAAAAATTAGCGCCAGGAAAGTAATCGGAATCAGTAAGTGATTTACAAAGAATTCTCTATTTATATTATTTGGCATCTTCCAGCTTGTCACTTTTTGAAAATATTCATTATTTCAACCAACGAAATAGTTGGCAACTACTTTGTCGCGAATTTTATTCTTCTACTACCAGAATTAAAAAAAGAGCGCAAATAAATGCGCTCTATGAATGACCAACTAAATAAAATTAAACTAATTTCGACAGCATTTGCCCCATCTCTACATATTCATCGACAGCTTGATTCATAGCGAATTGTGTACGAATAGCATTAGCTGTAAATGATGCCCTCTCTTGATCGAGATCAACCGTATTTCTATCCATTGCATTCTGAGAGACAGGGCGAAATGCAATCTGAGGATCAATTGATGTTGGAGCAATGTTCCCAAGGTGGGACTTATTCGTAGACTGCACTGTCAGCATTTGCCTTTGCGTCTCTTCAAGCGCAGCCTTGAAGTCTATATCTTTCGCTTGGTATCCAGGAGTGTCAGCATTCGCAATATTGCTTGCTAATACTTCCATCCTCTTAACTCTAAGATATAGAGCGGCATCCTCGAATCTAAGAGAATCCATAGGATTTTTCTAGTAAATTTCGAAGCTTCAATGGTAGCGAAGTTGTCCTCTCAGCAAGATTACATTTTTGACACTATTCAGCCATTTACATGGTCTGAAGATTACATTTCTGACACCTTCTTGTAATCTGAGATCTCAGGAGAACAGAGATCACCCAGCCGATCATCTGCTCTCCCTAAGTTCTAAGCAGACTTTCCGCAGTTTGAGCAAAAACGCGATCCAAGCGCCATCTGCACGCCGCATGCGTTGCAGGCCTGGGGGGCTAGGCCGCTTCCGCACTGTTGACAGAACCGTGCTTGGGGAGAGCTTTGAGTTCGGCAGTTAGGACAAATGATCCCACCGGACACTCCTGGATCGTTGTAGGAGGCGGGTGTCCGTTTTTGATGATGACCATTCCCATGATGATCGCCACCAGATCGGTGATGGCCTCCGAGTAGGCGTTCAAAAAAGCTCATAACTATCCTCACAATTCAAGCTAGTGCACACGAAAACTCTCTGTCGAATTCAGGACTTGGGCACTTTTCCAAGCAGCCTTAGCCCATTGACTACAACTAGGAGACTTGCCCCCATATCTGCGAATACCGCCATCCACATGGATGCATTCCCGAACACTGCCAAGACTAGAAATACGGCCTTGATGCCAAGAGCAAGAGTGATGTTTTGCCAAAGGATCGCATGGGTGGATCGAGACAGCTTCACTGTCTCAGCAATCCTTCGCAAGTCATCATTCATCACGACGACGTCGGCTGCTTCCATAGCGGTATCTGTACCGGCGGCACCCATGGCAACCCCGACGTCTGCTTGGGCCAGCGCTGGGGCATCATTGATACCGTCGCCCGTCATTGCTGTGAGTCCATATTGGCCCTGGAGCGTTTTGATGGCAGCTAGCTTGTCCTCCGGCAACAAGTTTCCTCGTGCTTGCTCGATACCAGCTTCACTGGCTACTGAAGAGGCGGTGGCTTGGTTATCTCCAGTCAGCATGACTGGGGTGATACCAAGCGCTTTCAATTCAGATATAGCTTCACGAGAGGAGCCCTTAATCGTGTCGGCAACTGCAAACAGTGCGATGACTCGTTCCGGGTCGGCAAGCAATGTGACAGTACGGCCGGATTCTTCATGCCGCTTGAGCGTGGCTTCAAGCTCTGAGGAGCATTGGCCACGTTCCTCAATCAAGCGATGATTCCCTAGTACATAGACTGTTCCACTCAGTTCGGCCTGCACACCTCGTCCAGCAAGTGCCGTGAAGTTCTGAATGTCTGCGTTGTTAGGCTTCAGGCCCGCTGCGATGGCGCGCGACACAGGATGATCTGAGTGGCCAGCGAGAGCTGCTGCCACCGACTCCGCGGTATCAAGGCTGCTCGCGGCATCAACCAACGACCAGTCCACAAGGCGCGGCTTGCCCTCGGTAATTGTTCCGGTCTTGTCCAGCGCGATTGCCTTAAGCTTGCGCGCCTCTTCCAGATAGATACCGCCTTTGATCAAAATACCACGGCGGGCTGCTGCCGCTAAGCCGCTCACAATCGTCACTGGTGTGGAAATTACGAGTGCGCAGGGGCAAGCAATAACTAGCAGAACCAGTGCCTTATAGACGGCCTGCATCCACGTCCAGCCGAGTAGCCAGGGGCCTACCAATGCTACGACGACGGCGATAACGAAAATTGCAGGTGTGTAAATTGCAGCAAATCGATCAACGAACCCCTGAGTAGGCGCTCGAGTCGCTTGTGCTTGCTCAACGGCATGAATAATCCTCGCCAACGTCGAGTTGGAGGCCAATGCAGTAACTTCAAACTCAAAGGTTCCAGACTCGTTGATGGTGCCTGCAAACACTGGGTCACCCGCCGCCTTGTCAACGGGGATACTTTCACCAGTTACGGGGGCCTGGTTGATGCTCGTTTGTCCTGTCTGAACGACTCCATCCATAGGAACGCGCTCACCTGGCTTGACTCGCAGCGTCGAGCCCACTGCGATTTGTGCAACTGCGACGGTTAGCCAACTACCGTCACTTTGGAGAACCGATGCTTGGTCCGGAGCCATCGCAAGCAACCCCTGAATGGCATTGCGGGCCCGATCGACTGCTCTCGCCTCGATTGCCTCGGCGATGGCATACAACGCCATCACCATCGCCGCTTCAGGCCATTGACCGATGACGAACGCACCAGTCACTGCAACAGTCATTAATGCATTGATGTTCAGCTTGCCACGACGAAGTGCTCCAAACCCTTTTTTATAGACGTCAAAGCCCGCAAGCCAAATCGCAATCGCGGCGACCGCAAAGCCGGCGACTTTCCAAGCCATGGTTTCTGGCGCGAAGTAGCCGACACCTTCAGCAGCGATAGCAAGAGCAAGCGCCGCGACCAACTTTGGAGTTGTGCCACGCACAAGCTCATTGTCGTGGCTGTCGCCGGCCGCATGGCTTGAGTCCGCAGTGTTCGATGAGATCAGCTTTGGCTCAAAGCCAGCTTCAGTGATTGCCAACAATGCGGCAGCAAGGGCATCAGTGTCCGCATCAATTTTGAGAGTTCTCTGCGAGAGCTGGAATCTGAGTCCCCGGATACCTGCAATTGGTTCAAGTGCACGACGTATCTCAGCTTCCTCGCCAGCGCAATCCATCGTTGGAATGCGGTACGTTAGCCCTCGATCCAACGGAGTTGCCTCCACGCTCGGGATGGTGTGTGAGCTACAGCAATCCGTGGTGGCGGTACTAAGCATGTTGTCATCAATGTTTGGGGGCTTCATACTCGATCTCCTGTTGACCATGTGGCAATTAAAAACCTTTTAGTTGGTATAGAGTCAACTCATTTCGAACTGGGTCTATGAAGATTGGTGAACTGGCTGAGGTCGCTGGTACGGCGGTTGAGACCATTCACTTTTATGAACGCGAGAAACTGCTGCCTTCGGCTGCTACAGCTGAAAACAACTACCGTGTTTACTCGACGGACCACATAGACCAACTTGCCTTCATTCGATGCTGCCGATCGCTGAATATGACACTTGATGAAGTACGTTCTTTGCTCTCGCTACGGGAGTCATCTGCGAAGGACTGTGCAGAGGTCAATGCGCTCTTGCACACACACATAGAACATGTCAATCATCGCATCCAGGATCTGAGTGTTCTCGTTGCTGAACTTCAGACGATTCGTGCAAGCTACAGAGCTTCACAGGCACTTTCTGAATGCGGAGTTCTTTCTAGGCTGATGTCAGGTTCCACGACAAGCTGCGGGTCTCCTCGTCCCCAGCGCCATATCTACGGCGCGCACTAGGAAGCCATGCGCTGACAAATTGACCAGACGCTCATGGCTTTCTATTGTTGTGCACACGGGTAGCAATCAATGGCGCTCGAGCTCATTTTTCGCAACGTAGATCTTTAGCGTGCTACCTGCAAACGCTGCAGGTGCGATCTTCGACAGGTCGACGGGCCTATGACCCATCACATCAAATTTCCAGATGAACTGTTCCTTGCCGTTGGTGAACTCGACCGTCTCTCCACATACAAGATTGAGATATTGAGTGCTTCGTGTTGTGTCTACAACGCGTGAGACCTGAGACTCAGCACCTGCTCGTCCAAAAGTTCTGTCTGCAGTACGTGTGGTCGAGCTGGTACTTTCGAAGGACTTTGTAGTCGCGCTTTCCGATGGACCCAAGACGCCACTTTCATTTGCAGATGCAGACATTGAAACGGTGGCGCAGGACAGCACGATTGAAGCCAGAAATACGAGATTAGTTTTCATGATAAAGATTCCTTGATCAATTACTTGAAGAACGTCTGAGTGCTTTTCTACCCAGACACATCAAATATATAGATAGGTACTTTACGCAATATTGTCTGCAAAATTATATTTTTGTAATCCACAGCTAAAATTAACCTGATTACTAAAATGTAATCTGAATGTCAGATTTCTGTCGGTATTGCACACATAGAGTTCTGTGCCCCTATTCCAAATCGAATTTCGATATTTCCATTAGGGTTAATAGGATTTCTATGAGCGCACCAGCATCCGAAGATAATCTTAAATCTCACCGGTCAAGAATAGCATTATTTTTTCAAAAATCTACCGATCGCCATAAGCTATGGGTAACTATTATTGCTCTGCTTGCGATGCAAGTTGTTTTTGCATCTCTAGGATATGAAGGCAGAAAAATATTACAGATAAGCGTCCTACTTCTACCGACTCTATTATTATTACTGATTCCAATCAATAACTCTAGATTAAATCTAATTAGAGCATTTCTTGTTTGGAGTTTTGTTCTTGTATTTTTATTAGACTCAGCCGTCCGAGCGCATCTCATCTCAATGTATGCTGCTGCGCCAGATAGTACGATGGTGGTAAGTGCACTTGCTAACACAAATACATCGGAAATTGGAGGCTATATCTCCACACACATCCGTGATTTCAGTGGATCTAGCATTATTTTATTTATTTCAGCGGGTGTTGCTTTCTGGTTATCTTTAAAAGGGGCAAGAAAAAGAACGAAGGTCTCGAAGATTGAGCTGATTGCTTTATCCATCATCATTCTAATATCTACCGTTTCATACATCAGCAAACCATGGAGAAGAATAAACCCTCTGATTTTTTGGTCTAGTTTAGCTGAATCCGTAGAGATTACGAAAGAAAGCTGGGCAGCATATGGGAAGGAGCGTACCTTAGCTCAAAGGTTGGCGAAAAATGAGACTCCTACAATTTCCAGGAAAGATAAATCCACCGTGGTTCTTATTATTTCTGAAAGCATAAATCGAGATAACATGCGCATTTATGGCTACGAAAGAAATACGACGCCGATGCTCGAAAAGCTTCAAAAAGATATGGGCGATAGATTTCTCGTTATCCGTAACTCATGGTCCACGGAAGCAACTACTATTCCTGCCATTGATAGCATGATGAACTTCACAACTGCTGAAACAGATAAGAGGCTAAACATAATTGCTCTCGCAAAAGAAGCAGGATATAAAACTTGGTGGATAAGCAATCATGATGATATTGCAATTACGCAAAAGCATGCAGCAATGGCCGATGTGGTTTCCATGGAAAATAATAAACCAGGTAGATCTAGTAATTCACTTGATGAGATTTTATTGCCATCATATGAGAATTCCCTTAAAGATTCACACCCTCGGAAATTGATTGTTTTACATATGCTGGGGGCTCATCCTCATTATCGTCTGCGATACCCGGAAAAGCAGCCTATATTTTCCGATGATGAAGTATCAAAAATAATGTCTGCGGCTGAACGTTCAATGTGGGTTCAGAAATTTAGAAATGACTACGATTCAGCTGTTGTTTATCAAGACAGGGTAGTTGCATCTGTCTTTGAAAAATTAAGAGGTTCCCCATCCAGTGCAGATGACTATAAGTCCATTATTTACGTATCAGATCACGGACAAGAAGTTGGACATCAAACAAATAAAGTTGGTCACAGTCCAAGTACAGCATCCGGTTATAAAATACCCACAATAATTTGGACATCGACTGGAACTGATGTTGCTTCTAAAATTATATCTGATAGACCATTTAGAGCTGACTGGCTCGCTTGGACCATGTCGGATCTAATGGCATTAAGATGGAATAGTTACGAGCCATCTCGAAGTATTATCAACCCAAGCTATAGCTGGGTTAGCCCAAGCTTACCTATAAAAGACCCAATAACTGGGGCGTTGTTGCACATATCAGCCCCAGGCCAGATTTCCCCAACCCCAGGCGTGGCTAGGCCACAGCCACCGTCTGCGGGCAGCCCAGTTCAGTAAACCGATTGGGGA
The DNA here is from genome assembly GCF_000241525.1 of Comamonas testosteroni ATCC 11996. Taxonomy (GTDB): domain Bacteria; phylum Pseudomonadota; class Gammaproteobacteria; order Burkholderiales; family Burkholderiaceae_C; genus Comamonas; species Comamonas testosteroni. Next base: position 9,038 of record NZ_AHIL01000021.1, read on the forward strand.
TGACGGCTCGAATGTGCAGTTCGGCAACTTGGCGGCGACACTCTGGCCCATGCTTTTTGCACTTCCACTCGGCTTCGTCCAGGAACTTGATGTCCGTGGAGTCGACCAGTAGGCGCAGGCCGGCGGAGCTGGACCGGTAAGACTGCGTTGGCGGTTGCACAACGTGCTGAAGTCGGGAACTGGTCACAGCAGTCCAGACAACGCCAGTAGTGTCAGAACAAAGCATGTGGTCTGCCGCAAGGTCAATCCAAAGAGGTTTGATGGTCAGGCCGTACTGGATGGCCGCATCGGAGAACTTCGGGCTGTGCCCGCGTTTGCCGCTGGCAGCTGCAAACCAGCCATGCCCTTGTCCAGCCAGATGGTCGGTGAGCCCCGCGCTTTGAGCGCTGCGTTGTATTGCTTCCAGTTGGTGGTGCGATAGCGGGGTTTGGACGACGGGGACTGACACATCGCACGAGGCTACCTAACCTTAGCCGGCAATTTGAATACGAAGGACTTCCCGCCATCTTGGTCTGCTGGATACGCAGTGTCACGTTGGATCGGCAAGCCAATTTCTTCGTCATTCATCAGGAGTCGTGCCATGCAAAACATCGTCCGTGTTGGGGTAGATCTCGCAAAGAATGTGCTGCAGGCCCATGCAGTCAATGCTCAAGGGAGGATGGTCACTAACCGGGCCATCCAGCGCAGCAAGTTCTTGGCATGGTGTGCGCAATTACCTGCAGGGTGCCTGATGGTCATGGAGGCTTGCGGTGGTGCGCACCACTGGTGTTCGGCAGTTGCTGCGCATGGACTTGGATGCACGCATGATGGCAGCAGCATTGGTTGCACCCTATCGCTTGCAGGGCAAGAGCGGAAACAAAATGCCAATTATGCCGCTGCCATTTGCGAGGCAGCCAGCCGTCCTCAGATGCGCCTTGTTCCCGTTAAGACTTCAGAGCAGCAGGGCATACTATGTGTGCATCAGCCGCGCGAAGGGTCAATGAGGAACGCACAGCATGCATCAAACGTATTCGAGAAATGCTCGCCGAGTTTGGCATCGTCCTGCCGCAAAGCCCCAGAGGCTTGCGCACCTATTTGCACGATATCTTGGAAGATGCGAGCAATGACCTCGCAGGCGCAGCCCGCATTGCGCTACAGCGTGCACTCATGCATTGACAAGAGCTCGATGAACATCTTCACTGGTGTGAGCAGCGTATTACAGCTCACTGTGAAGAAGATGCCCAGGTGCAGCGAGCTGCCGCCATCAAGGGCTTGGGATCACTCACTGCATTAGCGATGGTCGGCGACTTCAAGCAGTTTAGGAAGGGTGCACAGTTTGCCGCCTGGCTTGGGTTGACGCCCAGACAGAATTCCAGCGGAGGCAAATCCAACCTCGGAGCCATCACCAAGCGAGGCGATAGTTACCTGCGCACTTTGCTGGTGTAAGGAGCCAAGGCCGTAGTGCTGACCGGCAAACACAACCTCGACCCTATCTCCCAATCGGTAATGGCCTTGAGGCCGCGCAGTGGCTGGCAAAAGGCCGCCGTGGCTTTAGCCAACAAAAATGCACGCATCCTGTGGGCGCTCATGACACAGGAGCGCACCTGTAACGCAGGCCATGCCAGCGAACGCCCTAGACCACCCATTTCTGCCGTTGCCTGAGGCAAGCACTTCAACATGCCAGACGTGAAATCAAAGATGCAATGAACAGGTTAGATCAGCAGCAGGCAAGCTCGGTTGTTGCATTGTGAGTCGCAATACGTCACGAGATTTGAATAGCACCCTGCTGCGCGGTTTGTTTCAGGGGGCGCACACCTCGTGCCTAACACCGTCTGTAGATGTGCAGTCTGTTTCTCGTTTCAAGCACCTTGATCGTCTTGGCAGTCAGGTTAGTCAAAAGTTACTGATCAGCGCTTGCGTTGACGGGAAGTCCCTGTAGTGCAACAACGCCAATGACAGTCCCTTCTTCTATCAATGGTTCGGTTTCAATTCCGTGACCATAGCTTTGCCATTGATCGACTCTGCTTGGAACTTCACCTTATCGCCAACCTTTAAGCCGTCGAGCATCTTCTTATCGGATACCTCGAAGCCCATGGTCATGGCCGGCATCGCCAGGTTCGGAATATCTCCGTGACGCAGGACGACAAGGTTCTTTTGGATGTCAACCTTGCGGACTTCACCATCAACTAAGGGCATGGTGGAAGCTGATGCACTTGCAGCTGGCTTCTTTGGCATTTTCACGTCCTGAGCATGGACTGTTGTGAACGCTGCACATGTGAGGGCTGCGGCAAGTAAGTGAGTTGTTTTCATGGGTCTTTCTTTCAAAAAAATGGTTATGAAGCCTCGACTGAGGACGCTTTAAGGTTCGGAGAGTGGTGTTTAGTGATGGGGCGCTTCCGATGGATCAAGTACCAGGCAGCGGGGATGACAAGCATGCTCAATAGCGGGGCCGTGACCATCCCGCCGACCATGGGAGCAGCGATGCGGGTCATGACTTCAGAGCCGGTGCCATGTCCGATCAGGATGGGCAATAAGCCCGCCATAACCACGGCAACAGTCATGGCCTTCGGCCGCACGCGCATGACGGCGCCCTCGCGAATGGCGGCCAGTAGCGTCTCTTCATTGTCCGGCTCGCCTGCGGCCAGATGCTGTTTCCAGGCGTTCTGCAGGTAGACGAGCATCACGACGCCAAACTCGGTGGCAACGCCGGCCAGGGCAATGAACCCCACGGCAGAGGCCACCGACACCGCGTGACCGAGCGCCCAGATGAACCAGAACCCACCGACCAGCGAGAATGGAACCGCTGCCATGACCAATGCGGCATCGCCTCCACTGCGAAACAGGACGTAGAGCAGCATGAAGATGACGG
>NZ_AHIL01000020.1 GCF_000241525.1 Comamonas testosteroni ATCC 11996
ACTTAGGTCAATGACGCTAGAAGCTGCCAGAACATTCGTGCCGCGTTTTTCTGCTATCGGCAATAGTGCGCGGCAATGCATATCAAAAGCGCTGCTGCACAGCAATAAAAATGGCCAGACAGCGCATGCCATCCAGCCATAGGATTCAGAGCAGCAACTATCCAGTTGCGCAACGCTGAGGCTCTACTTGCGGTTGTGGGGAGGCTCAAACGCAGCGGGCGGAAAAATTCTGGATTCCCGCAACGCTGCACAAGCCTGCTCCCACAGCTGCGCCGGCTGCCACCACGTAGCTTGGTGACTGCGCCAGTACTTGGGAACGCTGCGCGCGTACTCAGTGTGCTTGAACGCAGCCAGCGTGGCTTTCACGCCGTCTTGACGGCACATTGCCTGGAACGCTTTCTCGATGAGTGGAGGCAACTCGGAGCCAGCAGCAGATAGATCAGCGAAGCTAAAGCGCTCAAAGCGGTTGGTTTGCTGCGGCAGCTTCCACAAGGGAAGCCCCAGCATCTTCTTGCCACGCACTTCAACACGTGTGGTCTCGCAGCCGTTGATGGCTTTCTTGAGCTGTCTGATCCGGTTGGCTGTCAGCGGATCAGCGTTTGTGCCTGTGCTGCCTGTTCTTGCGATCTCCATGACCGCTGCATGTACGCGCTCAAGGTGCTTGTCATAGACAGTGGTTTGATAGTTGCTCTCGACGCTGCCAAAGTTGTAGCCTTCGATGATGCCCTTGGCGTTAACACGCTTACCGAACACCGTCATAAGTTGGCCGTTTTTGTACTGCACCAATACTTTGTCTAGGGCCAGGTACAGAATGTCGACAGCAACATGAAACACTTGGAGCAGCGGCTCACGCATCAAGCGGTTGTACTCACGGTGACCGATGATGCGACGCATGACCGCGTGAAGCTTTTCAACATCACCAGACTGCATTTTTGCGGGGTTGCATTCAATCCGTAGGCCGCATTTTTGGCGTACAGGGTCAACTGCCACGAGCTGAATTAGGGCATTACTTTCTCCATCAAACAGAACGTGGACATTGATGCAGTACTTAGGGCCTGCTAGAAAGGCCCATGCACAATTTCCAGCTTTGATCTCTGCTTTTACGTTGCTGAGGACGCTTTGATAGTCAGGGTGCTCGCGGTCATTGCTGCAGCGCCACTTCAGCTTCCATGCCAGACGATCCACGACAGGCATCAGGGGTTTGGGACGTAGTTTCATACCATTGCTTTTTGAACTTGGTGGACGAACTCGATGGCTGTCACGCACATCGATTGCATCTGGTGCATGGAGCTGTGGCCTGATCTCCGCCAGTTCGAGCGCTATGTCGCAGGCGTGCCCGCCGTAGCGGTTTGCGGGCGTGATGAGGCACAGAGCACCATGCTGTCGATGCTCAAGTTATTTACAGTTTTTGTTTGCGCTGAGTGCAGATGAGCACTGAACAGCGTTGGTGCACCGGATACAGCTTGCCTAGCCCGGTGGGGCTTGCGCCGTTTTGCCGAGCTGCTGTGATGGTGGTGGTGGGTAGCTCTATGCCGGTAGTAGTACAGCTATAGATCAGTACTCGTGCATATCTACATAGCTACAGCTATTGATTGCATACTTATTAGAGCTACCAGAAACATGGCTAGTCGAATGTGTTGGAACACTGATTGCACACAGAGCCCCAACACCAAGCTACTAACGATTTTTCTTCTTGGGTTTGGCGTCGTTGCGCGTGTTGCGCTCGTTGCGGCTGGCTCGTGCAACGGGTTTGACGCAATCCAAGTCGTCCAGATCATCACCGTCGTCATAGTCCTCGGACTCGGCAGTTTGATCATCGCCCGCAGAACCGGCGTCATCAGTGCCTTCGCTCTCAATGGGGTCCAGGCCGCATGCTTCAAGCCATTCGTCCAACATTCGAGCATCCCAACCCTTCGGCACGGAAGTAGAGACAAAGCTAAGCTTGCGGCTTACATTCGACTTATTGAGATTGACGATCTCGCCAATCTTCTCCAGGCTCCAATCGTCGGCTTTGAGAATTGCCATCAGCCGTGTTCTCAGGTCATCAGCAACGTAGGGGGTGATTTCAGATTCAAGACCATCATGACCCATCCGTATACAGCAGAGCACCTTGCCACTGGCTGGACTCAATGAACTCGCCAGTTGAGGACACGAGATTTCAAAGGCCTGCTCGTAGCCAGGGTTGGGATCACGTGGCGTGACCACGAAAATTTCGTTTGCGACAGATGAGTATTTATCACTGTCAACAACTCCTGGACAGAACATGATGACGCGAGTGTCATGCTCTTCGGCCATCCGATTCAGTTGCAGAAGGCCTCGAAAATCAGGCTCAGTACCTGAAGGCTGCGTCAGAAAAACATAGCCGCCAGACTTCAACGCCTTCAAATTGAGCAAGATGAAAACGGCTGCGGGACTGGTCCAATCCAAGACCGAAGAAGTCGCACGCTTCAAGAATTCGCACTTCTTGAGCTCCGATGCGATGAGGCCCAGTTTGGCACGAGTAGCGCTTAATTGTTCGAGTTGCCGTGCAGGCCCGCTATCCATGAAAAAAATGTTGTCGCGTTCAGGCGTAGGAACAGGCAAACACGACGATGCGTGAACCAGTGCCTTGACCATCGTTGCTTGACACAGAAGGGCTTGTCCGTCATTGATCGGCCCGACCATCAGTGTCACGCCAGATTTGAGGTCACAGTGCCCTGCTACAACCTGTGCCAAGGCACTCAGAATTTTTTCCTTTTTAAAGGGGAGGGTTTTGAGCTTCATGCCACACCGCCTTCTTGCTGACTGTCGCGTTTTGCGATGCAAGATTGAATGTAAGCGTCGATCTCGCTTGCTGGCCAGCCTTTCATACGCGGGCCAATCGGAACCCCCGGCGGAATTTTTCCAGCCTTAATGAAGGCATAGAAAGAACTGTTAGACATGCCCAGCAAACGCAGTACTTCACGCTTACGGAGCAGGGTTTCGCGCTTTTGTGCAAGCGCTTCTTGAATCAACTTCTGCATGGCTTTTTCCATCAATGCTATGAGCTTGCGATGGAGGCCAGGCGTCCCTGCTTGCATCCATCTGTATCGCGATGGATTAATTAGAAATTTAATGAAATAAAAAAAATACCGCAATTGCTGAAAAATAATCGCAATTGCGGTTGATTTTTTATTTTTTCAAGAAGTTGATTACTATATTTTTAGTTCATTATGTTATTCATCTTTTTAAACCACAATGCTAATGTTGAAGCACCTATAGGTATACTCGCATCCTTTTTTTTCACCCAATCTATAACAGCTTGAGGGCTGCGCTCTCCTTTTGAATTTCTATACTCTCCAACAGAATTTTCAAGTATCACGTCGAGAACATAAAGAACATTTTTCTCAAACTTTGCATTAGGTTCAAGAACAGGAGGGGCGGTGTCTAATTTCAATCCATTTCGCATCTCATGCATATCGACCCAATTTAATTTTTCAGCATATATGCAATACTCTGAGAGTTCAATATAATTTTCATTCGCCTTTTCTCCTGATTTCAAGTGATCTTCTACAACTCCTATTTCATACCCCATAAGAGTTGTCAGAATATCCATTCTATCTTTATATATTTGATAGCGATCAGGGGCGTGCTGTTTTAGAACACTCCTCACACTTGGGTGTGGCTCAATGTTCATCCCAAGCAAAGTAGCTTGCCATGGCCGAGCCAGTTTTCGTTGATACCAATGATCCCAGCGAGGCATTTTTAATGCATCTAATCCTGGTGGCGAGCTTTTTCGCTCTTCAAAAATAAAATCCTCAGAATCACGTTCAAGCGACAGCTGAAATCCATCAGGCGTATGCTTTAAAATATATATTTTTTCTTTGTTAGGCATTTTTATTCCATTAAATTTCCAGCTCAACGTTTGCAGCCAATATTTTTGCTTTGCGTACTATTTCACGCACACTCTCACCTTTACACCATGCATCAATCATGTCGGCCCATGCCTGTAGCATTACACGTCGCTGCTCCCCATATTCAGCTTTGTTGTAGATTCCGCGAATGCTCCCCTCCTCATGAGCTAGACATTTTTCAATCCAATCTCTATTGAAACCAGCTTCATTAAGTAGTGATGATGCTGTTCTTCTTAAATCATGAACTGTAAAATTTTCAAATTCTTCCCCTTGGGAATTTATTGATTTAACTGCTACTTCGATAACACGATTAAGTGTTGCATTGCTTATCGGCGTATTCATATCATAACGACCTGGATGAAGGTGGTTAGATGTTGAAAAGCAGGTTTTGAATGTAATAAGAATATCTTGTGCTTGATTGCTTAAATAAACTACATGCGCTTTTCCGGTCTTCATGCGCTCTTTGGGAATTGTCCAGGTCGCATTATCAAAATCAACCTCATCCCATGTGGAATTTATGAATTCGCCCTTGCGAACCATTGTCAACATGACGAAGCGTAAAGCTAGGCGGAGTGTTGCGGCAGTGGCTGTTGTATCTAAAGCTTCAAGAAATTTTCGTATTTCTCTTGGGCTTAGCGCACGATCTCTCGCTTTGAATGTCGCTATATCGCTGGGGCGAATGGCTTCCGCGGGGTTTGGCGCCGAAAATGACTTATCTTTTGCCGCCGCAAAGCGGTACACCAGCAAGACTATCTCGCGCACTTGAACAGCTGGTGCAGAAGCACCTTTTTCGCGAATGCTTTCGCAGTGTTTCATTAACTGCGCTGGCTTGATTTCGTCAAGCTTCAGCTTGCCAAAAGGGCCCTCCAGATAGCGTTTATAGACAGAGCGCCGCATGGCGATGGTCGAATCGGCCAAACGTGCACTGTTGTTGGGGTCCGCTTTGTCGGCGAAATAGCGCTCAGCCCAGCTTGAGAAAGTCAGCGCGTCTGCTGCTTCTTGTCGCTTTTCAACTTTGCTTCTGGATGGTGATTCACCCGCTTCGACGCTGCGTCTAGCTGTTGCAAGTAGCGCACGTGCTTCTGCCAGGGAAACGGATAGACCGAACTCAAGCTCGCTTGACTCACGGGAGGACTTTGATCCGAGAGACTCGTCATAGCGGCCAATGGTCAGCGTTTCACGTCTGCCATTGAGACGGTAGTCGTATCGGAACGACTTGGTTCCAGCAGGGGAGACCGAGACGTACATGCCGTCTCGGTCAGCAATTTTAAATGCCTTGTCTTTAGGGCGCAGTTTGCGCAGTTCTGTGTCTGTGAGCATGGCTGCCTTTCTTTAAAAACTTTACCGTCACAACACGTGTCGGTAAAGAAAAGCAGCGCCTCAGGAAATCACGGATTTACCGTCAAATTTGCCGTAAAACTATGTGGTTTTCGTTGCACCGTATAGGATTGCGAAAAACACTTAACTCTTTGAAATTCAAATAGTTATGCGAAATCCAAGACGCTGCTGGACGTCTTGGAATCACTGTAAATTATTCCCACTCGATGGTTGCTGGTGGCTTGGTGCTCACGTCATAGGTGACGCGGTTGATGCCGCGCACTTCGTTGATGATGCGGCCGGAGACCTTCTTGAGCAGGCCGTAGGGCAGCTCGGCCCAGTCGGCAGTCATGAAGTCGCTGGTGACCACGGCGCGCAGGGCCACGACGTAGTCGTAGGTGCGGCCGTCGCCCATTACGCCCACGCTCTTGACGGGCAGGAAGACGGTGAAGGCCTGGCTGGTCAGGTCGTACCAGCTCTTGCCGGTCTTTTCGTCGATCCAGTTGTTCAGCTCTTCGATGAAGATGGCATCTGCGCGGCGCAGCAGGTCGGCATATTCCTTCTTCACTTCGCCCAGAATGCGTACGCCCAGGCCGGGGCCGGGGAAGGGGTGGCGGTAGACCATGCCGCGGGGCAGGCCCAGGGCCACGCCCAGTTCGCGCACTTCGTCCTTGAACAGATCGCGCAGGGGCTCCAGCAGCTTCAGGCCCAGTTGCTCGGGCAGGCCGCCGACGTTGTGGTGGCTCTTGATGGTGACGGCCTTCTTGCTCTTGGCACCGCCCGACTCGATCACGTCGGGGTAGATGGTGCCCTGGGCCAGGAAGGTGGCGCCCTTGGAGCCGGCGTTGGCAGCCTTGAGCTTTTCGGCCTCTGCCTTGAATACGTCCACGAACAGGCGGCCGATGATCTTGCGCTTTTGCTCGGGCTCGGACACGCCGGCCAGCTCGCCCAGGAACAAGTCGGAGGCATCGACGCGCACGACCTTGGCGTGCAGCTTGCCTTCGAACATGTCCATGACCATATCGCCTTCGTTCAGGCGCAGCAGACCGTGATCGACGAACACGCAGGTCAGCTGGTCGCCGATGGCGCGGTGGATCAGGGCGGCAGCCACGGACGAATCCACGCCGCCGGACAGGCCCAGGATCACTTCTTCATCGCCCACCTGCTCGCGGATCTTGGCCACGGCTTCTTCGATGTAGTCGCCCATGATCCAGTCTGCCTGCGTGCCGCAGATGTCGAGCACAAAGCGGTTGAGCAGTGCCTGGCCTTGCACGGTGTGCGTGACTTCGGGGTGGAACTGCACGGCGTAGTAGCGACGTGCTTCGTCGGCCATGCCGGCGATGGGGCAGGAGGGCGTGGAGGCCATGACCTTGAAGCCCGGGGGCAGCTCGGTGACCTTGTCGCCGTGGCTCATCCAGACCTTGAGCATGCCGTGGCCTTCGGCCGTGACGAAGTCTTCGATGCCTTCCAGCAGCTTGGTGTGGCCATGGGCGCGCACTTCGGCGTAACCGAATTCGCGGGTGTTGGAGCCTTCGACCTTGCCGCCCAGCTGGGTGGCCATGGTCTGCATGCCGTAGCAAATACCCAGCACGGGCAGGTTCAGCTCGAACACGGCGTCGGGAGCGCGGTCATCCACTTCGTAGACGGAGGCATGGCTGCCCGACAGGATGATGCCCTTGAGCTTGCCGTCGGCGGCAAACTCGCGCACCCAGTCGCTGCTCACATCGCAGGGGTGGACTTCGCAGTAGACATTGGCTTCGCGCACGCGGCGAGCAATCAGCTGTGTGACCTGGGAGCCGAAGTCCAGAATAAGAATCTTGTCGTGTTGCATGGTGATCAAGGGCAAGAGGGTGGCAAAAAGGGATTAGAAATCTTCGGGAGCCCAGACGGTGACGCCGCTTTTGCGGGCGGCTGCAATCTGGGCTGCATCGAATGTGGCCAGCGGCAGGCGCAGCGACTGCGCCAGCCACAGGTATGCGGCATCGTAGGTGGGCAGGCCGGTATCCAGCGCCACATCCAGCACGGCCTTGTGCTGTGCTGGAGCCAGGTCGTGCAGCTCCACGCGGTGACGAATGGCTTCCAGCACGCCCCACAGACCTTCGACCGAAGTCTGCGGGATACGGCCATTATTCACGCCTGATGCAATCAGGTTGCCGCATTCCCATTGCCAGAGGTTGGGGGCTTGCGGGTCGACTTCATCGCGGCGGATACGGGTGTAGAGGCGTCTGGTGTGCTCGCTGGCGTCGTCAGGCAGCAACCAGGCGGCGGTGACGGATGCATCGAGCACAAAAGCGGTGGCGCTCATGCCTGGCTCCGTCCGGTGTGGCGCAGGCCGGTGATGCTGTCTGCGGCGCTCGTTGCAGCTGCCGGCGCTTTCACCGTCTGCTGCAGGGCCGAGATCTGCTCCAGCTCGCGCGCAATCTGCTCATCGGTGATCACGGGTTTGCGGCGCATGGGCAGCATGCGCACGACTTCCTTGCCATGGCGCGTGATGCGTACTTCCTCGCCTTGCTCGACCATTTCGACCAGGGCGGAAAAGCGGCTTTTGGCTTCGTAGATACCGATAGATTGCATGGTGGAAAACAAAAAATCTGGCTAGAACCAGTAGTTCAGGCCAGATTTTAGCATTCTGACCAGATTTTTCAATCTGGTCAGATTTCAAGGGACTTGCTTAGTCAGCGCGGTAGTTGGGTGCTTCCTTGGTGATCTGCACGTCATGCACGTGAGATTCGCGGATGCCGGCTGCGGTGATTTCCACAAACTCGGCCTTCTGGTTCATCTCGGAGATCGTGGCGCAACCGCAGTAGCCCATGGAGGCGCGCACGCCGCCAGCCATCTGATAGACGATGGAGACCATGGAGCCCTTGTAGGGCACGCGCCCTTCAATGCCTTCGGGAACCAGCTTGTCGGCATTGGGGTTGCCGGTGGACGATTCCTGGAAGTAGCGGTCGGCCGAGCCTTGCTGCATGGCACCGATGGAGCCCATGCCGCGGTAGCTCTTGTAGGAGCGGCCCTGGTACAGAATCACTTCGCCAGGAGCTTCTTCGGTGCCGGCAAACATGCCGCCCATCATGATGGTGGACGCGCCAGCGGCCAGAGCCTTGGAGATATCGCCGGAGAAGCGGATGCCGCCGTCACCGATCAGGGGCACGCCGGTGCCCTTGAGGGCGTCGGCCACGTTGGAGATGGCCATGATCTGGGGCACGCCCACACCAGCCACGATACGGGTGGTGCAGATGGAGCCGGGGCCGATACCGACCTTGACCGCGTCGGCACCGGCTTCCACCAGAGCCAGGGCGGCAGCGCCGGTGGCAATATTGCCGCCAATGACGTCCACCTGGGGGTAGTTCTGCTTGACCCAGCGCACGCGGTCGATCACGCCCTTGGAGTGGCCGTGAGCCGTGTCCACCACGATCGCGTCCACGCCGGCCTTGACCAGCAGTTCCACGCGCTCTTCGGTGCCAGCGCCCACGCCGACAGCGGCAGCCACGCGAAGGCGGCCCGATGCGTCACGTGCGGCATTGGGGAAAGTGGTTTGCTTGGTGATGTCCTTGACGGTAATCAGGCCCTTGAGTTCAAAGGCGTCGTTGACCACCAGGATTCGTTCGAGCTTGTGCTTGTTCAGCAGTGCCTTGGCTTCTGCAGGGCTGGTGCCGTCTTTTTCATTGACGGTGATCAGCTTTTCGCGGGGCGTCATGATCTGGCTGACCTTGACGTCGTAGCGGGTCTCGAAGCGCAGATCGCGGCTGGTCACGATACCGACCACCTTGCCGCCGTCGCACACGGGGAAGCCCGAAATGCCGCGTTCTTCCGACAGCTGCAGCACTTGCAGCACGGTGTGTTCGGGGGTGATGACCACAGGGTCGTGCACCACACCGGATTCGTGGCGCTTGACCTTGGACACTTCAGCGGCTTGCTGCTCGGCTGTCATGTTCTTGTGGATCACGCCGATACCGCCTTCTTGCGCAATGGCGATGGCCAGACGCGCTTCTGTCACCGTGTCCATGGCGGCAGACACCAGGGGCAGGTTCAGGCGGATATTGCGAGTGAATTGGGTGGCGAGAGAAACGTCCTTGGGCAGGACTTCGGAGTAGGCGGGAACGAGCAGGACGTCGTCAAAGGTCAGTGCTTTTCCGAGAAGGCGCATGTGATGGCTCCAAAAGAAAGATTGTACCTGTGACTTGCCGCACAATGTGGGCTCGTGACCCAGAATCCCCAACGCCAGTCCAAGACTTATTGACTCCATGCACGCCATCAAGTTCGCTTTGTTTGCAGCCATCGCCTGCTGCACGGTTCCCGCAATTGCCCAGTGGCAATGGATTGATGGTCAGGGGCGCAAGGTGTTCAGCGACAGGGCTCCGCCAGCCGATATCCCCGCCAAGAATATTTTGCGCAACCCCGGCGGTGCCAGGCCCGCAGCACCTTCGGCAGTGCCCGAGGTCGGCGCGGCCAAGCCCGTGGCGGACGCCGGTGTGGACAAGGGGCTGGAAGAGCAAAAGCGCAAGATGCAGGAGCAGGAAGCCGCCAAGACCCAGGCCGACAAGCTGCAAAAGGAAAAGCAGCGCCAGGAAAACTGCAATCGTGCCAGGCAGGCCAAGGCAACCCTGGCGTCAGGTCGCTTGCTCTCCCATGTGAATGCCAAGGGCGAGCGTGGCTTCATGGATGAGGCAGCGCGCGATGCGGAGATCAAGCGCGCCGATGCCGTGATCGCTTCCGATTGCGGGCCCATGGCAGAGCCGGCGCAGTAGGCGCCGGAGTCTTCGCCGAGTTATTTGCCGGGATCTCGATAAAAAAGCGCCTTCTGAAGGCGCTTTTTTTTGAGTCCCGCTGGCCGCTGGCTAGTAGCCCGCCTTGGCACCGTCTCTCTGGCGTTTGAAAAGTCCTGCGCCGCGTGCGCCCTGGCGGGCAAAGCGTTCGCGTCGGGCAACCTTGGGGTCTACGGTCAGTGGTCGATAGACCTCCAGCCGATCGCCATGCTTGAGAGCCTGGCCCGGATTCGTGACTTTGCCCCAGATACCGACCATGCCGGCCAAGGGTTCGGGCAGTTGCAGGTCCGCCAAGGCTGTTGAGGCGGTCAGGGCGTCCAGAGCTTGCTGGACAGTGCTGCCTGCGGGAAGCTGCAGCAAGGTTTCCTGCACGGTGCCGGAGCAGGGCGAGATGCACACCGTGATGTCGATCACCTCGGGCAGAGCATCAGCCATAGATCTGCTCGGCGCGCTTGATGAAGGCGTCGACCATGGAGCCGGCGATGCGGTCGAAGACCGGGCCGATGATGGCGGCCACGGCGCCGTTCTCGAAGCCGTAGTCCAGTTGCAGCTCGACCTTGCAGGCGCGTTGCGTGCCGTCGCCTACGGGATGAAAGCGCCAGTGCCCTTCCAGACGCGAGAAAGGTCCCTTGACCAGACGCATGCTGACCTGCTTGCCGCCGTCATCCATGCTACTGTTCGTGTTGCGCGTCACGAAAGACTTGCGCAGTCCGCTGAACGCAATACCTACCTCGGCTGTCATACCTGTGTCGTCCTGCTCCAGAATCTTGGCATGATCGCACCAGGGCAGAAAGTCGGCATAGTGGGCCACGTCCGTCACGAGGGCAAACATTTCTTCGGGGCTGTACCAGATGAGGACGGACTTGTTGACGTTTTTCATGAACAAAGAGCAATCAGCAGGGCGCAAGAGCAGGGAATTGGCCTAGGTCAATATACCCAGAGGCGCGATGCGAAACTAAAATCATCGCTCAGAGGCGAGACGGCAATCCAGTATTGTAGGGAGAGCTTTCATCTCCGGTCCGCCTGCAACTAATATTCCATGGCCAAGAAACCAGAAACATCGTCGCGCATTGCCGACAATAAAAAAGCAGCTTTCAACTATTTCTTCGAGGAGCGCCACGAAGCCGGCATGGTGCTGCACGGCTGGGAGGTCAAGGCCCTGCGCAGCGGCAAGGTGCAGCTCACCGATGGCTATGTGCTGATCAAGGACGGCGAGCTGTTCCTGCTGGGCTGCCAGATCAACCCGCTCAAGACGGCTTCCACCCACGTCAATCCCGATTCGGCACGCATCAAGAAGCTGCTCTTGAAAAAGGACGAGATCAAGCGCCTGGTCGGCAAGGTCGAGCAAAAGGGCTATACCCTGGTGCCCATCAATCTGCACTGGAAGAACGGTTACGTGAAATGCGAGATCGCCCTGGCCAAGGGCAAGGCCGAGCATGACAAGCGCGATGTGATCAAGGACCGCGAAGGCAAGCGCGAGGTGGAGCGCGCCATGAAAAATCGCAACCGTTGACCTGTCGCGCCTGGATCGACTGCCCGGACTGACACAGTTCTGACATCAAGGCTCGCTATGTTGGGCCTTGATTTTTTGATTAACCGCAGCAAGGAGTTGGGTCATGGGCACTTGGTCGCACGGCAATTTCGATAACGACACCGCATTGGACTGGCTGGCCGATATCACGGGCCAGCTCATCGATGAAATTGCCGAGGCCCTGGACTCGCCCGAGGCTTTGCAGGCGGGCGAGACGGAGTCCGATCTGGTTCCCTGCCGCATCGAGCTGCTGTGCGCCATGGCCGATGGCGGCATGCATCCGCTGTGGCCGGATCTGCAGACGCTTGAGCAATGGAAAGCCACCTATCTGCAGGCCTGGGACCAGAGCATCGACGAGCTGGAGCCCGAGGAGGGCTACAAGCAGGACCGCCGCATCGCGATCATCGAGACCTTTGACCGCATGATCGCGCTGGCTGCAGCACAAGAGGAAGAGGGCTCGGACGAAGACTGGGGCGAAGAGTAAGCCCGTCAGTCACGCAGCACGCCTGCCCCCCGGGGCTTGCTGCGTCGCGGCTGCTTCAAGGGTTTTCGCCGTAGCGGGTTTTGAAATCGAACTCCAGGCGTTCGCAGTCCTGAGGGGTTTTGAACTCCTGGGTCTTGCGCTCGGCCTCGGGTTTGGCCGTCTGTTTCCAGCAGATCTTGATGGTTTCTGCTTCCGTCCAGCGTTGCTTGCTGAGCGGGTCGTCCATGAACTGGCCGATGAGCATGAGTGCGCCAAAGATGATCACGGGCAGGGCGATGAGCCAGACCACCAGGCGGTTTTTGGCAGGGGCAGCGGGCTTGGAGGTCTCGGGTTTGGGTGTGTCGCTCATAGTGGTTGCCGATTATCCGCAAGCCGATGATGAAGACATTAATGCAACGCATGAAAATTCATGATCGCTGTTATCGGCACAAGGCCGCGCGGGTATGTAGCCGCAAACCTATAATGTTCGGCTGATTTGCCTGTCTGCGCAGCTCCTGAAAAAGCAGCGCCGGGCCGTACTGATCGCAGGCGTCATGCAGGCGTCTTCATACCAAACACCATGAGTACACCCACTTTTTCCGTTGCGGACATCCGCAAGACGTTCCTGGATTTCTACGCTTCCAAGGGCCACACGGTTGTCGCGTCCAGCTCGCTGGTTCCCGGCAACGATCCGACGCTGATGTTCACCAACTCCGGCATGGTGCAGTTCAAGGACGTGTTCCTGGGCACGGACAAGCGCCCCTACAACCGCGCAACTTCGGTGCAGGCCTGCCTGCGCGCCGGCGGCAAGCACAACGACCTGGAAAACGTGGGCTACACCGCGCGCCACCACACGTTCTTCGAGATGCTGGGCAACTGGTCCTTCGGCGACTACTTCAAGAAGGAGTCCATCGAGTGGGGCTGGGAGCTGCTGACCAAGGTTTTCGGCCTGCCCGCCGAGAAGCTGCTGGCCACGGTCTATCACGAAGACGACGAAGCCTATGACATCTGGAAGAACGTCATCGGCCTGCCTGCCGAGCGCATCATCCGCATCGGCGACAACAAGGGCGGCAAGTACAAGAGCGACAACTTCTGGATGATGGCCGACACAGGCCCTTGCGGCCCCTGCTCGGAAATCTTCTATGACCACGGCGAGCATATTGCCGGCGGCCCTCCCGGCAGCCCGGAAGAAGACGGCGATCGCTTCATCGAGATCTGGAACCACGTGTTCATGCAGTTCGACATGAAGGAAGACGGCTCCGTGGTGAAGCTGCCCGCACCTTGCGTGGACACCGGCATGGGCCTGGAGCGTCTGGCGGCCATCCTGCAGCATGTGCACAGCAACTACGAGATCGACCTGTTCCAGGCATTGATCAAGGCTGCCGGCCGTGAAACCCAGACCGAAGATCTGAGCACTCCTTCGCTGAAGGTGATTGCCGACCATATCCGCGCGACCTCCTTCCTGGTGTCCGACGGCGTGATTCCTTCCAACGAAGGTCGTGGCTATGTGCAGCGCCGCATCATCCGCCGCGCCATCCGTCATGGCTACAAGCTGGGCCAGAAGACTCCCTTCTTCCACAAGCTGGTGGCCGACCTGGTGGTGCAGATGGGTGATGCCTATCCCAAGCTCAAGGAGCAGGAAGCGCATATCACCAGCGTGCTCAAGGCCGAGGAAGAGCGTTTCTTCGAGACGCTGGCCAACGGCATGGAAATCCTGGACAGCGCACTGGCTGGCGACGTCAAGGTGCTGCCCGGCGATGTGGCCTTCAAGCTGCATGACACCTACGGCTTCCCGCTGGACCTGTCCAACGACGTGGCGCGCGAGCGTGGCTTGACGGTGGACGAGGCCGGCTTCAACGCCGCCATGCAGCACCAGAAGGAAACTGCCCGCGCAGCCGGCAAGTTCAAGATGGATCGCGCGCTGGAATACACGGGGGACGCCAATGTGTTCACCGGCTACGACAAGCTGGCAGAGGCTGCCAAGATCGTCGCGCTGTACGCCGATGGCGTGAGCGTGAACGAGCTGCAGGCCGGCCAGAACGGTGTCGTGGTGCTGGACAAGACCCCCTTCTACGCCGAGTCCGGCGGCCAGGTCGGCGACCAGGGCGTGATCGTTGCAGGCGGCAACCGCTTTGCCGTGGAAGACACGCTCAAGATCAAGGCCGATGTATTCGGTCACCACGGCGTGCTGGAAGCCGGCAGCCTGAAGGTGGGCGATGCCGTTGAGGCACAGGTGGATACCGCCGTGCGCGCTGCGACCATGCGCAACCACTCGGTCACACACATCATGCACAAGGCCTTGCGCGAAGTGCTGGGCGGCCATGTGCAGCAAAAGGGCTCGCTGGTCAATGCCGAGCGTACCCGCTTCGACTTTGCGCACAATGCCCCGGTGACTGCCGAGCAGATCCGCGAGATCGAAGCCCGCGTCAATGCCGAGGTTCTGGCCAACACCGCCACCGATGCGCGCGTGATGGATATCGAGTCGGCCCAGAAGACCGGCGCGATGATGCTGTTCGGCGAGAAGTACGGCGAAACCGTGCGCGTGCTGGACATCGGCTCCAGCCGCGAGCTGTGCGGCGGCACTCACGTCAGCCGTACCGGCGACATCGGCCTGTTCAAGGTGGTGGGCGAATCCGGCGTGGCCGCTGGCGTGCGCCGTATCGAAGGCATTACCGGCGAGAATGCGCTGGCCTATCTGCAGTCGCTGGAGTCCACCGTGGACCAGGCGGCGGCCGCTTTCAAGGCCCCTGCCGCCGAGCTGACCAACCGCATCGGCGGTGCGCTGGATCAGATCAAGGCACTGGAAAAGGAAATCGCTGCGCTCAAGGGCAAGCTGGCTTCCAGCCAGGGCGACGAGCTGGTCACGCAGGCTGCCGACGTCAATGGCGTGAAGGTGCTGGCCGCCAAGCTCGAAGGAGCGGATGCCAAGACCTTGCGCGACACCATGGACAAGCTCAAGGACAAGCTGGGTGCGGCCGTGATCGTGCTGGCTGCCGTGGACGGCGACAAGGTGCAACTGGCAGCAGGCGTGACCAAGGCTGAAACCGCCAAGGTCAAGGCCGGCGAGCTGGTGAACTTTGTGGCCCAGCAAGTGGGCGGCAAGGGCGGTGGCAAGCCCGATATGGCCATGGCCGGCGGCACCGATGCCGCAGCCGTGCCCGCAGCACTGGCCAGCGTGCAGGCCTGGGTGGCCGAGCGCCTCTGAGCCTAGCGCCTCTGGGCCGAGCGCCTGTAAGGCGAGCACCAAAAGGCAGTCCAGGCTGCCTTGCCCCAAAACAAAACGCTCCTCGATGAGGAGCGTTTTTTATTGTTGGAGCGAATCCTTGGAAACTGGCATAACCCAAGTCGGAGACACCGAGGAAGGGCCGCCCCGCAGCGATGCTGTCGTCCCCCTCTGCGTAGCAGCGAGGGGGAAGCGGCGGGGCCGCCTAGGCAAAGCCGCTCAGGGGGTGTTATTTTTTCCTGAACACCAGATCCCAGACGCCATGGCCGAGGCGGATGCCGCGGTTTTCGAATTTGGTCAGCGGGCGGTAGTCGGGCTTTTCAGCGTAGTTCTCGGCCGTGTTCTGCAGCATGGGTTCTGCGTTCAGCACTTCCAGGATCTGCACCGCATAGGGTTCCCAGTCGGTGGCGCAATGGATATAGCCGCCGGGCTTGATGCGAGCGGCCAGCTTGGCGATCAGCGGGCTCTGGATCAGGCGACGCTTGTTGTGCTTTTTCTTGTGCCAGGGGTCGGGGAAGAAGATGTGCACGCCGTCGATCGAGGCTTCGGGCAGCATGTTGTCGATGACTTCCACGGCATCGTGCTGGAGGATGCGGATGTTCTCGATCTCCTGCTCGCCAATGCGCTTGAGCAGCGCGCCCACGCCGGGCTCGTGCACTTCGCAGCACAGGAAATTGTCGTCGGGGCGCACGCGGGCGATATGGGCGGTGGCTTCACCCATGCCGAAGCCGATCTCCAGAATCAGCTTGCCGTCGCGGCCGTAGGCGGCTGCGGCGTCCAGAGGAGCCTTCTGGTATTGCAGCAGGAAGCGCGGACCCAGTTCCTCAAAAGCCTTGGCCTGGCCCGTGGTGGTGCGGCCTGCGCGGCGCACATAGCTTTTGATGGTCTTGGGATAGGCCACGCCTTCGGGCGCCTGGCCTTGGGATGCTGCGGATGCGTCAGCGGCTGGCACGTTTTCGGCCATATCGGTGGTAGGTGTTGGATTTGAAGAAGTCACGGGGCGATATTGTAGGTTTGGCGCCAGCACCGGACCCAGAAGTCCAGCGCCAAAGGCAAGGCGCTTGCGGGGCTTTCACTGCTGCAGGATGCGGCTGCGGGCGCTTGTGGCAGGCCGAGTTGCTGCGCCGCGGCAGACAGCACGGTCAGCGGCTGGCTGACATCCACGGCGGGTGCGCCATGCTGTTTGGAGAGCTTTTCTCCGTTTTCCATGCAGACCAGCGGCGTGTGCAGATAGCGCGGCTGGGTCAGATCCAGGGCGCGCTGCAGCAGCAGCTGGCGGGGGGTGTTGTCGGCCAGGTCTTCACCGCGCACCACATCGGTGATGCCTTGCTCGGCGTCGTCAACGATAACGGCCAGCTGGTAGGCCCAGAGCCCGTCCGCGCGGCGCAGCACAAAGTCGCCCACACTGGCGAGCAGATCTTGCTGCTGCGCGCCCAGACGCCGGTCCTGCCAGTGCAGCACGGGTCGGCTGCTTTCCAGGCAGTGTTGCCTGAGTGCCATGCTTTGCGTAGCTGTCTGCGATTGAAGGGGCAGCACTTCGGGCTGGCTTTCCTGTAAATCATGTACCTGCTGCTCCAGTGCAAAGCGCCAGGCTCTGGCGGGCTTGCCTTGCAGGCCATGACGGCAGGTTCCGGGGTAGGGCCGCTCCACATGCCGTTCGTGAGTCAGTCCCTGTGCCTGCCAGGCGGCTTCGATGTCCTTGCGCGTGCAACCGCAGGGGTAGGCCATTTTTTGCGCCTGTAGCTGTTGCAGCGCTTTTTCATAGAGTGCATGACGCTGCGACTGCCAGACCACGGGGGCATCGGAGTGCAGGCCGCAGGCAGCCAGCTGGCGCAGGATTTCCAGGTCGGCGCCCGCCTGGCAGCGTGGCGGATCGATGTCTTCGATGCGAATCAGCCAGCGTCCGTGGTGGGCGCGTGCATCCAGCCAACTGGCCAGCGCCGCGACCACAGAGCCGGCATGCAGCGCTCCGGTGGGGGAGGGCGCAAAGCGCCCGATATATGGCCCCGTGCTGGGAGCGCTGGAGGGGGGACGGGAGAGGGCCGCAGTCATGAGGGACGCCATCTTACGCCCCTTGACTGCGTGCAGCTGGCTCAGGCCAGGGCCAGGCCCATTTCCAGACCCGAGACAAAAGCGTCTTCCACCCGCATGCCTATGCACCAGTCCCCGCACAGGCCCAGGCCTGCCGAGGGGTCGTGGCTGAACGGTCTTCCCAGGGGCGCAAGTGTCTGGGCATGCTGCCAGAGGTAGACGCTGGCATGGCGCGGCGCAACGCGGATGCCCGTGATCTCGCCAAAGGCCTTTTGCAGCTTGGCAAGCACGCGCGTGGCGTCGTCGTGGCGGTGCTCGTTGGACCACAGCGGATTGGCATGAATCGTCCAGCGCTCGGTCTGGGCGCGGCCGGGTTTGGAGGACTCGCGGGCCACCCAGGCAACGCGCTCATGTGTGCTGCGTGCGGCATTCCACTGGGGGCCCAGTGTGGTCAGGCCGGCCTGCGCAGCCATGGGGTAGGACAGCGTCATGGCCCAGCAGGGGGCCATTTCCACGGGGGCCAGGGTTCTGGCCAGGGCCGCACCCTGCGGTGCTGTCTGCAGCAGTTGCGCGGCCACGGGCGCCGGCACGGCCAGCACCACGGCATCGAAGTCGGCTGCAATCTGCGGGCCGTGGTCTTCGGTATCGAGCATCAGGGACCATTGATGGCGGCTGTGGTGGCTGCCGCTGGCAATGTGGTGGCTCATGGCGCGCAGGGACTGGCCCAGGTGCAGACGCCCGGCATCCCATAGCGGCGCTGCCCAGGCCAGTGGCAGCGATTGCATATCGGGCATGCCGACCCAGTGGGTCTCGCGCACCGGCGTGTGCTTGTCCACTCTGCGGCCCTGGGCGTTGCGGGTCTGCACGCTGTTCAGGCTCCAGGCGCGCAGATTGCCGGGAGTGGTGTCCAGCACCTGCTGAAAGCGCGGGTCGCGTACGGTGAAGAACTGGGCGCCGATGTCAAAGCTGCCGTAGGGGCCGCTGACCGAGCGCATGCGTCCGCCGGCCTGGGTCAGGCGCTCATAGACATGAACGTCATGCCCGGCCTGCATCAGCGTGCGGGCGCAGGCCAGACCTGCAATGCCCGCGCCGATGACGGCAATGCGCTTGGCGCCGGTATGCGGGGAAGGGGAAGAAGCGGAGGCAGTTGCGGACGCGCGAGTGCGGGAAGCATTCATGAAAAAGCCTTTTCGACACCGTTTGAGTTCTAGCGTAGCAGCTATCCAAAGGATAGCAAGTGCTGCTTGTGCTGAATTGTTGCAGCGCAACTCACTCTACACCTCCCGCGTGACGGCCGCGACGCGCAGCAGCTTATTGGCGGTGATGGTTTTCCATAAGCGCCTTGCGCGTGGCAGGGCTTTCCAGTTGCGTCAGCCACCACTGAAGGGCTCGCCCGGGCGTGCGGTGGGAGGGGCCGGGCCATGCATAGTGCAGGCGCAGATTGCGACTGGCGCGCTGCACCTGTCTTGTGACCAGCAGCCCTGCATCCAGATAGGCCTGCACCATGCCGCGCGGCAGGAAGCCGGCGCCAATGCCGCGTATCTGGGCCTCCAGCTTGGCCTGCATGCTGTCCACGGTGAGCACGTCCTGGCCGTTGACCAGACCAAAGCTGGTGTTGGTGCGTACGCCGGAGTCGGCCACAGCCACCATGCGATGGCGCAGCAGCAACTCGTCGGACAGCGGCTCGTCGAGCCTGGCCAGCGGGTGGTGCGGCGCGACGGCGAAGACGAAATCTATCTCCCCGATTTCGCGTGTCTGCAGCTCGGAGACGTTGCTGGTGTTGACCGCCACGCCAATGGCCAGATCGGCATGGCCGCTGGTCAGCACTTCCAGCGTGCCGTTGAGAATGCCGTCACGCAGCTTGAGTGTGGTGGGCGGGGTCAGCGCATAAAAGGCTTCGACCAGCTCGAAGATGGGCGTGCGGGCCACGGCCCCGTCGATGACGATGGTCAGCTGTGGCTCCCAGCCCGTGGCCACGCGCTTGACGCGGTGCGCCACGGCGTCGATCTCCTGCAGCAGGCGGGCGCCTTCGCGCAGCAAGGCCTGGCCGGCCTCCGTGGCCTGGGCATGGCGCGAGCTGCGGTCAAACAGCAGCACATCGAGCGCATCTTCGATCTGGCGCACGCGGTAGGTCAGTGCACTGGGCACCAGGCCCAGGGAGCGCGCAGCAGCGGCAAAGCTGCCGGTTTCGGCAATGGCCTGCAGCATGGCCAGGCTGTCGGGGGTGAGCACATCGCGGGAGCTGGGCATGGTGAGATTGATGATTCAAACAGTTTGAATGATGCCATCAACGCCGTTCAGCCACAGCCTGGCGGGCGACTTCTACAGTAGAGCCCATAGAGACAGTCACTTGAACGAAAGGAAGCACACCATGATGACTCTGCGCAAATCCCAGGAACGCGGCTACGCCGACCACGGCTGGCTCAAGTCGTATCACAGCTTTTCGTTTGCCGGTTACTACGATCCGCGCCATATGGGTTTCGGCAATCTGCGCGTGATCAACGAAGACCGGATTGCACCCGGCACGGGCTTTGGCTCGCACGGCCATCGCGACATGGAAATCATCAGCTATGTGCTCGAAGGTGCGCTCTCGCACAAGGACAGCATGGGCAATGAAACCCCCATCCTGCCTGGAGAGGTGCAGCGCATGAGCGCTGGCTCGGGGGTGGTGCACAGCGAACAGAACTATGCCAAGGAGCAGACCACGCACTTTCTGCAGATCTGGCTGCTGCCCGCGCGCACAGGTATCGAGCCAGGCTATGCCCAGAAGACATTCAGCGAGGCGCAAAAGCGTGGGCGTCTGTGTCTGGTGGCTTCACCCGATGGTGCCGAGGGCTCGGTTCCCATGAACGCTGATGCACGCTTGTATGCCGGTCTGTTCGACGGCGCAGAGGCTGCCGAGGTGGCCCTGCCGGCCGGGCGCAAGACCTATGTGCACCTGGTGCGTGGCGAGCTGGACGTGAATGGACAAAAGCTGACAAGCGGTGACGCCGCACTTATTGAAAATGAGGAGCGCCTGCGCCTTGCCAATGGCCGGGCTGCGGAAGTTCTGGTGTTTGACCTGGAACCTTGAGTCTGACGATTTCAAGGCTTGTGCTGATATGAACCAACGCGGCCCTGGGTCGCAATGACTGGAGTTGAGATGTTGAATCAATTGCGAAATCCCCTGGACCTGGTGGGCCGTGTGCTGATTGCCCTGCTGTTCCTGCCTGCGGGCATTCAGAAAATCAGCGGCTTTGCGGGCACCGTGGGTTATGCCGCATCGGTGGGCATGCCCATGCCCCAGGTCGCGGTGGCGGTGGGTCTGGTGATCGAGATCGTGGGCGGTCTGGCCATATTGCTGGGCTGGCACACGCGCTGCGCGGCCTTGATCCTGGGATTTTTCACGCTGATTGCCAGCTTCTTCTTCCATAACTTCTGGGGCGTGCCCGCAGAAGCCGCCATGATGCAGCAGCTGCTGTTCTGGAAGAACATCGCCGTGGTCGGCGGTCTGCTTGGCTACGCCGCCCATGGGGCAGGCGCCTGGAGCATGGACGGCCGCAAAGCCTAAAGCATGAGGCCGCGCAGGCTGAAAGTGCGCAAGCGGTCATGGCTTTGATAAGCTAGCGCGCTCTCGCAAGACAAGGCCCGCCGGGTGTCAATCCGGCGGGCCTTTATTTGGCACAGATTCACGATGGCGCGGCGGATGGCTGCGTCGATGCAAGCAGGAAAAGCAGGAAAGAAGAAATCATGAGCAATATCGTTGTGGTCTACCACTCCGGCTACGGCCATACCCAGCGCATGGCGCAATCCGTAGCCCAGGGCGCGCTCGCGCAGTTGCTGGCCATCGACGCCGATGGCAATTTGCCCGAAGGTGGCTGGGAGCAACTGGCTGCGGCTGACGCCATCGTCTTTGGCGCGCCGACCTATATGGCCGCTCCGAGCTGGCAGTTCAAGAAATTTGCCGATGCTTCGTCCAAGGCCTGGTTTGCCCAGGCCTGGAAGGACAAGCTGTTTGCCGGCTTTACCAACAGCGCGAGCGTGCAGGGCGACAAGCAGGTCACGCTCGATTATTTCTACCACCTGGCCATGCAGCATGGCGGCGTGTGGGTGGGACTGGGCCTGCTGCCTTCGAACACCAAGGCCGCCCAGCGCAACGATGTGAACTGGATGGGCAGTTTCTGCGGTGCCATGGCACAGTCACCCTCTGACTCATCGGCCGGCGAGATGGCCGCAGGCGATCTGGAAACCGCACGCCAGTTTGGCGAGCGCGTGGCCAGCGCGGCAGCGCGCTGGGCTAGATAAGCAGTATCAGGCTGCTATTGAATAAGAAGCATCTAGCGCCTTTGCATCATTGATTTCAGATGGATTTGTATCTGAAATCGTTTGATGGAAAGCGCTACCCGCTCTCTTTTTGGGAGTCGCCCAGAAAGGGCGACTTAGTCCATCAGATGCTTTTTGATGGGGCGGGGGTGAACCAGCTCGGTGCGCGACAGATCGGTGCCCAGCGAGTCACGGCCGTCAAAGACAAAGCAGCCGCCGTCGTAGTACTTGCCGTCGGTTTCCTCGAAATATTTGAGGATCCCGCCTTCGAGCTGGTAGACGTTTTCGATGCCTTCGTCCTGCATGAGGATGGCGGCCTTTTCGCAGCGGATGCCGCCCGTGCAGTAGCTGACCACGGTCTTGCCGGCGAATTCGTCCTTGTGCTGGCGCAGTGCAGGCGGAAATTCGGTGAACTTGGTCAGGCGCCAGTCGATCGTGCCGGCAAATGCGCCTTCGTCCACTTCGTAGTCGTTGCGCGTGTCCAGCGTCACCACCTCGCGGCCCTCGTCGTCATGGCCCTGCTCCAGCCAGCGGCGCAGCGTGACCGGGCTGACCGATGGCGCACGGCCATGGGCGGGTCGAATGGCGGGATGATCCATGCGGATGATCTCGTTCTTGACCTTGACCAGCATTTTGCGAAAGGGCACGGTCTCGGACCAGCTTTCCTTGGGCGTCAGGTCGGCAAAACGCGGGTCTTGCTTGAGCTGGTCCACAAAGCCGCGTACAGCCTCGGCAGGGCCGGCCAGGAAAAAGTTGATGCCTTCTTCGGCCAGCAGCACCGTGCCCTTGAGGCTCAGGTCATTTGCACGCTCCAGCAGCGTCTGGCGCAGCTGGTCGGCGTCGGGCAGGGGCGTGAATTTGTAGCAGGAGATGTTGAGTATGTCGGCCACGTCGATATCCGGGGGGCGGCCGCGCGGCTGCTGCATCGACGGTGATGCAGCTCAGACCGGGGCCGTCAGCTCTGCCTTGATTTTATTGGACAGCTGAGCCACTGCGAGAGATGCGGGTGCTCCGGGCATGGCCTGCAGCAGCAGCTGGCGGCGCATCACGGCCTCGCGCACGGCAGAGTCGACCGGAATATCGCCCCAGTGGGTCAGCTGCAGCGGCTGGCCGGACTCGGTGGTCACGAAGCGGTTGAGCACCTGCTGCAGCTGGCCCGTGATGGCGCGGCCATCGCCGGGGCGTTGCGCCTGATTGATGACCAGACGGATCTGCTGGCGCTTTTGCTGCAGGGCCAGCACCTTGATGGCGGCGTAGGCATCGGTCAGCGAAGTGGGCTCGGGCGTGGCCACGACCAGCACCTCGGTTGCCAGAGAGACGGAGAACAGCACCACATCCGAGATGCCGGCACCGGTGTCGAGCAGGATGATGTCGTAGCGCGGGCGCAGCAGCTCCACCGTGCGCATGAACTGGGAGCGAATCTCGGGGGTGAGGCGCGAGTACTCGATCATGCCTGAGCCTGCCAGCAGCACGGAATAGCCGCCAGGCGTGGTCAGAATGGCATCTTCCAGCGTGGAGCGACCTGTGAACACATCGTGCAGCGTGACCTTGGGGTAGAGGTTGAGCACTACATCCAGATTGGCCAGGCCCAGGTCCGCGTCCAATACCAGAACGTTGAAGCCATGACGCGTCAGCGCAGCAGCCAGATTGGCAGAGACGAAAGTCTTGCCGACACCGCCTTTGCCGCTGGTGACGGCAATGATGTGGGCCTGCTTGTTGCGGCCAGGCGCCCGCAGGGCATCTTCCATGGATATATGAGCGGGCAAAGTAGGGTGAGGGGCCAAGGTGTCCATCGTCTCAAGGCGTTATGACCTGGCTTGCGGCGTCGGTGTTTACGTCTGGTGCTGTATTGTCAGAGACATTTTCCTCTAACGAGGCGGCGGGCAAAGGGCTGAAAAGCAGGCTTTTTTCCTCGGCACTCACCGTACTGTCGGGCGGATCCTCCACGCAGACGCAGTTGCGTCCCGCCGATTTGGCCAGATAGAGCTGGCGATCGGCACGCTCGGTCCATAGTTGCGCCGTGCTGCGAATCCATTGCTGGGCGTAGACCCCGCCAATACTCACAGTGACCTTCAGCGACTGGCCGGAGGACACGGCGATGGAGTTGCTTTCGATGGCCTGGCGCAGGCGTTCGGCGACCGCGCGGCCTTGATGCGCAGGACACACGGGCAGCACGATGGCAAATTCTTCACCACCGAAGCGCGCCAGGGTGTCCATGGGGCGGATGATCTCGGACAGGGTCTGCGCAACGGACTGCAACACCATATCGCCAGCAATATGACCGTGCTCGTCGTTGATCTGCTTGAAGTGGTCGATGTCCAGCATCAGCAGCAGTGCGGTTTCTCCGGAGCGGGCCACGCGGTCGATCTCGCGCTCGATCACGGAGCGGAAATGGCGTCGGTTGGCCAGCCCCGTGAGGGGGTCCCGCAAAGACAGCGCACACAAGCCATCAATCAATGCTTGCAGGTAGTGGGTGGGAGTGTCAGTGGGCAGACGGTTATCGCTACCGCCCGCGCGAGTCACCAGATTGTGTGCGGTGGCAAGGCGCAGATCGCGCAAAAACACGGATTGGTGGGGGGCGGATGAGGTCACGACAAACTATCAATGATGGCCGTCAGTGTAGCAGCGCCCCCTATCTTTTTGTGGATGTAGGCTTTTCGTCAGCGTTGATCCGGGTCAGTTCTGTGGGGAAATTGCCAAGCGTTCGCAGAAAGTCGGCATCCGTGCGATAGAGCCTGATGGGGCTGCCTTCCTTGTGCAGCAGGCCGGCGCGCTCCAGTCTTTGCTCGGCCGGCAACTTCAACCCCACCACGTGCAGCAGACCGCCACGCAATGCGACCAGGCGCTCCAGTCGTGCAAAAGTTTCGACACCTGTGATGTCTATGCTGTTGATGGACTGCATCAGCAGTGCCAGATCTCTGGCCTGGGGCGCTTGCTGCAGGGCATCGGCTGCGTAGCGCTCAAGTGCCGTGGCCGTGGCAAAGTCCAGGTCTGCATCCATGCGCAGAGCCACGACTTCAGGTGCCAGGGGCGGCAGTTGCCAAAGCTTGCGGCTGCGCAGGCTGCCGTCGGGATGCTCGCCGACCTCGATGATGCGCGGGTGCAGGTGCTGATAGAGGTAGTAAGCCTGGCTGAGCATGATGCCCGCGAACACGCCCCAGTACATGCGGGGGGCGGTGACGATGGTCAGCACCAGAGTGGCGACGCTGATGCTGGCTTCGACCTTGGAGATCTTGAACAGCTTGAGGATCGCGCTGGGCTTGACCAGGTTGAGCACGGCGGTGATCACGATGGCTGCCAGCGTTGCCTGAGGCACATGGTAGAGCCAGGGAATGAACCAGAGCACGACCACAACCACCAGCAGAATGGAAAAGACGTTGGCATAGCCGGTCCTGGCACCGGCGAGCAGGTTGACGGCAGAGCGCGAGAAAGAAGCGCTGGTGGCAAAGCTGCCGAACAGGCCGGCGCTGATCTTGGACAGACCCTGGGCAATCAGATCCTGGTTCTCGTTCCAGCGCGTGCCGGCCTGCTGATGCTCTACCTGGGCGCTGGAGGCCGTCTCCAGAAAGCTGACCAGGGAGATGACCAGCACCGGCATGACCAGGGCGCCGAACTGCTCCCAGTCCAGCATGCCGGGCCACTGGAAGCTGGGCAGCCCCGCAGGCAGGTGGCCAATCACGGCTCCGCCTGCATCGGCGAATCCCGTGAGCCAGCTGATGAAGCCGCTCAGGCCGATGATGAAAATAGCTGAGGGAAAAGCAGGACGCCATTTCTTGGCCAGCATCAGCAAGGCCATGCTGACCAGGCCGTAGGCGATGGACTGGATGCTGAACAGATAGATGGAGGGCGAATGCCAGACGGTGGACCAGTCAGCGCGCATGCCCAGCAGGGTGGGCAGCTGCGAAGCCAGAATCAGCAGCGCAGCCGCCTGGGTGAAACCTGCCAGTACGGGGGAGGTGACCAGGTTGAGCAGCCAGCCCGCGCGCACCACGCCCAGACTCCACTGCACCAGGCCCGACAGAATGGCCATCCATGCCGCAAGGACCACCCATTGGGCCGAGCCTGGCTCGGCCATGCCGGTCAGAGAGGCGCCGATCAGCAAGGCGCTCAGCGCCGTCGGCCCCACGCCCAGGCGGGGTGAGGGGCTGAAGAGAATGGCCACTGCGGCCGGAATGATGGAGGCGTAGATGCCGGTGATCAGTGGCATGCCCGCCAGCGCGGCGTAAGCCACGCCCTGGGGCAGCAGCATCAGGCCCACGGTCAGGCCAGCCCAGAACTCGCCGCGCAGCAGGCCGAAAGTCGGTTTGGGCCAATTGAGAAAGGGCAGCCATCGGGCCAGGGATTGCATGGAAGTCATGATTGCGGCGAACTAAATCCTCTGCAAGCTTAGTCTGGCTTTGTTGTGCAGGGATTAAAAACGGGACGAGGCTGCGACATTGGCCGAGGGGACGCCTTGTTCCAAAGTGACTCAAGGCGTTGTCCGAACCGGGCCCGCATGGCATCGATGGCGGCAAGGGGTTCGGCGGATGGCCGATGAGTCCGGGAGGTGGCACCCGCCAGATCCGCGCCCTGCCATGCGACCGGGTGGGTCGTTGACTGCTTGTGAATGATGCTCACGTTGAAATCGACTCGAAGACAGAGAAAACGGCGCCAACTGCTATGCGTTTTCAGTGCTGGTGCCGTGTTTCATCCTAGCACGCTGCCCGCGCACATGCGGGAGTGCGCTCCCGTTTCGGGGTGGGAGCGGCCATAAAAAAAGAGAGGCTCATGGCCTCTCTGTACACCTTTCGGTGCGGTGCGCGCGGTGGTTGGCCCACCTGTTGTCCATCAGTTGCCCAGGTTGCGAATCGCCTCGGGAGTGTACTGGCTGGGCTTGAGGTTGTCCTTGCCCAGAATGGGTGCCTTGGGGCGCTCCTGGACCAGATTCATGCTCACATAGGAGCCGGCATTCAGGTCGTAGTAGAACGATGTGCCCGCGTGCCACTTCTTGATGTCGTAGGCATAGTAGTAATTGATTTCACCGTGCTGCCACAACTGGCCGCGTGCGTCGTAGAAGTCGCCCGAGACGGCGTGGCCGGTGTCTTCGTCGATGAACATCACACGCTTGGAGTACAGGTGACGGAAGCCGGGCTTGAGCTTGCCCTCCAGCACCCAGACGCGGCGCAGCTCATAGCGGGTGTAGGCCGGGTTGGGGTGACCTGGCTTGAGCAGATCGGCGTATTTCATCTGCTGGTTGATGCGGAAGGTGTTCGCAGGAATGAACATCTCGCGCTTGCCGTGCATGGTCCACTCGTAGCGCTCGGAGCCGCCATTGAACAGGCGCTCGGAGTCGATGGTCGCCTTGCCGCTGGTGCCGGGGGAGGGCTGGTCATAGCCGAACTCGGGCAGTTGTCGCACGCGGCGAGTGCCGGGATCGTAATTCCAGGCCAGGCGCTTGTCGGTGCCGAAGTTCATCGGCTCGATGGACAGAATCACGCCGCCTTTTTCGCGCTCGGGCAGGATGGAGAAATTGGTCACATAGGCGTATTTGCCTTCGTTGGGCTTGCCCAGATTTTCCTTGGAGTCATAGCGGCTGAGCTGGATATAGCTGGTGCGGCCCCAGGCGATATCGCCGCTTGCGCCCACCAGTGCCATGTCGCGTTCCACCTCTTCGGTGCTGGCGCGGCTGGGCATGAGGTTGTTCCAGAGCAGTTCCAGGCCGGTCTTGGGAATGGGGAAGGGCAGAGCGCCCATGAAGCCCTTGACGCCATTGCCGTCGTTGACTACCTCGGCTTCCAGCGCATTGCGCTTGATGACGGCGCAGATATCGTCGTCATAGCGGAAGTCGCGGTGGCCCGGATAGACGGGAATGCGCATGGTGGTGGGGAATTTGCTGAGCAGCGCCTTCTGACCGGCGCTGAGCTTGTCGCCATATTGCGCCATGTTGGCGGCCGTGATCTCGAACAGCGGCTTTTCGTTGGCGTAGATATCGGGCTGGAACTGTCCCACGGACTTGGTGAACTTCACGCCGGGCGGAATGCCCAGGATCTTGCCCGTGAATGGCGGGATGCTGCCATCGGCATTGCCGGCTTTGATGGCGCCGGTGCAGGTCAGCTCCTTGCCCAGCTTGTCGGCTTCCGCGGCGGGAACCTTGGCACAGGCGGCTCCTGCGCTCAGCAAACCCATGCACAGCATCAGCGCTGTGCTCATCGTCTTTTGTTGCATTGCTCTTGTTTTCCTAGTGAAAAAACTGTGCAGGCCGTTGCCTGTGAGCATTTATTCTTCAGATATTTGTCATGACATGAATCGTCTGTTGGGACTAATCGACAGCATCCGAGGCAGGCCAAAGACGCAAAAAAGGCAGCGCCGTTGCCGGAGCTGCCTTGGGAGGGATCAAAAATGACTAGGTATTAACGCGAGCCGTTCAGATCCATCTCCGAGTATTTGACGATCTTGGTGCCCTTGACCCATTTGTAGCCAAACCAGATGGCCAGGAACAGAGGCAGGCCGATGTAGGTGGCGATGGCACCGACCCAGTCGATCTGATCCTTGATCAGGTTCTCGTAGTTCTGGCCCAGGGTGATGATCAGGCACAGCACAAAGGCGAAGATGGGGCCGAAGGGGAAGGCCGCTGCCTTGTAGGGCAGCTGGTTCATATCGTAGTTCTGTACTTCGCAGCCCTTGCGGAAACGGTAGTGGCTGATGGCAATGCCCAGCCAGGCGACAAAGCCGCACATGCCGGACAGATTCAGCAGCCAGATGTAGACGACTTCAGGGCTGAAGATATTGGTCAGAAAGCACAGAGCGGCAATCACGGTGGTGGCGATCAATGCCAGCACGGGCACGCCGCGCGTGTTGACCTGGGCAAACACCTTGGGCGCCATGCCCTGCTTGGCCAGCGCATACAGCATGCGGGTGGAGGCATACATGCCGGAGTTGCCGGCCGACAGCACCGAGGTCAGCACCACGGCATTCATCACGGCGGCGGCGCCCAGCAGGCCGGCACGCTCGAACACCAGCGTGAAGGGGCTGACGGCGATATCGCCCAGGTCGTTGCGCAGCAGCTTGGGATCGGTATAGGGAATCAGCAGACCGATGATGAGGATGGCGAAGACGTAGAACAGCAAAATGCGCCAGAACACCTTGCGCACGGCCTTGGGCACGTTCTTGGCGGGATCTTCGGATTCGCCGGCGGCGATACCGATCAGCTCCGTGCCCTGGAAGGAAAAGCCCACCACCATGGCCACGCCGATCAAGGCCGCAAAGCCGCCTGCAAACGGTGCGTCGCCCGTGCTCAGGTTGGCAATATTGCCCCAGATTCCGTCAGGTGCGCCGCCTTGCAAAATGCCGAAGATCATCAGCACGCCGATGGCGATGAAGACCAGCACCGTGGTCACCTTGATGGCGGCGAACCAGAATTCGGATTCGCCAAAGCCCTTGGCCGACAGTGCGTTCAGGCCGAACATCAGGGCCAGAAACAGCGCACTCCACAGCACGCCGTTGGTGCCCGGGAACCAGTAGGCCATCACCAGCTGTGCGGCCACCAGGTCCACGGCAATGGTCACGGCCCAGTTGTACCAGTAGTTCCAGCCCAGGGCGAAGCCAAAGCCTTCATCCACGTACTTGGCGCCATAGGTGGCAAAGGAGCCGGAGACGGGCATGTGCGCGGCCATCTCGCCCAGACTGGTCATCAGGAAATAAACCATCAGGCCCACGATCATGTAGGCCAGCAAGGCGCCGCCGGGGCCTGCCTGCGAGATGGTTGCGCCAGAGGCGACAAAAAGACCGGTGCCGATGGAGCCGCCGATGGCGATCATCGACATATGTCGGGCCTTGAGGGAACGGTGCAAGCCACCGTTGTCAGTTTTTGCTTGGCTATCGCTCATGAGAGATATTGGTTTTTTTGCGGATCATGAAGCCTTGGTGGTCCTGCTGGTGAAAGCATCGGCCTCATGCCCTTTTGTTGCGCCCTGATGTCGGGAGTCCCCGGATATCAACGCGGTCGGCGTGAACGGCGATGACATGCATCGTGCTCAGTGGCTTCCGATAGGGTGCAGATTGTGAGCGATTTGCGCACGAGTCGTACAGCGTGAGCTGTGGATCGGGGTCGCCATGGCTTGAAACGATATCTAAGTGTTTGATATTTCAGAATTAATGACTGGATCAGAAATTCAGAAAAATATCCTTATATCTTCGTCAAATCGTCGGCGAGAGTGGCTTCATGCTCGGCCTTCGTTCGCTGGAGCCTTGTCTATTTGATTGTTTGTCTTTTCATTTCGTCAAAAATAATTGTCGAAATGTAAATGTTTGCTGTCGATATTTTCTGTCTTGAAATGAAAAAAGCCGCCAGCCAATAGCTATCAAGGACTGGCAGCTTCTTTTTTGATAGTGAGCTGTGTGCGCTCAGGCCGTCCGGCTTGAATCAGCTGAGCAACAAGGCGTCATCCGCGAGCTTCTCGCCACGTACCTTCTCGAACACATGCAGCAGGGTGGGCATGTCCATGTTCGCATGCTCTTCGCCGCTGACGTCCAGCACCACATTGCCCTGGTGAAGCATCACGGGCCAGGCTGGACCCACAGATGCAGACCAATGCCCGGCAGGCACTGCGTGTGCCTGAAAAGGGTTTGGCCATTGTGCCGTACCGCGAATCGGGTTCGGGCAAGGAGGCATTTGCCAAGGCCACGCACGAGGCCTGCGTACGTCGGGCCAGCCCGTCGTGGCTGTGAACTGCGCGGCGATTCCCGAGACTGGTTGAGAGCGAGCTCTTCGGCTATCGCGAAGACGCCTTCACCGGCGCCCGTGCCAAGGGCGCGGGCGGCAAGATCGCTCAGGCCCATGGCGGAGACTTGTTCCTCGGCGAGATCTGCGACATGCATGCAGGCCTTGCAGACGCGGCTGCCGCGCGTGCTGGCCGAATGTGAAGTCACCCCGCTGGGCTCGGAGCAGCCCATCTCCGTCGATGTGCAACTGATCTGCACCACGCAACGCGACCTGCGAGAGATGGTGGCCCAGGGAGAGTTCCGGCTCGATCTGTCTGTACTACTGTCTCCACAGCGTGACGCTGGAGCTGCTGGCGCTGCGCGACCGTGCAGACAAGGGCGCACTGATCGAGGGCCTGTTGAGGGCCTGTTGAGGGCCTGTTGAGGGAGGGCGGTCTGCCGCTCTAGGGCCGTGCCGTGACCATCACCGAAACCGCGTGCCGGGTGCTGATGCGCCACGACTGGCAGGGCAATATCCGTGCGCTCAAGAACGTGCTGCGCACAGCCATGGTGCTGAGCGGCGACGGGGCCATTGCTCCCGAACATCTGCCGGCCCAAGTCGACGGCGGCCAGCCGCCTGTGCTGCCGCCAGAGCGCACGCTGTCGCTGGACGGCATGCAAGAGGTCATGGTGGCGCAGGTGCAAGACGAGCGCCCGGCTTTGCGGCAGGCGCTGAAGACGCATCACTGCAATGTGTGACCGAGGCCGCGCGCAGCCTGGGGCTGAGCCGGGCCTCGGTGTATCGGCACATGCCGCAAATGGGAGGTCGTGAGCCCCGACCGTCCGGGGGATTGTGCAAGCTCTTCCATCGGTGCCTGCTCTGGCTCCCAGGCTTGTACTTAGACAAATCGGACTAAGGTTTAGCGCCGGTAAGTAAAGTCAACCATCGCTGATAGCCTGCGCCTGTCAATGATCCACGGAGGGTGGATACATGACCTTTACTCATAAAGGAGCAGGCATGAAGGGGGTGACAGGAGTGGTTTCATTCGCGGAGATCGATCGCAGCATGGACAGGCGCCGGGTCTTGCGCCTGGGGCTGCTGGGACTGGTATCTGCGGGTGCTGGCGGACTGTTGGCCGCCTGCGGCGGCGGTGATGGCATGGAGCCGAAAGCGGCCACGCCAAGGTTGTCGTCCATGCTCAACTTCCGAGACCTGGCCGGGGCGGACGACGCATCGGTCTACCGCAACGCTGCAGGGCAGCCATTGAAGCGCGGCGTGTTCTACCGCTCCAATGCGGTATTGCCCAGCGCGGCCGATGCAGTGACGCTGGGCAACCTGGGCATTGGTACGGCCTACGATTTGCGCACCACGAACGAGGCGGCCAAGGACGCGGACCGGCTGCCGCCGGGGATCCGCTATGTGTATATGAACATCTTCGGCACGGCCGACCCGGTGTTCTCGCCCTTTCATACGCCCAAGGAGGCCGAGGCCGCGATGGAGGAGATGGGCCGTGTGATGGTGCGCGACGCCGGCATGCGCGCTCGCATGGGGCAACTGCTCAGGACCATGGCGTCTACCGCCGATGCGCAACTGTTTCACTGCACCGCCGGCAAGGACCGCACGGGTTGGGTGGCGGCACTGCTGCACACCATTGCCGGCGTACCGCGCGACACCATCCTGAAGGACTACCTGCTCACCAATACTTACACCGAGGCCTGGATGAACGCCACCTATCAGCAGATGCTGGCGCACAACGGCAAGGATGCAGCCGATCTCTACTGGCCCCTGCTGGGCGTGCAGCGTAGCTACCTGGAGGCGGAGTTCGACGAGGCGGAGCGCGGCTTCGGCTCGATGGGTCGCTACCTGAGCGAAGGGCTGGGTCTGGGCTCGGACGAGCTCGCGCAGCTGCGCGCCAAGCTGCTGGGTTGAGGTGGTTGCTATCTTTAGAGGAGCTTCAAGCGCTTGAATTATATGGATTTCAGATATAAAAATATTTAATACATAGAGCTATCAAGCGTTGGTAGCTATCAAAAAGAAAGTCCGCCAAGGGCGGACTTTTTGCAGGGATGGGGCCGGGTTTCAGCTCAGCAGCAGTGCATCGTCGGCCAGCTTCTCGCCACGTACCTTCTCGAACATGTGCAGCAGGTCGGGCACATCCATTTTGGAGCGCTCTTCGCCGCTGACGTCCAGCACCACATTGCCCTGGTGAAGCATGACGGTACGCGTGCCCACATCCAGCGCCTGGCGCATGCTGTGCGTGACCATCATGGTGGTGAGATTGGCTTCCTGCACGATGCGTGCCGTCAGCTGCAGCACAAAGTCTGCGGTGCGCGGGTCAAGAGCGGCCGTGTGTTCGTCCAGCAGCAGAATGCGCGAGGGCTGCAGCGCCGCCATCAGCAGGCTGACTGCCTGGCGCTGTCCGCCCGAGAGCAGGCCGATACGGTCGGTCAGGCGATTTTCCAGACCCAGGCCCAGTGTGGCCAGGCGGTCGCGGTACAGCTCGCGATTGCTGGCCTTGACTGCCTTGGACAGGCCGCGGAGGTTGCCGCGCTCGTGTGCCAGAGCCATGTTCTCTTCGATGGAGAGGTCTTCACAGGTGCCGGCCATGGGGTCCTGAAACACCCGGGCCACCTGCTTGGAGCGGGACCATACCGGCATGCGCGTCATGTCGATGCCGGCAATTTCGATCTTGCCCTTGTCCACGCTCTGGTCGCCCGAGACGCAGTTCAGAAATGTGGACTTGCCTGCGCCGTTGGAGCCGATGACGGTCACAAACTGCCCGTCGGGGATGGACAGCGACAGGCCGCGCAGGGCGCGGGTTTCGATCGGCGTGCCGGGATTGAAGGTGAGTTCGAGGTTTTGTGCGTTCAGCATGATGTATTCCGATCAGTCACTGAGGGCGCAGCATTTGTTAGTGCTGCAGTTCCTTGGCGAGAGGGCCAGCAAGGGCCGCCCCGCAGCAAAGGCCATCGTCCCCCTTGGGGGACGCGGCAAAGCCGCTCAGGGGGTTACTTTCTCTTCAGCTTCTTCTTGATTTGCGGAATCACCAGTGCGATGGTCACCAGCACTGCCGTCACCAGATTCAAGTCCTGTGCCTTCAGGCCGATGGCATCGATATTGAGGGCCGCTGCGATGAAGAAGCGGTAGACCACGGCGCCGAGCACCACGGCCAGCGTGGCCCAGATGATCTTGCGCGAGGGCAGGATGGTCTCGCCCACGATCACGGCCGCCAGGCCGATGACGATGGTGCCGATGCCCATGGAGATGTCGGAGCCGCCCTGTGTCTGCACGAACAGCGCTCCGGCCAGACCGACCAGGCCGTTGGAAATTGCCATGCCCAGCAAAATCATGGCGCCGGTATTGACGCCCTGAGCGCGGGCCATGCGGGCATTGGAGCCCGTGGAGCGGATAGCCAGACCGCGTTCGGTGGCAAAGAACCAGTCCAGAGCCAGCTTGGCCACGATGACAAAGCCCAGCATGATCAGCGGACGCATCACATAGTCTTCAATGTTCGCCGGCTGCAGCATGGTGAACAGTGTGGGCTCGTTGATCAGCGGCACATTGGGGCCGCCCATGATGCGCAGATTGACCGAGTACAGGCCGATCATCATCAGGATGGAGGCCAGCAGGTCCATGATCTTGAGCTTGACGTTGAGCCAGCCTGTGATGAAGCCGGCCACGGCTCCGGCTGCCGTGCCGGCCAGCGTGGCCAGCCAGGGATTGGTGCCCGTGGAAATCAGAATGGCGCACACCGCACCGCCAAGGGGGAAGCTGCCGTCGACCGTCAGATCGGGGAAACGCAGCAAGCGAAAGGAGATGAAGACGCCCAGCGCCACCAGGCTGAATATCAGGCCAATTTCAATGGCACCGAGGATGGAAAATAGAGACATAGAGAGAGCGACAGGCGCGGCAAACGTCTAAAAAAATCGGCAGGGCCATGTTGCCACGGCACCTGCCGCTGCGCTGGCACTGCCTGGTGGCAGTGCTGGCGACAGGGAGTGGATTACTTGACCACGGTCGCGGCGGACTTGATCAGCGTGTCGGACAGCTTCACGCCTTGCTTTTCGGCTGCGCCGGGGTTCACGAACAGTTCCATCTTGGTCGAGACTTCGGGCTTGATGTCGCCGGGCTTCTCGCCCTTGAGAATGCGCACCACCATGCGGCCGGTCTGCTCGCCCAGATCGCGGTAATTGATGCCGTAGGCAGCCACAGCACCGCGCTTGACGGAGTCGGTGTCAGAAGCCACCAGAGGGATCTTGGCGTCCTGGCCCACCTTGACCAGCGATTCGTAGGCCGACACCACGTTGTTGTCGGTGTTGGTGTAGATCACGTCCACCTTGCCTACCAGCGAGCGTGCGGCGCTGGAGACGTCCACCGAGCGGGGAGCGGCTGCGGTCACCAGGGTCCAGCCCATCTTGGGCAGCAGGGCCTGCAGTTCCTTGACGACCACGGCGGAGTTGGCTTCACCGGGGTTGTAGACCATGCCGATGCGCTTGGCATTGGGCACGACCTGCTTGACCAGATCCATCTGCTTGTCCAGGGCCAGCAGGTCGGAAACGCCGGTCACATTGTTCTTGGAGGGCTCCCAGCTGGGGACCAGCTTCGCGGCCACGGGGTCGGTCACGGCGGAGAACACGACGGGCACAGTCTTGGTCGACGCGATCACGGCCTGAGCGGAAGGTGTGGCGATGGCGACGATGGCATCAGGCTTGTCACCCACGAACTTGCGGGCGATCTGGGCAGCGGTGCCGGTATTGCCCTGTGCGCTCTGGTATTGCCACTTCAAGGACTTGCCTTCTTCGTAGCCGGCTGCCTTCAGGGCGTCCTTGACGCCGTCGCGCACTGCATCCAGGGCGGGGTGTTCAACAATGGCGGTCACGGCCACGGACTTGGTATCGGCGGCATAGGCACCCGACATGGCGGAAATTGCCAGGGCCAGTGCGCCCATGCGGGCCAAGGACAGCTGCTTCATGTGTATCTCCAGCGTTTGTTGTGTGTTGCAGGTGAATTAAGACGGCAGTGCGTGATGCGCGTCGCCTCGCGGCAAAGTCTACTGCACCGATCCGGCTGTCTTCGTGATTGAGATAACCTTGTTTATCCCTATACGATGATCGCGAAAAAATGGCATGAAAGCTGCGCAAAGCGCTATTTGGCAGAAGTTAGTGTGTGCGGATGCAGGGCAATGGCGCGCAATATTGCGTTGAGTGGGTCCTGATTTTGGTTTTGCCCCGCATTTTTCCTGCGTCTGATGCGATATGAGCAAGCGTATTGGTGCAACTGCCTGTTTTTTGAACATTGCTCTTTCTGCGCCGGCGTGCGACCTTCATGGGGTGATTCACGGCGGTTGCGGTGGTGTGCGTTTTTTCTGTGATGCTGCAAATTTGTGGGCATTTGGCAGCCTGCGTTGCTAAAAACATTCAGCCCATGAAAAAAGCCTGCGCAGCAATGACTGGCGCAGGCTTTGTGATGCGGCATCTGGAGCAGTTGCTGCGGCCGGATGCAATCGCGGACGGATTACATACCTGAGTAGTTGGGGCCGCCGCCGCCTTCAGGTGTCACCCAGACAATGTTCTGTGTCGGGTCCTTGATGTCGCAGGTCTTGCAGTGCACGCAGTTCTGTGCGTTGATCTGCAGTCGCTGCTTGCCGGCATCGGCTTCGTCTTCCACGAACTCATACACGCCTGCGGGGCAGTAGCGTTGCTCGGGGCCGGCGAACTTGGTCAGGTTCACTGCGACAGGAACGCTGGCGTCCTTGAGCGTCAGGTGGGCTGGCTGGTTCTCGGCATGATTGGTGCTGCTGATGAAGACGCTGGAGAGGCGGTCGAAGGTCAGCTTGCCGTCGGGCTTGGGATACTCGATGGGGGCGCACTCGGCGGCGGGCTTCAGATAGGCATGGTCGGGCTTGTTGCGATGCAGCGTCCAGGGGATGTTGCCGCGCAGCACGAATTGCTCCAGCCCGTTCATCACAGTGGCTGTGGTCAGGCCCTTCTTGAACCAGGCCTTGAAGTTGCGCGCCTTCCACAGCTCTTCATAGAGCCAGCTGTTCTCGAACGCATAGGTATAGGCCGTCAGCTCATCGCCCTGGCGACCGGCGACGATGGCAGCGTAGGCAGCTTCGGCCGCCAGCATGCCGGTCTTGATCGCGGCATGGCTGCCCTTGATGCGGCTGACATTGAGGAAGCCGGCTTCGCAGCCCACCAGCGCGCCGCCGGGAAAGACAAAGCGGGGCAGGCTGGAGATGCCGCCGGCCGTGATGGCGCGCGCACCGTAGCTGATGCGCTTGGCGGGCTTGATGCCGTTGGCTTCGTCGCCTTCCAGGTAGTAGCGGATATTGGGGTGGGTTTTCCAGCGCTGCATCTCCTCGAATGGAGACAGATAGGGGTTGGAATAGTCCAGGCCGGTGATGAAGCCCAGCGTGACCAGATTGTCTTCCAGGTGGT
The DNA here is from genome assembly GCF_000241525.1 of Comamonas testosteroni ATCC 11996. Lineage (GTDB taxonomy): Bacteria > Pseudomonadota > Gammaproteobacteria > Burkholderiales > Burkholderiaceae_C > Comamonas > Comamonas testosteroni. The sequence goes on from NZ_AHIL01000020.1 coordinate 36,626, forward strand.
AGAGGAAGGCGCCGCCGTAGGTGTCGCTCTTCATGGGCCAGCCTGCGGTGTGCAGCACCATGCCGGGCTTGTGACGCTTGGGGTCGATCTCCCAGAGTTCCTTGATGCCCAGACCGTAAGTCTGCGGGTCGCGGTTGGCGTCCAGCGAATACTTGGCGATGATCTGCTTGCCCAGATGGCCGCGCGCACCTTCGGCAAAGATGGTGTATTTGCCGTGCAGCTCCATGCCCAGCTGGAAGTCGCCCGTGGGCTCGCCTTCCTTGCTGATGCCCATATTGCCGGTGGCCACGCCCTTGACGGAGCCGTCCTCGTTGTAGAGCACTTCGGCGGCCGTGAAGCCGGGGAAGATTTCCACGCCCAGGGCTTCGGCCTGTTCCGCCAGCCACTTGGTGACAAAGCCCAGGCGCACGATGTAGTTGCCTTCGTTATGAAAGCACTTGGGCAGCAGCCAGTTGGGGGTGCGCAGGGAGCTCTTCTCGCCGAGGAAGACCATGGCGTCTTCGGTCACCGGCTGGTTCAGGGGAGCGCCCTTTTCCTTCCAGTCGGGGATCAGCTCGGTCAGAGCGCGAGGATCCATGATGGCGCCAGACAGCGTGTGTGCGCCGGGCTCGGAGCCTTTTTCCAGCACGACTACGGAGACATCCTGACCTTTTTCGGCCGCCAGCTGCTTGAGGCGAATGGCAGTGGCCAAGCCACCGGGGCCACCGCCCACCACCACCACGTCATATTCCATGGCCTCTCGCGGGCCGTACTGGGCCAGGATCTCTTCGTTTGTCATCGGGAAAGTCTCGCTTGATATTGGATTGGGAAAACTGGCGTGCGCGGCCTTGGCAGGTGCGTCTGCAAAAACCGCGATGCGGGCGATTCTATGCTGACAGCCCGGCACGACCGTGCAGATTTGGCGACAGTGCATCAATCGGTGTTGCGGCAAAGTCCATAGGCTAGTGATCGCCCCAGGGCGTGCCATCCCTCAAAGAAACTAGAACAAGGTGATGATGCAGTTGCAAACCTCGTTCAATCAGGAGACATACCGGCATGAAAATCGAGCTGTCCGAGCTGAAGAAGCAGGTCTATGAAACGCGCTTTCCCGTACGCTGGGGCGATATGGATGCCATGGGGCATGTCAACAACGCGCAGTACTTTCGCTACCTGGAAACTGCCCGTATCGACTGGATGCGTGGCATGGGCCTGAATCCGGACCCCGCGGGGCAAGGGCCGGTCATCGTCAACGCCTTCTGCAATTTCTATCAGCAGCTTGCGTATCCGGACGAGGTGCTGCTCAAGATGTTTGTCAGCGATCCCGCACGCACCACCTTTGAGACCTGGGCCACCATGGAGCGTGTGACGCAGCCGGGAGTCATTTGTGCCGCCGGCGGGGGCACGGTGATCTGGGTGGATTTTCCCCGGCAGAAAGCCGCTGCGCTGCCGGACTGGATACGTTCAGCAGTAACGGCCTGAATCCTGTTCGGAATTCCGTACATCAATCGTGATGCCGTCCGGAAATCCGATGGTTGTTATGCAAAAAAGTATTTTGAATATAAGCAAATCAAAGACTTGGAGGTGATCTTTTGGTTGGCACGGTATGTGCTTAAAGGACGGCACGCCGCTTCACTGCGGCTGACCAAGTGAGACTGGGGCTGGATCTTGCTGACGAAACCTCGGTTCCGTCGGCGGTCCGTCTCGGTTTGTTGTCGCTGCCGGAGTCCGGTGCCTGCATGGCCTGGATTCAGGCAGCGGCTCAAACAACGCATACCAAGATTCCAAGAAATGAAATCCAACCGCCTGACCATCATGGTTCTGCTGGCCATGGTTCTGGGTGTGGTTGTGGGCTATCTAGTCCACGCCAACGCCGCGACACCGGAGACAGCCAAAGACATTGCCGGCTATTTCGGCATTCTCACCGACGTATTTCTGCGCATGATCAAGATGATCATCGCGCCTCTGGTGTTTGCCACGCTGGTGGCGGGGCTGGCCAATATGGGCGATGCCGGCTCTGTAGGCCGCGTGGGTGGTCGTGCGCTGGGCTGGTTTATCGCGGCATCGTTCTGCTCTCTGTTTCTGGGCCTGGTTTTTGCCAATGTGCTGCAGCCCGGTCACGGCCTGACGGTGGAGCTTCCCACGAATGCCGAGAGCCTGGGTCTGAAGACCGGAGCGCTGAATTTCAAGGATTTCATCACCCATGTCTTCCCCAAGAACATCTTCGAGGCCATGGCCACCAATGAGGTGTTGCAGATCCTTGTGTTCGCGCTGTTCTTCGGTATCGCTCTGGGCTACCTGAACCACCAGAAAAAGCACATGCTGGTCGATCTGATGGAAGAGACCTCGCATGTCATGCTGCGCGTGACCGAGTACGTGATGCGCTTTGCGCCCGTGGGCGTGTTCGGCTCTGTGGCCGGCACCATTGCCACTCACGGACTGGGCATGCTGCTGGTGTTCGGCAAATTCCTGCTGGGCTTCTATATTGCACTGGCCGCGCTGTGGGTGCTGCTCATCGGTGCCGGCTATCTGGTGCTGGGCAAGGATGTCTTCCGTCTGCTGTCGCTGATTCGCGGCCCGGTGCTGGTGGGCTTTTTCACGGCCAGCAGCGAATCCACGCTGCCCAAGCTCATGGAGCAGCTGGAAAAATTCGGGATCAAGCCGCGTATCACGGGCTTTGTGCTGCCGCTGGGTTACTCGTTCAACCTCGATGGCTCCATGATCTACACCACTTTCCTGGCCATCTTCATCTCTCAGGCCTACGGCATCGAGATGACACTGACTGCTCAGCTGACCATGCTGCTGGTGCTGATGATCTCCAGCAAGGGCATTGCCGGCGTGCCTCGTGCCTCGCTGGTGGTGGTGGCCGCCGTGCTGCCCATGTTCGGTTTGCCGGAAGCGGGCATCCTGCTGATTCTGGGCATCGACCACTTCCTGGACATGGGCCGTACATTGACCAATGTGCTGGGTAATGCCATTGCCACGGCCGTGGTTGCCAAATGGGAAGGCAGCGAAGAGCAGGAGTCGTGCGCAGATCTGGCTGCCGAGCCTGAGATGCTGCCCGAGCCCATTCGCGTTCGAGCCTGATTTTCCCGTTGCCCGGATTCCTGTCCCCTGCGGTGCCGGGCGCTGCTACCATGGTTCGCACCATGTTAGCTTTCCTGCCCCCGCGCCTGCGTGCTGTTTTGCTGATCCTGCTCTGGCTGGCTGCAAGCAGCCTGGGCGGCTGGCTGGGCTATCAGGGCTTCGTCAGGATCGGTCTTGAGACCGTGGTGGCTGCCGGCAACAACCGCCTCGATCTCTATGCCGCCAGCCTGCGGCGCGAGATCGAAAAATTTGCCTTTCTGCCCGATGTCGTGGCCTTGCAGCCCGAGATCCTGTCGCTGCTGCAATCGCCGGGCGACGAAAGACTGCAGTCTCGCGCCAATCTCTATCTGGAGGAGCTGAGCCGTCGTGCGGGCACCCTCAGCGTCTACATGCTCGATCACGACGGGCATGTGCTGGCCGCCAGCAATTGGCGCCGCGCCGACAGCTTTGTGGGCGAGAGTCTCGGTTTCAGGCCCTATGTCCAGCAGGCATTGCGAGAAGGGCGCGGGCGCTACTTCGGCGTGGGCACCACGCGCGGCGAGCCCGGCTATTACCTGACCACTACCTTGGGGCAGGGCGAGACGCATGGCGTGGTGGTGGTCAAGGTCGGGCTGGCGCAGCTCGAACAATCCTGGGCCAGTGCGGAGTCTCCGGTACTGGTCAGCGATGAAAATACAGTGGTCATTCTCAGCAACATGCCTGCCTGGCGCTTTGCCACCTTGCTGCCGCTGGATGAGGCAAGACGTGCCGAGCTGGAAGCCTCGCAGAAATACAACCGTCTGAACCTGCGGCCTCTGGGCTGGCGTGGTATGAGCAGCGTCACGGGCGTCAGGCAGGTGAGTATTCCCGATGTCAAGGACGCTGCGGCAGACCAGAGCGCTGGCCGCTTTCTGGCCCAGTCCAGACCTATGGCCGGCACGCCCTGGCAGATTACCGTGCTTTCCCCCTTGAGCGTTGCATTGCAGTTGGCGGCCAGTCGCGCCTGGGTGACGGGGGCGTTGATTGCGTTGATGCTTTTGCTGGGAGCTTTGCTGTATCAGCGGCGCAGACATGTGCGTGAACAACTGGCCGCCCAGCAAGCGCTGAAACAGGCCAACGAGGTGCTGGAAAACAAGGTGCAGCAGCGCACGGCCGATCTGCAGAGTGCCAACGTGGCGCTGCAGCAGGAGGTGATGGAGCGCATGCAGGCCGAGACCACGCTGCGCGCGGCGCAGGACGAGTTGGTGCAGGCAGGCAAGCTGGCCGTCATCGGTCAGCTCTCCACGGAAGTGGCCCATGAACTGAATCAGCCCCTGGCGGCCTTGCGGGCGCTGGCCGGCAACAGTCAGCGCTTTCTGGAACGCGGTCAGAGCGAGATGGTGCAAAGCAATTTGCAGCGCATGGCTGAGCTGACCGAGCGTATGGGGCGTATTACCGGGCAGTTGCGCAACTTTGCCCGCAAGTCCGCCGGCCAGCCCGAGCCGGTTGAACTGGCCAAGGTGGTCGATGGCGCTCTGTCCCTCATGGAGCCGCGCATTGCCCAAAGCGGCGTCATGATCGTGCGACAGCCCTCGGATCTCGAGCTGAGGGCCTGGTGCGATGCCAATCGCGTACAGCAGGTGTTGATCAATCTGTTGAGCAATGCGCTGGACGCCGTGCAGGGCGGCAATACGCGGTGCGTGGAAATTGCCTGCAACCGCTGCGGTGCCTGGGCGCAGATCACGGTGCGCGATCATGGTCCCGGACTCAGCGATCAGGCTCAAGCGCGACTGTTCGAGCCTTTTTTCACGACCAAGCCCGAGGGGCTGGGTTTGGGCCTGGGCCTGCCGCTGTCGGCCGAGATCGCCCAGGCTGCAGGCGGCAGCCTGACGGGCGGCAACCATCCGGAAGGCGGGGCCATCTTCACGCTGAGCCTGCCCTTGGTGGATACTCGGCCGCTGTCCTGATTGCCTGCAGCCCATGAACCCTTCCCTCAAAGTCCTGATCGTTGAAGACGATGCCGATGTCGCCATGGCCTGCGAGCAGACCATGCGCCTGGAGGGTCTGGACTGCATCTGCGTGAGCAGTGCCGAGCAGGCGCAAAAGCACCTGTCTCCGGATTTTGCCGGCATCGTGGTCAGCGACATCCGCTTGCCGCAGATGAGCGGCCTTGGGCTGCTGGCCGCCGTGCGCGTGCTGGACGCCGAGCTGCCCGTGATTCTCATCACCGGACATGGCGATATCTCCATGGCCGTGCAAGCCATGAAGGATGGCGCTGCCGATTTTCTGGAAAAGCCGTTTGCGCCCGAACGCCTTGTGGAAGCCGTGCGCCGTGCGCTGGAGCGCCGTCGCCTGGTGCTGGAGGTGCGCAGCCTGCGCCAGCAGCTGCAAAGCCGGGATGTGCTGCAGCACCAGTTGCTGGGGCGCTCGCTGCCCATGCAGCAGTTGCGCAGCACATTGCAAAGCTTGGCGGCCAGCGAGGCCGATGTGCTGATCTGGGGGGAAACGGGCACCGGCAAGGAAAGAGTCGCGCGCAGCCTGCATGAATCCAGCCGGCGCAAGAGCGGCAATTTTGTCGCCATCAATTGCGGCGGCCTGCCGGAGACGCTGTTTGACAGCGAAATGTTCGGCAGCGAGGCCGGGGCCTTTACCGGCGCGGGCAAAAAGCGCATCGGCAAGATCGAACATGCCAGCGGCGGCACCTTGTTTCTCGACGAGATCGAAAGCATGCCCCTGGCCATGCAGGCCAAGCTGCTGCGCGTGCTGCAGGAAAGAGTGCTGGAGCGTCTGGGCTCGAACACGCTCATTGCCGTCGACTGCCGTGTGATTGCTGCGACCAAGGTCGATTTGCTGGAACTCAGCCGCCAGGGCCTGTTTCGCGCCGATCTTTACTACCGTCTCAATGTGGTGACCGTGAACCTGCCCCCGCTGCGCGAGCGCCGCGAGGATGTTGCGCTGCTGTTCGAGCATTTCGCGTTGCAGGCCGCCGCCCGCCACCAGCGGCCCGTGGCCGAGCTGACGCCGCAGCGTCTGCAGGCGCTGCTTGCCCACGACTGGCCAGGCAATGTGCGCGAGCTGCGCAACACGGCCGAGCGCATCACGCTGGGGCTGGATGCCGGCCTGTCCCCGTCCGGTACGGCGCCCGAGGCTGCGGCTTCGCTGGCGGCGACCATGGAGTCCATAGAACGCTCCCTGATTTCCGAAGCCTTGCGCAACAACGAAGGCAGCCTGACGCGCACGGCGCAGGCGCTGCACACCCCGAAGACCACACTGCACGACAAGATTCGCAAGTACGGGCTGTGACCAGGCTGTGACCAGGCTGTAGCCGGGCTGTGGCCGAGCCATGACGCGGCTGAGCAGGCTCGCTGTTGCGGGGCTTGCGCTGCGGAGTGAAACCCGCGTCCCGCTACACTGAGGCATGCGTGAATTGAAGGTCATGGTCGTCGGTGCTTACGGCTTCTTCGGCAGTCGGCTGGTTGCCAGGCTGGCCAGGCAAAGCGGTTTGCACATCGTGGTGGCAGGGCGCTCGGCCTCTGCGGCGCAGGCGCTGGTTGAAAGTCTGGCCCCGGGCGCTTGCTCAAGCCTGAGCCACGCGGTGGTGGACGTGATGGCGCCGGGTCTGGAGGACAGGCTCAAGGCGCTGGAGGTGGATGCACTCATTCACACTTCGGGCCCGTTTCAGGGGCAGGACTACCGCGTGGCGCTAGCCTGCGCCCAGGCCGGCGTCCACTATGTGGATCTGGCCGATGGGCGTGACTTTGTCTGCGGCATCGATGTGCTCGATCCGCAGGCCAAAGCTGCGGGCGTGCTGCTGCTCAGCGGTGCCAGCTCGGTGCCAGCGCTGTCCTCGGCGGTCGTGGATGCGCTGGCTTCGGGCATGGCTCGCGTCAGCGATATCGACATAGGCATCAGCCCGGGCAATCGTACGGATAGAGGCCTGTCCACCGTCGCAGCCATCCTCAGCTATTGCGGCAAGCCGCTGCCTGGCTTGGGGCAGCAAGCCTTGATTGGCTGGCTGCGCAGCTATGGACACGACTATCCGGCTCCTGTTGGGCGGCGGCTGCTGTCGGCCTGCGATATCCCGGATCTTGCGCTGCTACCGCCTCGCTATGCAGGAAATCCGTCCATCAGATTCGGTGCCGGGCTTGAGCTGTCGTTCTTGCAGCGCGGGATGAATGCCATGGCCTGGCTGGCCCACAGAGGGCTGGTGCAGGACTGGTCTGTACATGCCCGCCGACTCAAACGCATGGCGGACTGGTTCAAGAACTGGGGCAGCGATGCAGGGGCCATGCATGTCACGGTCGGTGGCCTGGATGCAAAGGGGCAAGCCTGCCAGCGCGGCTGGGTGCTTATGGCGGGCTCGGGCGACGGGCCTTATGTTCCCACGCTAGCCGCCTGTGCGCTGGTACGCAAGCTGGCTGCGGGTGCACCGCTGGAGCCTGGCGCCAGGCCTTGCATGGGGCTGCTGACGCTGCAGGACTTTGTGGCCGAAGCGCAGGGACTGGATATTCAGATCAGGGAGATTGCTTGATGATGCCAAGCGCTTCGTTGTTTCAGCAGGCGATGGGCGATGAGTTCAGCAAGCTCGATGCCGCCCTGCAGCGCTTTCATGGCCTGCAGGGCGAGCATGAGCTTGAGGGCCGGGTGCAGACCGGCGCTCCCCGGACTCTGGCGGCCAAGCTGCTGGCGCTGGCTCTGGGCACGCCACGCACTGCCAGCGAGGGGGCGATTCATTTCGAACTGCAGGCCAGTCCCAAGGCGGAAACCTGGGTTCGCATCTTCCCCTCGCAGCTCATGCGCTCAACCATGCAGTTGCACAATGGCCATCTGATCGAGCGCCTTGGCCTGGCGCGACTTTGCTTTGCCTTGCAGGCGGTGGATGGACGGCTTCTCATGCGACTGCAGCGTCTGTACTTTCTGGGCTTCCCGTGCCCGGGCTGGCTTGCACCGCGCATCGTGGCCGAAGAAACCGGGGCAGGGGAGCATATGCAATTTCATGTCGAAGCGGCCGTCCCCCTGATTGGCGTGGTGGCCAGTTATCGTGGCTATCTGTTGCTGCCCGAGGAGCAAGCATGATTGTGGTCTTTGATGGGCAATGTCTGTTGTGCAATGGCTGGGTGCAGTTCTTGCTCAAGCACGACAAGCAGGGCATTTTTCAGTTCGCCGCCATACAGGGCGAAGTCGGCGGCAAGCTGTTGGCTGATGCAGGCTTGCGCATGGAAGGTCTGCAGACCTTGCTGCTGGTGGACGGCCAGCACTCCTGGCAGCACACGGATGCCATCTTGCGCGTGCTGCACGCACTGGGCTGGCCCTGGCGACTGACAGCGGTGATCAGGTTGATACCTGCTGCATTGCGCGATGCGCTCTACCGCATGATCGCCAGAAACCGCTATCACTGGTTTGGCAAAAGCGAGCAGTGCATGCTGCCGGATCCTGCTGTGGCTGCCCGCTTTCTGGACTGAATTCCGAATGAAAAGCGGTATCGCTCAGCGAGCATGGGGATCAATGCGATTGGCAGATGCGCAATCAGGCATGCTCTGGCGGCATGGGTGGAATATTCAATAAGGCTTGGTACTTTTTCTGCAGCTCGCCAAAGCGTTGCAGCGTCGGCAGCACAGCCTGCATATTCAACGCCTTGTGCAGCAGCGGCAGTTGTTGCCTGCCGAGATTGCTCAATGACTGGCTTGCCTCGTGAAAGCAGGCTTCGCCTTTTTCATCCTCGTAGTACAACTGCTCCAGCTCAAGCCAGCCTGTGTAATAGCCGTAGTCAAAGAACTCCTGAAAGTTCTCGGCAATCACCCAGCTCAATTCGTTCACGCAGGGCAGTGTCATGACGATGGGGCAGGCGCTAGCGGGCAGGCGCTCATCGACCAGATAGCTGTAATGAACACTGTCGCAGCCCGTGGTCGCAAACGTCATCACATTGCGCGGCGTGCACCAATCGATGTAACCCGGTACGGGGGGGATCTCCAGCCGCAGGCCGCAGTCTCCAAAAACGGCTTCGGGCGACAGGCCGAACTGCGGGCCCATGGCCGCAGCTGCGTCATACAAAGTCTGCAGCGGCGCAGGAATCTGGAAGGGCGGAATTGCATTGCGCATTGCAGCATATTAGCAACGCCGATTAGGCGGCCCGGCGCTTACTCATTAGAATCGGCTCCTTATCAGTCCTTCTTGATGCTGCTGCTCGAAGGTGCGTTGCATCTCCCAGATTCGGAGATGCGCTGTTGCGTACCTGTTTTTATCAGCATCATGCCGCATTCTTCCGGGAAGCTTTCCCGACTGCAAAAAGCTCTGTCACGTCAGGGCATCCAGGTCTCGTACCGAGACAATATCTATCAAATCCATAACGAGCAGGCAGCGGCCACCATTTTGTTGCCCGACAGCCTGCCGCTGGAGCACAAGGCCGTTAGTCAACTGCTGGACTTCGCCTCGGTTGCCGACCCGCAAGGCCATGGCGCGGTCTGCAAGGCCTGTGCCACGCCGGACTTTCACCCCGGCAGCATTGCGCCTGTGGGGGCGGTGGTGGCCACGTCGCCAGACTTCGTGATTCCTGCGGCCATCGGCACGGACATCAATTGCGGCATACGCCTGCTGAGCACGGGCCTGACGCAGGCGCAGGCTGAGCTGCACAAAAGCACCATCGTGCGGCGGCTGACCCGCGTCATCTTGCAGAACGGGCGCGATGTGCCCGTGCGCAGCGCAGGCTTCAAGGCGCTGTTTGATGAGGGTCCCCAGGCCTTTATTGAACAGTTGCCTGACGTGGGTCTATGGCAAGGCGTGAACCGCGACCGCCTGCAAGCCGAACTGGCCGAGTGCGTGGGCCTGCAAGGCTTTGCGGGCCAGAGTCGCTACGCGCCTGAAGCCCTTTTGCAGGCGCGCGAGCTGCTGCGCCCGCCGTCTGCCGCGGACCTGGGAAGCGGTAACCACTTTCTGGAGTTCTGCGTGGTCGAGGAAGTCTACGACCGCCATGCCGCCTATGCCGCGGGGCTCAGGAAGGGCGATGTCACGGTGATGATCCACACTGGCTCGCGCGATGTCGGCTTTTATGTCGGCCGCCGCTGGATGGAGCTGGCCAGGCAGCAATGGCCGCAAGGCATCAAGCACCCTCAGCATGGTCTGTATGGCCTGAGCGGTGCGCTGGCGCAGGACTATCTGCAAGCGATGGGCGTGGCTGCGCGCTATGCGTGGTTCAACCGCATGGCGCTGGCGGAGCTGGTGCGCAAAGAGCTGGCAGGCATTGCCGCGCCCGATGCATCGCGCCTGATTGTGGATGTGCCCCATAACGTGGTGATGACCGAGGGCGAGTTCAACGTACACCGCAAGGGCTCCACTCCCGCGCATGAGGGCCAGTGGGCGCTGATTCCGGGCTCGATGGGCGATTACTCTTTCCTCGTCAAAGGTCTGGGCCATGAAGACTGGCTGCGCTCCTGCAGCCATGGCGCGGGCCGCCAGGTGCGTAGACAGGACACGCGGCGCATGAAGCAGCCGTTGGTCGAATCCGTCTGGCAGTGCATCACCTTGCGTGAAGAGCGACTGATCGAGGAAGCGCCCAGCGCCTACAAACCCGTAGGGCCGGTGCTGCAGGCGCAGGAAGAGGCGGGGCTGATTCGTGCGAGTGTGCGGTTGAAGCCCTGGTTGACTTTCAAGGCCTGAAGTTGAAGCCGCTGCCAGCGCTTGATGGTCAAGTGCTGGCAGCAAGGCTGTTCGACGATTCGGGCGTTCGAGGAAGATGAAGCGCAATCGATACGTGGCAGGCAATCAGATCAATGCTTCAAGTCCGTCACGTCATAGACATGGCTGTCTCGATTTTCTGCAACTTCACATCTTGCGGCTGCATGGGTTGTGCCTGTATCGCATGCACAGCTCTGGTCGCACCCCGTAATGCCCGGTGCGCCGGCTTATGGTGCTGGAACAGTGCAGGTAAAAGTGCCGGTAGCGGTGCCGGTAACGAATTCGTTCATGAGCCCCAGCCATCGACCGTGTGAGATGCAGCAGTCATTTTTCGATCAATACTCGCTGCTGCAGGTCGCTCATACCTGTGGCCGCATCAACAAACCATGAACATGACCGCCAGCTTTACTCTCACTCCCGCCGACTTTCTTCGCCTGCAGAAAATGGTTTCGCGGCGCTGGCATCAGAAGGCTGGGATGCTTTCCTGGCCGTTCCTCTTGCGGGTTGTGGTGTGGCTTTGCATTGGCCTGGCTGGTGCAGCCTACGCACGACTGATGCGTGAGTTTCCTGAGGTCTCCGGCCCACTGGGGCAGGTTGCCTGCCTTCTGGTCGTCGCTTTGATCGCCGTCGTGACAATGCCTTACCTGTCGCAGGCATCCATGCGCAAGCTCATGCTCCTGCCGGATGGAGCGTTTCTGTCGCCGCAAACGGTCACGCTCTCGTCGGATGCCATCAGGGTAGCCTCGGTTCGCGGAGACACGATACTGCCGTGGTCAGGAGTGCTGTCGCTTGCCGAAGATGACGTGAACTACTATCTGTTCATCGACGCCATGCAGGCTCTGGTACTGCCTAGGGCAGCCATTGCCAGCATGGCTGCAGAGTTTGAGCAATTCACGCGCCATCTCAGGGCCTCTGCGATTTAAGTCTTTGTTCTTGCAGATGCCTGCGCAGTCATGGCTGCAGCCTGAGGCACAGGGGCCAGGCTTGCATGCCTCCAATACCGTCCCGCACGGCAGGCGGCGTCAGCAGCAATTGAAGTGAAGCGGTTGCCCACCTGATCTTTGCAGCGGCCTGCTGCTAATTTTCTGGTGTCTGCTTGTGCTCTTGAAGCTTCAAGGCCTCACGTCGCTGGATTTCATCCACCAGTGCCCTGAACTGGCGTTTCAGCAGCTGGCGCAGTACCGGTTTGCCGACCAGCGGCGGGATGGCGAAAGCAGGGACCAGGCGAGCGCTGTAGGCCAGGCGTACCCGGCCGTCGGCTTGGGTTTCCAGGGTATAGCTGCCGTCCATCTGCTTGAGGTTGCCGCCGATCGCATGCGCGGTGATGCGCTGCTGCGGCCATTCGGTTACAGCCAGTCTGACCTCGATTGCCTGGCGAAAAAACAGAAACCCCAGACTGCCTTTTTGCTCCAGCAGCACTTGGTTGCCGTCGCGTTGCAGCACACGCGAGCTTTGCATATCCGGCACAAAGTCGGCCAGATGGTCGTAGTCGGAAATCACGCTCCAGGCCGTGGCCAGCCTGACTTGCATGACGGTCCAGGCATTCACCGTCATGGCCTCATTGTTCTCGGCAGTCTCTATGCGCAGCTCCTGTGCCGAAACCTGGACACCGCCGCAAAGCAGGGCCACCGCTGCACCGCAGGCACCCACAAGCGCTGTTCTCATGACCGGGGTTCCTGCTTCTGAGGTGGCACTGCGCGCACTTCGAAGTTCAATTCGAGCCTGTCGCGGACCTGGATTGCACCGCCCAGGATGGACAAAGGCGTGATGCCAAAGCTCGATTGATCGATGCTCAGCGAGCCGCTGATATGGAGTTCGCCTGGCGTCTTCCGGATTCGGGCCGGTGCACTCAGGCTGCGTGTGACGCCGTGAAGAGTGAGTTCCAGGGCCAGCAATACATCGCCGTCTGCTTGCGGGGACGCATGTGCCTGGATCAGTGCAAACGGATGGACCGAGGTTTGCAGCAGCTTGCTCAGCATATTGGCACGCGTCGCTTCAATATCGGCAGCGCTGGGCTGGGTGTCCAGAGCCGCCTTGGCACGCAGAGCGGGTTCGTCAACCGATAGCCTGTCCAGCGCCACATAAAGATCGGCGCGGCCAAGCTGAGGGGCCACATAGCCTTGCAGCTCATGGCTGGCAATCACATGGTCGTGCCCCAGTCTGGCCAGAGCGCCAGCGCGTCGAACGGTGATCGAGACCAGGGAATGCGAGGAATCGATCTGAAGCACCGACTGGCCCCGTGCAGCAGCATCGGCATAGAAGGCCGCAGGAAAGTCCGCAGGCCTTGCCGTCGGGCCGGGAGGCTGCGCTGGCTCGATGCCAGGTTGCGAGCAGCCTGTGATCAGAGCGAACAGGACTGCAATCAGCTGTCTGGGCAATGTCATGGCAACTCGCGCAGTTGGACACGAAATCTCACTGTCACTGCGTCTCCCACGGCATTGCTGCTCTTCCACTTTCCTGTGCCGATATCAAATATCGAGCGATGGGTAACGAATTCGCCTTCCATGCGGCGTTCCTCGGGCTTCCACCTGAAGGGCAGCACAAGCGGCTGTCTGCGGCCTTTGAGCAGCAGGGTGCCACGTGCCAGGTGGCCGGCTGCGCCGGGGGCGTCGAGAATCTCGCTGGCATCAAAGACTGCCTCGGGATAACGCACATAGTCAAACCAGTCCTTGCCGGCGATGGCCTGGTTGATGTCCGGATTGGCCATGTCGGCGCTGCTGATGCGAATGCGGACATTCAGCCTGTTGCTGCCTGGCTTTTGAGGGTCGAAATCAAAGCGAACCCGGAAGTCCTTGAACACGCCGGTGACCGGCGTTTGCTCGAAAGTGGCGGTGAATTCCAGTCGGTTGTCGCCACCGGGCTTGAGCTCCCACGAGGTGGCATGAGCTGCGGTGGCACAGAGCGTGGCGAGCAGGGCGGCGAGGCAGCAAACGGTATTGCGCATCTGGATGACCTCCGGCAAACAGCGTTTTGCCGGGTTGGCCGCTGCTCTGCGAGGGATGATGCTCCATTGCGATGCAAGTTGCAGCGATTGCCCCCTCGAGTTACTGCTTGTTGCTTCAGGCTTTTTTCTCGCGCGGCACCCGGCCCATCAGATAGAACTCGGGATTGGGCTGCATGCCCGCGAAGCTGGCCATCCGGTTGGACAGTCCGAAGAAGGCGGTAATGGCCGCAATGTCCCAGATGTCTTCGTCGTCAAAACCGTGAGGGTACAAGGCTTCGTAGTCGGCATCGTCGATTTCGGCGCTGTGCAGACAGACCTTCATGGCAAAGTCCAGCATGGCCCGCTCGCGCGGGCTGATGTCGGCCTTGCGGTAATTGACTGCCACCTGGTCGGCAATCAGCGGCTTTTTCTCATAGATGCGCAAGATGGCGCCATGAGCCACTACGCAATACAGGCACTGATTGGCAGCGCTGGTGGCGGTGACGATCATTTCGCGCTCGCCCTTGCTGAGACTGCCGTCTTCCTTGAGCATCAGCGCATCGTGGTAGGCAAAGAAGGCGCGCCACTCGGCCGGCCGGCGAGCAAAGGCCAGAAAAACATTGGGAATAAAGCCCGACTTTTGCTGTACCTCGGCGATACGTTGCCTGATGTCTTCAGGCAGGCTGTTCAGATCGGGAAAGGGGTAGTGGCTTTTCATGGTGCTTGTCTCCTTTGGTGTTTTGCTGATAGGTGCCAACCATGACAAGCATGGCACGGGTGAGCGCTCCAAAGCTGTCGTTTGCGTTGCAGATGCTGCTATGGCGGCCATTGCGGCTATTGGGCTTGTCGGGCTTTTCCTGTCAGATGCTGACATTCATCAGATCCGACGTAGCCGGTGTGCCGGTGGCGATCAGCAGCAGGCCCAGGACAAGCAGCACGCAGCCCAGACTGCGATCTACCCATGGGCGTATGGCTTGCACCTTGGGCTGGAGCATCGGGGCAGAGAAAAAACAGGCTACCAGCGCAAACCACAGCATGTGGGCCATGGCGACGAAAAGGCCGTAGGCCAACTGGGTGGGCATGGGCACGGCAGGGCCGACGATTTGCATGAACAGGCTGAGGATGAACAGCGCTGTCTTGGGGTTGAGTGCATTGGTCAGAAAGCCCAGGACGAAAAGCGAGCGGCCTGGCGCATGGCCTTTGGCTGCATTGGGCTTGCCTGGTTCGGCACTGGATCGGGACTCTGGCCGATCGCCGTTTGCACGGCTGGCACCGCGCCAGAGAGAAATTCCGAGCCACACCAGATAGGCTGCGCCCGCATATTTGAGCAGATTGAAAAGCCAGGGCAGGCGTTGCAGGACCATGCCCAGTCCCAGCAGGGTGTAGGCCACATGGATCAGAACGCCGCAGCCGATGCCCAGCGCCACCCAGAGACCCGCACGGCGCGATTCCATCAGGCTGGTGCGGGTGACCATGGCGAAGTCGGCGCCGGGGCTGATGACGGCGAGAGAGGTAACGAGAATCACGGTGGGCCAGGCGTTCATACAGTGTATTGGTTGAGTTCAAATATCAGTTTGTGAGATGGCTCTGTTGCACGAGAATGGCAATCAGTGCCCTGTAGCTGTGAACTCTAGGGCGATCAAAGTTTTTTGAATAACGATGATTTCTCAAGAAAATAGTGATTCAGACTCACATATTTCTGCCGGCAGTCCACAACGAATGCCTTCGCTGGTCGCTTTGCGCTGTTTTGAAGCGGCAGCGCGGCTGGAGAGCTTCAGCCGCGCTGCCGATGAGCTGCACCTGACCCATGGAGCCATCAGCCGCGCGGTGCGCTCGGTGGAGGAGGAGTTGGGGGCGCAGCTGTTCGAGCGCCGCAATCGCCGTGTCTTTCTCAATGCAGCGGGGAGGCTGTTGTTCGACGGGGTGCATGCCGGTCTGGGCCAGATGGCACGTGCGGCCGAGGCAGTGCGGCAGCAGGCGGCTGGAAGGCCGTTGCTGCTGTCGTGCGAGCCCACGCTGCTGATGCGCTGGCTGATTCCGCGCTGGGGCGACTTCCAGGCACGCTACCCGCAGCACACCGTGCATCTGGTTGCGGGCGGCGGTGCCGTGGAATGGGGGCGCGGCATCGATCTGGCCATTCGGCGCAACGACTTTGACTGCGGTCGCAATGTCCAAATGCAGCCCTTATGCGCAGAGCGCATGGGGCCGGTCTGCCATCCGGACCGCCTGGCGCATTTCTTTGCGTTGCAGTCCGATGGCGGTCTGGCGCTTCATGGCGATGCAACGCTCTTGCACAGCAAGACAC
Source organism: Comamonas testosteroni ATCC 11996 (assembly GCF_000241525.1). Classification (GTDB taxonomy): domain Bacteria; phylum Pseudomonadota; class Gammaproteobacteria; order Burkholderiales; family Burkholderiaceae_C; genus Comamonas; species Comamonas testosteroni. The sequence continues at coordinate 52,546 of NZ_AHIL01000020.1, forward strand.
GACCCAAGGCCTGGGAGGATTGGTGGAAAAACCGGCCAAATCAGCCTCCCACCCAGATCCAGCAGGCGCAAGCAGCAGGTGATCTGGTGCTTGAGCATTTCTACCTGAGTTTGCAGGCAGCAGCAGCGGGCCTGGGCGTGGCCATGGGTCCGCAACTTCTGGTACAGGACGATATCGCTGCCGGCCGGCTGGTGGCCCCAATGGGCTTTGTGCCAGACGGCTCGCACTACTGCCTGCTGGCCGTACAGAGTTGGGGAGCGGGCTCGGTGCAGCAACTGCTGGCCGACTGGATAGCGCAGCAGATGAAGAGCTGAACGCAGGCCGACGGGGGCATAGGATTTCGGGCCCGGGCATGCCCGCTTCTTGCCTGACAATGCGCTTTGTTGAAAAGCAATGGATATGCAATGAGCAACGACGCACAAACCACCGACTGGGCTGCCTGGAGCCGTGAGGCCGTTGAAATGATGCAGGCCCGCAATGCACAGTGGCCCCAGGAATTCGGCTTGCAGGGCAGCCCCAGGTACCGCTGGGATCTCGATCGCGCCCTGCTGGCGCTGGAAGCTCCGCTGCATGAGGTGATTGCCACGGTCTGCCTGGTGGGAACCAGCAGCGAGCAGGACGGCAGCTTTGTCTGGAGCTGGGCCAACGAAGCCATTCCCAAGCAGCATGGCCAAGCGCTGGAAGTCGTGCATGAGTTCGGCCGCCAGAACCAGCTCGCACTGCTCACCACGGCCCGGATTCCCGGCGGCCGTCCCGAGGCCATGGAGTGCATGTGCATTGCCGCCCGCCTGCAGCGCGCCGTAGGTACCTTCATCGACCAGCAGGGCGATGTAACCCTGTACTTCACCTTGCTGCACCTGCAGGTTGCGGTCGAGCAGCAGCAGCCGGCCAATTGAAAGCCGCAACAGGATTGTTGACAGAATGCGGACGGGGCCGCCTATAGACTGGCACCCTCAAAAATCTGAAAAGGTCACCCCATGAAAACGATGTTTGCTTTGGCAGCGGCCATGTTTGTGCTGAGCGGCTGTGCTGTCTATGACAGCCGCGGCGGATACTACGACGATGGCTACAAAAAGCCTCATCCCCACGGCTGCCCACCGGGCCAGGCCAAGAAAGGCAACTGCTGAAATTGCCCGCTCAGAAACCCGCCAAAGGCGGGCTTTTTTTTGCGATCTACAGCTCGTCCGGCTTGAGCCAGCCAATCCGGCCCTGACCGTTTTCATTGAGGGCACTGACGAACTGGGCGGCATCGGCCTCGGGCATCTGCAGCTTGAAGCGCACCAGAGAGCCGTGATCGACCTCCAGCAACTCCGCGCCTGCAGTGTCGGCCATGCGCCGCACCAGACCTTCCAGCGGATAGGGGGCCGTGCACTGCAAGGTCTGCATGCGTTGAATGGCGACTTTTTCGGCCTGCAGCAAGGCCTGTGCCACGGCGTCGGTGTAGGCGCGCACCAGTCCGCCGGCGCCGAGCTTGACCCCGCCAAAGTAGCGCACCACAGTGGCCAGCACGCCCTCCAGGTCCTGATGGCGCAGTACGTCCAGCATGGGGCGACCGGCAGTTCCACTGGGCTCGCCATCATCCACGGCCGCAGATTGCCCGCCCGCCAGCAAGGCCCAGCAGACATGGGCGGCGCCCGGGTGCTCGCGCCACAGTGCATCCACCACGGCCTGCGCGCTGGAGCGGTCCGTCATCGGCTGCACGCAGCCGATGAAACGGCTTTTCTTGATGATGAGTTCACTGGAGACGGGAGCGCGAAGGGTCTGAGGCATAGCGGCGGCAGCATAACCGCAAAGCCGGGGCCTAGCAGCGTTGCGGTACATGGGCCGGGTAGCGGCAGTTGTGACATATCCATGACATGACGACGCGGCATGTGGGGATTGGTCGACAGTGTCCTTAAGCCAATTCCTACATGTTCGGAAAGCCTCGAGCCTTAAGCTTTGCCCAAAGGAGGCCGTCATGAACAATCCGCAACCACAGTCCCTGAGCGAACATACTTTTGGCCGCGAGCATTTCACGCCGCCTCCACTTGCGCAGGAGCTGGCAGAGCCCCAGGCCCTGCAGGCTGCGGCACCCGAAGACGAATGGGAGCTGCTGCAGCGCATACGCAATGTGGGCGAGTGGTAGGGCCCAGGGCCAGACCGCATTTTCTGCTTCAAGCCAAACCGGCCAGACCGGCTGCTCCTGAAAGGGAGAGCCAGTTTTTCCTGTCCGCGGCCGCGCTGCAGCGGCGAAAATCGCAGCCCATGACTGCTAGCTCTGCGCCGTTTCCCGATTCTTCGCACTGGATGCTGCTGCCGGCTGCCGCGCAGGCTGCGCAGCTGCCCGTGGCCCTGGCCGATGTGACGGCCATGATGGAAAGAGTGGGGCGCAGCAGCAGCGACGCCGTGGCCGAGCAGATCCTGCAGCTGCTGGGGCGCCATGTGCCGCTGGCCCAATGCACGATCTTCTCCTTCCAGGGCATGGCCAGGCCGCGTGTGGTGGGCATGGGAGACAGGGCGCGCACGGGGGCGCTGCCCATGATCTCCCAGGATTACAGCGAGCGCTTCTATCCGCTCGATGGTTCGCAGCGCGTGATGCAGGCCGAGCTGGCACGCCTTGCCAGGGACCCGCATGCCAAGCCGCGCGTCTGGCTTCATCGCCAGGGGCCGCGCGATGTGCAGCACCCCGAGTACCGCCATGTCTGCTATGAGCTGCCGCGCATTGCCGAGCGGCTGTCGCTGCTGATGCTGCAGGAAAACGCGCGCTGGCTTTCCGTGAACCTGTACCGCGGCGAGGAGCATGGCAGCTTCGACGCTGCGGCCATTGCCCGGATCGAGGCCTTCGCTCCCCTGGTCATGCAGGCCATGCGTCTGCATTACGCGGGGCAGACGCTGCAGGACGACCTGGTCGGGCTGGTGCTGGCGCGTCTGGCCCGGCGCTTCGAGCAGCTGACGCCGCGCGATCTCGATGTGGTGCGGGCACTGGCCCAGGGCCTGGATGCCGATGCGCTGGCGCAGCGCCTGGGCATTACCGTCAGCAGTGCACGCACCTATGTCAAACGCGTCTGCGCCAAGCTGGGCGTGCAGGGGCAGCGCGAGCTGTTTGCGCTGCTGATGGAACCCGCTGAAGCTGTCGATGGTCAACTTTGATAGCTTCCATCGATTGATGTGAAAGGGATGGAGGCTGATTTCATTGAAATTTGACTTGGGATAGATGTTGTATCCATCTGGTGACATCGGCGGTGGGCTGCTTTTCTACACTGCATTGCAAGCCAGACCGCAAAGGGGACGAAAGCGCAACGGTTTGATCACGACAGCGCCCCCAGGAGACAAGAACATGCACCAGCCATTTGCCGAGCCACGCCGCTCCATCTACTACCAGTACCAGGTGCACAAGCCCTGGCTTGCCTCCCGGCATCCGGGCGAGCAAAACCACCCCGTCGTCATCGTCGGCACCGGCCCCGTGGGCCTGACCACGGCGCTGGAGATTGCCCGCCACGGCCAGCGCTGTGTGGTGCTCGAGTCCGAGCTGCAGGTGTCCGAAGGCAGCCGGGCCATCGTGTTCACGCGCCGCTCCATGGAAATCCTGCAGCAGGTGGGCGTGGCCCAGCGTGTGACGGAGACCGGACTGCCCTGGTGCTACGGCAACAGCATCTACCGCGGCCAGCGTGTGTTTCGCATGGAAAACGCGCGTGCCGACGACGACCGCTTCTTTCCCATGATCAATCTGCAGCAGCAGTACCTGGAGGAATACCTGGTCGATGCAGTGCAGGCCAACCCGCTGATCGAGCTGCGCTGGGGCAATCGCGTGAACAAGGTCGAGCAAAAGGGCGAGCAGGTTTTGGTGGAGGTGGACACCCCTGAAGGCAGCTACGAGCTTCGGGCGGACTGGCTGGTGGCCTGCGACGGCGCGCGTTCGGGGATTCGCACGGCCATGAGTCTGCTGATGGAAGGCGCCTCCTACGAGGGCCGCTTCGTGATTGCCGACATTCGCATCGACCTGCCCCTGCCCACCGAGCGCCTCGCATTCTTCGATCCCTCATGGAACCCGGGCAACACCATCCTCATGCACCGCGAGCCGCATGGCATCTGGCGTGTGGACTACCAGCTGCCTGCTGGCGAAGATCCCGAGGATGCGCTCAGGCCCGAGTCGCTGAAGGCGCGCATCGATGCGCAGTTGGAGATGATCGGCTTTGGCGGCACGCCCTGGGAGATGGACTGGAGCTCCGTCTACTCGGCCCGCGCGCTGACCCTGCCCGACTATGTGCATGGCCGCGTGATCTTTGCGGGCGACGCCGCCCATATGCTGCCCATCTTCGGCGTGCGCGGTGCCAACACCGGTTTTCAGGATGCCCAGGGCCTGGGCTGGCGTCTGGCACTCGTTGCCAAGGGCGTGGCCAGCGCTGCGCTGCTGCAAAGCTACAGCAGCGAGCGCGTGGGCGCCGCCCGCGAGATCGTGGAGGAGGCCGGCAAGAGCACGCGTTTCATGGCACCGCCGAGCAGAGGCTTCAGGCTGCTGCGCGATGCCGTGCTGTCCCTATCGCTGAGCCAGCCCTTTGTCGGCCCGCTCTACCACTGGCGCACCTCACGCCCGCATGAGTACGGCAACTCGCCGCTCAACAGCATGGGCGACGACAATCTGCTGTTCAAGGCCGGCCCTGCCCATGGCGCGCCGCCTCTGAACGTGCGCTTTGCGCCGGACAGCTATCTGCTCGACCATCTGGGGGGCGGCTTCGATTTGCTGTATTTCACGAGCGGCAAGGCGATTGCCGCCGAACTGCAGGCGGTCGTGGCCGGGGTCAGAGCTCGCGGCGTTGCAGTGCGCCTGGTTGCCGTCAGCAGCCACGCTGCGAGCGCTATCGACGGTGCCGATCTGGTACTTGATGACAGCGAAGGCCGCTGCCGCGCCCGCTATGGCGTGATGGCCGATGGCGCCGCCTATCTGCTGCGCCCCGATCAGCATGTCTGTGCGCGCTGGATGGCGCTGGACGCCAATCGTCTGCAAGCCGCATTCAAGGCAGCCTTGCCTGCCTGAGGAGAGATTCAAATGACGCAAACCACTCTTGATATCGCAGGTCTGGAGACCGTGTACGACCAGCTTGCTGGCGCCATCGATGCCGTGGGCGCGGAAAAGTCCGAGCTGCTGCTGGTCAAGCTGGCGCTGCTGGCCGCCAATCAGCTCGGTGATGCCCGCCAGTTTGGCGAAATGATTGCGGCGGCCCAGCAAGATCTGTAAGCAAAAGGCCTGTACGTGGCAGTCATCCCGGCCCGCCCGGGCCGGGTTCTGGCGGGTTCTGTGCGTGCTGACTCACGGATTTCATAGCGGATAATCTTTATCTATCAATAGTTTGAGATGGATTTTCTGCAAGTCGATATGGCTTGATATCCGACAAGGCCGCGCCACGGAGTCGAGGCAGACTGGAGCCATTGCCACCGTAGGAGGATTGGTCCATGAAATTGCGTCCCAGTACCTTGCTGCTATCTGGAGTCCTGAGCCTGAGTGGATTGAGCGCGGCTCCGGCCCTGGCCAAGTCGGCTGCCGAATGGCTGGCCTTGACAGGTGCCGTGCAGATCGGCTTGAGCCAGGCCGTCGAAAAAGCCCAGGCCGTGGCTCCCGGAAAAGCGATCGATGTCGAGCTGGAAGAGGGCAAGAAAGGCGCTGCGCCTTATTATTCGGTCACCCTGATCTCCCCAGTGAATGAGGAAATCAAGCTGCGCGTGAATGCCAGCACGGGCGATGCCGCCGTGGAGAAGAACAAGGGACAGGCCGAGGCCAAGCATGTCAAGCGTCTGGCCGATGCCCGGATCACGCTGGTGCAGGCCGTCGATGCAGCTATTGCCGCCTTGCCCGGCAAGCCGCTGGAGGCCCAGCTGGATTCGGACTGGGGCAAGACCAGCTACAAGGTCAAGATGCTGCGCGCCGATCAGACGGTCATGAAGCTCAGGCTGGATCCTGTCAGCGGTGCAGTGACGGGCCAGGAAAAGGATTAGGGCAAGCCTTGAGGGGCGGATTGCTATGAAGAAATGAGTATCTGGCGCTTTCCCATAATGGGTTTTAGACATGTTTGATGTTGAATCCCTGTCATGGAGGGTGCTGGATGCTATGAGTTTCAGAGTTTCAGCCATGTTTGTGCAAGACCTTGCACGTGCAAGGCTGAGGGCAGAAAAGTACACTGGCCGGTTCTTTCTCCGCATAGGCCATGAGGCCATATAAAGCCCATCCACATGAACGCCCCGGTTGATGTTTCCTTTTTCCATCGCGATGCCAAACCGCTGACCAGCTACAAGCCGTACTGGGCCAAGCGCTTCGGCCCGGCGCCGTTCCTGCCCATGAGCCGTGCGGAGATGGATCAGCTCGGCTGGGACAGCTGCGACATCATTCTGGTCACGGGCGACGCCTATGTGGATCACCCTAGCTTCGGCATGGCGGTCATCGGCCGGGTGCTGGAGGCGCAAGGCTTTCGCGTGGGCATCATCGCCCAGCCCGACTGGACCAGCGCCGAGGCCTTCAAGGCCCTGGGCAAGCCCAATCTGTTCTGGGGCGTGACGGCCGGCAACATGGACTCGATGATCAACCGCTACACGGCTGATCGCAAGATTCGCAGCGACGATGCCTACACCCCCGGCGATGTGGCCGGCAAGCGCCCCGATCGCGCAGCCATCGTCTACAGCCAGCGCTGCCGCGAAGCCTACAAGGACGTGCCCATCGTGCTGGGCGGCATCGAGGGTTCGCTGCGTCGCATTGCCCACTACGACTACTGGAGCGACAAGGTGCGTCGCTCCATCGTGGTGGACAGCAAGTGCGACATCCTGCTCTACGGCAATGCCGAGCGTGCCCTGGTCGAAGTGGCGCACCGCATTGCGGCGCGCGAGCCGGTGGAGCAGATCACGGATGTGCGCGGCACTTCGTTCTTTCGCCGTGCTTCGGAGGACGGCTGGTTCGAAGTCGACTCCACCACAGTGGACGAGCCCGGCGAAGTCGAGCCCCATATCAACCCCTATATGACGACCAGCGAGCAGGCCGAGGCCCAGGGCCAGACCTGCTCCAAGGAAGATGCCGCGAAATCGGAAGCGGACGGCCCCAATGACGGCGCATCGGTAGCCAAGGTCCAGCCCATCCAGTTTGTGCCCAATCTTTCGCTGCGCAGCAAGTCCAAGCTGCCCCCGCGCGAGCGCACCGTGCTGCGTCTGCCCAGCTATGAAGAGGTCAAGAGCGATCCGATTCTGTACGCCCACGCCAATCGTGTTCTGCATCTGGAGACCAACCCCGGCAACGCCCGTGCGCTGGTCCAGGCCCATGGCGAGGGAGCCACGGCGCGCGATGTGTGGATGAACCCGCCGCCCATTCCTCTCACAACAGCCGAGATGGACTGGGTTTTCGGTCTGCCCTACGCCCGTAGCCCACACCCCGTCTATGCCGACGAAAGCGGCAGCCACGAGGGCGCCACCAAGATCCCTGCCTGGGAGATGATTCGCACTTCGGTGAACATCATGCGCGGCTGCTTCGGCGGCTGCACCTTCTGCTCCATCACCGAGCACGAGGGCCGCATCATCCAGAGCCGCTCGGAAGATTCCATCATCCAGGAGCTCGAAGAGATCCGCGACAAGGTCAAGGGCTTTACCGGCACCATCTCCGACCTGGGCGGGCCCACGGCCAATATGTACCGCCTGGGCTGCAAGAGCCCGCAGATCGAAGCGGCCTGCCGCAAGCCCAGTTGTGTCTTCCCTGGCATCTGCCAGAACCTGCACACCGACCACGGGCCGCTGATCAAGATCTACCGCCGCGCTCGCAAGCTGCCAGGCATCAAGAAGATCCTGATCGGCTCCGGCCTGCGCTACGACCTGGCCGTCAAGTCGCCCGAGTACGTCAAGGAACTGGTCCAGCACCATGTGGGCGGCTATCTCAAGATCGCCCCTGAGCATACTGAGCAAGGCCCGCTGACCAAGATGATGAAGCCGGGCATCGGCAGCTATGACAAGTTCAAGCAGCTGTTCGATAAGTTCAGCGAGGAAGCCGGCAAGAAGCAGTTTCTCATTCCCTACTTCATTGCCGCCCACCCTGGCACCAGCGATGAAGACATGATGAATCTGGCCATCTGGCTCAAGAAGAACGGCTTCCGTGCTGATCAGGTGCAGACCTTCTACCCGAGCCCCATGGCCACGGCCACTGCCATGTACCACAGTGGTCGCAACACGCTGACCAAGGTGCGCCGGCAGATGCGCGACGAGGCCGAGGAGCGCGTGGACATCGTGCGCGGTGAAAAGCGCCGCCGTCTGCACAAGGCTTTCCTGCGCTATCACGACCCCAACAACTGGCCGCTGCTGCGCGAGGCGCTCAAGACCATGGGGCGCGCCGATCTGATCGGCAACGGCAAGCAGCACCTGATCCCGACCTTCCAGCCACTGGTGGACGGCAGCTATCAGAGTGCCCGAAAGAAGAACAGTACCTCGACCAAGGCGGGTGGCGGCATCGGCTACACCACCAACAAGGATGGCAAGGCCGTGGCCGTGCGACGCCGCAGCGAAGAGGCGAGCCTGGAGCCCAAGGGCGATGTGCGCTTCCGCAGCAGCCAGCCGCAACCGGGCAAGCTGCTGACCCAGCATACCGGCCTGCCGCCGCGCGGGGGTGTGACTGGCAAGGCCAAGCCAGGTTTCAAAACTGCGGCGAGGCCCGCCAAACCGGCGAGCCAGGGTTCGCGCAAGTCCCGTTGATGGCGTCGGTCTGATTGCAGTCAAAAAAAACGACGCTTGATGCGTCGTTTTTTGTGTGGATATGCGAGCTTGTCAGCTCATGGCCAGCGCGGCGCACCACTGCGGCAACTGGTTTTCCTGCGTGGGGGCAAAGTATTCGGTCGTCATGGGCTTGGGGCGGGCGATGGCGTAGCCCTGCACATAGTCCACGCCCATGGTCATGAGTTCCTCGGCGATCTCGCGGCTCTCGACGAACTCGGCGATGGTCTTTTTGCCCAGGGTCTGGCCGATGCGATTGATCATCTCCACCATGGCGTGGTCTCCCTTGTCCTTGAGCATGTCGCGCACAAAGCCGCCGTCGATCTTGAGGTAGTCGACGGGCAACTGCTTCAGATAGGTCAGCGACGACATGCCGACTCCGAAGTCGTCCAGGGCAAAACGGCAACCCAGGGCGCGCAGTGACTGAATCAGCCGTGTGGCATTGCTGAGGTTGCCAATGGCGCTGGTTTCGGTGATTTCGAAACATAGCTTTTGCGGTGCAATTGCGTGCTGCTGCAACTGCTCCTTCACAAATTCCAGCAGGCCGTCGTCGTCCAGGCTGGGGCCGGAGAGATTGATGGCGCAGGTTTCCACCAGCTTGGCGTGTCCAGGCTGCTGCGCCAGTGTCTGCAGGGCCCGGGAGATCACCCAGCGGTCAAGCGATGGCATCAGGCCGTAGCGCTCGGCGGCGGGTATGAAATGTCCGGGGGCTAGGATCTGGCCGTTTTCATCGCGCAGGCGCAGCAGGACTTCGAAGTGCATGCCGCTGTGGCGGCTGTTTTTGCGGGCCTGCAGCGGTGCAATGCTCTGGGCATAGAGGCAAAAGCGGTCTTCGTCCAGTGCGGTACGAATGCGTGTAGCCCATTCCATCTCGCTGACATAGCGGCTGTAGATTCCGTCCTCGGCCTTGTAGAAAAAGACCTTGTTGCGCCCGCGCTCCTTGGCCTGGTAGCAGGCCATATCGACCATGCGCAACAGATCGGAGGCATTGACCGCATCGCCGGGAACATGCACGGCACCGATCGAAAAACCGGTGCGCAATATCTTTTCTCCCCAGGTGGTTTGCAGTTGCTGGGCTGCCAGGCGCAGCTTCTCGGCAATGCTCGCAACGTTGGAAGGAGGGCAGTTCTCCAGCAGCACGGCAAACTCGTCACCGCCCATGCGTGCCAGACAATCGGTTTCGCGCAGATTGGCCTGCAACATCCGAGAGACTTCACACAGCACTTCATCACCGGCGGCATGGCCACTGGTTTCGTTGATGAGCTTGAACTGGTCCAGATCGATGTAGAGCAGGGCATAGGGCTTGACCTGGTGCAGACCCTGGGTCAGCATCTTTTGCAGCCGCCGCTCGAATTCACCGCGATTTTCCAGCCCCGTCAGCGTGTCATGGCGTGCATTCCAGGAGATCTGGTCCATGTACTGCTGCTCACGCGATACATCGCGCAGCACGAAGACGGCGCCCGATGTCTGACCCTCACGCTGCATGGCGGAGCCCAGTACCTTGACCGGCACGATGCTGTGGTCGGTGCGGCGCACCCAGTGCGTTTGTTCATCACGCACGACAGTGCTTTCCTTGGTTTCGCTGACCAGCTGGGCGAGCAGGCCTTCGCTGGTGATGGAGGCGTCCATGGTGTAGAACTGCAGCACCTGCTTGATGGGCTTGTCCAGATAGCTTTGCTTTTGCAGACCCAGCAGGCCTATGGCAGCGGGGTTGACATAGTTGACCATGCCCTTGGCATTGGTGGTGATGACCGCATCGCTGAGCGCTGCCAGCGTGGTTTCCGCGCGCTCTTTTTCGCTGTTGAGGCCATCTTGAACCTGCTCTCGCAGCTGGATCAGGCGCCAGGTATTCCATACCCACAGGCCCACCAGGCCAATGGCCAGGGCGCCGTTGAGGGCGAGCAGCAGCCAGACGATGTTGCGTGAGCTTTTGCCCAGGGAGTCGCTGAATGCCTTGGTTAATGCCGTCACGCCCTGGTTGATCAGGTCGATCTCGCGCTTCCAGGTGGCAATGTTTTCGCGGCTGATGTTGCCGACTTCGTATCCATGGCGGATTTCCTGGGCCAATGTATCGAGCTGGTTCAGGTATTCGTCACCCATCTTCCAGTACGCGACGGGCTCCTGCACCCAGCTGAAATAGCGGAATGTGCGCAGCAACCAGATAAGGGAGCTGACATCGTCGGGGTGGTTCTGGCCTTGCTCTATGCCTTTGCGCGCCAGGTCCAGGCGCAGGGGCTTGTCGTAGAGGGCAATACGTGCCTCGGCATCGCCACGCGGCACCTGCAAGGCCCGCTGGTAGTGGGCGAAGTCCACTGGATTGCCTTCGTCGGCATAACGGGACAGCGAGTAGATCGCATCCTTCTGGGCCTTGGACCAGAGGCTTTCTCCGTTGACGAAAGCGCGCACGGCCGAGAGCAGGTACAGGCTGCAGCTGGCACTGAGCATCAGAATCAGTGCCAGCAGCGCAAAAGCCCAGACGCGCTGCAGCAATTGTTGAGACTTCAGTGCGGGGCTCAAAGATGCCTTCATGACGCCTCATCCAGTAGATAGACTTTAGACGCATAAGTGAGGGCATTCACAAGACGTACGGGTACGAAACAGCCAGCAGACGCCGTCCTGCTGGCGATCAGAAGTCCGTCGCGATGCCCGCTCTCATGCTCGACCTTTCACAGCATTGCGTAGGAGGTATGTCAGATCACACGCAATTTGTATTTATTGGTAATTTTTGGCCTGTAGAGGTGAGCCTGGCGTCGGACAACTTCCTCTGTCCCCCCAAGACAGAGCGGTGATTCATGTGAGAAAGTGGGTAACCAGTCTGGCAGCTCAGAGCAGGTCTATGCAGTGCACCTGCGGCTGCTCCAGCACGCCGGCCCTGCGGTCGGCAAAGAAGCGCTCCAGGGTGAGCTTGACGGTGCGAAACGCTATTTCTTCCCAGGGGATGTCTGCCTCGGCAAACAACTGGGCCTCCATGGTTTCGGGGCCGGGGTAGAACTGCGTGCTTCTGAGGCGGGCCAGATAGAAGAGATGGACCTGTCCCACCTGGGGCACGTTGATGAGACTGAACAGCCTGCCCAACTCGATGTCGGCTCCGGCTTCCTCGTCGGTTTCGCGTTGGGCCCCGCGGCTGGTGGTTTCGGCCAGCTCCATGAAGCCTGCGGGCAGCGTCCATTTGCCGCGGCGCGGCTCGATATTGCGTTTGCAAAGCAGCACGCGTCCGTCGTCCGTTACAGGCAGGGTGCCGACCACATTGAGCGGGTTCTCGTAGTGGATGGTGTGGCAGGCCGGGCAAACGGCACGTTCGCGAGTATCCCCATCGTCAGGAACGCGGTAGGTGACTGCGGTGCCGCAATTGCGGCAGAACTTGATGGGGCTGCGAAAAATCATTCCGCAACTATAAGCAAATCAGGCCGCTAGCGCAGGTACAACATGTGCAAACAGCTATGAAAAAGGGAGTCACACCTTGATTGCGCTGTGACTCCCCGAGTACCCGGTCGGCGCTGACTGCCTGTGCGCCAAGGATTTTCAGGCGATCTGTATCTTGATGGATTCAAGTCCGCTGACTGCGCCCTCCAGCACATCGCCCTTGACCACGGCGGCCACGCCCTCGGGGGTGCCGGTCATGATCAGATCGCCGGGCTGCAGCTCCCAGGCGCTGGAGAGATGCTCAATGGTTTCGGCGATATTCCAGATCAGCTTGTGGATGTGGCTGCGCTGGCGATAGTCGCCATTGACCTGCAGCGAAATCTCGGCGTTGACGATGTCTGCCGCCTGATCGGCCGGAGTGATGGGGCCTATGGGGGCCGATTGTTCGAAAGCCTTGCCGATACACCAGGGGCGGCCTTGCTTCTTCATGTCGTTTTGCAGGTCGCGGCGCGTCATGTCCAGACCCACGGCATAGCCGTAGATGTACTGCAGCGCATCGGCTGCCTTGATGTTCTTGCCGGCCTTGCCGATGGCGACGACCAGCTCGATCTCATGGTGCAGATTCTGGGTCAGCGTGGGATAGGCCACGGTGGTGGTGCTGCCGGCTTCCACTGCCACGGTCGCGTCCGCAGGCTTCATGAAGAAGAACGGCGGCTCGCGGCCGGTAAAGCCCATTTCCTTGGCGTGATCCTCATAGTTGCGGCCCACGCAGTAGATGCGGTGAATGGGAAAGCGCTCGCCGCGGCCCACAACAGGCAGGCTGGCAACGGCAGGGGGATTGAACACGTAACTCATGAAGTCCTCGGCAGGAACAGGCGCTGAAATCAGCAATGGTTGATGTGGCAAGCAGTGTGCCACGATGCGGCAGCGCCGACGGCACGGCGCACGACGGCTTTTACGTATTCCGGCCCTAGGGAAAATGCCAGTCTGCGCGGCTCGCGCTATGCTGGCGGCATCATGAAGCTGCATACCTATTTCCGCTCTTCCGCCTCTTACCGTGTGCGCATTGCGCTGCAACTCAAGGGGCTGTCCTATGACTCCGTGCCCGTACATCTGGTGCGCGGCGAACAAAAGGCTGCGGCCTATGCCTCCCATGTGGGCGACACGCTGGTGCCTGCACTGGTGACGGACGAGGGGCACTGGCTCACACAGTCCATGGCCATCATCGAATATCTCGATGAGACCCATGCTCAAACACCATTGCTGCCCGCAGATGCACTGGGCCGTGCCCATGTGCGCGCATTGGCACAGATGGTGGCCTGTGAAATCCATCCGCTCAACAACCTGCGCGTGCTCAAGTACCTGGTGCACCAAATGGGCGTCAGCGACGAAGCCAAGAATGGCTGGTATGCGCACTGGGTGCGCACGGGCCTCGAAGCCTTCGAGCGTCAGCTGGCGCTGCTGGATGCCGAACGCAAGGCCTCAGGCCTGCCGCCTTCGACGTTTTGCTGGGGCGACACGCCCACGCTGGCCGAGTGCTGCCTGGTGCCGCAGATCTACAACGCCCAGCGCTTCAACGTGAATCTCGATGCGCTGCCGCGCCTGATGGGCGTGGCAGAGCGCTGCAACGCCTTGCCGGCTTTCCAGCAGGCCCATCCCTCGGCCTGTCCGGATGCAGAGTGAAGAGGGCGCCATGAGCGAGTCCTATCGGCCGGGTCCACAGGACCTCTGGCCCGACTCCTGGCTGGTCCCGGACTGGCCGGCTCTGCCCGGCGTGCATGCCATCTGCACCTCGCGCGAGGGGGGCGTCAGTCAGGCACCCTGGGGCAGCATGAACCTGGGCGACCACGTGAGCGACAACCCCGCTCACGTGCGCCGCAACCGTGAACTGTTCAACGCGGCGCTGCAGGCCCGCACCCCTGGTGCCTGCACGGCCTTCTTGCAGCAGGTGCATGGCGTGGACGTGCTGACGCTGGATGCAGGCAATGTGCTCGAGTCCAATGGTGCAGCCTTCGATGCCTGTGTGACTGGCGACGCCGGCGTGGTCTGCACCATCATGGTGGCGGACTGTCTGCCCGTGTTGCTGGCCCATGATTCGGGGCTGGTCGTGGGCGCGGCCCATGCGGGCTGGCGCGGTCTGGCCGGCATGCCGCCTGGCAGGCAGCAGTCCGAGGGGCCGTTGCCCGGCGGTGTGCTGGAGATGCTTTTCGAGTCCTTTTCACGGAAAGTGCAGGCGCAGCAATCGCTTTCAGAGGCCGACATGAAGCCGTCCAGCATTGCCGCTCGCACTCAGGCCTGGCTGGGCCCGTGCATAGGTTCCAAGTCCTTCGAAGTAGGGGCCGAGGTGCGGGATATCTTCGTGGCGCATGACGCCGAGGCGGCACGACACTTTGTGCCTGTGGAGGGCAACTGCACCAAATATCTGGCCGATCTGGCGCAGCTGGCACGTCAGCGGCTTGCTGCATTGGGCATTGCTGCAATCTTTGGCAACGATGGCAGCCTGCCCTGGTGCACGGTCAGCAATGCATCACGATTCTTCTCGCACCGACGCGACGCCGTCCGTCTGGGCGGCAGCGGGCGGCTGGCAGCCAGCATCTGGCGAGACGCCTGAGCCGGGGCTGGGGCGCGCGTGTCCTGCAGCTAGTGCTTCCTGTTCCTGCCGGGCTTTGAGGCGGCGCTTTCTGGCCGGCGTGCCCAGTATGTAGAGCACGATGGAAAGCGGCAGCAGACCATAGAGCACAAAGGTGAAAAATGCACCCAGCAGGGTGCCGCCGGGGCTGGCAGCCTCGGCGATCGTCATCATCACGACAACGTACATCCAGGCGATGGCAATGAGGTACATGGTGCTTCTGTAATGAGCCAGAAAGCATGCTGGCTCCGGGTTGTTTTGTGTCAAAACAGCTTCATAACGGCTAAATGAAGCTACTTCTTGTCGGAACTGCCTGGCACATAGGTGACAATGCCGCCGTGTGAGCCGTATTGCAGATTCCGCAAGCGTCCCCAGACCCTGAGATCGCCGGTCGCTTGCCTTGACTAGGATGTAAGCATGAATTTTGACCCGAGCTGGGGCCAGGCTGGCCAATCCATTCAACAATTCTGGCAGGAGCAGTGGAGCAAGAGCCTCCAGACGCTTCAGCAGATGCAGTCCGGTGCTCCCATGGGGCTCAGCGCCATGCCGGGTCTGGGTGCAGCCCCCAACCCTTGGTCCGGAGTCATGGATGCCATGCAATCGGCCATGCCCCAGATGGCAACGGGTCCGGCTCAAGCGGTTCAGTTCGATGCGGCCAAACTGCAGGGGTTGCAACAGGAATACCTGCAGTCAGTGCAATCGCTCGCGGATGGCAAGCAGATTCAGGCCCTGCTGTCCAGGGACAAGCGCTTTGCCAAGCCCGAGTGGAGCGCCAATCCCGTTGCATCGATGGCCGCGGCCAACTACCTGCTGGGCAGTCGCATGCTGACCGGCATGGCCGAAGCGGTTCAGGGCGATGAGAAAACACGCAACCGGGTGCGTTTTGCAGTCGAGCAATGGGTGGCGGCCATGGCGCCCAGCAATTTTCTGGCACTGAACGCCGATGCGCTCAACAAGGTGGTTGAAACCAAGGGCGAGAGCCTAGCTCAGGGCATTGCCAATCTGCTGGCCGACATGCGCCAGGGTCATGTCTCCATGACCGACGAAAGCCTGTTCACCGTGGGCAAGAACGTGGCGACCACCGAAGGCGCTGTGGTTTTCGAGAACGAGCTGTTCCAGCTCATCGAATACAAGCCGCTGACTGCCAAAGTATTCGAAAAGCCTTTTCTGATGGTGCCGCCCTGCATCAACAAGTTCTACATTCTGGACTTGCAGCCGGACAACTCCGTCATTCGCTATGCCGTCAGCCAGGGGCATCGCACCTTTGTGGTCAGTTGGCGCAATCCCGACGAAAGCCAGGCTCACAAGAGCTGGGATGACTACATCGAAGATGGCGTACTCAAGGCAGTGAGCACGGTTCAGGATATCTGCGAGGCGCCGCAGATCAATGTGCTCGGTTTCTGTGTGGGCGGCACCATGCTCTCCACCGCCATGGCAGTGCTGGCAGCACGCCATACCCGCGAGCATGGACAGCCGCAAGCGGCCAAGCCCCGCAGCCGCGCTGCGGCTGCAAAGACAAGCAGCAAAACTGCTGCGGCCAAGGCGCAGGCCCATGTTTTTCCCGTCGCCAGCATGACGCTGCTGACCACATTGATCGACTTTCGCGACACAGGCATTCTGGACATCTTCATCGATGAAAACATGGTGCGCCTGCGCGAGATGCAAATGGGCAAGGGCGGGCTGATGAAGGGCCAGGACATGGCATCCACCTTCAGCTTTCTGCGCCCGAACGATCTGGTCTGGAACTACGTGGTGGGCAACTACCTCAAGGGCGAGACGCCGCCGCCGTTCGATCTGCTTTACTGGAACAGCGACTCCACCAATCTGCCCGGCCCGTTCTACGCCTGGTATCTGCGCAATCTCTACCTCGAGAACAATCTGATCAAGCCCGGTGTGCTGACCGTGTGCGGCGAGAAGATCGACATGAGCCAGCTCAAGATGCCGGTCTATATCTACGGCTCGCGCGAGGACCACATCGTTCCTGTCGCGGCGGCCTATGCCTCGTCGCAGGTACTGGGTGGCGAGCGTCGTTTCGTGATGGGTGCCTCCGGCCATATCGCCGGCGTCATCAACCCGCCAGCAAAGAACAAGCGTAGCCATTGGCTGCGTGAGGATGGCGAATTTCCGGGTGCATTCAACGACTGGCTGGCCGATGCCACGGAGTATCCGGGCAGCTGGTGGACGGACTGGAGTGCCTGGCTGGTCAGCCATGCAGGCAAGCAGCTTGCGGCTCCCAAGAGCTATGGCCGTGCACGTGCCTATGAAGCCATCGAAGATGCTCCGGGTCGCTACGTTCTGTCAAAAGCCTGAGCGAGGCCTGAGGCACAATCAGTTCCATATTGCGGTGCAGCAAACAAGGCCTGCACTGTGATAGGAAGCGGCGGGTGGCACGATGAACAGGATGCAACCCGCACGCATGCATCACTTGTAAGAAACCTAGAAAGGTTCGTCAGCAATGGAAGACATCGTTATCGTTTCGGCCGTGCGTACGGCGGTCGGCAAGTTCGGCGGCTCTTTGGCCAAGATCCCTGCAACCCAGCTGGGTGCGACCGTGATTTCCGAGGCTCTGGCCCGTGCCAAGGTGGGCAAGGATCAGGTCGGTGAAGTCATCATGGGCCAGGTGCTGACGGCGGCGGCCGGGCAAAATCCTGCGCGTCAGGCCATGATGGCGGCCGGCATTGCCAAGGAGACACCTGCGCTGACGATCAATGCCGTCTGCGGCTCAGGCCTGAAGGCCGTGATGCTGGCGGCTCAGGCCGTGGCAACCGGAGACAGCGAAATCGTGGTCGCCGGCGGCCAGGAAAACATGAGCCTGTCGCCCCATGCCGTGCCCAATTCACGCGACGGTCAGCGCATGGGTGATTGGAAGATGGTGGACACCATGATCGTGGACGGTCTGTGGGATGTCTACAACCAGTACCACATGGGCATCACTGCCGAGAACGTGGCCAAGGAAAAGAACGTCAGCCGCGCGCAGCAGGATGCGCTGGCGCTGGCCAGCCAGCAAAAGGCTGCGGCCGCGCAGGATGCGGGCAAGTTCAAGGACGAAATCGTTCCTGTGAGCATTCCCCAGCGCAAGGGCGACCCTATCGTGTTCGACAGTGACGAATACGTCAACCGCAAGACCAATGCCGATGTGCTCGCCACCCTCAAGCCCGCTTTCGACAAGGCGGGTTCGGTGACAGCCGGCAATGCCTCGGGTCTGAACGACGGCGCTGCCGCCGTGGTGGTGATGACGGCTGCCAAGGCCAAGGCTCTGGGCCTCAAGCCTCTGGCCAAGATCGTCTCTTACGCCACCAGCGGCCTGGCTCCAGAGGTCATGGGCCTGGGTCCGGTCTACGCCACGCGCAAGGCGCTGGATCGTGCCGGCTGGAAGGCAGCCGACGTGGACCTGTTCGAGCTCAACGAAGCCTTTGCCGCACAGGCCTGCGCGGTGAACCAGGATCTGGGCATTGACACCGCCAAGGTCAACGTCAATGGCGGCGCCATTGCCATCGGTCACCCCATCGGTGCATCGGGCTGCCGCATTCTGGTGACACTGCTGCATGAAATGCAGCGCAGCGGTGCCAAGAAGGGCCTGGCCGGCCTGTGCATCGGCGGTGGCATGGGTGTTGCTATGGCTGTGGAAGCCTGCTGAGGCTTCAGGATTGCAGACTGCTGCGGTGCTCCTGAAGGCCGCAGCAGTCTGGGAAGCCCGCTGATGCCAGCTTCTCATCGACCCTAGGGAAGATCACGAGGCAAACCACGGCGAAAGCGGGCTTATTCGGACCTGCTCGATTGCATACTGGCATGGCCAGCGTGCAGGGTGTGTGGCGTTCAAAACGATACGCAATTCCTAAGAATTCTTATCGTTGATAGTGTGATCGTGAAATAACCATTGATTGACAGGAGAGATGAATGGGTCAGAAAGTAGCGTACGTCACGGGGGGCATGGGCGGTATCGGTACCGCAATCTGCCAGCGTTTGCATAAGGATGGCTTCAAGGTGATCGCGGGCTGCGGCCCATCGCGCGACTACCGCAAGTGGCTGGACGAGCAGGCGCAATTGGGTTACACGTTTTATGCCTCGGTCGGCAATGTGGGGGATTGGGAATCCACCGTCGAAGCCTTCAACCAGACCAAGGCAGAGCACGGCAACATCGATGTGCTGGTCAACAACGCGGGTATCACCCGCGACCGCATGTTCGTCAAGATGACGCCCGACGACTGGAAGTCGGTTATCGAAACCAACCTCAACTCCATGTTCAACGTCACCAAGCAGGTGGTGGCAGACATGGTGGAAAAGGGCTGGGGCCGAATCATCAACATCAGCTCGGTCAACGGCGCCAAGGGCCAGGCCGGCCAGACCAACTACTCGGCTGCCAAGGCGGGTATGCATGGCTTCACCATGGCACTGGCTCAGGAACTGGCCGCCAAGGGCGTGACAGTGAATACAGTCAGCCCTGGTTACATCGGCACCGATATGGTCAAGGCCATTCGTCCTGATGTGCTCGAGAAGATTGTGTCGGGCGTGCCCGTCAAGCGTCTGGGTGAGCCTGCGGAGATCGCCTCCATCATCTCCTGGCTGGCTTCCGAAGAGGGCAGCTACTCCACCGGCGCAGACTTTGCGGTCAACGGCGGCCTGCATATGCACTAAGCCTTTTCAGGCATTCGGAAAAAAGGAGCTTCGGCTCCTTTTTTCATGTCGATGCTGCTTTTCTCTGCAAACCTGTGGGCAAAGAGCGGGATGATGCCCAAATGACAAAACCCGCAGAGATCATTCATGCGGGTCTTGAGTTTCTGTGCCACTTCGCAAAGCGGCTGGTCGAGCGCGGGGCAGTAAGGCTTGTAGGTTCTTTGGCCTATCAGTGCCAACTGCCCGGGCACCTGGCTGCAACACACTGCGCTTTGGTCTGCACAGTGTTGCGCGGCGAGCGCTTAGCGCTTGCGATCGCGTTCGTCTTCGGGCCAGATGGACATGATGTTCGTGGTTTGCATGGGAATCTCTCCTGTATGTCTGTTTAACGTCTGACGGATTCAGCTCGTTGACAGCTTTTTGGAAATTTTTTACCTGTTCTTTTATCCAGTGATAATCAGGCTGCAAATGCGGGGACACGCTTGCGATCGCGTTCGTCCCAGGGCCAAGCCATCAGAGACATAGCTGCTGCGGCCTGTGCGGGCTGGGCTTTGGCGGTGTCGGTAACAGTGGTCATTGCAGTTCACTCCTTTGTTGCGTGTTCAACGCCTGGCCTGAACTGCAGGTTGACAAGAAGCTGAATCAACAGCGCAAGAAAATGCAACTCACGTTTACTGATGTTGTCAGCAGCTGCGGCAATTGTTCAAAATGAATAGCGCCCTGCCAATGCTGGGCAATGACAGGGCTTGCTTTACGGCCTCAGCAGGTTTCGATGGACACGGCTTCGATCTGCTCCGAAAGCTCCAGCCAGCGCTCTTCCAGTTGATCGATTTCAGCATTGACGGCACTCAACTGCTTGCCGGCTTCCACGATATCGCCACCGGACAGACCGGGCGTGGCCAGCTTTTCTTCCAGCGCGCTACGCTGGGCATTGAGCTTGGGCAGCGTCTTGTCGATCTGCTCCAGCTCCTTCTTGAAAGGCTTGGTCTTTTCGGCCAGTTGCTGACGAGCTGCAGCGGCGAGGCGACGGGCCTCCTTGGGGTCGGCCACGCTGTCGCTAAATGCTTCCGCTTTAGGAACATCTGGCGCTTTTTGCGCAGAGGCTTCAGGCAGACTTGGCTTGATTTCTTCCAGAGTTTGCACCTTTGGCGTGCTCGCAGCCTGCTGTTCGGCATTGCGTGCTTCTTCACGCAGGCGCTTGGACTCTTCCAGCAGATAGCGCTGGTAATCGTCCAGGTCGCCATCGAAGGGGCCGACAACGCCGCGGCCCACCATCCAGAAGTCTTCACATACGGCGCGCAGCAGGTGGCGATCGTGGGAGACCAGCATGACGGTGCCGTCGAAGTCGTTGAGTGCCATGGCCAGCGCTTCGCGGGTGGCCAGGTCCAGGTGGTTGGTAGGTTCGTCCAACAGCAGCAGATTGGGGCGTTGCCAGACGATCATGGCCAGCACCAGGCGGGCTTTTTCTCCGCCGCTCATGCTGCCCACAGACTGCTTGACCATGTCGCCGCTGAAGTTGAAAGTGCCCAGCCAGTTGCGCAAGTCCTGTTCGCGGCTGGCGGCAGGCGCGGCAGCGCCGAGTTCCTTGGCTAGCCGGATCATATGCTCCAGCGGGTTTTCGCCGGGGCGCAGCACGTCCAGTTCCTGCTGGGCAAAGTAGCCGATATTGAGGCCCTTGCCTTCGGTGACGGTACCGGCCAGTGCCTTCATTTCGCGGGCGATGGTCTTGACCAGGGTCGACTTACCCTGGCCGTTGGCCCCCAGAATGCCGATGCGCTGGCCTGCCAGCACGGAGCGGTTGACGCCCCGCAAGATGGTGGTCTGCTTGCCGTCTTCGTCTTCATAGCCGAAGCTGGCATCGGTAATCGCCAGCATCGGGTTGGGCAGATTGGCGGGTTCCTTGAATTCGAAGGTGAACTCGGCTTCGGCCAGCACCGGTCCGATCTTTTCCATGCGCTCGAGCTGCTTGACCCGGCTTTGTGCCTGCTTGGCCTTGCTGGCCTTGGCCTTGAAGCGGTCAATGAACTTCTGCAGGTGAGCCATTTTCTCCTGCTGTTTGGCAAAGCTGGCCGCTTGCAGCTCCAACTGCTGGGCGCGCAGCTCTTCAAAGCGCGAGTAATTGCCGCCGTAGCGGTTGATCTGCCCGCCCTGGATCTGCAGTGTGACGTTGGTGATGGCGTCCAGAAATTCGCGGTCATGGCTGATGACAATCATCGTGCCGCTGTAGCGCTTGAGCCAGGCCTCCAGCCAGACCAGGGCATCCAGGTCCAAGTGGTTGGTGGGTTCGTCCAGCAGCAGCAGATCGCTGGGGGCCATCAGTGCGCGGGCCAGCTGCAGACGCATGCGCCAGCCGCCCGAGAAACTGTTGACGGGGTGATCGAGCTCGGAGACCTTGAAGCCCAGGCCCAGAATCAGGGCTTGTGCGCGCGATTCCGCATCATGCGCACCTGCATCGGCCAGATCCACATAGGCCTGAGCGATCTCCATGCCATCGCCAGAGGCTTCGGCGGCTGCCAGCTGGGCGTTCAGCTCGGCCAGGCGCGTGTCGCCATCCAGTACGAACTGGGTGGCAGATTCGTCGGTTTCCGGCATGTGCTGGGCTACCTGTGCCATGCGCCACTGAGGAGGGATGAAAAAATCACCGCCGTCTTCGCTGATGCTGCCGTTGAGCAGGGCGAACAGGCTGGACTTGCCAGCGCCGTTGCGGCCGACAAGGCCGACGGACTCTCCCGGATTGATGGTGGTGCTGACTTGGTCGAGCAGGACTTTGGTGCCGCGGCGCAGCGTGATGTTCTTGAGACTGATCATGACTGGGGCCGATTATCCGCGAATGCCCGCAGACCCAGGAGCTTGCGGGATTGAGCAGGCGGCAGCGGCGCACCGGTCATTGCGGCTCTGCCGGAGTCCTCACACCGCTTGGAGGCCTATGCGCTTCATCATGGTTTCGGTGAACTTCAGCTCGTACTCGAACGCCTGGGTGTAGGCAGCGGAGTCCAGAATCTGCACCTTGCCGCCATCCATCTCCAGCATCTGGCGCACCTTGGGCTGGCTCAGCACCGCATCCATGGCATTGCGCAGCCTGGTGGTGACGGCTTCCGGAGTGTTTCTGGGCACGGACAGGCCCCCCCAGGAACTCAGATGCACGTTCTTCACGCCGGTTTCCTCCAGCGTCGGGACCTGGGGCAGCTTGTCATTGCGTTGCTCGCCGGCGACTGCCAGCGGGATCAGCCTGCCGGCCTGCACATGGGGGTAGGCGACGGAAAAGATAGGAGCTGCAAACACCACCTGCTGGCCCAGCACTGCGTTGACCAGATCGGACGCCCCCTTGTATGGCACGTGCGTGGCCTGGATCTGCAGCGCCGAGAGCAGCAACTCCACCCCCAGGTGCGACGGTGTGCCCACACCGCCGGAGGCGTAGTCGATATCGCGGGATTTGCTGGCGGCGATCAGGTCGGCCAGACTGCGCAGCCCGGAGCCGGGATGAACCACGAGCAGAATGTCCGAGCGGGACATGCCCATCACATGCCGGAAATCCTTGAACACCTCAAAGCCCGGGTTTTTGTACATGCGCATGGCGGCTGCCATGGGCGAGCCTGAATACAGCAGGGTGTAGCCATCAGCGGCAGCGCGGGCGACCTGGCGCGCACCGATGTTGCCGCCTGCGCCGGGCCGGTTTTCGATCACCACAGGCTGGCCCAGCTGCTGGCTCAACGCATCGGAGACGATGCGCGCGGCATTGTCCGGACCGGTACCCGCCATATAGGGCACCACCCATTTGATGGGGCGGCTGGGCCAGCTCTGGGCCTGGGCGGGCAGTCCTACAGCACTCAGGCCTGCGGCGCCCAGACTGGCGCCAGCCATGCGAAGCCACTGGCGACGCTCGCTGTTGCTGACAGAGGGGTTCAAGGATTGCTTGCTCATTTTGTCTCCTGGTTTTATAGCTGCCTGGTTATGTCCCGTCAGGGCATGAGCAGTTCCTTGGCA
Organism: Comamonas testosteroni ATCC 11996; assembly: GCF_000241525.1. Taxonomy (GTDB): domain Bacteria; phylum Pseudomonadota; class Gammaproteobacteria; order Burkholderiales; family Burkholderiaceae_C; genus Comamonas; species Comamonas testosteroni. The sequence continues at coordinate 75,845 of NZ_AHIL01000020.1, forward strand.
ATGGTGTTGCGCTGGATCTCGCTGGTGCCGGTGAGCACACGGTACATGCGCAGCATGCGGAACAGAAACTCGACGCGGCGGCCCTGGACAACGCCTTCACCGCCGTGGATCTGCACAGCACGATCGGCGATGGCAAAGGCTTTTTCCGAGCAAAACAGCTTGCTCATCGATGCCTGGGCGCGTGCATCAATGCCTGCATCCAGCGCGCGGGCGGTCTGGATCATCAGCGCGCGGGCGGCCGTCCAGTCCGTGGCCATATCGGCCAGCATGTGCTGTATGGACTGGAACTGGGCAATGCTGCGGCCAAACTGCTGACGGCTCAGCGCATAGTCGCGCGCATCGCGCAGCGCGCACTGTGCCAGACCCAGCATGGCGGGGCAGTGCAGCAGTCGGTTGACGGTAATGCGCCCCAGCGCAAGGCTCAGGCCGCGGCCTGGTTCGCCAATCAGCTGCGCCACGGGCAGGCGTACGACGTTCAGATGAATATCGCCGGTGTGCGACTGCCCGGCCATGGTCTTGTAGCCGCTGACCACTTCCACGCCGGGTGCGGCCAGGTCTACGAAGAAGGCGCTGATCTCCCGTTCGGCGCTGCCCTCGGGGGCGGTGGAAGCCATGAGCACGGCAAAGTCGGCAAACGGCGATCCAGAGATAAAGCGCTTGCTGCCGGTCAGCACATAGTGCTCGCCGTCGCGCACGGCCCTGGTTTGCACAGCGCCTGCATCGGATCCCGCTTGGGATTCGGTCAGTGCAAAGCAGATGGATTTTTCGGCGCGCGCCACGGGCACGATGAATTGCTCCATCTGAAAAGGAGTGGCCTTGCGCACCAGAGAGCCGATACGCGGCGGGCCGCTGAGCTCGCCCAGCACATGCGGGGCGAACGGCGAGCCGCTGGCATAGATGGCTTCCTTGATCAGCACCTGGTCCAGCACCGAGAGCTCTTCCCCGCCCATGGCGCGGGGCAGCGTCATGCCGTAGAAGCCCAGCTCGCGCGAACGCTTCCAGACCTGTCGCAGCAACTCCTTGCTGGCGCTGTTGTCATGGCTGATGCCGTGCTTTTGGGCCAGCTCTGCCAGCTCACCCTGCAGGAAATTCTGCAAGGCTGCAATCAGCTCGGCCGCGCGCGGCGAGCCCTCAAATGGCATGGCAAGCAAGGCTGAGCTCGGGGATGCGGTTTGCATGGTGTCTTTGGCATTCATCTCAGTTCACCTTTCGGCTGTGATTGGCCCAGTAGGGCGCTTGCACGGTCTTGCGCATGACCTTGCCATTCGGGTTCTTGGGCAACTGCTGCACAAACTCGATATGGCGCGGGCGCTTGAAACCACCCAGACGCTCGGCGCAGAAGCGGTCGATGGCCTCGTTGATGCTCGCGTCACCGGGTGTCTGCCCCTGCTTGAGCACGATGTGGGCAGCCACGGCTTCGCCCCATTTGTCGTCGGGTATGGCAAACACACAGGCGTCTTGCACCGCCGCATGCTCATGGAGCACGGCCTCCACTTCGGACGGATAGACGTTGAAGCCGCCTGAAATCACCATGTCTTTCTTGCGGTCCACGATGGAGACAAAGCCTTGCTCGTCCACACGCGCCAGGTCGCCGGTGTGATAGCGGCCGTGCTTGAGCACCTCGGCCGTCAGCTCGGGGGCCCGCCAGTAACCGGCAAACACGTCGGCGCCGCTGACCACGATCTCGCCCACCTCACCCAGAGGTAGGGGCCGGCCTTCATCATCCACCACTTCCACGCAGGACTCGAGAAAAGGCCGCCCGCAGGAGGACAGCAGCTCGGGCCTGGCAGCGCGGGCATAAAGATGGTCCTGCACGGTGAGCGCGCAGACGCCCGAAGTGGTTTCGCCCGCGCCGTAGCCCTGGCTGAGCACGGGGCCGAACACATCCATGGCCTGCAGAATGCGGGCCGGTGCCATGGGGGCGGCACCATAGCCCAGGCGCAACAGATCTGGCAGTGGGCGGTAGCGGCCAGCGGTTTCTGCCAGCAGCATATTGATCATGGTCGGCACCATGAAGGTGTGGGTCACGCGCAGGCGGCGCATGTCCTGCAGAAAGCGTGCAGGCTCGAAGCCGCTGAACAGATGGATGGTGGCGCCTGTGCACAGGGCTGGCATGAGCTGCATGCCCGAGGCATGAGTGACAGGACCAACCAGACCCAGCGTATGGCCAGGCTGCATCCCTTCGCCGCGCATCAGGAACTTGCGCAACTGGGCCAGGCGGTTGCCGAAGGTCTGCATGGCGGCCTTGAGCGTGCCCGAAGAGCCAGAGGTGTAATGCAGCACGGCCACTTCGTGCTCATGCACGGATACTGCCGAGAATTGGTCTGAAGCCTTTTCCAGTAATCGCTCGTAGCTATTGTTTTCATTGTCGCCGAGCAGCATCAACCGAACCTGCGGGTTGCGTAGCTGTGCGCGAAAGCTCTCGGCACGTTCCGCCGTGGTGACGATGAGGGCTGCATCGCTGTTGTCGGCTATCTCGATCACCTCACGGGGCGACAGGCGGGCGTTGAACGGTGCCTTGACCAGACCGGCCTTGTAGCAGGCCAGCTCGATTTCGACGATTTCGGTGCAGTTGGGCAGGTAGATGCCCACGCGGTCGCCACGCTGCAGACCCTGAGCCAGCAAGGCATTGGCAAGGCGGTTGCTGCGCTGCTCCAGCGCGGCATAGCTGAGACTTTTGCTGGCGCTGGTTACCGCAAGGTGGTCGGCGTACAGATGGCAGCAGCGCGCAACGAGTGCACCGACATTGGATATGGGGGCGCCCGGCATAGGGGCGCCCGGCATAGGGGCGCCGGGCATATTAGCCGCTGGCAAAGCAGTGGTCATGGGCAAATCCTTGTTGAAGCTGCGCCGCACCGATGTGCGGCATCTGCTTGGACTGTCCCAAAACGAAGGAGATCAAGGAAATACCGTTTGCTTATTCGTGTCCATCAATATTTTTGATGACATGAAAAATCAACGACTTGTGCCATCACATGCCTAGTTGCAGGGTGCTGCGCTGAGGGTTTGTCCCGTGTTTGGCTGTGCCTTATGCAGCAGCGTAGTCCCAGCGGGCTGGCCAGCGGCCCTCGCCGATCATGGCCTGTACCTGCATCAGAAGGGCGTCCTGAACCACCTGTACCGCGGCATCATGGGTGCGGCCGGGCTGGCGCGCCAGGTAGTAGCGTCGTTGCAGATCGGGGTTGCAGACTCTGGCCACGATCCAGGCGCTGCCGGCGTGCTGGGGCTGCGGGTTCTCGGCCACCGAGCAGGCGGGGCTGAAGGTAAAGCCCCCGCCGCATTGATAGAGCGAGCGAATGACACGGGCCGAGTCATGTTCGTGCACGATGTTCAGACCGAGCTGCAGATCGCTGGCGGCTTGCTCCACTGTCTGGCGTATGGAAAAGCGCCGTGACTGCAGCACCAGTGGCTGTGCTGCGGCATGGGTAAAGTCCAGGCAGGGAGTGTTTTCCGCCGTGCTGTGTCTATAGAGCAGGGGCGCGACCTTGCCCTGTTCGTCATGGCCGCAGAAATAGATGGGCTCGGTGGCCATAGGCTGCACCTGCAGGCCTTGCAGAGTGGCTGTGTCGACCAGAACGCCCAGATCGGCGCGACGCTCCAGCATGGCTTTTTGCACCATCAGGCTGGAGTCATCGAGCACAAACACCCTTATGCGCGGGTGACTCTGGCGCAAGCCGGCAATCACCGGCCCCATGAGCAGGCCGGTCAGCAGGAACGGCATGGCAATGCTGACCGAGCCTTCGGGCCCCATGGGCAGGCGTTGCAGGCGTTCGCACATGGCGTCGGCATCGGAGAGCAGGCGGCGGGCATCCTCATACAGCCGGGTACCTGCGGGCGTGGCCGTGACTCCCGCATGGGTACGCTCCAGCAGCTGGACGCCGAGCTCTGACTCCAGCTTCTTGATCTGCGCCGTCAGTGCCGGCTGGGCCACATAGAGCGAATGGGCGGCCCGCGAGATCGAGCCGGCCTCCAGCACGGTGATGAAGTAGCGAAGCGCACGCAGATCCATAATTGCAACTCGAAAAATCAGCTTGAAAGCCGGTATGAAAGCCTGTAGAAGGCTATTTGAAGAATTGTTAGCCTCCTGTAATGTCGGTGTAATCTGACATGGCGTAAGGGCCAAATGTCGACAAGATGGCATATCTCTAAGTCTGAAGCCCGACAGATTCAGTATGTCGGTCCTACAACTGATGCAGCAAAACGTGTCCCTCTCTTCACATTCAACCACCCCGAGCAGAAACGGCTCAGCCCACTGGCGCATTGAAGACATTGACTTCTCTGCCATTGATCGCAGCGCCATAGGGCACAACCAGGACCTGTTCTTCTTGCTGATGAGCGCCTCGTTCATCGAGACCGGTTCGGATACCTACGCGGCCAACCTGGCCGAGCATTACGCGGCCTGGCCCGAGATCGCGATCTGGCTCAAAGATCAATGGGAGTGCGAAGAACTGCAGCACGGACGCGCGCTACGGGCCTATGTCGAAGCCGTGTGGCCGGAGTTTCCCTGGCAAAAAGCCTACGACAGTTTTTTCGCCGAATATTCGCAGTTGTGCACCATGGAGGAGCTTTACCCGGACCCGCGCCTGGAAATGGTGGCGCGCTGCGTGGTGGAGACCGGCACCACGGCCTACTACCACACCTTGCGCGAACTCAGCGACGAGCCGGTTCTTAGCGAGCTGCTGGGCAATATCCGCAACGACGAGGTCAACCACTTCAAGCATTTCCTCAAGTACTTCAAGGAGCTGCAGCAGCAGTCGCCTGTGGGCCGCACGCGCATTGCCAAGGCACTGTACGGCCGCCTCAAGGAGTTGCGTGAGAGCGATTCGGATATCGCGCTGCGTCATGTCTGGGCGCACAAGGGCCCTTATTTCGCCGATAGCAGCACTCGTTTCGAAGACATGGCCCAGCGCATTTACGAGCTGGTCAGCCGTCGCCTGCCTGCCGATCTGGCCGTGCGCATGCTGCTCAAGCCCATGCTGTTGCCGGCACGCGTGGAGGGCATGGTGCGAACACCAATCTCGAAGCTGGCGACACGAATGATGTCGTACTGAGTCTTGCAGTTGCAAACAAGCCCGGCCAGCTTCAGTTGTCCGGGCATTCGATTTCCATGACAGGCACCTATCTCACGACCGGAGAAGTGGCGCAGCGTGCAGGCGTGAGCGTACGGACCTTGCATCACTACGACAGCATTGGTCTGCTGCGCCCAGACGCGCGAAGCGAAGCAGGCTATCGCCTCTATGGTGCGCAAGACATCGCACGCCTGCATGCCGTGCAATCGCTCAAATCTCTGGGTTTGAGTCTGGAGGTCATCGCTGCCGCGCTGGCGGGACAGGGCATTGAGCCTAAGGACTTGTTGCAACGTCAGGTACAGGAGGCTCAGCGCATGTTGACCGAGGCCAGGGCGCTGAAGGACAAGCTGCAATTTCTGGAGGATGCGGTCTCTGGCCAGCAGGGCTCGTTCGATGATTTGCTGGCCGGCATTCGGCTGCTGGACACCTATCGGCTGTATCTGCCCGCTGCTGGCATACGACAGATGCTGGGACGCTGGCGCAGGGCCAGGCCACGCTGGCAGCCTGTGGCCGATGCCCTGCTAAGGTGCCGTGCCGAGGGGCTGGAGGTCGGTACCGCCCAGGTGCAACTGCTGGCACAGCGCTGGATGAATGTGGCGATGACGGTTTTTCGCGGACGCTTGGGCCTGATCCAGAACTGGGCCCGCATGCATGAACACGAGCCCCATACGGCTCGACATGCAGGGCTTGAGCCTGAACTGCTGACCTATCTGGAGCAGGCAATCGGCCTCAGGATGGCGGCCTTGCAGCGTCATCTGACGACTGCGGAACTGCAGGAGCTTGACGGCTCTACCGGGCCGGATTGGGAGGTATTCGCTGCCAGCGGCGAAAAGCTGCTGGCGCGGGGCGTTGCAGCCCAGACCGCCGTCGCACGCCAGCTGCGCGTGCGATATCGGGAGCTGTCACTGCGGACTGCCGGAAACAATCCCTTGCTGGCGGCCAAACTGGCCCAGGCCTATGCCACCGAGCCTGTGCTGGCACTCGGACATTTTGTATCGCCGAAGCTGAGGGACTATCTGAACACCATCGAGGCTTGACCCTCACGCTACGTCAGGCCTGAAGCTGTGCTCTTTGTTGAAAAAGCAAGGAGTTTTGCGATGACTGCGATTGTTTGCCCTAGCCCCTCGGCCCTGCGTGTTGCCATGGCACGCGCCGTTCATCAAATTTTGGAGGACGAGCCGGTTTTCGCTGACCGTTTTGCCGTAGCCACCCTCGGCAGCGCGGAGGCCGCAAAGCTGCTGCGTCAGCCTCTGGTGCATAACGATGTGGCTTCGCGGTCGCTGCGTGCCGGCATCGTGGCCCGGGCCCGATGGGCCGAAGACCGTCTGCTGGAGGCCGTGGCTGCGGGATGCATTCAGTACGCCATCGTGGGTGCAGGCCTGGATACCTGGGCCTTGCGCATGGCGGCTCAGCTGCCTGCTGTCCGTATCTTTGAGCTGGACCAGCCGGCAATGCTGACCTGGAAGAACCGGCTGTATGAGAGCAATGGCTGGGGATTGCCCTCAAGCCTGTGTCAGCTTGGTATTGATCTGCGTGAAACAGGGACTGTGCAGGGTTTGAAGGCTGCCGGCATGGATCTCGATTCACCAGTCAGCCTGTCGATGCTGGGGCTGCTGGTGTATCTGAGCGATGAGGCCGTCGAGCGCGAAATATCTGCACTGAGCCGTCTGGCAACAGGGTCGACCATCATGCTGGACTACAGAGTGGATGAGCAGCAGCTCAATCCCATGGAACAGCTGATGATGCAGTTTACGGCGCAGATGATGGCCGCAGGTGGCGAACCCTGGCATGCATCCAGCACGCCGCAGCGCATGACAGGGCTGCTGGGCGCAGCGGGCTTCGAGGTGGAGGAGGATCTGGGACCATCGCTGCTCAATGCCCGCTTCTTTGCAGGCCGGCGCGATGGTCTGCAGATTGCGGGCGGTGGCTTTCGCTATCTGAGTGCAGTCAAGCGGGCTTGAGCGCTTGTTCAAAGACCTGCATAAAGAAAAAGGCACAGGGCCTTGAGCAGCCTGTGCCTTGCATGCGGGACAAAGAGCTTACAGTTGCAAGGCTGCGGTATTGCCCTCGGACCAGTGGCGCAGCGCCTCCTCGGTAATCAGCAGCACCTGCTCGTCGCCTGAGCTGGTGTCGAGCCAGAACACGGGCAGATCGGGGAAGGCTGCCTCGAAGTACGGCTTTTCATTGCCGATCTCCAGCACCACCACGGCGTCCTTGTTCAGGCGTGCAGGCAAGTCCTGAAGCAGCTGGCGGATGAAGTCCATGCCGTCGGCGCCGCCGGCCAGGGCCAGCTCGGGCTCGGCCTGGTACTCGGCAGGCAGCTTGCCCATGCTGTCGGAGTTCACGTAGGGCGGGTTGCACAGTACCAGATCCCAGGGGCCGGGCACCTGGCTCATGCCGTTGCTTTCCAGCAGTGTCACGCGATCGTGCAGCCCGTGCTTGTCCACATTGATACGGGCGACGGCCAGGGCATCGGTCGAGATATCGGCACCGGTCACCCGGACTTCGGGATACGCCATGGCGGCCAGGCAGGCCAGAGAGCCGTTGCCGGTGCACAGATCCAGCACCTGCACGGTCTTGTCGGACAGCCAGCCGTCGATGCTGCCGTCGGCCAGCAGTTCGGCGATGAAGCTGCGCGGCACGATGGAGCGCTCGTCGATGTAGAAGGGCACACCTACCAGCCAGGCCTCGTTCGTCAGATAGGCGGCGGGCTTGCGGCTGCGGATACGTTCTTCAAAAAGAGCAGCTGTCTGCGCTTGTATATCAAGGGAAACAGGCCGATTTGCGACAGATTCCGGAGCGCCAGGAGTGAGCTCGCTGTCCAGGGGCTGGCCCAGCTTCCAGAGCACCAGCCAGGCAGCTTCGTCCTCAGCCGTTGCCGTGCCATGGCCAAAAGCCACGCCGGCTGCTGTGAGAGCCTGAGCGCCGCTGGCAATCAGTTCGGCAATGGTGTTGCCTGAGATCAGGGGGATGCTGGTGTTGCTCATGCGGTCTGGGGTGCGGTCTGCTGGCGCTGGAGTTGCTCCAGCGTCTTGCGGTAGATGTTTTTCAGCGGTTCGATATCGGCCACGGCAATGTGTTCGTCGATCTTGTGGATGCTGGCATTGGGCGGGCCCATCTCGATGACCTGGGGGCAGATCTGGGCGATGAAGCGGCCATCGCTGGTGCCGCCGGTGGTGGATAGCTCGGTATCCAGTCCGGTTTCATCCTTGATGGCGGCCTGCACGGCCTGCACCAGCGTGCCGGGCGTGGTCAGAAATGGCTGGCCGCCCACGGTCCAGATCAGCGAGTATTCGACGCCGTGACGGTCCAGGATTTCATGCACGCGCTTTTGCAGGGAGTCGGAACTGGACTCGGTGCAGAAGCGGAAATTGAAGTCGATCACCACATGGCCTGGGATGACGTTGCTGGCGCCTGTGCCGCCATGGATATTGCTGATCTGCCAGCTGGTGGGGGGAAAGAAGGCATTGCCGTGGTCCCAGACCGTAGCGGCGAGCTCGGCAAGTGCTGGCAGGGCCTCGTGAATGGGGTTGCGTGCCAGTTGCGGATAGGCGATATGGCCTTGCACGCCGTTGACGGTGAGCTTGCCGCTCATGGTGCCGCGGCGGCCGTTCTTGATCATGTCGCCAGTCTGCTTGACCGAGGTGGGCTCGCCCACAATGCACCAGTCCAGGCGTTCGCCGCGTTGGCGTAGCTGCTCGACCACGACCTTGGTGCCGTCGACCGAGGGGCCTTCCTCGTCGCTGGTCAGCAGCAGTGCAATGTCGAAGGCGGGCTCGGGCGTGGCCTGCAGAAACTCTTCCAGCGCCACGACAAAGGCCGCGATGGAGGTCTTCATATCACTAGCACCACGGCCGTAGAGCTTGCCGTCGCGGTGCATGGGCACGAAAGGCGGGCTGGTCCATTCCTTGAGCGGGCCGGGCGGCACCACATCGGTATGGCCGGCAAAGACCAGCACAGGCCTATCTGAACCGATGGCGTCTTGTGTAGATTGATTCTGCGTTGGAGAGCGTTTTGCCCACAGGTTTTTTACGCGAAAGTCTGCGGGGCCGCTATCGAGGCGTTCGCAGGTAAACCCCATGGGCGTCAGGGCATCGGCGAGCAGCTCAAGGCAGCCAGCATCTTCGGGGGTGACGGAGGGCAGGCTGATGAGCTGCTCGGTCAGTTGCAGTGTCCGGGACATGGAGGGGCTTCAAACTAAAACAATGCCTAGGCCGCCTAGGCTGGCGGCTTCAGGCGGTTCTGACATCCAGGGTGATTTCCGTAAAGGACGGCATATCGTCATCGCCGGGCAGAATCACATCGGTGACGGCCGGGGCGTTGGCCGCAGTGGCCGCGTGGCTGACGTCATTATCCATGCGCCACATCAGATTGGTGGGCGAGTCGGCATAGGCCAGCGCTTCACTGCGCTCAATTGTGCCACTGCGCACCAGGGCTGCCAGCGCGTCCTCGAAGGTCTGCGAGCCTTCGGCCATGGATTTTTCCATGGCCTCCTTGACGCCGCCGAAGTCGCCCTTGACGATCATGTCGCTGATGAGCTTGGTGTTGAGCATGACTTCCACGGCCGGCACGCGCGTGCCGTTGACAGTACGGACCAGGCGCTGAGAGATCACGGCCTTGAGCGAGGCGGCCAGCTCGCCCAACATGCTGGGGCGAACCTCCTCGGGGAAGAAGGACAGGATGCGATTGAGCGTGTGATAGCTGTTGTTGGCGTGCAGAGTGGCCAGGCACAGGTGGCCGGACTGGGCATAGGCCAGCGCGGCCGACATGGTTTCGCGGTCGCGGATTTCGCCGATCAAGATGACATCGGGTGCCTGGCGCAGCGCATTCTTGAGTGCGGTCGCGAGGGTACTGGTGTCGGTGCCAACCTCACGCTGGTTGACTATGGATTTCTTGTTGCGAAACTGGTACTCGATGGGGTCTTCCACCGTGAGGATGTGGCCGGTGAGCCTTTCGTTGCGTTCTTCGATCATGGTTGCCAGCGTCGTGCTCTTGCCCGAGCCCGTTGCACCAACGACCAGCACCAGGCCGCGCTTTTCCATGACCAGTTCGCTGACGATAGCGGGCAGATTCAGTTCATTGCGCGACGGAATCTGATACGAGATGAAGCGCACGACCACCGCATAGGAGCCACGCTGGCGCATGGCGCTGATACGAAAACGTCCTACGCCGCTCATGGGAATGGCCATGTTCAGCTCGCCCGTCTGTTTGAGCTCTTCTATGGCTTCAGGCTTGACGACCTCGGAAAGCAAGGCCAGCGGAGCTTCGACCGGCAGCTCCTGATTGTTGATGGGGATGCAGATGCCGTTGATCTTGATCAGCGCAGGGGCGCGGGCGGAGAGATAGACGTCCGAGGCCTTTTTTTCGGACATCAGACGCAGAATTCTTTCCATGGTGCTCATTTTTTCTTCATCCTTTTTCGCTCAGCCTCTATATGCGCGCATGTTAGCGTGTGTCAACTCGGTGCAGGTCGCGCTTGATGCGCAAAGCTGATCTCGGGCATGAAAAAAGCCTGCACGCTCGGGAGCGGGCAGGCTTGTGAGCAGGGGCGGCCATGGCAGTGCCTGAATCAAGGCAGCGCAAGCATGGCCAGGGCCCTATCAGTCACGCAGCAGGTCGTTGATGCTGGTCTTGGAGCGGGTCTGTGCATCCACGCGCTTGACGATGATAGCGGCATACATGGAGTAGTCCTTGCCATCCTTGGTCTGCTTGGGAATGTTGCCGCTGACCACCACCGAGCCGCTGGGCACGCGGCCGTAGGTGATTTCGCCGGTTTCGCGGTTGAACAGAGGGGTGGACTGGCCGATGTAGACGCCCATGCCCAGAACCGAGTTCTCTTCCACGATCACGCCTTCGACGACTTCAGAGCGAGCGCCGATGAAGCAGTTGTCTTCGATGATGGTGGGGTTGGCTTGCAGGGGCTCAAGCACGCCGCCCAGGCCCACGCCACCGGACAGGTGTACGTTCTTGCCCACTTGAGCGCAGGAGCCTACGGTGGCCCAGGTGTCGACCATTGTGCCTTCGTCCACATAGGCGCCGATGTTCACATAGGAGGGCATCAGGATGGCGCCCCTGGCGATGAAGGAGCCGCGACGGGCCACGGCAGGAGGCACCACGCGCACGCCGGTGGCGGCGATTTCGGCCTCGCTCATGCCTTCGAACTTGGTGGGGACCTTGTCGAAGAAGTTCAGTGCACCGCCGTTGATCAGGGCATTGTCCTTGAGGCGGAAGGACAGCAGCACCGCTTTCTTGATCCACTGATGCACGGTCCACTGGCCCACACCTTCGCGGGTGGCCACGCGCAGCTTGCCGTCGTTGAGCTCGGCAATCACGTGCTCCACGGCATCCACCACTTCCTTGGGGGCGGCGGAAGGCGAGATATTGGCACGGTTGTCCCAAGCGTTGTCGATGATGGATTGCAGTTGTTGCGTCATGATGTTTTCGGTCAAGGATCGAAAGTTGAGGTGAATCGTTGAGTCATGAAAGGCCTGCACTTGGCAGACCTTGTATGTGGATCAGCGGGTACGGGTTTCGATGAATTGTGCAATACGCTGAGCGGCTTCGAGGCATTCCGCCGTTTCTGCTACCAGAGCCATGCGAATGCGGTTGGCGCCGGGGTTGAACCCCTGAGCCTCACGCGCAAGGTAGCTTCCCGGCAAAACCGTCACACCTGTATGAATATACAGCTCTTTGGCAAATTGTGCATCATCCATACCCAACTCCGGTGGAATTCCGGCCCAGAGATAGAAGCTGGCATCAGGCAGCTTCACATCCATGACTTTGGACAGCACGGGTGTGACCTGCGCAAACTTCTCGCGATAAAGGCGGCGGTTTTCCTGCACATGGGCTTCGTCGCCCCAGGCGGCAATCGATGCCGTCTGCGCCACGGGGCTCATGGCGCCGCCGTGATAGGTGCGATAGAGCAAGAAAGACTTGAGCAGAGCCGCATCACCCGCTACAAAGCCACTGCGCAGTCCGGGAACATTGCTGCGCTTGGACAGGCTGGTGAACATCACCAGATTCTTGAAGTCATGGCGGCCCAGCTTTTGGGCGGCTTCCAGACCGCCCAGCGGGGCTTCTTCCTGGAAGTAGATCTCGCTGTAGCACTCGTCGCTGGCAATCACGAAGCCATGCTTGTCGGACAGGGCAAACAGCTTCTCCCATTCGCCGAGCGGCATCACAGCACCCGTGGGATTGCCGGGCGAACACACAAAAATCAGCTGTGTGTGTTGCCATACCTCCTCGGGCACTGCATCCCAGTTCACGGCAAAGTTGCGCGCGGCATCGCTGGCGGCGTAATAGGGGGTGGCCCCGGCCAGCAGAGTCGCGCCTTCGTAGATTTGATAGAAGGGGTTGGGGCAGATGACGCGCGCACCGGCCTTGGTGTTGTCCACCACGACCTGGGTGAAGGCAAACAGTGCCTCACGCGAGCCATTGACGGGCAGAACCTGAGTTGCAGCATCCAAGTCGATGCCGTAGCGCTGGTTGGCCCATTTCGCACAGGCCTGGCGCAAGGCCGGCAGACCGGCGGTGGCAGGGTAAACGGATAAGCCCTGCAGTTCGCTGCTCAATGCTTTTTCAATGAACGCTGGCGTGGCATGGCGTGGCTCTCCGATGCCCAGACTGATAGGGCGCAGGTCGTCAGGTGGCTGAGCCGAGGCAAACAGTTGGCGAAGACGTTCAAACGGATAAGGCTGTAAGCGAGAGAGCAGGGGGTTCATAGTTGCACATTATGGGCTGATGCCATTTTCGCATGAGAAAACAGCGCTCATAGTTTTGAGTTTGCGGGTTTGCAGGCTCCATGAATTGCAATTTGTTACGTAAGCTGGGCGACAGAGCAAGTGGCTACCGTGAGCGTGCTGCGAGGTCAGCAAACGAAGTCAACAACAAAAAACGAATGGAGACAGGCAATGCAAAAGCGCATCTTGCCCGACAAAAAAAACCGCGTACTAGTGAGGAATTCCGGAGTGCTGTGGTTGGGGCTGCCATGGTTGCTGGCGGGGCCTGTTTTGCCAGTGCTGGGCCTGAGCGGAACATGGCAGCTGGGTTGGTTGCTGCTGTGGGGCCTGGGAGTGCTGTTATGGGTCGGTGCTCTTCACAGAAGCTGGCAGCAGCAGTGGCTGGACATGCAGCTTGCGCTTGAAAAAGTCGCTCATGGAGACCTGAGTCTTGGCGTTGCCGCAGAGCCGCAACAAGGGGTATCCGCATCAAGCCTCACCAAGTCCATGGTGCATGCGCTGTCGGCCATGGTGGCCGATGTTCGCAGCAACGCTGCCCTGGTTGCCCAGGCAGGACAGAGCATGGTCAAGGATCATCAGGCCTTGTCTGAACGAACCGAGATGCAGGCGAGCAATCTGGCGCAGACGGTGGTCAGTGTCGAGCAACTCACCGCAGCGGTTGAGCACAATGCGGAAGTGAGCAAGGCAGCACATTCCCGCGCTGACGGCGTGTGCGCCGCTGCCGATCAGGGCGCCCAAGCCATGCAGCATGCGGTGCAGTCGGTGGAGCTGATCGAGCGCAATGCCGGGCGCATGCGAGAAATCATTGGCGTGATTGACGGCATCGCCTTTCAGACCAATATTCTTGCCTTGAATGCAGCGGTGGAGGCTGCCAGAGCCGGTGAACAGGGGCGCGGCTTTGCCGTGGTGGCCAGTGAGGTGCGGACGCTGGCCCAGTGTAGCGCCGAAGCAGCCAAGGAGATTCGGCAACTGATCGGCGAGACCGTGCAGCAGGTCACTCAGAGCACGCAGCAGCTACGCAGTGCAGGCGAGGAGATCCAGGGAGTGACGCGGGCCATTCACGATGTGGTCGCCCATATGGGGACGCTTGCAGACACGGCCAGCAGCCAGAGCTCGGGCCTTCAGGAAATCAGCAATGCCGTGCGTCAGATCGATGAAATCACCCAGAACAACGCCCAGATGGTAGGTCAGGCGCTTCAGCAGGCGCAGGAGTTACAGCTGCGCGCCCGGCATCTGTCGGATGCGGTGTCGCGCTTCAGGCTGCAGCAGGGCACAGCCGAGGAGGCTGTGGCTCTGGTGAATGCGACCATGCGGCAAGCCAGAAGCTCGTCCAGTGTTGCCAGCCTGCTGCAGACTGTCACCGATCCTTCGCAGCCGTTCCACGACCGCGACATGTATGTGTTTGCCTTGTCTTCCGAGGGGGAATACCGGGCCTTTGGTGGCAATCCGGCCAAAGTGGGGCTGCGCGTTCAGGATGTGCCCGGCATCGACGGCGATAGCCTGATGGCCGACATAATGGCCCAGGCCGAGCTTCGTCCGGGCTGGGTGGAATACGACTACATCAACCCCAGCAACCAGCAGGTGCAGACCAAGATGTCTTATGTCTGCAAGCATGCAGGCTTGTACTGGGGCTGCGGTGTTTACAAGAGCCTGATCAGTGCCTAATGGGGTCCTGATGGGCTCTTGTCGCCATTGAATTTTGCTGCATCGGGAGCAAAAGCGCTTTTCTCAAGCGCCAGGGGCTGACTGGGTATCAGGCTCCTGCGCGCTGGGCTTTGGCCCTGGCCAGAATGGCGGCAAGCGTGGCCTTTTTGTCTGTGGCGGGCGTTGACGGTGTGTCGGCTTGAGCGCCAGTTTCTTCAGCTGGGGCTTGTGCCGTGGTGCGTACCGGTGCGTTGGCCTTGCGGCCTGTACGCAGCAAATGCGCGCCATAGCGGCTGCGGGCATGCTCGGCCTGCCCAGTACTCCAGGCGGACCAGCCTGTGGCTTCAGCGCTGGCGTTGACAAGCTCTATGCAATCAACGGGGCAGACGGGGATGCACAGCTCGCAGCCCGTGCAATGCTCGGCAATCACGGTATGCATGCGCTTGTTGGCGCCCAGAATAGCATCGGTAGGGCAGGCCTTGATGCATAGTGTGCAGCCTATGCACCAGGCTTCGTCTATCACGGCCAGGGTGCGCGCTGCTTCCATGCCGTTTTCGGCGTTGAGCGGCAACTCAAGCCTGCCAGTGATGGCAGCCAGACGGCGCACGCCTTCCTGTCCGCCTGGCGGGCATTGATTGATGGCGGCTTCTTCGCTGGCAATGGCCTCGGCATAGGACGCGCAGTCGGGGTAGCCGCAGCGCGTGCACTGTGTCTGGGGCAGGGCTGCATCAATGTTCGCAGCCAGTGCTTGAAGC
This sequence comes from Comamonas testosteroni ATCC 11996, assembly GCF_000241525.1. Classification (GTDB taxonomy): domain Bacteria; phylum Pseudomonadota; class Gammaproteobacteria; order Burkholderiales; family Burkholderiaceae_C; genus Comamonas; species Comamonas testosteroni. The sequence continues at coordinate 91,052 of NZ_AHIL01000020.1, forward strand.
GAAGAGGCTGCGGACATGGATGAGTTCATTCTGGTCTGGTGAGCCTTTACGCCCTGGCGCGATGGGCATCGCGTCCTTTCTGGGCAGGGGCGCTATTTTGACCTGTTTTTACCGCCTTGGCAGACTTGTCTGCATGTGCCTCGCTGCTTTCCAGTTCGGGGCCGTCGTCGCTGACGCTGCTCAGATGGCCAGCAGCGCTGGCGGCCGTGGCACTTGCGGGCTGATGTGCCAGGATGAAGTCGCGCACTTGCGGGTAGACGGTCTTGCGCCAGCGGCTGCCACTGAAGATTCCGTAATGGCCTGCGCCTTGCACTTCGATATGGTGGCGCGCCTCGGCAGCGATGCCGGTGCATAGATCATGGGCGGCGCGGGTCTGGCCGGCGCCCGAGATATCGTCCAGCTCGCCCTCCACCGTCAGCAAGGCGGTGTTCCTGATGTCCTGCGGACGCACCAGCTCAGCCTTGCCTTGCTCGTTCCTGACTTCCCAGGTGCCCTTGACCAGCTTGTACTCCTGGAACACGGTGGCGATGGTTTCCAGGTAGTAGTCGGCGTCCATGTCCAGTACGGCGTTGTACTCGTCATAGAACTTGCGGTGATGCTCGGCGCTGGCTTCGTCACCCTTGATCAGGTCCTTGAAATAGTCGTAATGGCTGTTGGCGTGGCGGTCGGGATTCATGGCCACAAAGCCCGAGTACTGCAAAAAGCCGGGGTAGACGCGGCGGCCGGCACCGGGGTAATTGTTCGGTACTTCGTAAATGACGTTGTTCTCGAACCACTCGTAGCTGCGGGTTTCGGCCAGGTTGTTCACGGCCGTCGGCGAGCGGCGCGCATCGATGGGGCCGCCCATCATGGTCATGGACAGCGGTGTGACTTCGCCACGGCTGGCCATCAGAGAGACCGCCGCCAGCACCGGCACCGTGGGCTGGCAGACGCTGACTACATGGCACTGGCCATAGCGCCCTTGCAGATAGCGAATGAACTCCTGTACATAGTTCACATAGTCGTCCAGGTGGAATTCACCCTCGGACAATGGCACGATGCGGGCATTTTTCCAGTCGGTGATATAGACCTTGTGGTCTCCCAGCATGCTTTGCACGGTGTCGCGCAGCAAGGTGGCGTAGTGGCCGGAGAGTGGGGCCACGATAAGCACCACAGGCTGGCTGAGCATGAGATCCAGCGTTTCTGGGTCGTCGGAAAAACGCTTGAAGCGGCGCAGCTCGCAAAACGGTTTGTCGATCTCCACGCGCTCGCGAATGGTGACATCCACGCCGTTGACTTCGACGTTATGCAGATCGAACTCGGGCTTTTCGTAGTCCTTGCCCAGGCGATACATGAGGTTGAAGCCCGCAGCCATGCGCTGGGCCATAGGCACCTGGCTGAAGACCGAGTGAGGGTTGTTGTAGAACTTGGAGGCGGCCTGGGCAAAGTCTGCAAATGGCTCGACCATTGCGCGTTGCATTTCGTAGATCTGATAGAGCATGGGACGCACTTTTGCGGGTTATGTTGCAGTGCAATATAACAGCACAGTTTGACATGCGAAGTAGTGAATTCCCTTCAAATGGCGGATCTGCTGGGATTGCGCAACGCAGGCCGGATCTGACTGAGTTTGAAAGTAAAAAAGCTGACCGAAGTCAGCTTTTTCATGAGTGCTCAAAGCATCTGCTCTGCGGGTTCCCGTTGAATCTCGTTCGGCTTGGTGCGGGCCAGTTTCATGACCTCGTGCGGCGGCAGGGTCTTGAGGCGGTGATCACTCCAGACCTGGCGCCAGCGGCGTGCACCGGCGAGGCCATTGCGTAGCCCCAGCATATGCCGGGCAATCGAATACCAGTGCGTGCCATGCTCGCGCGCTTCGCGCTCCATATACAGCACCATCTGCTCTTCAATATGCTCTCGTGTGCGTTCCCTGCTCTTGTCCTGATAGTAAAGAGCATCCCAGGACGACATCCACCAGGGGTTGTGATAGGCCTCGCGGCCCACCATGACTCCGTCGACCTGCTGCAGCTGCTGCAGCACTATTTCGTCGGTCTTGATGCCGCCGTTGACGGCAATTGTCAGGCCCGGAAAGTCGCGCTTGAGCTGTGCCACGACCTCGTAGCGCAGCGGCGGGACTTCACGGTTTTCCTTGGGGGAGAGGCCTTTGAGCCAGGCGTTGCGAGCATGAACCACAAACACCTGACAACCTGCGTCGGCAACGGTTCCGACGAAGTCACGTACGAAGTCGTAGCTTTCGATTTTGTCGATGCCGATCCGGTGCTTGACGGTGACCGGCACGGACACCACATCTGCCATGGCCTTGACGCAATCGGCCACCAGTGCGGCCTCGTTCATCAGACATGCGCCGAAAGCGCCGCGCTGCACGCGTTCGCTAGGGCAGCCGCAGTTGAGATTGATCTCGTCATAGCCCCATTGTTCACCCAGGCGCGCGCTATGCGCCAGATCGGCTGGCTCTGAGCCACCCAATTGCAATGCAACAGGGTGTTCTTCGACTTCAAACCGCAAATGGCGAGCCACGTCGCCATGCACCAGCGCTCCGGTTGTCACCATTTCGGTGTAGAGCAGGGTGTGCTGGCTTAGCAGTCGGTGGAAGTAGCGGCAATGCTTGTCTGTCCAGTCCATCATTGGCGCCACGCTCATGCGCCACATGCTGCTATCTATTTGTTTTTTAACGGTTTGTTCGGTGCTCATACTATGAAAAGTGCCTTGTGGTGCACTGAAATTTGACCCTGTTTTAGCCCGTTCTACCGGGTTTTTGATGTTAGTGCTGCGTTGATGCGCCCCGAGTTTCATGGAGCACTGATTGAGACCATCACCCAGAGAAGGAAAGCCGATGGCGTCGTATCGTCTCGGGCTCAGATCGCAGGAGTGGCTGCATAGACGTGAAGCAGAAATCGAGGAGGCCCAAGCGACAGGCCTGCATATTCAAGGTCTCGTCACCCTCAAGCAGATACTGCAGGATTATGTCAGCGATGCAAAAGGCATCGTGGCATGGGGGCGGTCCAAGACGGCCGACATCACCCGGTTGCAGAAGGCCAAGCTGGCGCGCCGGGATGCTAGGCATCTGCGTGCCATTGACTTCATCGAGTACGCCAGGTGGCGCCGTACCGAAGAGGATGCAGGCCCGGCCACAGTGCTCAATGACATCGTCTGCTTGAACACTGGGGGCATTGCCCAGGGGGTTGAAGCAGGGTGAAAAGCTGGTCAAGCAGGACCAGCACGCGCCTTATGCTGGCTGCACTGCTTCAGCCTCTGATTGTTGATAGACAGCCACGCGGTTTCTGCCTTCACGCTTGGCTTTGTAGAGCATTTCGTCGGCGTATTTGATAACCGTTGGAATGTCGGAAGAGCTGTTCGGCCAGCTTGCCACTCCCAGGGAAATGGTAATGTGGCCCACGCCTTCAAACACTGCTGCTTCCACTTGCTTGCGCAAGCGCTCTGCGACTTGAACTGCGGTCGTTTCGCTGGTTTGAGGCAAGACAATTAAGAATTCTTCACCGCCAACACGACAAGGTAAGTCATCTGCGCGTGAGACAGATTTCATCTGCTTGGCCAGGTCACGCAAGACGATGTCACCTGCATCATGCCCAAAGGTGTCGTTGACCTTCTTGAAGTGGTCGATGTCGATAGAAACTACTGAGAAAATCTGGCTGGACGCTTCGAGCTTTTGCAATGCTGCTTCCAGGCTTCGACGATTGCCAAGCTTGGTCAAAGGATCAGTCTTAACATCATCCTGAAGCTTTTGTATGTTTCTATTGAGCAAGGAAATGCCAATTAACATGGCTTTTTTCAACTCATAGGACTCCACGTACCACGATTTTATTTTCTGTATTTTCTTCTCTGTTTCCGGGTGGCCTATGTTTTTTGCGCCTTCAGACAGCAATTGCAGTGGTTTTGCAATTCTGTTTGCGCACCAACAGATTAGAAATACAGAAATTGCCGCTATAGGTAGCGTCTTAAGAATTACTTGCTTCATCAGTGAGTCCAATGGAGCAAGGGTTGCTGACAGGGGCCTCTGTGCAACGACTCCCCAGTTCGTGGTGGGAATAATTGCATAGCCTGAAATCATCTCAACCCCACGAGTATTCTTGACGATCTGGCTGCCAGATTCACCATTTTGAATTTTCCCGATGATTTCATTGCCGCTCACGAGTGTTCCTACTCGATTTTGGTCAGGATGATAGACAAGCTTTTTGCTCTGATCGACGACATACAAGTATGAGCCATCTTTGTAATAGTGCGTACCAAGCAGATGGTTGAGGATGCTCTGTTGGTTGAGGTAGATCGTTCCTCCAACCATGCCTAAATAGTTGCCAGATGGGTCGTGGATAGGGTGAGAGATGAATACCAGCAAATTTCCAATGGTAGAAATATATGAGTCACTAATCAGTGGTTTCTGCGTTTTTATCGACTCTACAATGCCTGGTGTTGTGAGAGTTCTTCCCGTGAGTTTCAGATTTTCAGGTGAAGAAGCTAGCACACTAGAGCGAGCATCAACTATAAGGACAGAGTTGAAGCTTTCTGTCTGAGTTTTGAGTCTCTCTGACTCTGATTTTAGTAATTCGATGTTTTTGAAGTCTTTGGATAAATAGACTGAGCTTGCAGCTAGTTGTTGTTGGGCTGCCTTAAGGAAATCATCAGTGCTCTTTGCCAGTTTTGTCGCGTAGACGAAATACCCATTGAGATTTTCATCTATGAGTTGTTGGCGTTGAACTGTATAGGCTGCGTAGAATGTATTAACCAAGGAGACAAATGTGCTGGCAACCGTGAGCAATAGGATCAAACGCCTAAGATCAATCTTGCAAAAAATCTTGCTTATGTTGAATTTCACAGAGTTCCCAGAAAACAGGCGTTAACAAAAAAACTATCGATACGCGCTAATCTATTTGTTTATTTTACTGTTATGTGAGAATTTGCTGGGGTTAGTACCTGTGTAAAAAGTGCAGACTCTGTTGACAGGTTCATTTCCCGTCGGCGGCGGGCAACGTTGGCAAGTCGCTGTACGGCGTCATAGCCGCTTGCCTGATTGCATGGATCAACCCGCGATGTCTGCAACCGGTCAAGAATGCGAGACTTCTGAGTCAGCACCTCACAGTTCTCCACTCCTGCTCGGCCTGAACCTTCTTCTGGTCGATGTAGGCAGCCAGCTTGCTTGCATCCATAAACCACTGGCTCTTGTTGGACCCCAGGCGATAAGCAGGCACGGACAATGCCTGCTTGTTCGCGGCTTCAGCGGCGCGTTTGGGGCTCAGGCCGAAGAATTCCATGCAGCACTTTTCCAGAGGGATGTTCACGTCGCCGTAGATGGCGAGCAGTGCGAAGTGGGTGTTCATGGTGCGGCCCTCTCTTTATTCTCATGAGCAGTCGGACGCTCTGGGGCTGAGAGCAGCTCCTTGGGGACGTTGAAGAAGTTGAGCTTGCCCTCCCAGGGCTTGAACTTGATGGCGCTGCTGTTGCGCAGCACAAAGCCCCAGCTGCCTTACTGCTTCCACTTCGAGTGGTGCTCCTGCACGCAGTCGGTCACATGCGTCCAGCCCACAAAGCCGCCGCGCTGCAGCTCGTCGTAGGCGGGCAGGTCTGCCGGTAGCAGGCCCATGTTGTCCAGCTCCTGCACGACCTGGTCGTAGTAGTTGCGGGTCATGGTCAGGCCCTCGTGGATGAGCAGGTGGCCGTGAAAGTTGGTGGTAGGCCAGTCGCGGTTTTCTATGTCCTTGTGGCCGTTGACGATCAGCTAGGCCCAGGGCTGACGAATGTTGAGGGCGGGGATCATGCTAGTGTCTCCTGTGCTTCTACTGCCAGCAGTTTTGTGTAGTGAACGCGGATGACCCAGTGCTCCGTCATTTTCGGTGGGCTAGGCGTGGGGGTCTGCCGGCAGCTCGATCAGGAATGCGCGGTCGCCCATCTTTTGCTTGATGACTGCCAGGTGATGGTCGGTGGTGAAGGTGAAGGTGAAGGCAGGGGGCTAGTGTCGAGGAGACTGTGCAGGGGCGAAAGAAGGAAAAGACGTTTGACTAGAGCAGGTTCAACCATCGGTTTGAGAACTTTAAATTATTTTAATGTAACTTACATGAAATTTTGAAGGGTTCCTTAAACCCTGTATGGATCAATTACCGATCCTTGGTCTTCCAGCTGTCAATGGGCTTGCCGTACATCTGCTCGATAGCGTCTTTGTAGTGGGCCATCAAGTTCTTTCGCTTGAGCTTGAGAGTAGGGGTCATCAGGCCGTTGTCAATGTTCCAGCTATCCCTGACCAAGTGGATGGCTCTGGGCACTGCATAACGCGCGAAGCTGTGTGTCTGCTTTTCGATTCGGGTAAGTGCTTCTCTCTCTGCTGCTGCATGGTGCAGACTGGATCCGTCTTTTGGGTTCAGGCCAACACTCCTGGCGAGCATTTCCCATTCCATCTGACTAACAACCGCAATACAGGCAATGAAGGGACGATCCTCGCCAACCACAAACACTTGCTCAAACAGGGGATCGACGAGGATGGCCTGTTCCACATCATTGGGAGGCACTTTCTCGCCCGTCGATGTCACAATGATTTCCTTGATGCGACCTTTGATTCGGATGCGGCCATCTTCGATTGAAGCCTGATCACCGGTTCTCAGCCATCCATCGGCAGTAAAGGCTTTGGCAGTGTCTTCCGGACGATTCCAATAACCGCGCATCACTACCGGGCCAGACACCTGCAACTCCTGGTCCTCGCCAATTCGAACCTCAATTCCCGGAAGTACGCGGCCAACGGTATCGGGCCAGTTATCGTCGAGTCCATTGGCGCTGACCACAGGAGCGGTTTCGGTCATGCCATAGCCTTGCACCATTGGCAGGCCCAGGCCCAGGAAAGTGCGCGCAATTGTCGGAGACAGTGGGGCGCCGCCACTCACAGCCACACGAAGCCGACCTCCAAACTGTGCAAGTAGGGGCTGGGCGACAAGTTTGCGCAAAAGCCAGCCGGGCAAGACGGAAGCCCAGCTGGCTTTTGCGTCCAGCTGCTCGCCTAGGTGCATGCCTTGATGAGCGCAGAAGCTCTTCCAGCCTTTGTTGACTGCCTCGTCGAACAGCTTGTGCTTGAGAGGGCTGGAAGCAAGTGACTCTTGAACCTTGGCATAAACACGTTCATAGATGCGAGGCACCGAGATCAGTACGGTCGGCCTGACCTGCTTCATATCCTGCGCAAGTTGTGCAACAGAGCGCGCGTAGGCGACGCAGGAACCGGTAGCAACGGCCAGGTAGTAGCCCGCAGTTCGCTCGAAAGTGTGTGATAGCGGCAGAAACGAGAGAAAGACGTCCTCGGGGAAGGCCTTCACACGCTGCATCACCGCGTGTAAATCACTGACTACGTTGTCGTGGGTGAGCATGACGCCCTTGGGCTTTCCCGTCGTTCCGGAGGTGTAGACAATGCCTGCCAGCTCCGTTTTCTTTGGTGGCAGGGGGAGGGCAGAGGTATGCCGCTGACCAGCCTGAAGCCAGGCAGACAAAACAATGACCGGTTTACGCTGCAAGGCCTTGACTGAGTCCTGCTCTGCTTGTTCGATAGGCACGACATAAGCGTTCGATGAATCGTTCGGACGGCCTTGCTGTGCGTGAATGACGGCCTGGAGTTCAGGCAGGTCCTGACCTGTTGCACAAATTTTCTGCCAGGCCTTTGTGTCAGCCACGACCAGCAAGGAAGCCCCCGAATCGGCCAGGATGTAAGCAATGCTTCCGGCATTGTCGATGGCATGCAGAGGAACTGGCACGTAACCACAGCGCAGACAGGCCTGGTCGATGGTCATTGCATCAAAGCCATTGGGCAGCAAGATTGCAACCCTTGCACCGACAGGAAGATTCGAGGCGCACAAGGCGCGGCTCCACAGAGCGACACGTTCGGCTGTTTCGGCCCAACTCAGGCTTTTCCAAGCATTTGTGCCTTCATCGAACTCCCGGTAAGCCTCGGCCGATGGCGTGCAGCGAACGCGCATGGCCAAAAGCTCTGGCAAGGTTTGCACTTGCTCGATAGTCAAATGCTGTTTCTCTGCTTGGAGATCCAGTACATCGGTTTCACTTGCTTGATTCATGCGCTTGCCTTCAGGAAGCGGGCAATTTCCCGCTACGTGAATGATAGCGCCAGAGACATTCAGGCCGGTATAGGACTCAGATTGTGGCTCCGAGCGGGATATCGATGCTTTGATAGCAGACGGCGATGTAATGGTGCAGGCGCTGTTGCTCGTCGCGCACTGCCGTCAGGGAAATCTGATGGCGGTTCCCGTCATGGTGCATGACGCGCAGGCCTTGCCAGTGTCCTTTTTTACCGATTTCCGTCCAGATCTGCGACCATTGAACAGCCGTATTGTCATCGCCATGGATGAAGAGACTGGAAAACTCCTTGTTCTTCGCCGCTTGGCGGTTCAAGCCGCTGATACGTGCAAAGGCCGGGTTGATGTCTACAATTTTTCGGTTCGCATCAAGTACCACCATGCCTTCGAAGGAATGATTGAATACCGTGGCAGCTATATGCAGTTGCCGCTCGGTGCGCTTGCGGTCCGAGAGATCGGTCAGAAGGCCTACATACATGCGCTGACCCCGTGCCTCGGCCTGGCTCAAGGCCAGGCGCATGGGAATCAGCGTACCGTCCTTGTGCTGACCAAGCACCTCTGAAATCTTGTTCTTCAGAGGTGGCGCGTTGTTTCGCTGGCCGGCTTCATGCTGTTCCAGATAGTGATCATGCTGGTTGAACAGTGCAGCGGGCATGAGCATTTTCACGTTCTGGCCCAGTACTTCATCTGGGCTCCAGCCGAATATGACCTCAGCTGCCGGGTTGTAATCGGTGACGCATCCCCGATTATCGATGCAGATAATTCCATCTGCTGCCATATTCACCAAAGCTTGCAGTCGGGCTTCATTCATATCCACTTTCAGCCAGCGACTGCGGTACTGAATCAAGGCATTGGCCTGTGCAATCAGTCCGCCAAATAGCAGAGTAATCACGGCAATGGTCAGCGCCAGAATCAAACGATCGTTCGATGATGCCGCATCATGCGTTTCATGCTCGGCCGTGACTCGCAGCGCCAGCATGGCTGTGTAATGCATGCCCGATATCGCGGCGCCCATGATGATGGCCGCCAGTGTTTTGCGCCAATGATCTTGTTTGAGGTTGAAGCGTGCCAGCCCAAAACGAATCCAGAGGGCCAAGGTGGCCAGCGCTACGCCAACAATGAGAGAAATGGCAAACCAGAGTGGTGAATACTGGTGCGTGGCAGGCATGCGCATTGCTGCCATGCCGCTGTAATGCATGGCAGCAATGCCGATACCAACCGCCAAGCCACCTAAAGCCAATTGCCTGATGTTGAGTTCATTGTGAGCCAGCAAGGCAAGGGCCACTGCTGATGCTGCGATGCCTGGGATGATGGAGAAGACGGTAACTGGCAAATCATACTGAACTGCAGCATGCATCGAATAGGCGAGCATGCCGATGAAATGCATGGCCCAGATGCCTATGCCCAGTGACAGCGAGCCGCTCACAATGGACCAGTTGCGCAACTGCCTTGATGTGGCCAATCTGGCAAAAGCTGCATGGCGCAAAGCTTGGCCAGAGGCAATCCAGCAAACTGCCAGCGATAAGGTCACGAGGAAGGGGTCATATTCACCCTTGAGCACGTGAGCGTCGGCAGACGGGCTCCAGAAAAATTGCGCCAGCATGAATCATGATCCTGTAACACTGAAAGCACATTCAGTTACCTGGCAAGCTTCTCATGAAGTGGGTAGGCCAATATTTCAAATATGTAGGATAAACACTGGAACGGATCGAACGTCGATCTTTTAGATCGCAGCTTCGAGTCCATTTGCGAAATGCTGCTGCACTGCGCTCATGGCAATTTTCGGATCTCGCTTCAGCAGTGCTTGCATGATGGCTTCGTGCTCTGCCAGGGAGTCTTCAATACGGCCTTGCTTGAACAGCGATTTGTGACGGTTGAGCTTCATGACCTTGCGCAAATCGGCCACTAACTGGTTACGCCAGCGGTTATCGGCAATATCGAGGATCTGCATGTGAAAGCTCTCGTTGAGCGCAAAAAAACGCTCGGCGTCGGCTGTGTGCCGCTTCAGCTCCTCGTGGGTCTGCTGCAGACGCTGCAGTTGCTCGTCCGTGGCTTTGCCGGCAACCTCGGCCGCAGCATCTGCCTCCAGCAGACTCAGCAAGCGATAGACGTCGGAGATGTCCTTGCGTGAGACCTCTGTCACGTAGGCGCCCCGGCGCAGCTTCATGGTCACCAGGCCTTCGGCGGCCAGCACCTTCAGTGCCTCGCGCAGGGGCGTGCGGCTGATGCCGTATTCCTCGGCAATCTTGAGTTCGTCGATCCAGGCTCCGGGCTCAAGCTCTCGCCGGAAGATGCGTTGACGCAACTGCTCGGCGACCTGCTCATATAGCGCAAGAGGAGTAAGTGTTTTGCTTGTCATTACGCGAGATTATATGCTGCAAGTATTTTGAATTCATAATTATGAATCATGTACACTAGTCGCATCTAGGTAGTTCACCGCAATTCCAAACTTCACTGCGCGCACCGCATACGAGAGACAACATGAGCCAAGAGAATCCGGCACAGGACCCACAAGAATTTGCACCCGCTGATCTGCAAGCCTGGAACAAGGCCGCCAACAAGGCGGCCCCCGGTGGTGACATCAACAACCTGAACTGGGTCACGCCGGACGGCATCACGGTCAAGCCACTGTATACGGCCGAAGACACGCAAGATCTGCCATTCACCAACACGCTGCCTGGATTCGCCCCTTATATCCGCGGCCCCCAGGCCACCATGTATGCAGGCCGGCCATGGACCATTCGCCAGTACGCAGGTTTCTCCACCGCCGAAGAGTCCAACGCCTTCTATCGCAAGGCGCTGGCTGCCGGCGGTCAAGGCGTTTCTGTTGCTTTTGACCTCGCTACGCACCGTGGCTACGATTCCGACCATCCGCGTGTGACGGGAGATGTGGGCAAGGCCGGTGTGGCGATTGATTCCGTCGAGGACATGAAGATCCTCTTCAACGAGATACCCCTGGACAAGGTGTCCGTTTCCATGACCATGAACGGCGCCGTGCTGCCCGTGTTGGCTGGCTATGTGGTAGCCGCAGAAGAGCAGGGCGTCTCGCAGGACCAGCTCGCCGGAACGATTCAGAACGACATTCTGAAAGAGTTCATGGTGCGCAACACCTATATCTATCCGCCCAAGCCGTCGATGAAGATCATTGGCGACATCATCGAGTACACGAGCCAGAACATGCCAAAGTTCAACTCGATCTCGATCTCGGGCTACCACATGCAGGAAGCCGGCGCCAACCAGGCGCTGGAAATGGCTTTCACGCTGGCCGACGGCAAGGAATATGTGAAGACAGCCATTGCCAAGGGCATGGACGTGGATGCTTTCGCGGGCCGTCTGTCCTTCTTCTGGGCCGTGGGCATGAATTTCTACCTGGAAGTGGCCAAGATGCGTGCCGCGCGCCTGCTGTGGTGCCGCATCATGAAGGGATTTGACGCAAAGAACCCCAAGAGCCTGATGCTGCGCACGCACAGCCAGACGTCAGGCTGGTCGCTGACCGAGCAGGACCCCTACAACAACGTGGTTCGCACCACCATCGAAGCCATGGCAGCCGTGTTTGGCGGCACCCAGTCCCTGCACACCAATGCACTGGACGAGGCCATTGCACTGCCCACGGAATTCTCGGCCCGCATTGCCCGCAACACACAGCTGATCATTCAGGAAGAGACCCATATCACCAACGTGATCGACCCCTGGGCTGGTTCCTACATGATGGAAAAGCTGACCCAGGAAATGGCCGACAAGGCCTGGGCCATCATCGAGGAAGTCGATGCCATGGGCGGCATGACTGCGGCCGTGGACAGCGGCTGGGCCAAGCTCAAGATCGAAGCCGCCGCCGCCGAGAAGCAGGCGCGTATCGACTCGGGCAAGGAAGTCATCGTCGGCGTCAACAAGTACAAGCTGGCCAAGGAAGACCCGGTCGACATTCTGGAAGTGGACAATGTCAAGGTGCGTGACAGCCAGATCGCGCGCCTCAAGAATATCAAGGCGAAGCGCGATGCAGCCCAGGTCGAAGCAGCGCTGGCTGCCATCACTGCTGCTGCAGAATCTGGCGAGGGCAACCTGCTGGACCTGTCCATCAAGGCCGTGCGCCTGCGTGCCACGGTAGGTGAAGTTTCCGACGCGATGGAAAAGGCGTTTGGGCGCCATCGCGCCGATACCCAGAAGGTGACTGGTGTGTACGCTGCCGCTTATGACTCGGCCGAAGGCTGGGACAAGCTCAAGGAAGAGATCAACACCGCTTCGCAGGCCATGGGCCGCCGCCCCCGCGTGATGATCGCCAAGCTGGGTCAGGACGGCCACGACCGCGGCGCCAAGGTGGTCGCAACCGCCTTTGCGGACCTGGGTTTCGATGTGGACATGGGGCCGCTGTTCCAGACACCCGAAGAATGCGCTCGCCAGGCCATCGAGAACGATGTGCACGCTGTGGGGGTCTCCACTCTGGCAGCCGGTCACAAGACCCTGGTGCCGGCCATCATTGAGGAGCTCAAGAAGCAGGGCGCGGACGACATCATCGTCTTCGTAGGCGGAGTGATCCCCGCTCAGGACTATGATTTCCTCTACAACGCGGGCGTCAAGGGCGTATACGGCCCCGGCACCCCCATTCCTGCCAGCGCCAAGGATGTGCTGGAGCAGATCAAGAAGGCCAACGGTCTCTGATCGGCCGGCAAGCATCGATAGCAAAGGCGATCGCGACGTGACACCTGAGCAAATGCAAGACGGCATCCTGCGCGGCAACCCTGCCGTGCAGCGCCGGGCCATGGCCAAGGCCATTACCTTGCTTGAATCCTCCCGGGCCGACCATCGTGAACAGGCCGACGGCCTGCTCACCGCTCTGCTGCCGCACACGGGCAAGGCGTTTCGCCTTGGCATCAGCGGCGTGCCGGGCGTTGGCAAATCCACCTTCATCGAAGCCCTGGGCCTGTACCTAATAGAGAAGGGTCTGCGTGTGGCCGTGCTGGCGATCGATCCGTCCAGCACCGTCTCGGGCGGCTCCATCCTCGGCGACAAGACCCGCATGGAGCAACTGTCCATGCGGCTGGAGGCCTATATCCGCCCCAGCCCCAGTAGCGGCACGCTGGGCGGCGTGGCCGAAAAGACGCGCGAGGCCATGCTGGTCTGCGAAGCCGCCGGTTATGACGTGGTCATCGTCGAAACCGTGGGCGTTGGCCAGAGCGAGATCGCCGTGCACGGCATGACGGACATGTTCTGCGTGCTCCAGCTGCCCAATGCTGGCGACGACCTGCAGGCTATCAAAAAGGGCGTGATGGAGCTGGCCGACCTCGTGGTCATCAACAAGGCCGACATCGACCCTCATGCCGCCACGCGTGCACAGGCCCAGATCACATCGAGCCTGCGCCTGCTTGGCATGCACGGCAACCCCGATCACGCCAACACCGGCGCGCTGTGGCAGCCGCGTGTGCTGCAGATCAGTGCCTTGCTGGGGCAGGGGGTGGAGGGCTTCTGGGCTGCAGTCAGCAACTTCAGGGAGCTGCAGACCGCCAACGGCCGCCTGGCCCTGCGCCGCGAGAAGCAGGCCCTGGCCTGGATGTGGGAGCGCATCGACTTCGGCCTCAAGCAGGCGTTTCGCCAGCACCCGCAGGTCAAGGCCCTGCTCCCCATCCTTCAGGACGATGTGGCCTCGGGTCGCATCGCCGCCAGTACGGCAGCAAGAAATCTGCTTCTAGCCCAAATGCAGTAGGCGCTAGCAGCTCTTATTACCATAGCATCGCAGCATCACCATTGCGAGACAAGCAACCCAAATCACGTTAGAGGACAAGCATGCAAGACGATATCCTGAAGCAGCTGGAAGCCAAGCGAGAACTCGCTCGGTTGGGTGGGGGACAAAAGCGCATTGATGCGCAGCACAAGAAAGGCAAGCTGACCGCACGCGAGCGTATCGAGCTGCTGCTGGACGACGGCACTTTTGAAGAATGGGACATGTTCGTGGAGCACCGCTGCACGGACTTCGGCATGGAAAACACCAAGATCCCCGGCGACGGCGTGGTCACCGGCTACGGCATGATCAACGGCCGTCTGGTCTTTGTGTTCAGCCAGGACTTCACGGTGTTCGGCGGCGCACTGTCCGAAACCCATGCCGAGAAGATCTGCAAGGTGATGGACCAGGCCATGAAGGTCGGCGCTCCCGTCATTGGCCTCAACGATTCGGGTGGTGCTCGTATCCAGGAAGGCGTTGCCTCTCTGGGCGGCTATGCCGATGTGTTCCAGAAGAATGTGCTGGCCTCGGGCGTGGTGCCCCAGATCTCCATGATCATGGGCCCCAGTGCCGGCGGCGCCGTGTACTCGCCGGCCATGACCGACTTCATCTTCATGGTCAAGGACAGCTCCTATATGTTCGTGACCGGGCCCGAAGTCGTGAAGACCGTGACCCACGAGGAAGTCACGGCCGAAGAACTGGGCGGGGCCATCACCCACACCACCAAGAGCGGCGTGGCGGACATGGCTTTCGACAACGACGTGGAAGCACTGATGATGCTGCGTCGCCTCTATAACTACCTGCCCTTGAACAACAAGGAAAAGGCTCCCGTGCGCGAAACCACAGACCCCGTGGGCCGCGCCGACATGTCGCTGGATACGCTGGTGCCTGAAAACGCCAACAAGCCCTACGACATGAAGGAGCTGATTCTCAAGACCGTGGACGATGGCGATTTCTTCGAGCTGCAGCCCGAGTATGCCAAGAACATCATCATCGGTTTTGCCCGCATGGCCGGTCAGACCGTGGGCGTCGTGGCCAATCAGCCCCTGGTGCTGGCCGGCTGCCTGGACATCAAGTCCTCCATCAAGGCGGCGCGCTTCGTGCGCTTTTGCGATGCCTTCAACATCCCTGTGGTCACCTTCGTGGACGTACCCGGTTTCATGCCCGGCACTTCCCAGGAGTACGGCGGCATCATCAAGCACGGGGCCAAGCTGCTGTATGCATATGCCGAAGCCACGGTGCCGAAGATCACCGTCATCACGCGCAAGGCCTATGGCGGTGCGTACGACGTGATGGCCTCCAAGCATTTGCGTGGTGACGTGAACCTGGCCTGGCCCCACGCCGAAATTGCCGTGATGGGCGCCAAGGGCGCGGTGGAGATCATCTTCCGTGAGGACAAGAACGATCCCGTCAAGCTGGCTGCACGCGAAGCGGAGTACAAGGAACGCTTTGCCAACCCCTTTGTGGCTGGCGCCCGTGGCTTTATCGACGATGTGATCCAGCCGCACGAAACGCGCAAGCGCATCTGCCGCTCGCTGGAGATGCTCAAGAACAAGCAGCTGGACAACCCCTGGCGCAAGCACGGGAACATCCCCCTGTAAGAACAAGAAGAACCAGGAGATATATCCATGTTTACCAAGATTCTGATTGCCAACCGCGGCGAGATCGCCTGCCGAGTCATCGCCACCGCCCGCAAGATGGGCATCCAGACCGTGGCGGTCTATTCCGACGCCGACAAGGACGCGCGCCATGTCAAGCTGGCCGACGAGGCCGTGCGCCTGGGCCCCGCACCCAGCCGTGAGTCCTATCTGCTGGGCGAGAAAATCATTGAAGCCTGCAAGCAGACCGGCGCACAGGCGGTGCACCCTGGCTACGGCTTTCTCTCGGAGAACGAGGGCTTTGCCAGGCGCTGCGAAGAAGAGGGCATTGCCTTCATCGGCCCCAAGTCGCATTCCATCGCAGCCATGGGCGACAAGATCGCGTCCAAGAAGCTGGCTGGCGAAGCCCAGGTCAACACCATCCCCGGCTACAACGATGCCATCGCCGGCCCCGAGCAGGCCGTGGAAATCGCCAAGGGCATTGGCTACCCGGTGATGATCAAGGCCTCGGCCGGTGGCGGCGGCAAGGGTTTGCGCGTGGCCTTCAACGACAAGGAAGCCTTTGAAGGTTTTGCCTCGTGCCAGAACGAAGCGCGCAACAGCTTTGGCGATGACCGCATCTTCATCGAGAAGTTCGTGCAGGAGCCCCGCCACATCGAAATCCAGATTCTGGGCGACAGCCACGGCAATGTGGTTTACCTGAACGAGCGCGAGTGCTCGATACAGCGCCGTCACCAGAAGGTGATCGAGGAAGCGCCTTCGCCCTTCATCAGCGATGCCACCCGCAAGGCCATGGGCGAGCAGGCCGTGGCCCTGGCCAAGGCCGTCAAGTACCAGAGCGCTGGTACCGTGGAGTTTGTGGTCGGCAAGGACCAGGACTTCTACTTCCTCGAGATGAACACCCGTCTGCAGGTCGAGCACCCGGTGACCGAATGCATCACCGGACTCGATCTGGTCGAGCAGATGATTCGTGTGGCCGCCGGCGAAAAACTGTCCTTTGCACAGGCCGATGTGAAACGCGACGGTTGGGCCATCGAGTGCCGTATCAACGCCGAAGACCCGTTCCGCAACTTCCTGCCGTCGACCGGCCGCCTGGTTCGCTTTGCACCTCCCGAGCAGACCATGTGGCAGTCCGATACCGAGCACCTGAACGGCGTGCGTGTGGATACCGGCGTCTACGACGGCGGCGAGATCCCCATGTACTACGACTCGATGATCGCCAAGCTCATCGTGCACGGCAAGGATCGCAACGACGCCATCGCCAAGGCCCGCGAAGCGCTCAACGGCTTTGCCATCCGCGGCATCAGCTCCAACATTCCATTCCAGGCAGCTCTGCTGGCACACCCGGACTTTGTCTCGGGCAAGTTCAACACCGGCTTCATCGCCCAGCACTATGCCGATGGCTTCCATGCCGAGGACGTGCCCCACGATGATCCCGATTTCCTGGTGGCTTTGGCCCTGTTCCGCAATCGCCGCTACCGTGCACGTGCATCGACCATCACCGGCCAGATGCAGGGCCACCAGGTGCAGGTGGGCGAGAAGTACACTGCCGTGGTTCTGGGTGCTGAAGGCCAGAACCAGTATGTGACTGGCGAGGTGACCGACTTCGACGCCCAGGCGCGCGTCTGCAAGGTCGTGATCGGCGAGAAGGCCTACGAGTTCCGCAGCAATGCCGATATTCGCGACCTGGTGGTGCGTGGCGTGTGCAACGGCAACGCTTTCACCTGCCAGATCGAACGCGGCAACGGCAAGAACCCGCTGGCACTGCGCGTCATCCACAACGGCACGCAAGCCGATGTGCTGGTGCTCTCTCCCAAGGGCGCAGAGATGCACAAGCTCATGCCTTACAAGGCCCCGCCCGACCTGTCCAAATTCCTGCTCTCGCCCATGCCCGGCCTGTTGGTCGACGTGGCAGTGCAGCCCGGCCAGAAGGTGCAGGCCGGGGAGAAGCTGGCCGTCATCGAAGCCATGAAGATGGAGAACATCTTGTTCGCAGCGCAGGATGGTGTGGTCAGCAAGATCAGCGCCGCCAAGGGCGACTCGCTGGCGGTGGACGACATCATTCTGGAATTCGAGTGATGAGAGCTTTTCGGGGCCTCTGGTCAGAGCCGATATGGTCTGAGCATGAGGCCCCGAAGCAAAAGCCCGCACGGCTTTGGCTCTGCGGGCTTTCCAATTTTCAATAAGATCGGCTCTATCCTTTATCCAGATTCAGCTAGTAGCTATGACATTGAAAGCAGATACAACGATTTCCCGCCCTGGCAGATTGACGCGTACGCTGCTGGCTCTGTTGGGGACGCTGCTGCTTGTCGATGCTCTGGTACTGATGGGCATGGGGCATTTCAATGTCGGCGTGGTGTTGCCCGCCGGCTTGGGCGCTGCGGCCTTGGGGCTGAGCTGGAAATGGCAGGCCGTGCAGCACTGGCGTGCAGCCAGGGCCCTGCATGCAAGGCTCTGGTCACTTGCCTGGGCCGGCCTGGCGCTGTGGCTGATCAGCCTTTTCTGGTTCTGGAGCCACCTTTTCGGTCTGGGCCTTGCGCCGCAGCAAGTGCCGCCCGTGCAATCCATTGTGGTGCTGGGCAGCGGCACGCTCGATGGTCACCCCAGGCCGGTTCTGGCTGCGCGACTGGATACGGCAGCAGAACTGGCCAAGCTGCAGCCCCAGGCCTTGGTCGCTGTCTGCGGCGGTGTCGATTGGGGTGAAAAAGAGTCTGAGGCCGAGGTCATGGCTCGCTATCTGCAGCAGCGTCACGGTATTGCTGCACAGCGGCTGGTGCTGGAAAAGCTCAGTACCAGTACCGAGCTGAACCTCAAACTCAGCCGGCCCTTGCTGGCCGAGCGCGGCGTGGCCGCAGATGCACCCATGGCCATGGTCAGCAGCGACTTTCACCTGATGCGTGCCATGAACATTGCAAAGCGGCAGGATCTGCCTCAGGTCTATCCCGTGGCTGCTCCGACCCCTTTGACCACGCGTTTCAATTCCTGGCTGCGCGAATACTTTGCCATGGCCAGCAGCTGGTTGCTGGGCGAGGTCTGATATTTCAATAAAAACCGGCTCTGGCGCTTACCAGTATTGCGCCTTAAGCTATCAATCAAGGAGTCATTCATGAGCAATCGTCCTTTCAAGGTTCTGGGCATTCAGCAAGTCGCCATCGGTGGCACCGACAAACAGCGCATGAAAAAGCTGTGGGTGGACATGCTGGGTCTGGAGCAGACCGGCACCTTCCAGAGCGAGCGCGAAAACGTGGATGAGGACATCCTGGCCATGGGGCGGGGCGCGATGAAGGTGGAAGTGGACATCATGCAGCCCATGGACATCGAGAAAAAGCCCGCCGTGCACGCCACGCCGCTGAACCACATCGGCCTGTGGATCGACGACTTGCCCAAGGCCGTGGAATGGCTGACCGCCAATGGCGTGCGATTTGCTCCCGGCGGTATCCGCAAGGGAGCGGCAGGCTATGACATCACTTTTCTGCACCCCAAGAGCAATGACGAGTTTCCGATTGCCGGCGAGGGCGTGCTGATCGAGCTGGTGCAGGCTCCGGCCGACGTGATTGCGGCGCTGGGCTGAGTGCTTCTGGCACCGGCAGCCAGATTGCAGCAGCGTAATAGCTGCGATTGTTCTCAGAACTGATAGCCGAGCCTGATCCCGAAAGCCGTGGCGGACTCGGCATCAAATGCCGCCAGGGTCGTGCCGCCGCTGGAGATATTTACCGAACCCAGACGCTGGTAGCTCAGCCAGGGCGTGAGCTTGAACTGTCCTTGCTGATAGCTCACCCCCACCGTGTAGCCGAGACGGCCATCGGTGGGGCGCAATGGCGACAATGCAGCCTTGTCGCTGCGCTTGTCATAAGCCACGGCGACGAAGCCGGACCAGTTCGCCGCCAGCTTCTGCCCAAGACCCAGCGTGTAGGTGGTGGTGTCCTCCATGTCCGCCAGGCTGCGGCCAGGTAGTACCGCCGCCAGGGTCTGCGGATACAGCCTGAATTGCGACCAGTTGGTCCAGCGAACCTGTCCAAAGAGCAGGGTGCCTGGCGTGATACCTGTCTGGATATCCAGGTTCAAGCTTTGCGGGGCAGTCGATGCCGTCCTCGTTTCGCCCGGCCATAGGTTTTCACGGGTCGCGATCTTGTGCTTGATTGCCGAGTAATAGGTTGCAGCGACGCGCAAAGCCATATCCGGGCGCTCATAGCTCATGCCCAGCAAGTAGCCTGGCTCGGTACTGGGTCTGAAATCCACCTGGTACCCATTGAGCGCTCCAAATACCATGCCCCCCAGGGCGACATGTCCTTCGGTGCGTTGCAGGCGCAGACCGCCATGCACGGCCCAGTGCTCATCCCAGCGGTAACGTAGCGCTCCCATGAGCTCATGGCTGCTCACGCGGGTCTGCGTGCCGCCAAAAAGAGGCGATTGCAGCGGGCTGTAAGCGATGTCAAGGCCAAAAGGCTTGCTCAACATCAGCAGCAACGAGGTGCGTGGATTCACATCCTGCTTGTATGCAAAGCCCCATTGGGTGTAATCGTCAGCCACCTGTCCGGTGGACTTGCCCAGGGCATCCAGGCCCTGGATCCGGGGCCGAACCGTATAGGTCTCTACGGAAAGATAGCGGCCGTTCTCAAATAGAGGTCCGAGATCCTGGCCAGTTCTATCAAGGCCGCCGGCCTGGGTGCAGAGCCCCCACATCATGGCTGCACAGCCAGCCCCCGCTTTTGCTTTTCTCAACGCCTGCTCCAACGCTCTGATTCCAGTTGCATGAATGTAATTTAATGTGTCCAAGTGACAGGCGCATAGGTCTAATTGGAGGATGCAGTCTCGTGCAGTTGACGCTTTCGGGGCTCTAGAGAGCTACCTGTGTGGCTTATGCTGTGCGCTGCGAGTGATCGCCGCCCGAACCCCAAAGCCGCGCAGAAAAATGCCTCCCATCTCGACCGCTCTCACAACCGCTTACTACGACCGCCAATACAACGCCCGCGCCAGCGTGCAGGATCCGCAGGCGTATATGACGCGCTACACGCAGGAAAGCCAGGCCGCATTTGCATTGTCTGGCGCCGTTCGCAACCAGCGCTACAGCCCCAGGGCTACTGATGTTCTGGATATCTATCTGCCCGCAACGCGGGCAGCGAAAGCACAGGCTGCGCCTGTTTTCATCTTCATCCATGGCGGCTACTGGAAGGCCTTGAGCAAGGATGATTCCGCTTTCATGGCACCCGCACTGACGCAGCAAGGTGCCATCGTCGTGGTGCCTGACTACGATCTGGCTCCGGCCGTCACGCTTGACCATATCGTCGAGCAGATGCGCCAGGCCTATGCCTGGGTGGTGCGCAATATCGCCATCTACGGTGGTGATGCCTGCAATATCTGTGTCTGCGGCAGCTCGGCCGGTGGACATTTGGCAGCCATGCTGTTGGCTAGGGGGTGGCAGCAAGACTATGACCTGCCAGTGCAGGCAGTGCCTCGATCAGTCTTGACCTTGAGCGGCCTGTTTGACCTGCAGCCGCTGCTGACAACCCATATCAACGACTGGATGCAGCTGGACGATGCTGCAGCCATACGCAACAGCCCGCGCTTTCTACTTCCCGATGCGAGTACGCATGGTCAGTGCCAGCTGCGCGTGAGCTGCGGCGAGTTTGAAAGCCATGAATTCAAGCGCCAGTCGCGCGAATACCTGGCTGCGTGGCAGGCGCGTTGTCTGCCGGGGCAATGGGTGGAGGCGCCGGCTACCAACCACTTTGATTTGCCACTGCAACTGGCCGATCCGCAATCCGCCATTCATCAGACTGCGCTGCAGCTGATGGGGCTTGATCAGTCCTCGTCCAGCATGCGCGCGGCCTGATTGTTGAGTGCCGAGTCGGCCCGGAAGTAGCCGAGTACGGTGTTCACGCTATGGTGCCCGGTCAATGCCATGGTGTCAGCCAGCGGCAGATTGCGCCTGCCGGCCTCGGTCACAAATCCCGAGCGTAGCGAGTGTGCCGAAAAGTCTCCTTCCACACCAGCCAGCGCACAGCGTTCTTTAACGATGTTGCGCACCGCAGCGGGAGTCAGTGGCTCTGCCACATGGCCTCCTTTGCGGATTCGCCTGAAGATAGGACCTTCTGTGATCCGTGCAGCATCCAGCCATGCTCTCAAGGCAATGGCTGCGCGGCCGGTAACGGGCTTGTGATTTTCGGGGGCATCGGTGCCGCTCTGGTTGGTCTTGCTATGGCTCAGGGTGTAGATGAATTCCCCATTAGCCACGGTGCGCAGGAAACGCATATCGGCGCCAGCCACTTCGGAACGGCGACGCCCGCCACTGGCCCAGGCAAACAGTAGCAGCGCCCGGTCGCGCAGGCCGCGCAAGCTGTCGTCGCAGCTTGCCAGCAACTCCTCCAGCACATCGCGCGTCAGCGCCTCTTTCTTCTGTGGCAACTCGCCGCGCCTTGCATAGGCCTTGCGCGTGCGCGACATCAGCTCCTTCACTGCCCCGTCCTGACAGGGATTGGGCAGGGCATGCACCTGATGCGCCTTGGACATCACGGCCATGCGATGCACCAGCGTGCTGTGTGAAGGTGCCCCTTTTTTACCCTTGTAGCCGGCTGCAACCAGGGCTTCATCGATTTCGGGTGGCATTTCATGGAGCAAGCCCCCAGAGGTCTGCCTCTGGGCATGGTCGATGATGAATTGCAGCACCGTGGAAACCTGCAACGGCAGTTGCATGGGCTGACCAAGGCGCAGCAGATGCCAGGCCGCCCAATAACGCATGGCGCTTTGATAACTGCTGCGCGTATTGCTGGACTCTCCTTCCTGCATGAGCTCCTTGATGGCTTCATGCGCTTTGGGTGCAAGAGCAGACTCCGGCACATCCTGTGTCTGCAGGCGGTTGGCATCAAAAGTCACAGGAGCAGGGAAGGGCGAGGGCTTTCTTGAATCCATGGCGCTATTTTCCCCCTGACTTTGCATGCCAGCTGAAATCGATGTGCCGGCAAAAGCAGGCGCAGCACCGCGGACCCTGCTGTCCTTGCTCACGCGTCCTTGTTCACGCCCTGTCAGGCGGGCGCAACTCTGTGTGAGGGCCTGCGAGCTGATGGCAGGCATCGCGTACATCAATGACAGCTATCAGGCACAGCATGCCTTCATGCCAGCCTGATCACAGGCTTGGCAGAACCACCTGTACGCAAACCAGCGAAATTGCTCTCGCTCGAACTCAGAACGGACTTCATCCGAATAAAAGGGAGTGAAAACGGGTTAATGTACGTTGTCATCTGTATGAAAATTTCATACGTAATATTTAATACATAAGATGTATTGTGTATTACGTAGATTAAATATAGATCACGATAACAATCACTTATCGTTAGTTATTTGAAGCATGGATATGAATACAAGCAAAACTACGTCCAGAGGTGTTCAGGAGTCCGATGTCTGGGCTGCGGCGGATGCTTTGATTGCCCAGGGGCTGCGTCCGACCATAGAGCGGGTGCGTCAGCAGATAGGGCGAGGCTCTCCCAATACGGTCAGCCCCATGCTGGAGACCTGGTTTGCAACGCTGGGCCGTCGTCTGGGCGTGGCTGGAGAGCAGGACCCGTCCGTGTTGCAATCGGTGCCGGACCCTGTGCAGCGTCTGGCCGAAGAGCTCTGGAATACGGCGCAGGAAGAGGCGAAAGCCGCAGCCAGCAAGGCTTTGGATCTTCGCGAACAGGCTTTGAAAGCTGCAGAGCAGGCATTTGTGGCTCAACAGGAGCAACTCGCGCAGCGCCAGGCCACTATGGAAGCGCAAAAAGATGCGCTGAATCAAGCCCTGCAGGCAGCTCAAAATCACGCCCAAGACTTGGCTCGGCGTCTTGACGAAATGCAGCAGACGCTACAGGAACGTGATCAGCGCCTGGAAGAACTGCGTGATGAGCTGAGCAAGGCCGTACGCCAGCGTGAGTTGCAGCAGCAAAAGCACAGCGAGGAAATTCAGTCGGCCGCCGCCGAGCGCCAGCGCATGGCCGAGCAGTACGCGGGCAACGAACGCCATATGCTCAACGAGGTCGATCGTGCGCGGCAGGAACTCACTGCAGCGCGAAAAAGCCTGCAGGAGCAGGAACGCAAGGCAGAGTCCCGCTATCAGGAGTTGCAGACTCGCTTTGAACAATCCGAGCAGGAGATCCTGAATCTGCATGCCCAGTTGCAGACCGCCCAGAACACGGCAGCATTGGCGCAGGAGCGTGCAGCCGATCTCAAGAGCCTGCTGGAGGCACAACAAAGACTGGCGGCAGCAGCCAATGCAGCGGATCCCAATGTGGCCCAACCCCTGACGCGTCGAAGCAATCTGGCGGCAACCCGGCGCTCCATAAACCGACGAACCTTGCGCTAACCGTTATCCGGCGCCCAGGCTGCGATCCAGCTCAGTCTCGGCGCCAAAGGCTTGACCGCCGGTTGATGCCGGTGGCTTGTCAATATTGGCGGTCAATGTCAAGCCGTAACTGAAGAGCCATGAGTATTTTGAAAAGAATAATCGGTAACGTCCTACATTTCGGCACGCTTTTGTCTTTAATAGTGGATGGAAATAGAAGAAGACAAGAACCTACCCAGCTAATGGACGTGGCATCAGTTTTGAGATAGGCGATCTCAATCCACGCTTCCTAGTAGCAAACCGCTTTCTCCTGAGTTCAAGCATTTCCAGGCCCTCTGCTTTTTGGGTGCCTGGACGGGCTTTCCGTTGCTTGATCCTTTTATCCGGAAGTAGAGGTGGCCGTGGAATTACTCAAAAGCATCTTTCACCAATCACCGGAGGCCGCACTTTTCGCGTCTCTGGCTCTGGGGTACTGGGTCGGCAAGTTCCGCTTCGGATCATTCCAGCTGGGTGGTGTGGCTGGTTCGCTATTGGCGGCCGTGTTGATCAGTCAGATCGGTATACAGATCGATTCAGGCATCAAGGCTGTGCTTTTCGCCTTGTTCATATACGCCGTAGGCTTTGAAAGCGGCCCGCAGTTCTTCAATTCTTTGGGGCGTCATTCGGTCAAGGAAATCATGATGGCCGTCGTGGTGGCTTTGTCCGGCTTGATCACGGTGGTGGTGATTGCCCGGATATTCGGGCTGGACAAAGGCCTGGCTGCAGGCCTTGCAGCCGGCGGACTGACGCAGTCGGCAATCATTGGGACAGCTGGCTCTGCCATTGAGAAACTCGGGCTCTCGGGTGAAGAGGTGCAGCGCATGCAGGCCAATGTCGCCATCGGCTATGCGGTCACCTATATATTCGGCTCTTTCGGCGCCATCATCATGTGCGTCAATGTCCTGCCATGGATTACCGGACGCAATATCCGGGATGACGCGGTTCAAGCCGAGCAGGAGCAGCTCAAGGGCGTTCGGGTTTATGGCGTGGGTGAATCGCCAGCGGCACCCGATCTGGTGGGGCGTATTTTCCGCGTCGCTCAATCAGGCAAAACAGTGGCCGATCTCGAAGCCGAGGGGACTCAGGGCAGGGTGACAGTGGAGCGCATTCAGCGAAAGAATGCCCTGGTCGGCGTAGACCCCAGCCTGGTACTCGAGGCTGGCGACATTATTTTGCTGGTCGGACGCCGCTCCGCCGTGGTGTCTCTGGGCAAGTCGGTAGGCGATGAGCTGCCTGGTGCCCAGGGGATGGATGTGGTGATGGTGCGCCGCGATGTGGCCATTTCCAATTCCCAGTATCTGAACCGCAGCGTCAAGGACATTCTGGACAGCCTGTCTCAGGATCTCAAGCACGGCGTCTATGCCGAGGGCTTGATACGCGCGGGCTCGCCGGTTCCCATCACTGCGCAGACCATGGTGATGCCCGGCGATGTGGTCACCTTGTTCGGCACGCCTCAGGACGTTCAGAAGGCAGCCCAGGCCGCCGGTCCCATCATTGTTCCCAGCGACAAGACCGACTGGGTGTTCCACGGCTTCGGCATTGTCGTCGGCCTGCTGATCGGCCTGCTGGTGCTGCGCATAGGCGCTATTCCCATCACCTTGGGCAGCGGTGGCGGAGCCTTGCTCTCGGGTCTGCTGTTTGGCTGGTGGCGAAGCCGCAAGCACACCATGGGCAATATGCCGACAAGCGCCTCGACATTGCTGCGCGATCTGGGCCTGGCCGGCTTTGTGGCCATGGTGGGCCTGCAGTCCGGCCAGCAGGCGGTCAGCACGGTCATGGAGCAGGGCTTGACGTTGTTCATGCTGGGTGTTCTGGTCACCATCATTCCGCTGCTGATTGCCATTTTGTTTGGCAAGTATGTGCTGCGCTACGACAACGTGGCCGTATTCGCGGGATCGCTGTCGGGCGCACGCAGTGCCAACCCCGCGTTTGGCGAGGTTCTGGACAAGGCCGGCAATTCAATCCCCACCACCCCGTTTGCAATCACTTATGCGTTGGCCAATGTGTTCCTGACTTTGTTGGGTCCGCTGGTCATTGCTTTTGCGTGAAACCCCTGCACTGATTCACTAGGAAGAATGGAAGGAGTTGCGATATGAGCAAGGATTATCAGAGTCTGGCGAACTTGAGCCCGTTCGAGCTCAAGGATGAGTTGATCAAGATCGCCTCGGGCGACGGAAATCGCCTCATGCTCAATGCGGGGCGGGGCAATCCCAATTTTCTGGCAACCACCCCGAGAAGAGCATTTTTCCGTCTGGGCTTGTTCGCGGCTGCCGAATCGGAACTTTCGTATTCGTATATGACCACGGTCGGTGTGGGAGGCCTGGCAAAGATCGAGGGCATAGAAGGGCGCTTCGAGCGCTATATTGCCGAGAACCGCGATCAGGAAGGCGTGCGCTTTCTCGGTAAATCCCTGAGTTATGTGCGCGATCAGCTGGGCTTGGATCCGGCCGCCTTCCTGCACGAAATGGTTGACGGTATTCTGGGCTGCAATTACCCCGTTCCCCCTCGGATGCTGAACATCAGCGAACAAATCGTGCGCCAGTACATCATCCGTGAAATGGGGGCCGATGCAATTCCCAGCGAGTCCGTGAACCTGTTTGCGGTCGAGGGGGGAACGGCCGCAATGGCCTACATCTTCGAGAGCATGAAGGTCAACGGCCTGCTCAAGGCTGGTGACAAGGTAGCCATCGGCATGCCGGTTTTCACTCCGTACATAGAAATTCCGGAACTGGCCCAGTATGCGCTGGAGGAGGTGGCCATCAATGCCGACCCGGCCCTCAACTGGCAATATCCGGACTCCGAGCTGGACAAGCTCAAGGATCCGGCCATCAAGATCTTCTTCTGTGTGAATCCCAGCAATCCGCCATCGGTAAAGATGGACGAGCGCAGCCTTGAGCGTGTGCGCAAGATTGTGGCCGAACATCGACCGGATCTGATGATCCTGACCGATGACGTCTATGGCACGTTTGCCGATGGCTTTCAGTCGCTCTTTGCGATTTGCCCGGCCAACACCTTGTTGGTCTATTCATTCTCCAAATACTTTGGTGCCACTGGCTGGCGTCTGGGGGTCGTCGCCGCCCATAAGGAAAACATCTTCGACTTGGCATTGGGCAAGCTGCCTGAGTCCGAGAAAACAGCACTCGATCATCGCTATCGTTCACTGCTGCCCGATGTGCGTTCATTGAAATTCATAGATCGCCTGGTTGCCGACAGCCGCGCTGTTGCCCTGAACCACACGGCCGGGCTGTCCACGCCGCAGCAGGTCCAGATGACCTTGTTCTCGCTGTTTGCGCTCATGGACGAGAGCGACCAGTACAAGCACACGCTCAAGCAACTGATACGACGTCGTGAAGCAACGCTGTATCGCGAGTTGGGAACGCCTCCGCAAAGAGATGAAAATGCGGTCGATTACTACACCTTGATCGACCTGCAGGACGTGACGTCGAAGCTTTATGGCGAAGCGTTCTCCAAATGGGCGGTCAAGCAGTCCTCGACCGGCGACATGCTGTTCCGGATTGCCGACGAAACAGGGATCGTGCTCCTGCCGGGGCGCGGCTTTGGATCGGACCGTCCATCGGGACGCGCCTCCTTGGCCAATCTCAACGAGTATGAGTATGCGGCCATAGGTCGTGCGCTGCGCAAAATGGCTGACGAGCTGTACGCGCAATACACCGAGCAAGGCAACAAACGCTGACGGTGAAGGGCTTGCCTGAATGGCCATGAGTGATCCTCTTGGCCACATTCAGGCTGCGGTGCAGTGCATCAAGGCTTTGCGGCACCGTCACTCACAAAAAGCCTGTCCCGCCACCAATGCATTTGAAAAGAGGCTTCGGCCTCTTTTCTGGTTTTCCTCTTCACTGAGCCGTCAGGCGTGAGAAGTCGCGATCAAGATCCTTGATGGCCGTCTCGATGCGTTTGCTTCGCTCGGCCGTCCACTGCTCCTCCTGGGCAAGCATTTGCCTGGAGCGCGCAATCATGCGGGCCATCTCCGCAGGCTGGGGGCCGCCAGCAGTCACACGATTCTTCACGATGGCCACAGGGTCCAGCGCTGCCCGGAACTCGCTCTCTGACATTGGCAGGCTGCCGTTCTCGATGGGCATCTCGTGTTTCAGCGTCGCTGCATAGATGCGCTGAGCATCGGCGTAGGGGAAGTCTCGTGGGGTGATATTGCGCTCCTTGGCAAAGCTCACGACCTCCGACGCAAAGTGGTGGCCAACGCGGAACGGCAATTTGTACTTGCGCATCAGAACATCGGCCACTTCCTGGGATGCCGTCCAGTCGAGATTGAGCTCCTCCAGTGCGCGCTCGGGATTGATGACCAGGCCGCCTAGCACCTTGTCAAACCCCTGAAGAGTGGAAATCGTGGCACCAACGAGCGCCGAAGAGTCATGGGAAGACTTGTTGTCGCTCATTCCCGGCGGAATATTGTGCTGGCTGATGAGGCGCCCCACACCCAGGGCCAAGACCCGCGAGGCATTGGCGCGGGTGTCGTTGAGCAATCCAGGATTGCGCTTCTGAGGCATGGCGCTGGAGACATAGGTGTTGCCTCCGCCTTCCCGGAGCAGAATCCAGGGTCTGGGCTGTGCATACTGCACCATCACGTCCTCGACAAAAGCTCCGACATGCAGGGCAATGCTCGAAGCAACTGCGCCAACCTCCACCGGCATTTCCGCAGCCAGGATTTGCGCGGCATCGTAGGCGTTATCCACGGTGCCCGGGTAGCCAAGGTACTTGGCCATGCGCTCCCGATTCAGCGGCCAGCTGGTGCCGTTGAGAACCGTAGTGCCCATTGCCGACTGGTCGATGCGTGCAAAAGCCTCGTGAAGACGCTGGGCATCACGGTCAAAGCCCGCGAGATGTCCCAGAAGATAGTGCCCGTAACTGTTGGGCTGGGCCGCAACCCCGTTGGTATAGTTCGGAACGACTGTGCCGGCATAGGTCTCCGCCAGCCGCAGAAGATGAGCACGGGTCTGAGCCAGCTGCCTGGCCAGACGCAGCATGTCGTCGCGCTGTATGGCGGAGCGCACGGTGGCCAGCATGTCCTGACTTGAACGCCCGGCATGCAGCAAAGTCGCTTCCACGCCGGCAGCTTCGATGAGCAGGGGCTCGAATGTGATCACCAGACCCGGTCGTTTTCCGTTGGGAGCATCGCCTGCCGCCAGCACACTCTGCAGACCTCGTGCAATTTTGGGCGCCATGGCTTTGTCCAGCAGGCCTTCGTCGGTATTGATGACTGCCGAAGCCTTGTTGATCTGGCCCAGCCAGAAAAAGGCATCTCGCTTTGACTCCTGCGCAAGCGTGACGTTGGCCAGCGCTGCCAGCGCAAACCCGGCAACTAGCAGCTTGCGCAGCGCGCCGTCGGCAAGACGGCCAGGGAAAATGAGGTTGGCGGCAGTGCGCTTTCGACTGGCTCTGTACTTCATGTATGTCTCCGCGGCTTTAGAAATTGATGCTGAGCAAGGCCAGCTGCACTGCATGACCGACTTGCGTTCTCTGCAAGCACAGAGGCGAGATATCTCTGCATGATGCGAGGACGCAAGTGGCTTCAATGGGCTGACCCGTAAGCAGCTGAGCTTAAGACCAGGAGAGGACAGCGTGTAGATGCGCAAACCTGGGCAGTGGCAGGCTGACGACAGCCGGCCATGCATGCTGTGTTTTCGCGCACTTCGCGGTTGCAGGCGTGGCCATAGTCTCCTGGGTTTCGAAGGAGCTGATCCCTCATGCATGGCAGCATTCGCAGCGTGGCCGATCGCCGAGCATTTGCGACCTGGATTTCGCAGGGATGAGGTTCAGGCGTTTGCCGGACGCATGTCCTGCATCAATTGATAGAGCGCTTCAGCCACCAATGAAAGGCTGCGCTCTCGCTTCCGGACCATGTAGATCTGCCTGTCCATACCTGGCAGCAGCAGGTGCCGCGCCACCAATCCAGGCTTGCCGAAGTGAAACAGGCTCAGCGCGGGAGCTACGGTGATGCCTAGTCCGGCTTGCACCAGCCCCATCACGGTGGCCAATTGCTCAACTTCAACGAAAGTCTGCATTTTTCGCGGGAAAAAAGCGGCATCCAGATACTGACGAACGCTGCTGTGGCGTGCCAGGTGGATGAATGGCCAGGGCGTCAGATCTTCCAGCGACAGCGCGTCCTTGTCCGCCAGTGGATGGTCGCTAGGGCACACCATATAGAAGCCGTCACTGCAAAACGGCTCTGCCTTCAGGTCGGGGGTATCCACGCGTATGGCGGCCAACGCAAAATCCGCCTCTCCATTGGCCACGGCAGCAATGCATGGCTCGGACAGCACGTCCAACACACTCAGCTGAACTCCTGGATGCCGGGCCGTGTACACCTTCAGCACCTCAGGAAGCCAGCCTGCGGCAAGGGATGGCAGCAATGCAACTGATACATGTCCCTGGGCCAGTTGTGCAGTATCACGCATCGCTCTTTCGCAGGCAGCGAACTCTGCGGCGAGGCGCTCTGCAGACTGCAAAAATCGCTCCCCTTCACGGGTAAGCACCACGTGTCTCGTGCTGCGGTCGAAAAGCTTGAGACCTACCGTTTGCTCCAAGGAGCGGATGAGGGCACTGAAAGCCGGTTGTGACAAGTGGCACATGCTGGCGGCCTGGGTGAAGTTCTTTTGTTTGGCCAGTACCAGGAATGCCTGCACATCGCGCGACGATAGATTCATTTGAAATGCAGATTAATTAATCTCAATAATCGATTTCACAGCTTATAGCGGTTTTCCTATAGTGGGCAACAGGAGGTTTCATGACAAGAGTGCAAAACGAAACGACGTCATTGCTCATCGGATGTGCGGCAGGCTTTTCCGGCGATCGAATTGATGCAGCGCAACCCGTCGTGCGGGAGCTGGTTCGACAAAGCAAACCTGCCTTTCTGATCTTTGAAACGCTTGCCGAGCGCACTCTGGCACTGGCACAACTTGCTCGTCGTCAGAATCCCGATGCCGGCTATGAGCCTCTCATGGTGGATTTTCTCCGGCCCGTGCTCGCCGACTGCCTCGCGCACGGCATCCGAATCGTCAGCAACTTTGGCGCGGCCAACCCACAAGGTGCAGCCCGAGCCATCGCGGCATTGGCCAAGGAGCTCGGAACGCGCCAACCCCAAATAGCAGTGGTTCATGGAGATGACCTCAGCGGCCCCGCGCATTACCAGTTGCTCGAAAAAGCTCTGGGCTCGGACATGCCAGAGCAGCAACTGGTGAGCGCCAATGCCTATATAGGTGCACGACCCATTGCCGAGGCCCTGCTGGCAGGTGCAGACATTGTGGTGTGCGGCCGCGTCTCCGACCCCTCACTGGTGGTGGGTCCTGCCATGGCCCACTTCGGCTGGGCCTGGGATGACTGGGATCGCCTGGCCCGAGCCACGATGACCGGGCATCTGCTGGAATGTGGAACCCAGGTCTCTGGCGGCTATTTCGCAGACCCCGGGTACAAAGATGTACCGGACATGGACCGCCTGGGGTATCCCATTGCCGAAATCGACAGCGCAGGTAACAGCACCATCTTCAAGCCATCTCTGACCGGGGGGTGCATCACTGCAGCTACGGTCAAGGAGCAACTGCTCTACGAAATCCATGACCCTGCCTGCTACCTCACGCCAGACGTTGTTGCCGACATCACTCAGGCAGAAGTGATTTCGGTTGGGCCTGACCGGGTGCGCCTGGAAGGTGTCATCGGCCACCCGAGACCGGAGACGCTCAAAGTCAATGTCTGCTTCGAGTCAGGGTGGTTTGCCGAGGGAGAGATCTCCTACGCAGGTCCAAGAGCTGCTGAACGTGCGCGTTTGGCCGCCCAGACCATATCCAGGCGCCTGGCGAATATTGCCCCCCTCAGAACAGACCTGATCGGCGTAACCAGCGTCTGGGGAAACGACAGCAGCGACTGGCTGACTGAAGCAAGCATTGCTGGCAAATCCCGGGATGTTCGGCTTCGCATGGCCTGGCAGCATGCCGACCATGCAGTTGCTGCGCGTCTGCCGCGCGAGATAAATGCCTTGTATTGCTGCGGCCCGGCGGGGGGAGGGGGCGTTCGCACCCATATGCGCCAGCGCCTGGGAATGGTGTCGTGCCTGGTACCTCAGCAACAGATTACGACTGGTTTTCACTGGACCAAGTCGCATCAGGAGTAAGCCATGAACTCAAGCCTTACCGTTCCCCTTTACCGAGTTGCACATGGACGCACGGGTGACAAAGGCAACCGCTCAAACATCAGCGTCATTGCATGGCATCCGCAGTTGTGGGAAGTGGTGTGCGAACAAGTCACCGAACAAGCCGTGATTCGTCTGTTTGCAGACCGCAAGCCAAGCCATGTCCGGCGATACCTGCTACCCAGGCTACACGCCATGAATCTGGTGCTCGACAACGTGCTGGATGGGGGGGTCAATGACTCGCTGAATCTGGATAGCCATGGAAAAACGCTGTGCTTCAGGGTGCTTGAAATGCCTGTCGTGGTTCCATGCCATCTCGAGTCACTGCTGGCCGGTCCGACACACTGAATTGCTACAACAACCACTAGGAGACAAACCATGAAATTTCTGACACGACGCACTGTTCTTGCATGCGGTGCAAGCCTGGCACTCAGCCCCTTGGCGTTTGCACAGGGCGAATATCCAAACAAGCCCATTACCTTTATCGTTCCGTTTGCCGCCGGCAGCGCCACAGACCAGCTTGCGCGCGCCTTGGGACAAGCCGTTTCCGAGCAAACCAAGCAGCCGGTCGTGGTGGAAAACAAAGGCGGTGCCAGTGGCATGATTGCGGCTCAAGCGGTGGCCAAGGCCGCGCCGGATGGCTATACCGTGCTCATCACGACCAATACGACGCATGCGGCCAATGAACATTTGTACAAAAAGCTCTCCTATGACCCTGTCAAGGATTTCACCCCCATCACAGGTCTGGGCAAAGGTGGGCAGGTTCTGGTCGTCCCTGCGACTTCGCCATATCAGTCCGTGGGCGAGCTGCTGAGCTACGCCAAAGCCAATCCCGGCAAGCTGAGTTTCGGCAGCGGCAGCTCTTCAAGCAGAGTCGCAGGCGAAATGCTCAAGCAGCTCGCTGGCGTCGATATCCTTCACGTTCCCTACAAGAGCAATCCGCTTGCTCTCACGGATCTCCTCGGGGGGCAGATAAACCTGATGATTACAGACGTCTCAACGGGCGTTCCTCAGATCAAGGCGGGTAAGTTGCGCCCATTGGGATATTCCACCCAGAAGCGCAGCGCACAGTTGCCCGATGTTCCGACCATCTCGGAAGCGGGTGTCAAAGGCTATGACATGGGCTACTGGTTTGCCGCTTACACACCCGCCAATACACCAGCACCTGTCGCGGGCAGACTCAACCAATTGCTGGCCAAAGCCGTGAACAGTGCTGCGGCCAAGTCCTTCTTCAATATGTCCGGCTCCGAAGCCTGGACCACCTCAGCCCCGGAGTTGGCACAATTCCAAGCCGCCGAAACCACCAAGTGGGGGCAGGTCATCAAGGCGGCAGGCATTACCCCTGAATAAAGCAGACGACTGCTCAGCGGTCAAGGATATTGGCCGCTGACTCGCACACCACTCACTTTTCAAGTGAACAGCCCGGCTGCCTTGAGGTGCTTGGCGCTCGCTGTAGAGCACGCCACCACGCGTTATGCAGTTGCACCTGCGAGACGCTGCGCACGAAAAACTGTCCCGTGCCGAAGTCGACGGAGACGTGAAAAGTAGCAGAACAAAAGGCTCATTTGATGAGACACGCCTCGCCAAAGCGCCCGATGTTCCGTTATCGGAGTTGAAAAATGCTGGTCAATTGCAACTCCAAACCATGCGCATTAACCTTTGGCCAAAGCAAGCACCAGTCTGAGCAGACTAACGCTTGAAACCACCTTGGATATCGACGTCAATCTTCCAGTATGGGTAGCCGATCTGCTTGATCTGATCAATTGAAGTCACACTGCGTAAGGCAACCTAATACAAGCATAGTAATGCAAATGCCTCACAATCAAGCCTTTGAAAACTCAAGCATTCTTTGGCATCGACAAGAGGTTTTAAATATTAAATCATTCGGCTTTAAATTAAGCCGTCCCAAAATACTTAACTGCTCTTGAGAAATTGGATAAATGGCAGGACTTGCCATTAAGCAAAACGAATATCACCGTCAAAGCACGTTGACCTACCGCTGCATGAGCTCGCCGCGCACCATGGAGCCGTGGATTGAACAATCTGGAAGCATCGGGTTGTGCACATCACCCGACCCGCAGCCAGATTTCACGGCCCTTCTGCCAACTATGCTTGGCGGCAGTTGCGGCCCGCTACGGCCAAGCGTCCTCCAATCGTGTACCACTTTGCCTCCCATATGAGAAGTTGCCTGGCCAGCAGGTGACTGCAGCTTCGCCAGCACTCCAACTGAGAAATCGCACGATTTCGGGATTTTTAGTCCAATTCTTATAGACCTGATTCGCTCCCTTAGTAAAAATCCAATCTAGATATTACATAGCAACAAGCATTGCATCGTAATGGTTGGCCCATTTACTGAGTCGTATATGCCATCTAGGTAAACGCCAAATTCATTTTGACCTATGAATGCATGAACGATTCTGGATTTTTATCAAGGAGTTATGCAGATCATATTTGAAGATAAATACCGTATTGCAGCGGCATTAATCGCCACGATCACAACGTCACTTGTTTCCCCGATCGCCAGCGCAAACATGATGGTCTATCCAATGGGGACCTCCATCGGGGCTGGCAGTGGGCCAGCCGCGGAGCTGCGCATCTATTCGAAATCCGAATCGACGCAATACGTGAAGGTGACTGCGAAGCGCGTAATAGACCCGGCAACAGATCACGAGCGCGAGGAGACCAGCATGAACTCCGGCGACGACGCGGTCGTGATCTCGCCAGCGAAGTTCGCATTGCCTGCTGGCGGCACGCGGCTCGTGCGGGTGATTTCGCTGGGCGTGCCTCAGAAGGAGGTGCTGTATCGCATCTACATGGAACCGGTGGCGTCGCTCTCTGAAGACCATTCCGCAGTGAACGATGAGGTGTCCGGCAAAGTCAACTTCACCATCTCGTGGGCACCGCTCGTTCGTGTACTGCCCAAGACGCCCGTTCCCGATTTCGAGGTGTCGAACGGACTTCTGACCAACACCGGCAATGTTCGGATCGGCCTTGTTGACGCCGGTGCCTGTCAGACCGAGACAGAAGACTCTTCATGCCAGTGGAAGAAATTTGAACGCAGCGTCTATCCAGACCAGCAGTTCAGGATGGACGGACTGGATTCCGCACCTTATGTGCGAATCCGATATCGAGTCGAGGGAATGTCAGATGTACAGCAGAAGGTTGTACGTACGGCTCCCATCAACGCG
Source organism: Comamonas testosteroni ATCC 11996 (assembly GCF_000241525.1). Classification (GTDB taxonomy): domain Bacteria; phylum Pseudomonadota; class Gammaproteobacteria; order Burkholderiales; family Burkholderiaceae_C; genus Comamonas; species Comamonas testosteroni. The sequence goes on from NZ_AHIL01000020.1 coordinate 126,131, forward strand.
ATAGACGCGCCGAGCGCTAACAACGAAACCCAACCGGGTCCCACCAATTTATGAATGAATTGAAGATGTCCAGTGATCCAGCTTCGTCGATGCGGAAATTTGACTGGGAATTGCCGGTGGCGCCGGTGGTGCTGCTTGCGCCCGAGGTTGAGCCACCTTGCAAATTCATAGCAAAGTCCTTGCTTCCTTCAAGAGCGGCGATCTCGAAGGTTTCTGTGACGTAGCGCTCAATAATGATCACGCCATCGCGATACGCATAGGACAGTCCCAGCCTGGCTGTCACGAACTCAGTGATGCCGCGCGGCGTGTTGTTCTTCCAGTCCATCTCAACCGTGTCGAGCAGGAGGTTTGGACCAGGGCGTATGACCTCGACGCTCGCCTGGCCAGCAGCGGCCAGAGGTGCAGGCATGCTCATTCCTGCAACTGTGGCGGTCGCGGGCTTGGCCGGCTGGGCGGTGCTTGGGCTAGAGGCGACTGCCGATGACGCCGAGCTGTATACGTCCTGCTTGATGCGAAACGGAACGCCAGTTATGCGGGACATGCGTTCGGCCCAAACTGCGAGGCTGACCTTGCCGCCAGTGCTTTTGTCTTCAAAGCTGATGAGCTTGAAGGTTTCATCGAAGATGGCGGGAAGGGAGTCTTCGGAGCTGATCTCGATCATCTCCGAGCCGATCCATGGACGCGATGCACGGCGCGCAACGATGGGCGAGAGCTGACGGGCTGCCGCTGCATTTGTGGCAGTCTTGTGGCCCTGTGTGGACTCTTCTACGCGCAGGCTCCGATTCATGACACCTGCGGCCTCCATGGAGCTGTCAATGTGGCCACGAACTTGCTGGGTGACTGCGGGCGAGACACATCCTGCGAGCAGCAGAGCAGAAACGAGGGCCGTGGGTACGACGCTGTGCTTTAGGTTGGCCAGAATCATTGGGTGCATTCCTTGTCTTGCTCGCCACGGCGGGTGATACGGGCCAAGGGCGGGTTATTGGGGTAGAAGCAGACATCGAGCGGGTATTCGCTCGCTTGAATGCCTGGTGACGACAGGGCGGCGGTCACGGCCTGCTCGAATGGCATTTCGTAGGTCTCGGGGCTTCCGATCACGACATGCTTGCGCGCATCCCAGCGCACGCGATAGCCGGCTTCTGCGGCCCAGCGTGTGAAGGCCTTGTTCAGCGTTACGTCCTGGAGCTTGAGCTCCCAGCGACGTGCAGGCTGTCCAGAGCCGTCAGTGAAGGAGGCTTTCCAGTGTTGGCGCGCCTGGTCCACCCACGAGCCCGAGCCTGGAACTGCGCTGGTTGTGAACAGTCCCTCAATCTGCGCGCGCGATGGTGCGCTTCCCTGTACCACTGCAGTGGCCACCGCTGTAGTCGGTGCGCTCGCTGCTACTGCTTCCAGCTTGGTGCCAGCAGCAGTTTCGGTGAGCTGAAGCTTGATCCCTGGAGGGAGTTGGCTGTTGACCGTCGAGATCAGATTGGCGACCGTGGAGCCGCCTGCCTGTTTGACGGACACCTGAGTGTCCAGTGGTACTGGGCTGCTGAAGGGAACGCCCAGCCGATCTGCCAAGAGTTGAGCCAGGCCTTGCGCCTTGTCCTGCCATGTGACTTCGATTTCTGATTGCAGGAGCGTTGATTTGGCGCTGGTGCCTTCAGCTTCCTGTGCCATGGTCGGCCAGGCAGTAAGCGCAACAGCGACAGCTGCCACGCATCGTCCTAGGTGATGAAATTTCATTGCGTTCCTCATTTGCTTGCTCGGGCCATGGCGTCTGCCCAGGCAAACTCGCGGTACAAAGCGAGAACCATGGGGACGTAGGCTTGTGTTTCGCGGTACGGCGGAATGCCTTTGTGCTTACGCACGGCGCCAGGGCCGGCGTTGTATGCGGCGAGTGCCAGCTCCCAGTCTCTAAACTCGAACCACATCTTTCGCAGGTAAGCTGCGCCGGTGGCCAGCCCAAGCTCGGGCTGATACAGGTTCACCTTTGGGTCCTGCAAGCCTTCGCCACGGGCTGTATCTGGCATGACTTGAGTGAGACCGAGAGCACCTGCAGGCGATCTCGCACGCGAGTTGAATTGGCTCTCGATAGCCACGAGAGCCATTAGCAGCGCAGGTTCCAGTCCGTAGTGAACAGCGATCGCGCGAATGGCCGGCTCGTGCTGCCAATAGTTGCGGAGCAGTTGCTCACAGTGGGCAGACCTGGAATTTCCGCGAAGGCAGTCGTAGGTCGGGAGCTTTTTCGGCGGCACCTGGGCCAGGGACAGGCCAGGTGCGGCGACGAGGGCTGCTAATAGCAGATTGCGAGTGATGTGGGCTAGGCTAAACATCCGCGCCTCACAGCATCGAGAGGGCCAACAGCCCAATGAGCAAGGTTGTTGTGCCTTTCACGAGATAGTGCACAAGCTCGCCCGTGGCAACACGTCCCGAGGTGTAGCGACCGTAAAGGCCGCTGAAGGCACTGGCTGTGACAAGAAAGAAAAACGCGCCGCTTCCTGCAAGCAGCATTTGCTTGAGGCTGGGCATCTGTATCCCGGAGCCCTGCAGGAAGCCTTGCTGCATTGCCGCCGAAACTTCCATGCATGCGCCGGTGACGTCTCGCGGGCAGCTGTTGCCACTCAACCCTGTGCCACCGTTGCCACCCGTGCTTCCAGAGCCGTTTCCGGGCGGGTTGGTGTTGCCTGGGTTGGTAGGTCGTCCATTGGCCATCCTGGCGGCCATGTCGCATATAGATGTGCCATTGCTGTCGGCAAAGCCACGGCAAGACCCTGAGTTAATCATTCGCTGGCAGTTGCCGATGCCAAGCTGCACGCAAGCGAGCACCAGATTCCCGTCGACGGCGCGCCCATCAAAAGTGCCCAAGCCAATCAATTGGCGGACCACCCCGGAACGCATGGCGTCGGCGGTCAGTTGGGACCAAGCATCGATCTGGGCCTGCAGGGGCAGCTGGCGATACTGTTCAGGCGTCACCCCTGCATACTTGGCGATGTTTGTCCTGTTCATCTGCAGGACGCCATAGCAGCAGCTGCCGTTGAACGCGCTGGTGTTGCCGCCCGATTCAACGTTGATAGCGAGGTTGGCCACAGCCTGCGCGTTCTGCTTTAGCCAGGCACTCGCATTTGGCGAGTTTTGAATGGCTTGGGTAATGTCTGCAGAGCTGACGATGGCGGCCAGAGCCACGGCTGGCAATAGCCACACAAGCTTGGATAGTCGCGGGAAAAAGCGGCAGCTCATGTCTAGCTCAGGCGCATGGCGCGATTGCATGCGGGAATGACTTTGCCGAACTGCCATGCGCGGAATCGAATCGTCAGGGCTGGCTGGGTCTGCTCTATGCGGTACTCGACGCGGTTCTGCGATCGGTCGGTATTGGCGTACAACATGCAGTAGCCGGGGAGTTCAATGGCGCGCAGTCCAGGCCGAGGCGGCCAAGCGATGACACGCATGGTGCAGACACTGTAGATGTCCATGGCTGCCGCGCCATTTGGTGCATCCAGGCAAAGTGTGTTGCCCGCAGCGGCGAACATGCTGAAGATGACTTTGCCCTCAGCGGTTGCGGCGTCACCCAGCAGCGCGAACGCAGGCATGCGCTTTCCTGCACTGCCCAGTCGTGGAGCGGAAAGCTCTGTTGCCCAAACTGTCTTGAGGATCTCCCGGTCCTCCGCTGTACCCGTGGACGAAAACACCGAGCTGTCGAAGACGACTTCTCGCATGATCTCCCAGGACTGCGCGTGAGAGCTTGTCGCCATGGCAATGGCAAGCGCAGGGAATAGGGCAGAAATGAGGGGGCGAACGGAGGCGGGCGCGATCATCGTTGGTCCGCCTTCAAACGACCGCCACGCTCCAACTCATCCATGAATTGCTCGGGCGGTGTGGCGCCAACCAAGCGCTTGCCGCTTGCCAGCACCACGGTGGGCGTGTTGTTCATGCCATAGCGCTCGCCGAGCTTGAGGATCTCAACCAAACCATCGGTGTTGCACGACTCGGGCAATTGCGGCCGTGCGCCGTCCATGATGGCTTTCCACACGCCGGCACGGTCGCGTGAGCACCAGGCCATACGTGCAAGAGATTGACTTCGCCGGTCAGTGATAGGGAAGATGAAACGATAGATCGTCACGTTGTCGATCTGGTCGACGAACTTTGTGAAGACTCGGCAGATGGGGCAGAACGGGTCTTCGAAGAGCGCCATCACACGGCTTCCATCTCCGTGCACTTCCTTAATCGCGTGCTGCAGGGGAAGCTTGTTGAATGGGATGACCATCCTCTTGTCTTGTTGCAAGGCGGTCAGGTCTGTTTTGCTCTTCAAATCCATCAACGAGCCGCCAACAAAACTGTAACGACCCGTTTCATTCACATAGAATATCTCCCCTTCGGAAATCACCTCATAAATGTTGGTGAGTGGTGTTGTATTGATTTGCTCTACACGCACCGCTCCGTTCGTGTTTGCGTTGACGCCAGCCTTGATCTGCGCCGCAACCTTCTCTGATACGTCTGCAGCTATTGCTCCAGCCGTCAGGCTAACGAACAAAGCCGCGGCTGCGGCAAGCCTGCCTCTCACTACGCGAGGCATTGCTTTGATATGTGATTGCTTTTGCATGGACCGCACTGTAGGGAGCGGTCGGCGTTGCCTCCAGCGGAAACCGTGCGTTACATACATCACGGTTTCCGCTTGACATATCAAACCCGAATTGATCTATATTTTGAACTGTCGAGGTGTGTGTCTCGCCAGCCAAAGAAGGCGCCGATGAGGCGGCTTCTTCGTGCGGGCATTCACACGGGTAGATGAATGAATAATTTGCTTGTTGCCGGCACGATGGATGTTCCCGCCGGCTGGGATTTCCGTTTTGGAGATTTTCTAACCGATCTATTTTTTCAAGAGGGCCTGGCAGATAGCACTCTTCAGGTGCTCCAGATCCAGTTGCGAGCTTTCAACGCATGGCTGTTTGAAGCGACCGGCCGCTCTTGGGAACATGCTACGGTCGACGACTTGCAGGTATTCCTACTTAGCTGGAAAGACACCAGATCAGTGTCGGCGCTACGACTCAAACAATGGATGCTGCAGCGGCTGTACCGTTGGGCGAAAGAGTCCGGCATCGTGGACCTTGGCGTTCACCGCGCGCTGCTACCACTGCGCGGAGGCTTGCGCCGCCCACGTCGCCCACCATCGAGTAACGCGATCGCTAAGCTGATGGAGCTACCGGACACGAAAACTGCCAACGGCATGCGAGATCGCGCAGCTTTGGAGCTGCTTTATGGATCTGGACTACGTGCAGGAGAGCTGCTGAACATCACGCTCGATCAGGTCCCCGCCAGCGGCAAGCCCATGCAGATATGGGGAAAGGGGAGCAAAGAGCGTTTGGTTGTCGTTGGAGAACATGCTAGGTATTGGCTTGCTCAATACAAAGCGGCGCGACAAGCGATCCTTGCAGCCGGAGGCCATGGCAAAAGATCCACATCCAAACTGTTTGTTAGTAGCGGACGCTATCCAGACTACCGTTACTACCAGTTGCGCAGAATGGTCAGCCGTTACGGCCGCGAATGCGGCCTTCGCTTGACACCCCATGCATTGCGACACGCCTTTGCGTCGCATCTGCACCAGGGAAAAGCGTCTCTTCACACTATCCAGTTACTGCTGGGTCATGAGCGTCAAGAGACGACTGCACACTATGTCTCTATCTTGCATGAGGATATTCGTGCCATGGCGGATCAGCACCATCCACGTGGCGCGAATTTCGAGCGCTATGTGCGTTGGTAGTCTTGTCCCGTTGAGGCTGAATCGGTAGCATTTCCGCGTTTTCTACGCGCCTGAGCTTTTGAATATCGCAGAGCCATTGTCTCAAAGCACTACCCGCTGCACTGTCAGCAAATCAGCATGTGTAGCGCCATTCTTCCAATTTGTGGCAATGCAGCGTATCTGCTGTGTCTTGCGGTATAAACGAGGCTTTTCAGAAAATAGACTGTCATGGGTAGGGCAGTCTATTTTTTATTAGCGGCTCGGTTTCAATTCCGTAACTATGGCCTTACCCTTGATGACCTTGGCCTGGAACTTCACCTTGTCACCGACCTGCAGGCCGTCGAGCATCTTTTTGTCGGCCACCTCAAACCCCATGGTCATGGCGGGCATAGCCAGGTTCGGGATATCTCCATGACGCAAGACGATAAGGTTCTTTTGGACGTCGATCTTGCGGACTTCGCCATCAACGAGGGGCATGGTGGCTGCAGAGGCTCCAGTTCCAGGCGCCATCTGCATTTTCAAGTCCTGGGCGTGGACTACCGCGAACGCGACCAGAGCGAGAACTGTGGCAAGAATGTGGTTTGCCTTCATGAGTCTGTCTTTCAAAAATGCGGTTTGGAAGCTTCGATTGCGGGAGGGGTCTGGTTTGGAGCGTGGCGCCCAGTTGATGGACGCCTGCGATGGATCAAGTACCAGGCAGCTGGGATGACCAGCATGCTTAGGAGGGGGGCCGTGACCATACCGCCGACCATCGGTGCGGCGATGCGGGTCATGACTTCCGAGCCCGTGCCATGTCCGACCAGAATAGGAAGCAGACCCGCCATGACTACAGCCACGGTCATGGCCTTTGGCCGCACGCGCATGACGGCTCCCTCGCGAATGGCAGCCAGCAACGTTTCTTCATTGTCCGGCTCGCCTGAGGCTAGATGCTGTCTCCAGGCGTTCTGCAGGTAGACCAGCATCACGACGCCAAACTCGGCGGCAACGCCGGCCAGGGCAATGAACCCCACGGCAGAGGCCACCGACACCGCGTGACCGAGCGCCCAGATGAACCAGAATCCACCGACAAGCGAGAATGGAACTGCTGCCATGACCAATGCGGCATCGCCTGCACTGCGAAACAGGACGTAGAGCAGCATGAAGATGACAG
>NZ_AHIL01000019.1 GCF_000241525.1 Comamonas testosteroni ATCC 11996
TGTCTCCAAGGTCATCCACGCCGACGGCGCCAGCCTCAAGGACGGCCTGGCCGAGAACGTGGCGGCCCAGGTGCTGGCACTTGCTGGCAACTACAGCCACATCCTGTTCCCCTCGACCGCCTCGGGCAAGAACGTGGCTCCTCGCGTGGCCGCCAAGCTGGATGTGGCCCAGATCAGCGACATCACCAAGGTCGACTCCGCCGACACCTTCGAGCGCCCCATCTACGCGGGCAACGCCATCGCCACCGTGCAGTCCGCCGATGCCGTCAAGGTCATCACCGTGCGTACCACGGGCTTTGACGCAGCAGCTGCCACTGGCGGCTCGGCGGCGGTGGAAACGGCGGCTGCCGTGGCCGACAGCGGCAAGAGCGCCTTTGTGGGCCGCGAAGTGACCAAGAGCGACCGTCCCGAACTGACGGCAGCGAAGATCATCGTCTCCGGCGGCCGTGCTCTGGGCTCGGCCGAGAAGTTCACCGAAGTGATCACCCCCCTGGCCGACAAGCTGGGTGCGGCCATCGGCGCGTCGCGCGCTGCGGTGGATGCGGGCTACGCGCCCAACGACCTGCAAGTGGGCCAGACGGGCAAGATCGTGGCGCCCCAGCTGTACATTGCCTGCGGCATCTCGGGTGCGATCCAGCATCTGGCGGGTATGAAGGACTCGAAGGTGATCGTGGCGATCAACAAGGACCCCGAGGCACCGATCTTCTCGGTGGCCGATTACGGTCTGGAAGCCGATCTGTTCACGGCCGTGCCCGAACTGGTCAACGCGCTGTAATTTGGCGCACATCAAAAGAGGGGCTTCAAGCCCCTCTTTTTCCATGGGCGCCTGGCTCGTACAGGTCAGGTCATCAACAATAATTCGGCAGCTGCATGGGCGCTTCAGACCCACTGCATTGATGGAGAGGGAGACTCTGAATGAATCGCAAGCATTGGGTGTTGGCGCGAGCCGGTTTGGTCGCGATGTGTGCAGGTGCTGCTTTGGTGGCGCAGGCCTGGACGGTTGGGCAGGTGGCCCCGATGTCAGGGGCTGAAGCCAGTCAGGGGCGGGCCTATGCGCAGGGCATGCGTCTGTACTTTGACCAGGTCAACAAGGCCGGTGGCGTGCAGGGCCAACCTGTGGAGTTGGCTGTGCTCGATGATGTAGGCCACCCTGAAGAGACCGTGACCAAGACGCGCAAGCTGCTGAGCGAATCCAAGCCCGTGGTGCTGGCAGGCTATTTCGGCAATCGCAATCTCTCGGCCTTGCTGGAGAGCAAGGCTCTGGATGGCTCGCAGATTCCACTGGTGGGTTATCAGAGCACGGACACCCGTGTGCTGGCATCGCCCCAGATGTTCTCCACGCGTGCAGGGCTTGCCGAGCAGGTCGCAAAGATTTCCACCCACCTGGCCACCGTAGGCATTACGCGGTTGGCGTTGGTGTTCGAGGAGCGTCCCGATGCGCAGGAGCTGACGGCCTTGGTGACCAAGGCCGTGAACCCCAGCGGGGCCAAGCTGGTGGCATCGGCCATGCTCAAGAGCCGAGGTGGCACGGACAAGGCTGTGCGGGAGCTGCAGACCGCGAAGACTTCGCCTCAGGCCATTCTGTTGGTGGCTTCCAGCCCTGCCACGGCGGCATTTGTCGAGGCATATCGCATGGAGGGCGGTACCGCTCAGGTCTATGCCACGGCCGAGGCCGATATCGAGCAGTTGGCCAAGCGCCTGCCTGTGGAGTACATGAGCGGTCTGTCGATTGCCCAGGTGGTTCCCAGTCCCTACAAGGTATCGGGCAAGCTCAACAAGGAGTTTCGCGACGCGACGATTGCTGCAGGCAAGTCCCTGGACGTTCCGGTGAGCTTTGCCATGATGGAAGGCTTTGTGAATGCCAAAGTCATCGTTGAGGCCATGCGTCGCAGCCAGCCGGTGACGCCGGAAAAAATGAGTGCTGCCTTGCGCGGGCTGGAGTCTTATGACCTGGGCGGCTACTGGGTGAACTTCAAGCCCGGGCAAGTGGGATCCAAATATGTGGACCTGTCCATCGTCAATGCCGCCGGGCGTGTGACACAGTAAGAAACCAAGGCCTGACGCAGCACCGCGTTCAGGCCTTTTTTGCGGCCGCTCCCATCACGATGCTCCTCCGTACACAGAGAAGGCAAAAACTGTTGCCCTGGGGACAGGGAGTGGCGCCATGGCAGGCGAAACTGGCCAAAGGCCAGTCGGACGGCTTCACCGTCGGCACATGCAAACGGTGAGCCGCCCTTCGAACTGCTTCTGAAATAAGAGCTGCTTGCGTATTTGGAACAAACGCTACAGCCCTTTTTTATTTATAAAACGAAGAAGGAGACAACACATGTCCAAGCTGCCACCCGCCCTCAAAAAGCTGGCTTTGCCTGTCATCGGCTCGCCGCTTTTCATCATCAGCAATCCCAAGCTTGTCATTGAGCAGTGCAAGGCCGGTATTGTCGGCTCCATGCCTTCTCTCAATGCCCGTCCTGCCGAGCAACTGGAGGACTGGCTGGCAGAGATCACCGAGACTCTGGCGGCCTGGGACAAGGCCCATCCCGATCGTCCTTCGGCACCATTCGCCATCAATCAGATCGTGCACAAGAGCAATGACCGTCTTGAGCACGACATGCAGGTCTGCGCCAAGTACAAGGTGCCCATCATCATCACCAGCCTGGGCGCGCGTGAAGATGTGAATCAGGCTGTGCATAGCTGGGGCGGTGTGGTGCTGCACGACATCATCAACAACAAGTTTGCGCGCAAGGCCATTGAAAAAGGTGCCGATGGCCTGATCGCCGTGGCAGCCGGTGCTGGCGGCCATGCGGGTGTGAAGAGTCCGTTTGCCCTGGTGCAGGAAATTCGCCAATGGTTTGACGGCCCTCTGGCGCTGTCCGGCTCGATTGCCACGGGTGGCTCTATTCTGGCGGCCCAGGCCATGGGGGCGGACTTTGCCTATATCGGATCGGCCTTCATTGCGACCGACGAGGCGCGCGCCGTTGAAGCCTACAAGCAGGCGATTGTCGAAGGCAGCTCCGACGACGTGGTCTACAGCAATCTGTTCACAGGCGTGCATGGCAACTATCTGGCGCCTTCGATTCGTGCGGCCGGTCTGGATCCGGAAAACCTGCCCGAATCCGACCCCAGCAAGATGAACTTTGGCGGCGGTGCGCAAAAGGCCTGGAAGGATATCTGGGGCTGCGGCCAGGGTATCGGTGTCATTGACAAGGTGCAGTCCACGGCGGAGCTCGTGGCTCGCCTCAAGCGTGAGTACGCCGACGCCAAGGCAAGCCTGCTGGTTGCCTGAGGCAGTTCACTATCTTCTGTGCCAACGGCGTCCTCGGACGCCGTTTTTTATGGGCGGCTTACTTGCTTGATGTTGCTCAAGCACGACTTTTGCGAGGGTTAACCCTTGTCAAATCGCTTCGGAGTTGATGCGTATCAATGTAGGCCTGGTCCTGCAATTGGCTTTTGCATATCAAGTCATGATGATTGTCAAAAGAAGAGTAGTATTCCGTTAATTTCAGTAAATACTGAAAATTGAGAAATGCAGCACACCCCTTCTTCCCCCATCGACAATCGGACCGATACAGCACATGCCGAGTTGGCGAGCGTCATCCGTCGCCCCAGCGCGGGTGCTGTGTGGCAGGTGTTTGCCGGGCTGATATGGCTGCCACAGGCAGCCTTGCTGGCCTGGGCTGTGCAACTCATGGCCAACGGTCGGGGCATGGCGGCCGTCTGGCCCATGGCGGCTGGCGTGTTGTTACTGGGCTTGCTGCGAGCCTGGGCAGAAGGTCATGGTGGCATGCTGGCCAACCGTGCTGCGCGCGCGCAGCTGAGCAGCTTGCGCGCCCAGGTGGCGCAGTCGCTGGCTCAGACATCGCCGCTGGACAAAAGCCGACCGGCCTCGGGTCAGGCCGCCAGCGCCATGGCCGAGCAGGCCGAGGCCATTGTTCCGTGGCTGGCGCGTTACCAAAGCGCGATGTGGCGTGTGCGTCTGCTGCCATTGGTGATTCTGGCTGCCGTGGCCTTGCAGTCATGGGTAGCGGCTCTAATTTTGATGGTTGCCGCGCCGCTGATACCGCTCTTCATGGCGATCGTGGGCTGGCGTGCCAAGGCGGCTAGCGAAGAGCAGATGCTGCAGCTCGGACATATGAACGCTTTCTTGCTGGACCGCCTGCGCGGCCTGAGCACGCTGCGTGCTCTGCATGCCGTGGAGCTGACGGGCCAGCGATTGCGTGACCATGCCGAAGACCTGCGCACCCGCACCATGCGCGTGCTGCGCATTGCCTTTCTGTCTTCTGCGGTGCTGGAGCTTTTCTCGGCGCTGGGCGTGGCCATGGTGGCCGTCTACATAGGCTTTCACCTGCTGGGTACGCTGAATTTCGGCGCCTGGGGCAGCAAGCTCGGTCTGGGTCAGGCCATGTTCGTGCTGCTGCTGGCACCGGCATTCTTCGATCCGCTGCGCGATCTCTCGGCCGTCTGGCATGACAGGGCCGCCGGCGAGGCAGCACTGCAGACCTTGCAGAGCATGCAGGCTCAGTCCGTGCAGATTGTCGGTGCACAGCATGTCATCGATCCGGTGCTTCCGGGAAAAGCATCTCTATCGCCTGTCCGCCCTGTGTCTGTCTGCATTGCCGACCTTGAGGTTCAGGCGCCGGGCAGCGACTCCCGGCTCGCCCCCCTGTCTTTGCAGCTAGAGGCCGGAGAGCATGTGGCGCTGTGGAGTCCCAGCGGCAGCGGCAAGTCCGTGCTGCTGGCGCAAATTGCCGGCCTCTTGCCAGTGCAGCAAGGCCGTATCGAAGTCGACCGGCAGACGCTTGAGGCCGGCAGCGCAACGCAGCTGCGCCAGCGCATGGCCTGGCTTGGACAGCAGCCCCATGTCTTTGCCGGCTCGGCCGCGCGCAATATTGCGCTCGGGCGCAGCTATGTAGGGCCCGAGCAGGTTGCCGAAGCTACGCAGCAGGCAGCACTTGATGAGACCCTGGCGCATCGCCCCGGCGCAAGCCTGGGTGAGGGCGGTGCAGGACTTTCCGGTGGCGAGGTGGTGAGGCTAGCTCTGGCGCGCATGGCCGCGCAGACACAGGCGGGACTGTTGCTGGTCGATGAACCTACCGCTCATCTGGATCCTGAGACAGCGACCCAGATCACGCAGTCTCTGCGCCATCTGGCCAGGGGGCGCACCATGCTGGTCGCCACCCACGATGCGCAACTGGCCGCTGCCATGGATCGTGTGATCGAACTGCCGCTGCTGCGACGAGTGCAGGAGCCGCAGCCATGAAGATGCGAGCCATTTCAATGTGCGAGATGCTGAAGCTGCTGGGCCAGATGGCGCCGCGCAATCTCTGGCTGGGCGGTGCCGCCCTGGCTGCGCTCACTGTGCTGATGGGCATGGCTTTGCTGGGCTTGTCGGGCTGGTTCATCACGGCCACGGCCCTGGCCGGGCTGGTGCCAGCCACAGCCTTGGTGTTCGATGTGTTCATGCCGTCGGCCGGCATTCGTCTGCTGGCTGTGGGCCGAACCGGCGCCCGTTATGCCGAGCGCCTGGTGACCCACGATGCCACGCTGGCCGTGCTGGCCGCTTTGCGCCAGAGACTGTTTCTGAGCTGGGCCCGCCCGCAGGGCGCCCGCCTGCTGCTGCAGCGCCCGGCAAGGCTGTTGCAGCGTCTGACCTCCGATGTGGACGCCCTGGACAATCTTTATCTGCGCCTGCTGGTGCCTGCCGTAGCGGCGCTGGGCGCGGCCTTGCTGGCGGCTCTGGCCTACGGATTCATGCGCTGGTGGCTGGGCCTGTTGACCCTTGCGTGGCTGCTGCTGGCTGGCTGGGGCATTGCCCTGTGGCATGGTTTGCGCAGCCGCAAGGCCGCCGTACGCCGTGCCATGGCACTGGAGACCATGCGTGCCCAGACCGTGGATCTGGTTGCAGGCCAGACCGAGCTGCTGATGGCAGGCCAGTTGCCTGCCCAGGTGCAGCAAGTGCTGCACAGCGATGCGCGCTGTGCCCAGGCCGATGAGCGGCTTTATCAATCCGAAGCGGCTGCCGCCCAGGCTTATGGCGCGGTGTCTGCCATTACCTTGAGCGTATCCGTGCTGCTGATGGCCTGGTTGATGGAGCAGGGCCGTATCAACGCGCCGGTTGCCGCTCTGGGTATTTTGATGGCACTGTCGGCAATGGAGCCGTTTGCCGCTCTGCGCAGAGGGGCAGAGCAGGCCGGGCGTACGTGGCTGGCGCTGCGCAGGCTGGCTCCCCCGCTGGCGGCCAAGGCCGAAGTGGCAGGGAAGCCGCAGCAGCCCGAGCAGAAGCTGGCCGTCAGCCTGCAGGCTGTCCGGCTTCGTCAATTGGGTCCGATAGACCTGAACGTGCGCCAGGGCGAGCGCGTGGCGCTGATCGGCAGCAGCGGTGCAGGCAAGACCAGCTTGCTGCATTTGATGGCGGGTGAGCTTCAGCCGGACGAAGGCGTGGTTCAGGCCCGCAGTTGCAGCTGGATGACACAGAGAACCGAGCTTTTTCAGGACAGCCTGCGCAACAACCTGAGGCTTGCCGATGCCGCCGCTGACGACGAGCAACTGTGGGGCGTCCTGCAGGCTGCGGGTCTTAGAAGCGACGTCATGGCCCTGCCACAGGGGCTGGACACCATGCTGGGTGAAGGTGGCATGGGTCTGTCCGGGGGCCAGTCGCGCCGGCTGGCACTGGCCAGACTGCTGCTGAGCCCAGACCGCTGCTGGCTGCTCGATGAGGTGACAGAGGGACTGGATGCCGTCACTGCTGCCGATGTGCTGAAGCGGTTGGTGCAGGCGGCTGAGAGTGGCGCGCGAACGCTGATTTTTGCCACGCATTGGCAGCGTGAGGCGAGCTTCGCCGACCGCATTGTGTATCTGCAGGCAGGACGGGTGAGGGCGCAAGCGCTGCGTGGCACCCCAGAGTTTGAGCAGCTGATGGCAAGGCTGCGACCCGATGCGCTGGGTGCTGTTGCACCTCAGTACATATGTTTTTCCGATTGATTTTTGAAGTACCGAGAGAAAGGACCTGACCATGGACCTCGATATCGTCGATTTATCGCGACTGCAGTTTGCGATAACGGCGCTCTACCACTTTCTGTTTGTGCCGCTGACACTGGGCCTGTCCATACTCGTCGCCATCATGGAGACGGTGTATGTGATGACCGGACGTGCCATCTGGCGCGACATGACCAAGTTCTGGGGCGTGCTGTTCGGCATCAACTTCGCCATGGGTGTGGCAACAGGCGTGGTGATGGAGTTCCAGTTCGGCATGAACTGGAGCTACTACAGCCACTATGTGGGTGACATCTTTGGTGCGCCGCTGGCGATCGAGGGTTTGATGGCCTTCTTCATGGAGGCGACCTTTGTCGGCCTGTTCTTCTTTGGCTGGGATCGCCTCTCCAAGGTCAAGCACCTGATCGTCACCTGCCTGATGGCCATAGGCACCAACTTCTCGGCGCTGTGGATTCTGGTCGCCAATGGCTGGATGCAGAACCCCGTGGGGGCGACTTTCAACCCCCAGACCATGCGCATGGAAGTGAATGACTTCTTTGCCGTGCTCACCAATCCCGTGGCGCAGGCCAAGTTCGTGCACACGGTGTCGGCGGGCTACGTCATGGCCTCGCTGTTCGTGCTGGGCATTTCGGCCTGGTATCTTCTCAAGGGTCGTCACATTCATCTGGCCAAGCGCTCGATGACGGTGGCCGCATCCTTTGGTCTGGCTGCTTCGCTGTCGGTGGTGGTGCTGGGTGACGAATCCGGCTATCTGTCATCCGAACACCAGAAGATGAAGCTGGCGTCGATCGAAGCCATGTGGGAGACCGAGCCCGCACCGGCCTCTTTCACGGCCTTTGGTTTCCCCGACCGCGAGGCGCGCGAGACCCACTTTGCCGTGCACATCCCGTGGGTCATGGGCCTGATCGGTACGCGTTCGCTGGACACCCAAATTCCCGGCATCAACGAATTGGTCAAGAGCGCGGAAGGCAATATCCGCAACGGTATCGACGCCTATGACGCGTTGCAGACCATTCGCAAGGCAAGGAGCGATGCCGAGATTCCCGCCGAGGCACGCCTGCGCTTTGAGAACAATGGCTCCAACCTGGGTTACGCCCTGCTGCTGATGCGCTATGTGGATGATCCCCGCAAGGCGACCGAAGCGCAGATCCACCAGGCGGCAATGGATACCGTGCCGCCGGTGGGGCCGCTGTTCTGGACCTTCCGCATCATGGTTGCCCTGGGCATGTTCTTCATCGTGCTGACCGGCACCTTCTTCTGGCTGGCTGCCCGTCACAGGCTGGATGCCTACCCCTGGCTGCTCAAGGTTGCCGTGTTCTCGATCCCGCTGCCCTGGATTGCCGCCGAATGCGGTTGGGTGGTGGCCGAGCTGGGTCGCCAGCCCTGGATCATTGAGGGCGTGCTGCCCACGGCCATGGCGGTTTCCAATCTGGGCGCGAAGACGCTGTTGCTGACCATTGCCGGTTTCGTGCTGATCTATACCGTGCTGCTGGTTATCGAGCTCAAGCTGATGGTCAAGGCCATCAAGAAGGGCCCCGAGCATGAGAGCGAACCCCACCTCAGCCTCTACGAACCCATGATCAAGAAGCTGGCACGCGGCCAAAGCTGAGAGGAGCAACCAAATGATCTTGCATGAACTTATTTCATATGACGTGCTGCGCCTCATCTGGTGGCTGCTGCTCGGCGTGCTGCTGGTGGGCTTTGCCGTCACCGATGGCTTTGACCTCGGCGCCATGGGCCTGCTGCGCGCCACGGCCAAGACCGATGTCGAGCGCCGCACGGCCATCAACTCCGTTGGCCCCGTGTGGGAAGGCAATCAGGTGTGGCTGATTCTGGGTGGCGGCGCCATCTTTGCAGCCTGGCCTCAACTCTATGCCGTGTCCTTTTCGGGCTTTTACCTGGCCATGTTTGCTGTGCTGGTGCCGCTGATCCTGCGTCCCGTGGCGTTCAAGTTCCGCAGCAAGCATGAAGATGCGGCCTGGCGCAACCGCTGGGACTGGGTGCTGTGCATCACGGGCCTGGTGCCTGCACTGCTGTTCGGCGTGGCCGTGGGCAACGTGATTCTCGGCGTGCCATTTCGTCTGGGCGACGATATGCGCATTTACTACGACGGCAGCTTCTTCGGTCTGCTCACGCCTTTCGCACTGCTGTGCGGTCTGGTCTCGTTGTCCATGCTGCTCATGCATGGTGCGGCCTGGCTGATGTTCAAGACCGATGGCGAAGTCGCCAGCCGCGCGGCCAGGTACGGCACATGGTTTGCCGTGCTGACCACTGTGCTGTTTGCGGCCGCCGGCCTGTGGCTGGCTACAGGCATCAACGGCTATGTGATCACCAGCGAGATCAACCCCGTCGGTCCCTCCAACCCCTTGAACAAGACCGCAGCCGTGGCGGCCGGTGCATGGATGGCCAACTTCAAGTCCTATCCCTTGCTCTGGCTGGTGCCCGGTATCGGCCTGCTCATGCCGCTGATCGTGGCCATCGGTTTGCGCAGCCGTCGCGAGTGGCTGGCGCTGCTGGCAAGCGGCCTGGCGATTGCCGGAATCATCCTGACCGTGGGTGCGGCCATGTTCCCCATGATCCTGCCCTCCAGCATCGATCCACGCTTCAGTCTGACGGTCTGGGACTCGTCTTCCAGCCATGTCGTGCTGTTCATCATGCTGGTTTGCGTGCTGATCTTCCTGCCCTTGATCCTGGCCTATACCAGCTGGGTGTACTCGGTGCTGCGAGGCAAGGTGGACGTGAAAGCCATCGTGACCGGCCAGGGCCACTCATATTGAGATGGGATGCCCCTCAGACGCCATGCTGCGTTCTTCCTTCTGTGTGAGGGGCGGTTCGATTATTGTTGGCCCATGCATTGGATGGGCCGAATGAAAGGAAACTTATGTGGTATTTCGCCTGGTTGCTGGGTCTGCCGCTGGCAGCAGCCTTTGCCGTGCTCAATGCGATATGGTTCGAGCTGATGGATGACGAGGCAACGCGTCGCAAGCTTCTGGAGCGAACCAAGTCGCTGCCGGATGCCTGAGTCGCCAAGACGAGGAAAAGCCCGATCGGCTTAGAGCTGACCGGGCTTTTTTTATGGATGAGGCCTTGTCTTGCTCAGGCCGTGCGCGAGCTTCTCAACGCTTGCGTGGCCTGGGCCAGCTCGGTGATTAGTGACCAGTTGCCACTCTCCACGGCACTGGCGGGGAGCAGCCAGGAGCCGCCCACGCAGACCACATTGGACAGCGCCAGAAACTCCGCCGCGTTGCCGGGCGAAATACCGCCCGTGGGGCAGAAACGCAGCTCCCCGAACGGACCTTGCCAAGCCTTGAGCATCTGGATGCCGCCAGACTGCACGGCGGGGAAGAACTTGAGCTCGGTAAAACCGTCTTCCTGAGCCATCATGATTTCGCTGCTGGTTGCGACGCCGGGCAGCAGCGGCAGATCCAGATCGCGGCAGGCCTGGCCCAGCTTGCCGGTGTAGCCGGGGCTGACGGCAAACCTGGCGCCGGCCAGAGCAGCTGCTGCGGCATCGGCCGCATTGCGCACGGTCCCCGCACCGACGATGGCCTCGGGCAGCTGCCTGGCGATGGCCTCTATGCAGGCCAGGCCCTGAGGCGTGCGCAGCGTGACCTCCAGAACCCTGATGCCGCCTGCCAGCAGAGCTTTGGCCATGGGAACGGCATGCTCTACGTTGTGCAGCACGATGACCGGAATCACCGGTGCATCCTGCATGATGGACAAGGCGGTCATTTGAGCAGCCATGTGCAAGCTCCTTCTTCTGCGCTCAGCGCATTGCGCCGGAATCCGGCAAACAGTTCACGGCCCAGGCCGCGGTGATTGGCCTGCTGCAGCTCGGCGGGCATGATGGCCAGCGGTCTGGCCTGCCACTCGGCATCTGTCAGCTCGGCATGCAGCAGACCGGCGGGGGCATCAAGCACGATGACGTCGCCGCTTTGCACCTTGGCCAGCGGGCCGCCTGCCAGTGCTTCGGGACTGACATGGATGGCGGCCGGAACCTTGCCCGATGCACCGCTCATGCGGCCGTCGGTGACCAGGGCCACGGCATAGCCCTTGCCTTGCAGAACGGCCAGCGGAGGTGTGAGCTTGTGCAGCTCGGGCATGCCGTTGGCCTGCGGCCCCTGCCAGCGCACTACGCAGACGACGCCATTGAAGCCATTGGTTTGGCAGGCTTGCTCCAGCGCACCGGATTTGAAGGCCGCCTGCAGCTCATCCTGCGAATCAAAGACCCATGCCGGTGCCCGCAGTGCGTGGCGATCTTCGGGTACGGCGCTGATCTTGATGACGCTGCGGCCCAGATTGCCTTTGAGCAGCTTCAATCCGCCCGTAGGGCTGAAGGGACGACTGGCGGGGCGCAGAACAGTGTCATCGCCGGAGATGCCCGCATCCTGCCATTGCAGCTGACGGTTTTCGACATGCGGGATGCGCCCAAAGGCGGCCAGACCCTCGGGCCTAACCGTAAGTACGTCACCATGCATGAGACCAGATTGCAGCAACTGGGCGATCACGTAGCCGGGGCCGCCTGCGGCCTGGAACTGATTCACATCGGCGCTGCCATTGGGGTAGACGCGGGCCAGCAGGGGAACCACCGAGGACAGCTGCTCGAAGTCATCCCAGTCAATGATGATTCCGGCTGCGCGGGCCACGGCTACCCAGTGGATCAGGTGATTGGTGGAGCCGCCAGTGGCCAGCAGGGCCACCATGGCGTTGACGATGCAGCGCTCGTCCACGACATGCCCTATGGGGGCAAAGCGGCGGCCCCGGGTGATGGACAGCACGGTACGCATGGCTTCGCGTGTAAGCAGTTCGCGCTCCGCGTCAGCGGGGTTGATGAAGGCGGTGCCGGGAACATGCAAGCCCATGGCTTCGAGCAGCATCTGATTGCTGTTGGCCGTGCCGTAGAAGGTGCAGGTACCCTGGTCATGGTAGGCCGCATTTTCTGCCGCCAGCAGCTCCTGCCGGCCGACCAGGCCCTGCGCTGCCTGCTCGCGCACTTTGGCCTTGTCGCTGTTGGACAGGCCCGAAGTCATGGGGCCGGCAGGCACGAACACCATGGGCAGGTGGCCGAAATGCAGGGCTCCGATGAGCAGGCCGGGAACGATCTTGTCGCAGACGCCCAGCATCAGGGCCGCATCGAAAGTGTCATGTGTGAGAGCCACGGCGGTGGACATGGCAATCGTGTCGCGGCTGAACAGGCTCAGCTCCATGCCCGGCATGCCCTGGGTCACACCGTCGCACATGGCGGGCACACCGCCGGCCACCTGGGCCGTGGCGCCGTTGCGCCTGGCCTCGTCTTTCAGAATATCGGGGTAATGCGCAAACGGCGCATGGGCTGAGAGCACATCGTTATAGGCCGTGACGATGCCGATATTGGGGCCTTTTTCCTCAACGATGCGAATCTTGTCCGTGCCGGGCAGCGCCGCAAAGGCGTGGGCGACATTGGCGCAGCCCATGGTGCGTACTTGTGGAGGGCGCGCGGACATGGCATCGACCTGTGCCAGATAGTCGGAGCGGCTGGCGCGGCTGCGCTCCTGGATGCGCCGCGTCACCTGGTCCAGAACGGGGTGAAGTGCCATGATGAAAGTCCTTGGGCAGCAAGGTCGGTGCCTGGGGCGCAGGCCTTGCCTTGGAATGAGTCAGAGCCATGCCGGGGCATGGCTCCATGGTTGCGCGCTTAGGCTTATTTGGCGCGAGCTTGCTTGACGGCTGCCTGCACAGAATCCCAGGTGCCTTGACCCACGGATTTGGCAATGCCGGCATTGACGGCGCCGAGCTTGTCGCGCATGCGGCCTGCTTCGGCGGCTGGCAATTCGTTGACCTGCATGCCCTTGGTCTTGATCTCGGCCAGGGCCTTGGCGGCTTCTTCGCGCGTGTCCTTGCGCTCGAATTCACGGCTCTTGATCGCCGCATCCTGCAGCACCTTCTTCTCGGCAGGGCTCAGCGTGTCCCACCACTTCTTGCTGACCGTCACGATCCAGGGGCTGTAGACATGGTTGGAGACGGTCAGGTACTTCTGCACTTCATAGAACTTGCTCGACAGCACCGTGTTGAAGGGGTTTTCCTGACCGTCCACGGCCTTGGTTTCCAGCGCCGTGAACAGCTCGGAGAAGGGCAGGGGAACGGCATTGGCGCCCAGGGTCTTGAAGCTGTCCAGGAAGACGTTGTTCTGCATCACGCGCAGCTTCACATCCTGCAGATCTTCCAGCTTGGTGATGGGGCGCTTGTTGTTGGTCAGATTGCGAAAGCCGTTTTCCCAATAGACCAGACCCACCATGCCCTTGGGCTCCAGGCTGGCCTTGACCTTCTCTCCCACGGGGCCGTCCAGTACTGCATCGGCTTCCTTGGTGCTGGCAAACAGGAAAGGGGTGTCCCAGATCGCCATTTCGGGCGACAGGCCCACCAGCGTGGCGGTGGAGCCGACCATCATTTCCTGGGCTCCGCCGATCAGGGCCTGCTGCATCTGGGTGTCCGAGCCCAGGGAGGCGTTGCCGATGGTGCGAACCTTCATCTTGCCGCCACTGGCTTTTTCCACTTCCTTGGCGAACATGCGCACTGCTCGGCCCTGGTTTGAGTCTTCCACCAGGCCATAGCCGAACCGCACCAGGCGGGGTTTGAAGTCCTGCGCCTGAACGGCACCTGCGGCCAGCAGCATTGCCGTGAGTCCTGCGACTGCAAATTTGATACGCATACCCGTCTCCTTGCTTGTTTGGGTCTGAGCCCTTTGGTTGAAGTGAAATTGGCCTTTGGTGCTTATGTGGTAAGCGTTGGCAGCTATTGATTTGAGAGTTCTTGAGATCGTCATGGCCTGGCCCTCAGTGCATCCACTTGAGTGGCGCGGTCACCAGTTGCGGGAAGAGCACGAACAGGGCGGCCAGCAGCACATAGACCATCAGGAAGGGATTGGTGCCCTTGATCACGGTCTCCATGCGCAGCCTGCCCACGCCCGCCACCACGTTTTGCACCGTTCCCACCGGAGGGGTGATCAGGCCGATACAGCCCACATAGATGAACATGAAGCCGAAGTACACCGGATCGATGCCGGCCTTGACGGCCAGCGGCGCGCAGACCGGACCGAAGATCAGGATGGTCGGGGTCAGATCCATGGCGGTACCGACCACGAGCAGGAAGAGCATCATCACGGCCATGAAGAGCATGGGCTGATCCAGCAGGCCCGAGAAGCTGTCGGCCAGCATATTGGGCAGGTCGGCGAGCGTGATCATGTAGGCGGTCACGGTGGCCGCACCGCAGAGGAACATCACCACGGCAGTGGTCTTGGATGCGCCCAGGAAGACTTCGTAGAGTCGGGTCCAGCTCATCTCCCTGTAGACCACCATGGAGACAAACAGCGCATAGACCGCGGCCACCACGGCGGCTTCGGTCGGCGTGAACACGCCACCCTTGAGGCCGCCCAGGATGATGACCGGCATCATCATGGCCCAGAAGCTCTTGGCCAGTGCCTTGAGGCGCAGGCCCCAGCTCACGCGCTCACCCGAGGTCAGCTGGTATTTGCGCGCGATGAACCACCAGGCGGCAATCAGAAAGCCGCCCATGAACAGGCCGGGCACGACGCCCGAGAGAAACAGCTTGCTGATGGAGGTGTTGGTGGTGACGCCGTAGATCACGAACGGCATCGAGGGCGGAATGATGGGGGCGATGATGCCGCCTGATGCCAGAAGGCCGGCGCTGTAGCTGTCGGGATACTTCTGGTCGCGCATCATCGGCAGCAAGATGGTGGCCAGCGCGGCGGTGTCGGCAATGGCCGAGCCGCTCATCGAGGCCAGCAGCACGGCCGCGCCGATGGCTACATAGCCCAGGCCGCCTGGAATATGACCGACAAAGGCGCGGGCCAGATCGATGATGCGGCGCGACAGGCCGCCGGCATTCATCAGCTCGCCTGCGAGGATGAAGAAGGGCACGGCCAGCAGCGGGAAGTTGTCAAACCCGGCTTGCAGATTCTGTGCGAGCAGCTGGGTGTCGAAAAAGTCCAGGTGCCACATCAGGGCGACGCCGGTGAGTATCAGTGCATGGGCAATCGGCATGCCGATCACCATGCCGCCTATCAGCACGGCGAGAAAAATCAGGGTGACGATCATGGCGCCTTACTCCACGCTGGTTTCAGAAGACTCTGTCGGGGTGCCGCGCAACATGTCGCGCACCACAACCAGCAACATGCCTATGGCCAGCACCAGCGTCGCCGCTGCGCCCAGAGCCAGGGGATAGCCCAGCACGGTGCTGTAGCTGCTCCAGCCGGCAACGACCTGCTCCCAGGAGCCCCACAGCAGCAAGGCCATGCAGGCACCGATCAGCAGCTGCGAGACCCAGAAAAGGACTTTGCGGGTTGCAGGGCCGACCCGCGATGTCACCATGTCGAAGCCCAGATGGGCGCCTTCAAAAGCCGCCACGATGGCGCCGATGGCCACCAGCCACACAAACAGCAGGCGCGAGATCTCCTCATAGGAGACGATGCTGGTGTGAAAAACGTAGCGCAGCACCACGTTGACGAAAACGGCAATCACCATGCCGGCCAGGGCCAGCACCATCAGGCCTTCGGCCAGGCGCTTGAGCCATGGCTTGCGGCCCTGTGCCTCTTTGCGATCTTCAGACATTGGCTGTCTCCTGCTGTTTTTTTATGCTTGGGATTCGCGCCTTGCCCATTGCCGGGCCGCGAGCGCGATATCGTTGAGGTTCATGGTGGCGCTGACGGTCAGGACATCAGGCTCCTGACGCGGGTCTTCCAGCGTCGTGAACTGGTTGGCCACCAGGTCGGGCGAGAAAAAATGCCCGGGTCGGGTCTGGACGCGTTCCAGGGCCGTGGCGTAGTCGAGATCGAGAAACACAAAACCCAGTTGCTGGGCGCTGCGCAGCTGGTCGCGGTACTTGCGCTTGAGCGCCGAGCAGGTCAGCACCAGGCCGTGTTCGGCATCTGCCTGTGCCAGTCGCTGCGCCAGGCGTTCCAGCCAGCCTTCGCGGTCGGCGTCCGTCAGGGCGATGCCGGCCTGCATCTTGGCCACGCTCTGGGGGGAGTGGTAGCTGTCTCCTTCCACCAGGGCCCACCCCAGTTGACGGGCGATGGCTTCTCCTGCGCTCGATTTGCCACAGCCGGAAACGCCCATGACGACCAGTGCCGACATGGTGCCCGGAGGCTGGATCTTGCTTTGATTCATTTTTGGATAGCGCTATCCGGTATGGTTAAAAAATGAGCAGCTTGCTGCGTTCTGCGATTGGCTTCAGACCTCGGTCGAAGGCAAGTCAGTGCTTTCATCAAGCTGCTTCCACAGACTTCATTTCAAGTCTGGATAGCGCTATCATAATCAAGAAACCTCAGGCATCTGATTAGGAGATTCCCTTGCCTCCCGAGACCCGTACCAAGAGTGAAACCCCTGCAGACAGCGCATCTTCAAGGCGATCTCGCGCCAGCGGGCGTGTCACCCTCAGCGATGTGGCACAGGCTGCGGGCGTGAGTCCGATGACGGTCTCCAGAGCCTTGCGCGGAGAGCGCAGAGTGGCTGCTGCCCTGGTCGACAAAGTGCGTGAGGTTGCGGCTTCTCTGGGCTATGTGCCCGATCTGGCAGCCCGCGCGCTGGCTTCGCAAAAAAGCACCCAGGTACTGGTGCTGGTGCCCATGCTCTCCAACACCTTGTTCGTGGAGGTCCTGGAGGCGGTGCACAAGGTGCTGTTTTCCCAGGGCTATCACATGCTGATCGGCGTGACCCACTACGACCCGGCGGAAGAAGAGCAGTTGCTGCGGGCCTATCTGCCCATGCGGCCTGCCGGCTTGTTGCTGACCGGGTTCGACCACAGCGAAGAATCGCGGAAACTGCTGGCTGCCAATCCCGTGCCGCGCGTGCATCTCATGGAGTTGCGCGAGCCCGGCACCGGTCCCGATTGCTACAGCGTGGGTTTCTCGCAGATTGCAGCTGGCGCTGAAATGACCCGTCATCTGCTGAACAAGGGATACAGACGCATCGCGTTTTGCGGAGCCCAGCTCGATGCGCGTGTCATGCAGCGCCTGGAGGGTTATCGGCAGGTGCTCAAGCAGGCCGGTCTGTATGACCAGAGCCTGGAGATACTCAACCCCGAGCGCTCATCGCTGGCGCTGGGTGCAAGGCAGTTCGAGACGCTTCTCAAGGCGCAGACTACGGTGGATGCCATCTTTTTCTGCAACGACGACATTGCACAAGGCGCGTTGCTGGAGGCCAACCGCATGGGGGTCAAGGTGCCGCAGCAGGTGGCGATCGCGGGGTTCAACGACCTGCCTGGCAGTGATCAGATGGTGCCGCCTCTGACAACCATCCACACACCCAGAGATGAAGTGGGCAGCAAAGCTGCCAGCATGCTGCTGCAATTGCTGGCAGGGGACGCCGTCAGAGAGGTCAGTGTGGATCTGGGCTTCAGGCTGGTGCCCAGGGCCAGCACCTGAGTTGTCGGAGTCAGGCTTGTGTGCCTGACTTGCCTCGCCCGGTAATCTTGTCCTTCAGATCCAGCAGTCGCGTCACGGCCGAGCCCATGCCCATGAGCTGCATGGCGGTCTCTGGCGACAGACGCTGCACATCGTCAAACCAGCTCATCAGCTTGTCGATGAGTTCGTGCATATCGCGCATGCGCTGCTGGGCGTAGCGTTCTTCGTCGGTGCTGGCTTCTTCCATCATGGCAGCACGCAGCATGGATTGCGTGGGTTCGATCTCGCGGCGGCGTCGCTCTTCGGCCAGTCGCTTGAAGATTTCCCAGACATCCTCGGGTGCCTGGAAGTATTCGCGCCGGTCGCCGGGCTGGTGACGCAGTTGAACCAGCCGCCAGGCCTGCAGCTCCTTGAGCCCCATGCTCACATTGGAGCGCGAGAATTCCAGCGTGTCTGCAATCTGGTCTGCGTTCAGCGGCTCGGGCGAAATGAACAGCAGGGCATAGATCTGCCCCACGGTGCGATTGATGCCCCAGCGGCTGCCCATCTCGCCGAAATGCGAAACAAATTGTCGGCTCAGCTCCGACAGTGGTTTGGCTTGCGTCATGGCCTCCATTGTGCCTTTGCCCTGGGTTTCCAGTGGGGCAGGGAAATCAAGCCGGAGTGCAATCGCTCTGTTTTTTTCATGCTTGGCGCATGAAGCCTGCGCAGATATGTTTCGTAAAACTTGCAACGCTGTCAGCAAATTGTTGGGAATCGGCGCAAAATCGCCATCCTGTTTTAAGTCGGCTTTTTTACGTTGCCTGTTGCCAGGCAAACTCACCCTGCCGCCGGGCAGCCTATGGGCTGCAGGCGGCCGTGATCTGATGGTTCAAAGTTCTATTTCCTCTCATTCCCGCAGCGCGCTGATCGACTGCACCAAAGGCCTGGCTTGTGCCGCCATCGTTTGGCATCACCTGGCTTTCTACGGACCCATGTCCGATGTAGCTCACCCCGTCATGCCCGACCTGCTGGACTGGCTCTATGAGTACGCCCGCATGGCCGTACAGATCTTTCTGGTGATCGGCGGTTTTCTGGCTGCAGCCAGCCTGGCTCCCATGGGCCTGGCGCGGTTTGATTCACCCTGGTCCAAGATCGGCAAGCGCTTTGTACGCCTGGTCGTGCCTTATGCCGTGGCACTGGTGGTGACGATTGTGGTGTCTGCGGCGATTCGTCCCTGGTTCGACCACGAGTCCGTGTCTGCCGACCCCGATCTATGGCAGCTCATGGCTCATGCTTTGCTGCTGCAGGGCATTGTGGGCGAGGAGTCACTGTCGGCTGGCGTCTGGTATGTGTCCATAGACTTTCAGTTGTTCGCCGCGACCGTGCTGCTGCTGGCTGGCGTGCGCTGGCTGCAGCAATGGGCGCTGAAACGCTGGGGCGATACGGCCATGAAGCGCTGGTGGCCCTGGGCTGTGACTGGCATGCAGGGGCTGGTGGTTGTGGGGACGGCAGCTTCGTTGCTGAGCTTCAATCTCGATGCAGACCTGGATGTCTGGGCGATTTATTTCATGGGCGCCTATGGCGTCGGCATGATGGCCTTCTGGGCAGTGGCGGCAGACAAGCGCCTGACGGCCTGGAGCTGGGGCCTGCTGATTGCAGCACTGATCATCGGCGCGCTGGTCTATGAGTGGCGTGACCGCATTTTTCTCGCTGGCGTGACTGCGATGCTGCTCATCGTCTGCATGCGTACAGAGGCCATTGCTCGCTGGCAGGGTCTAGCTCCGCTGCGTCGCCTGGGAGAGATTTCCTACTCGGTGTTCCTGATTCACTTTTCGATCTGCCTGCTGGTCAATGCGGTGGTCAACCATTTCTGGCACGGTTCGGTCACTGCCGCAGTGGTGGGCATCCCGTTTGCCTTTGTGCTTTCACTGACTGCTGGCTACGCGCTGTATCAACTGGTGGAGCGCCATGTTTCGTCATGGAGTCAGGCCCTGCGCTGGCAGGCAGGCTTGATTGGGGCGGGTCTGCTGACCACCATGGTGGCCGGCTTGCGCTGAGTCTGATCCTTGCAACAAAAAAGCAGCTCCGGTGAGCTGCTTTTTTTGTTGGGTGTGCCGGCTCAGCGATGGAGCTCGCCCGCGCTTTCGGGCTGGAACTCGATGGCATCCACGCGCACGGTTACCTGGCCGGTAGGGCTGGGCATCTTGAACTCGTCGCCCACTGACAGGCCCAGCAGGGCAATGCCCACCGGCGCAAAGATGGAAACCTTGTCGGTGCTGCCATCCATATCCTTGGGGTAGACCAGTGTCAGCGTGTTGGTCTTGGCGATCTCGAGAATGGTGAAGCGCACGGTGGAGTTCATCGTCACCACGTTGGCGGGTATTTCTGCGGGGTCGAGCACATCCGCACGGTCCAGCTCCGCCTCCAGTGCATCACGGCCGGGGAACTGGCTGTTGTTCTTTTCCAGCAGCGATTCAATGCGATCCAGGTCCAAGGAGGACAGAGTGATATTGGGCTTGCGCTCCATGTAGTAACTCCCTTGCGAGATGGTGTGGTTGGCGCTTTGGCGTTGCGCAAACGGACAAAAGCCCGGGCAACGGTGTTGTCCGGGCCAAGGCATTCAGTGAAAAAGCACCAACTTGGTGCATTGGGGGAATTGTCGGCGCTGAATCGCAAACTGCCAAGCCATCTCGCACCCACTGGGTGCGGATTGACTTTGAACTTGCTCTAGTTAATGGAGCGTGCTATGCGCATTGAACAAGGGAGGCAGTCATTCTTTATCCAAATCCGACTCAATCAACTCTCACTGTATTGACCGGAATGTAGCCATGGTCAGTGTCCATTTCTTGCAATGAATAACTGTATTTATGTACAGTTGTTTTATGCAAAAACTTTCTTCATCCTCTGGACTGGACTCCATTCAGACCGATGTGCCGGTGCGGCCGATGCAGCCCATCAAGGGGCGAGGGGCTGCCAGCCAGATCACGCACCGGTTTGCGCAGGAGCTGCGCCAGGGCTTCGATGACGGCTGGGGCAAGCCTGAACAGGATGAAGGAGGTGAAGTGGGTGAGGAGGCCAAGATCTGGGGCACCCATCTGGAGTGGGAGCGGGCCAAATCAGCCCTGAGCCGCCACGAATCGCCCGATCTGCCTTTTTATCTGGGGCTCAATCCCTATAGAGGATGCGAGCACGGATGCATCTATTGCTATGCCCGGCCCACGCATGGCTATCTGGGTTATTCGCCGGGTCTGGATTTCGAAACCAGGCTGATTGCCAAGCAGAACCTGCCCGAGGTGCTGCGCGCCGAGTTATCCCGGTCCAGCCATGTGGCGGCCCCCATCATGCTCGGCTCGGTCACGGACTGCTACCAGCCTGTGGAGCGCGAAGTCGGGTTGACGCGCCGCGTGATAGAGGTTCTGGCGCAGGCCAGGCATCCGTTTTCCATCGTCACCAAGGGCAGCGGCATCGAGCGCGACCTTGATTTGCTGGTGCCGCTGGCACAGCAGCATCTGGTGGCCGTTTATGTGACGCTGACCACCTTGCAGCCCGAGCTGGCCCGGCAGTTGGAGCCACGCGCCGCTGCGCCGCATCGGCGGCTGCGCATGATCCGGACCCTGAGCGAGGCGGGCATACCCGTAGGCGTCAGCCTGGCGCCGCAGATTCCGTTCCTGAATGACGATATGGAGCAGGTGCTGGCCGCAGCCAGCGAGGCCGGTGCCAGACAGGCTTTTTATGCAGTACTGCGTCTGCCGTGGGAAGTGGCTCCGCTGTTCAATGAATGGCTGACGCTGCACTATCCCGAGCGCGCCCAACGCGTGATGGAGCGTGTGCGAGACCTGCATGGGATCAGCGAAGCCGGCAGAGCCGACGGCAAGGCCTACAACAGCCGGTTTGGCCAGCGCATGAAGGGAACGGGCGCCTGGGCCGATATGCTGGCGCAACGCTTTGCACTGGCCTGCCGCAAGCTTGGGCTGAATCGTGAGCGTGTGCAACTGGACTGCAATCAGTACCATCATTCCTTGCTGTCGCCGCAGCAAAGTCTTTTCTGATGTGTCGTCTCAGTCCGTTGCGTGCCGACTCGGAGCGGGTCGACGCAGCGAGCTGTAGCTACCCGGTTGCAAAAAAGCCGGAATCTGGCGTGACTCCGGCCTTTTGGACACCTGAACTGTTTACTGAGGCTGGTAATCAATGGACTTGAGCAAGGCCTGCTGGCGCTGATAGGCCTTCTGCAGCTCGCTCATCAGCGCTTCCGGGGTCGCGTCGGTGCCGGGTTCCATGCCCATGTCCCTGAGCCTGGCCTCAATCTGGGGCTGCTTGAAATACTGCAGCGCAATCTCTCTGACCCTGGCCTGCACATCGGCAGGGATATCGGGGCGCGACCAGACGCCGAACCAGCTCACCTCGGACAGTTGCGGGTAGCCAAGTTCCTTGAAGGTGGGTACATCGGGCAGTTGCACCATGCGCGTGGGGTAGTTCACGGCCAGCGGCTTGACCTTGCCGGCCTTGATCAGCGGCAGGGCGGTGGTGAGCCCGTCCATCATCAGCGGCACATGGCCGCCCATGAGGTCGCTGAGCGCCGGGGGAGAGCCCTTGTAGCCCAGGTGCTTCATCTTGATATTGAGCAACTGCCCCAGCAGCATACCCGAGGTATGGCCGCGCATGCCCGTGGCATACGAGGCAAAGTCCAGTCCGTCGGACTGCTTTTTGCCATAGTCGGCTAGCTGCTGCAGATTGCTGGCCGGGAAGTCCTTGTTGGCAATCAGCACCAGGCCGTTGCGGCTGAGCTGGGCCAGTGGCTTCAGATCCTTGAACGGCTGGTAGCTGACTTTGTAGGCCAGCGGCGTCTCGCTGACGATGCCGCCCTGGATCAGCAAGAACGTATGGGCATCCTTGCCGTTGGCGAGCAGGTCGTTGACGGCCAGCACGCCGGCCGCGCCGGGCTTGGATTCGACAATCACCGGCTTGCCCAGCTGCTTTTGCATGCCGTCGGCCAGCAGGCGCGCCAGCGAGTCGGCATTGCCGCCGGCCGGGCCGCCGACTACCAGGCGTATGGGCTTGACGGGCCAGGGCGCTTGCTGCGCCATGGTCGCTGCACTCAGGCTCAGGCCGGTAGCAAGGGCAATGGCCTTCCAGGGCATGGTTTGTTTCATCTTTGTCTCCTCTGTTTTTGACTGCCCGGCAGCCTGCCTGCTGCGTCTATGAACGCTCTGCGGACAGTGCTTTGTCTGGGGCCAATCTGCAGGACTGTCGCCGGCCGGGAACTGATTGCCCGAGCAGCGCTGTCAAAAATTCTCGGCGCAAGGAGGACAGAGGGTTTGACGAATTACGCCAGCTTCTTGGCCGTTGTGGCGATCAAGGGTTTTGGAGCGCTCTGCAGGGCAGCAGTCAAGTCGGGTAGCGCGCCACCATCAATGGCCTTGAGGAAGGAGCGCACCAGCAGACTTTCGCTGCGCTCCTTCATGCAGTAGACGTAGGTGGTGGTGCTTGCCGGGTCGCCGGCAATGCGCACGGGCCGAAAGCGCGGGTCGGCAATGAATTCGGCCTCGGACACGGCACCGATGCCCAGGCCGCGCGCCACGGCCTCGCGTATGGCTTCGCGGCTGCCGATCTCCAGCTGGGTGCGGGGCTTCACGCCGGCCGTCTGCAGCGCTTTTTCGATGGCGGTACGCGTGGTCGAGCCTTGCTCACGCAGCAAGAGCGGCAGGCCGTGCAGCTCGGCCAGCTCGACCTGCTCGCGCCTTGCCAGCGGATGGTCGATATGGGCAAACAGGATGATGGCATGGCGCGCATATTCGCGCGCCAGCAGCTCGGGCCTGTCATACAGGCCGGCCAGCACCGCCACATCGGTGGTGTAGTTCTCCAGATCGTGCAGCACCTGCTGAGAGTTGCCCATGCGGATCGACAGCTTCATGCCGGGATGTCGGGCGCTGTAGGCCGCCACCATCTCGATCACATGAAATGGTCCCACCGCGCCGATCTTGAGCTCGCCCTGGTTGAGCTGGCCCGAGTCGCGCAGAAAGAACTCGGTTTCCGCCTCCAGTACGAGCAGCTTCTGCGCCAGTGTCATGAGCTTGTGGCCGGCGCCGGTGAGTGTCATCCGGTAGCCCTGGCGATGGAAAAGTTCGATCTGGCTTTGCCGCTCCAGCGTGGCGATCTGGCTGGAGACCGTGGGCTGGCTCACGCCCAAAGCGCGGGCGGCTGCGCTCAGGCTGCCTTGTTGGGCCACGGCGATAAAAGCTCGGTAGCGGGCGGTGCTCATGCCAATTTCATCTCAAGGTTTGATCTATGGAAGCTGTCAAAACTGATTCTGAAACCTTCACATGACAGTCATATGTCGTCCCTAATATTTGCGTCAACGCACTGCAATGACGGTGCGACGGCAGCCCGGAAAAGCTGCACTT
Source organism: Comamonas testosteroni ATCC 11996 (assembly GCF_000241525.1). Lineage (GTDB taxonomy): Bacteria > Pseudomonadota > Gammaproteobacteria > Burkholderiales > Burkholderiaceae_C > Comamonas > Comamonas testosteroni. The sequence goes on from NZ_AHIL01000019.1 coordinate 23,773, forward strand.
CACACGCACATGCAAAGGATGAATTCCGTGACGATGACCCGCAAAACCTGGCTCAAGGCCGCAGTCGCCAGCCTGACCCTGGCCGCCACCACTGGCGTCATGGCGCAGCAGCCCACCGAGCTGCGCGTGGGCCTGATCCCTTCCGAGGACGCCCAGGCCATGATGCGCGCCAGCCAGCAGGTGATGGACCAGCTGGCCGCCAAGACCGGCCTGAAGATCAAGCCCTTTGTGGCCAATGACTACAACGGCGTGATCGAGGCCATGCGCTCGGGCAAGATCGACGTGGCCTATTTCGGCCCCTTCTCCTATGTGCTGGCCAGCCAGCTGGCGAACGCCGAGGCATTCGCCATTCCCGTGGCCAAGAAATCGGGCAAGAGCTCTTACAACAGCATCATCATCAGCAAAAAGGACAAAGGCCTGGGCACCGTGCCCCAGCTGCAGGGCAAGACCTTTGCCTTTGTCGATCCCAGCTCGGCATCGGGCCATCTGTTTCCCAAGGCTGGCCTCAAGGGCGAGGGCATCGATACCGACAGGTATTTCTCCCGCGTGATCTTCTCGGGCTCGCACGACGCCAGCATCATGGCCGTGGCCAACGGCAAGGTGGATGCGGCGGCCGTGGCCGATCCCATCTTCCAGACTGCCGTCGCCAAGGGCCATGTGAAGGCCGAGGATTTCCAGGTCATCTGGCGCTCCAAGGACATCCCCGAGTCGCCCATGGCCTGGCGCAAGAATCTGGATGAAGCCACCAAGAAGAAAGTGGCTGCGGCACTTGCCGAAATCAAGGGCCTGCCCTGGGGCGACCGTGGCGAGCTCAATGGTTTTGCACCCACCAACGATCAGGCCTATGACGTGGTGCGCCAGACAGCCAAGGCGTTGAACCTGGACCTCGGGAAGATGAAATGATCAGCATCCGCAATCTGCGCAAAAGCTATGGCAGCAACCATGTGCTGCATGGCATCGACATGGATGTGAAGGCCGGCGAGTTCGTGGTCATGCTGGGCCTGTCGGGCGCGGGCAAGTCCACCTTGCTGCGCTGCATGAACGGGCTGAACCAGCCCGACAGCGGCCAGCTGCAGGTGGGCGGCATCGACCTGATGCGCAGGCATTCGCGCCGTGAGCTGGCCCGCCATGTGGCCATGGTCTTCCAGCACCACAACCTGGTGCAGCGCCTGTCGGTGCGCAAGAACGTGCTCACGGGGCGGCTGGGGCAGGTCGGCACGCTGGCCTCGATGCTGCAGCTGTTCAGGCAAAGCGATATCGCACTGGCCGACGCATGCCTGCAGCGTGTGGGCCTGGCCCACAAGGCCGATGAGCGCACCGAGGCACTCTCGGGCGGGCAGATGCAGCGCGTGGGCATTGCCCGTGCACTGGCACAGCAGCCGCAGGTGATTCTGGCCGACGAGCCCGTGGCCAGCCTGGACCCCAAGACCGCGCGTAGCGTGCTGCAGTATCTGCGCGATGCCACGCGCGAGCTGGGCATTGCCGTGGTCTGCAATCTGCATCAGGTTGATTACGCCCGGGAGTTTGGCGATCGCATCGTCGGCCTGTCCCAGGGGCGCATGGTATTTGATGGCGTACCGGCCATGCTGGACGAGGCCGCGCTCAACGCCATCTACAGCGGCGAGCCGCAGCCCGTCGGACATGCCCCAGAGCAGGGCGCTGCGCTGCATCTCAGCAGCACCGCAGTCGGCAACTGGCTGCCAGGGGCGATGTCGCCAGCCACTGCCGCAGGAGGTCTGCAATGAACAGCCACAGCTTGAAGCACACGCCAGACCGCTGGCAATGGACGGCCGCGCGTCCGCAAGGCAAGGGCGGCTGGCTGGGCTATGCCGCGCTGGCCCTGGTCATTGCCTGGGTGTTGCAATGGAGCGCTGCGGGCGCGCAGATGAGCTGGAGCGAGCTGGCGGGCGGCATGCCGCAGATTGGCGACTTTCTCTCGCGCTCGGTGCCGCCGGACTGGAGCATGCTGCCGCGCCTGTGGGCACCGGCGCTGGAGACGATACAGATCGCCATCTGGGGCACCTTGCTCAGCGTGATTCTGGCGCTGCCACTGTCCTTTGTTGCGGCCGGCAATCTGCACGGCTGGCATTGGCTGCGCCGCATCACGCGCCAGTTTCTCAATGTGATCCGCAGCATCAACGAGCTGATTCTGGCGCTGGTATTTGTCTCGGCCGTGGGCCTGGGGCCCTTTCCCGGCGTGCTGGCCCTGGCCCTGCACGGCATGGGCATGCTGGCCAAGTTCTTTGCCGAAGCCATCGAGGAAATCGACGACGGCCCGCTGCAGGCATTGCGCAGCGCCGGCGCCAGCCAGCTGCAGATCATCGCCTTTGGCGTAGTGCCGCAGGTCATCACCGCCTGGATTGCCGTGGTGCTCTACCGCTTCGAGGTCAATCTGCGTTCGGCCACCGTGCTGGGCATGGTGGGTGCGGGCGGTCTGGGCTTCGAGCTGGTCAGCAGCCTCAAGCTGTTCCGCTACCAGGAGACCGCGACCTGCATCATCGTCATCACGGTGATGGTGATTGCCGCCGACATGGCATCGAACTGGCTGCGCAGCCGCATACAGCAGGGCGCTCGCCACTGATTTCGCCGCGGTGCCGGTGTGCGCCGCAGTGCTTGAAAATATCAAAAATATGAGCTATCAGCGCTTGTTGCATAAGCGCCAAGGGCTGATCTCGCTCAAAAAATGTCAAAGGGCTTTCTCGTGTGGACCTATCACAACCCCGTGCACATCAGCGTGGGTCGCAACAGTCTCGATCAGCTGCCGGCATTGCTGGCCGGGCGCAGCTGCCTGCTGGTCACTTTTCCCGAGGCTGAAAGCCTGGGCCTGGTGCAGCGCATGCGCCAGTTGCTGGGGGCGCAGCTGCGCGGCGTGATCGACAGCATTGCCCCCAATCCCGATGTGCAGTGGCTGGCGCCGCTGTACGAGCAGGTGCAGCGCGACCATGCCGAGGTGCCCGTGATCGTGGCCCTGGGTGGCGGCAGCGCCATCGACTCGGCCAAGGCCTTGATCTGCCACACACCCGGTGGCCGGTTTGCCGATCTGCTGGCGCTGCTCAAGCAGGGCGGCCAGTTGGGGCAGGAAGGGCACAAGGCCTTGATCGCCATCCCCACCACGGCCGGCACGGGCAGCGAAGTCACGCCCTGGGCCACGATCTGGGATCAGGTCGCCGGCCAGAAGTATTCGCTGCACCAGTCCTGCACCTGGCCCGAGGCCGCAGTGATCGATGCCGAGCTGATGACCAGCCTGCCGGCCGGTGCCACTCTGGCTTCGGGGCTGGATGCGCTGTCGCATGCGCTGGAATCCATCTGGAACGTGAACCGCAACCCGGTTTCCATGGCGCTGGCCGTGCAGTCGGCCCGCCGCACCCTGGCCACGCTGCCCGCGCTGATGCAGGATCTGGGCAGCGCGCAGCTGCGCAGCGAGATGGCTGAGGCAGCGCTGATGGCCGGCCTGGCGTTTTCCAACACCAAGACCGCGCTGGCGCATTCGCTGTCCTACGACATCACGCTGCAGCATGGCGTGCCGCACGGTCTGGCCTGCTCGTTCAGCCTGCCCCTGGTGCTGGAGATGGCGCTGGGCGCAGATGCTGCGGCCGATGCGGCCTTGCTCTCCATCTTCGATGCCAGCACGCCCGCTGCGGCCGTCGAGCGTCTGCGCAGCGTTCTGCAAGGTCTGGGCGTTGCCACCGACCCGGCCCACTATGGCGTGCAGCCCCAGGCCTGGAGCGCCATGGTGCAAAAAGCGGCCAATGGCCCGCGCGGCCGTAACTTCATTCGCTCTCTGAACTGAGTCCCGGAACCTGAGCCGGTTTCCGCTTTCCATCCTCTTGAAGCCACCACTGAAAACCATGAACTCCATCGCTCAAGCTGAAACTCTGGTGCTGTCCCAGCCCGCCGCCGATCTGTCGCCACTGCAAGCCGTCATCTTTGACTGGGCCGGCACGCTGGTGGACTTTGGTTCGCTCGCACCCACGCAGATTTTTGTCGAAGCCTTTGCCAGCTTCGGCATCACCATCACCCTGGCCCAGGCGCGCGGGCCCATGGGCCTGTCCAAATGGGACCATATCCACCAGTTGCTGCAGGATGAAAGCATTGCTGCCCAGTGGCAGACCGCCTTTGGCCGGACACCGACCGATGAGGATGTGGATGCCATCTACGCGCGCTTCATGCCTTTGCAGATTGCCAAGGTGGGCGAATTCTCGGCCCCCATAGCAGGCGCGGTGCAGACGCTGCAATGGCTGCGCGCCCAGGGCCTGAAGGTCGGCTCCTGCTCGGGCTACCCGCGCGAAGTGCTCAACCAGTTGCTGCCGCAGGCCGAGGGCGCAGGCCTCAAGCCCGACTATGTGGTGGCGGGCGACGAGCTGGAAGCTGGTGGCCGCCCCGGGCCCTTCATGGCACTGGCCAATGTGCTGGCGCTGGGCATTGGCGATGTGCGTGCCTGCGTGAAGGTGGACGACACCGTGCCCGGCATTGAGGAGGGTCTGCGCGCAGGCATGTGGACCGTGGGCCTGAGCCTGTCGGGCAACGAGGTCGGCTACAGCGTGCAGGAGTTTGCCAGTGCGCCCGAGCAAGAGGTCGAGGCCCGTGTCGCCGTGGCCGAAGCCAAGCTCAAAAAGGCCGGAGCCCATTACGTGGTGCGCAGCGTGGCCGATCTGCCGGCTGTGCTGGTGCAGATCGCGGCCGAGATGCATGCCGGAAAAATGCCGTTCTAGGACTCGGTTCGGGAGCTTGCAGACCCGGTTGCAAGCCCGAGCCTGAACAGCCAAGCCCCAGGTCTGACGGCCTGGGGCTTTTTTCTGCGGTTGGGGCTCAGCCTGCGGGCGTCTGCTCCTCGGGATCGAGCTGCTCGTGATGCTCGATGACCTTGCGCATCAGCTGTGTGAAGAGCTCGCGCTCGGTCTCGCTCAGCGGGTCCAGCATCTGCTGCTGGGCTTGCAGCACGGACGGGCCGGCGTCGGTCAGCAGGGCCTGGCCCTGGGGCGTCAGGGACAGCAGGCGCACGCGTCTATCCTTGGCCGTGTGCTGGCGCTGCAGCAGACCACGTGCTTCCAGGCGGTCGATCACGCCGCCGATGGTGGATTTGTCAAAGCCCACTTCCATGCTCAGCGTGCGCTGGTCTATGCCCGGCAGATGCACCAGTTTTTGCAGCACGGCAAATTGCAGCGGCGTCACGCCCCAGGCTTCCGTGGCCTGGCTGAACACGGCCACGGCCACTTGCTGCAGGCGGCGTATGCCGTGGCCGGGAAAGGTTTCCACCTCCAGGCGTGGAAACAAGGAGGGGCTGCTGGCGCTGTCTGAGGCAGCGTTTGGCAGTGCAGAGTTAATCATGGTTTTCCCTAGGTGGGGTTGGCATTTCAAGGTTCGAATAATACGATGCATGCATTTGGTATGCATACATACTATTTGTGTGCGGACTGATTGAGCAGACACTGGCGTCTGCGTACTTGAAGAACTTGAGGCCTCCATGCAGTTTCATTTGAACGGTTTTCGTCCCGGCAACCCCTTGATCGCTCCGGCTTCGCCGCTGGCCCCTGCCCATACCGAGGCCGTGCCCTCGCAGGTCGATGTGCTGATCGTGGGCTGCGGCCCTGCCGGCCTGACGCTGGCCGCGCAGCTGGCGGCCTTCCCGGACATCCGTACCTGCATCGTGGAGCAAAAGGAAGGCCCGATGGAGCTGGGCCAGGCCGACGGTATTGCCTGCCGCACCATGGAAATGTTCGAGGCCTTCGAGTTTGCCGACTCCATCCTCAAGGAGGCTTGCTGGATCAACGACGTCACCTTCTGGAAGCCAGACCCCGGCCAGCCCGGCCGGATCGCCCGCCATGGCCGTGTGCAGGATACGGAAGACGGTCTGTCCGAGTTTCCTCACGTCATCCTGAACCAGGCGCGCGTGCACGACCACTATCTGGAGCGCATGCGCAATTCGCCCAGCCGCCTGGAGCCGCACTACGCCCGCCGCGTGCTGGATGTGAAGGTCGATCACGGCGCAGCGGACTATCCGGTCACCGTGACGCTGGAGCGCTGCGACGCCGCCCATGCCGGTCAGATCGAAACCGTGCAGGCCCGCTATGTGGTGGGCTGCGACGGCGCGCGCAGCAATGTGCGCCGGGCCATCGGCCGCCAGCTGGTCGGCGATTCGGCCAATCAGGCCTGGGGCGTGATGGATGTGCTGGCCGTGACGGACTTCCCCGATGTGCGCTACAAGGTGGCCATTCAGTCCGAGCAGGGCAATGTGCTCATCATCCCGCGCGAAGGCGGTCATCTGGTGCGCTTTTATGTGGAGATGGACAAGCTCGATGCCGACGAGCGCGTGGCCAGCCGCAACATCACGGTGGAGCAGCTGATAGCAACCGCCCAGCGCGTGCTCCACCCCTACAAGCTCGAAGTCAAGAATGTGCCCTGGTGGTCGGTGTATGAGATCGGCCAGCGCATCTGCGCCAAATATGACGATGTGGTCGATGCCGTGGCCACACCGGACTCGCCCCTGCCGCGCGTCTTCATCGCCGGCGATGCCTGCCACACCCACAGCCCCAAGGCCGGGCAGGGCATGAATTTCTCCATGCAGGACAGCTTCAACCTGGGCTGGAAGCTGGCCGCCGTGCTGCGCAAGCAATGTGCGCCCGAGCTGCTGCACACCTATTCGTCCGAGCGCCAGGTCGTGGCCCAGCAACTGATCGACTTTGACCGCGAATGGGCCAAGATGTTCAGCGACCCGGCCAAGGAAGGCGGCCAGGGCGGCGTGGACCCCAAGGAGTTCCAGAAGTACTTCGAGCAGCATGGCCGCTTCACGGCCGGCGTGGGCACGCACTATGCGCCCTCGCTGCTGACGGGGCAGGCCAAGCATCAGGCACTGGCCAGCGGCTTCACGGTGGGCATGCGCTTTCATTCCGCGCCGGTGGTGCGCGTTTGCGACGCCAAGCCCGTGCAGCTGGGTCACTGCGGCAAGGCCGATGGCCGATGGCGCCTGTATGCGTTTGCAGCTCAGAACGACCTGGCGCAGCCCGAGTCCGGCCTGCTGGCGCTGTGCCGCTTCCTTGAGGGTGACGCGGCATCGCCGCTGCGCCGCTTCACGCCGGCTGGCCAGGATATCGACAGCATCTTTGATCTGCGTGCAGTCTTCCCGCAGGCCTATACCGAGGTGGCGCTGGAGACGCTGCCCGCCTTGCTGCTGCCCCCCAAGGGCCAGCTGGGAATGATCGACTATGAAAAGGTGTTCAGCCCCGATCTGAAGAATGCCGGTCAGGACATCTTCGAGCTGCGCGGCATCGACCGCCAGCAGGGCGCTTTGGTGGTGGTGCGTCCCGACCAGTATGTGGCTCAGGTGCTGCCCTTGGGCGACCACGCTGCATTGAGCGCGTATTTCGAGTCTTTCATGCGGGCCTGAGAGCCCGCGCCCCGGGACTGCTGAGCAGCATTAATGCCTGGAAGGTGTTTCAGGGAGGGCATGGCCCTCCCTTTTTTGCGCCCGGGGCAGAGCGCGCTTGTACTGCTTGCTACGATGTTTGCCTGTGCTGAAGGGGAGAAGACATGCTGTTGATAGTGGGTACGGTGCGTTTGCCATCCGAAAACCTGGCGCTTGCCCGACCTGCCATGCGTGCCATGGTGGAGGCCTCGCGCGCCGAGCAGGGCTGTCTTGAGTACGGCTATGCCGAGGATGTGCTGGTGCCGGGGCTGATCCATGTGAAGGAGCTGTGGGCGGATCAGGCGGCGCTGGATGCGCATTTCGCATCTGCGCACATTCAGGTCTGGCGCGCGGTCTGGCCGGAGCTGGGCATCGGGCAGCGGGATCTGAGGCTCTACGAGGTGCAGGAACCACGCACCACCTGAGCTGGCTGTGCCAGCCGCCAGCGTGAAGCACCTAGTTCGTCCCTGGCTGGAGCTTGATGATGTCGACCGAGATCTCCACCGCCGTCACGGCGCAACGGTTTTCCAGCCAGTGCGTGGTGTTTCTGTCTTCGGGCCAGCCCACGCCCGGGCCATAGTCGGTGGCCACGCCATTTCGATGGTCGGTGATGCATCCTTCGAGGATGTAGACCATGCCAGGTCTGTCCCTGTGGTCGTGAACCGGGCCGAAGACGCCGCCTGGCGCCATGGTCACCAGGCGCATGCGAAGCTGGCGTCCCGCCATGCCTTCGATCTCGGGGCCGAGGTCGAGTGTGGCCAGTATTTGCACTGCCACCCCCCGAGTTTCGGGGACTTGCTGCTGCTTGGACATCCGGTGCTCCTTCACGCCTCGTCACGGCCATAGAGGCAAACTGCGTTCACGCCCGCTGCGGCTGGCCGCCTGTCAGGCCGATTGGCAAAAGTGTGATCTCTTGTCGTTGCGCAGGAAAGCCAAATCCATGTCATTGGCGTGGCGCATTTTCCATATCCCCGGCTGGGCGAGAGAGGGCCGCTGTGGCCTGTGGCGTCTGGCGTTTGTCCCCGGAGCAGACGCTTGGGGGGCGATTCCCCGACAATGCGCCCATGACTTCCCAAGAACAACCGCGCAACCCGCTGCATGGGCTGACGCTTGAGCGCATCGTTACCGATCTCGTGGATTATTACGGCTGGCGCGAGCTGGGACGCCGCGTGCCCGTGCGCTGCTTCAATCTGGACCCCAGTATCTCCTCGAGTCTGAAGTTTCTGCGCAAGACGCCCTGGGCGCGCGAACAGGTGGAGCAGCTGTATGTGCAGACCCAGCGTGCCGATGAGCGCGAGCAGCAGCGGCGTGCGAGAAGAACCGAACGGTCCGAGGACTGATCTGGCGCTTAACCGCTTCAAAGATAAACCGCCTTCAGGCGGTTTTCTTGCTTGTGGATGTCTCCGCTGCGCTGGTGGAAGGCGAAAAAATGATTCTGCGAGAATTTGTCGTTCCCGCTTCGCTTGTGCCCATGTCCGACACCACATTCTTCACAGCCAGCCAGTACGAAAACATTTGCAACGGCTTGCCGGATCCGACCTTCATCCTGACGGCGTCGGGGCGCTACGCGGCAGTTCTGGGTGGCAAGGATCAGCGTTACTACCATGACGGAACGTCCCTGGTCGGTCAATCCATCGCCGATGTGCTGGCTCCCGCCAAGGCTCAGTGGTTCATACAGCAGATTCAGGAGGCGCTGAGCAGCCAGAAGATGCAGGTCGTGGAATATGAGCTGAGCGCGCACGATGTGCTGGGTCTGCCCCTGGAAGGGCCCGCCGAGGCGATCTGGTTTGAAGGTCGCGTCAGTGCCTTGGGGGAGCTGTTCTGGGGCGAGAGAGCCGTGGTCTGGGTGGCCAGCAACATCACGGCCAGCAAGCGCATGCAGCAGCAGTTGCAGGAGCAGGCCTTGAATGATGAGTTGACGGGGCTATGCAATCGCCGGGGTTTCATGCGCGAGCTGGCTCAAGCCTATACGGCCCACAGGCTGCAGGGGCGGCCAGCCTGGCTCATGAGCTTTGATGTAGACCACTTCAAAGCCATCAATGATGGTCTGGGCCATCCTGCAGGTGATCAGGCGCTGCGTGATCTGGCTGCTGCCGTGCGCTGGTTGCTGGCTCCAGAGGATGTGTTCTGTCGTCTGGGCGGAGACGAGTTTGCCATTCTGTGCTGCGATCGTCATATTGCCCAGGTTTCCGGCTTGGCACGGCAACTGCTGGAGGCCGGACAGCAGGCGCTGCAGCGGTATGCCACGGGAAGCCCCGTGCCCGCATTGAGCGTCGGGATTGCGCATTTCATGCCGACTGACAGCAGCCTGGAGGACATCATGCGCCGCGCCGATCAGGCCTTGTACAGCGCCAAGCTGCAAGGCGGCCACCGGGCGGTCGTAGCGGATCGGGGCCCGGCGGATCACTGCATTGCTTGAGGTGTGACAGCTAAAGCCAGACCCTTTGGGGGGCGAGCCAGGACCGCAGGATCAGGCGCCCAGCTGCTGCGCATGGTGGCGCAGATGGTCATCGACAAAGCTCTGGATGAAATAGTAGCCGTGGTCGTAGCCCGCATGCCGGCGCAGCGTGAGCGGCTGGCCTGCCTTGGCACAGGCGGCTTCGAAGGCTTCGGGCAGCAATTGCTTTTCGATCAGGAACTTGTCGGCCAGGCCCTGGTCGATGAGGAGGCCTGCGGGGTAGGGGGCAGAGGCTTGCGTGCTCATCAGCTCGCTGGCGTCATGCCTGGCCCATTCGGCCTTGTCGTCGCCCAGATAGCCGCTGAACGCCTTGTGGCCCCAGGGGCAGTTGATGGGGTTGGCAATCGGTGCAAAGGCCGAGACCGACTTGAAGCGGCCGGGGTGGCGCAGCGCCAGGGTCAGTGCGCCGTGGCCGCCCATGCTGTGGCCGAAGATGCCCAGACGCTGCAGGTCCATGGGCAGCTTGCTGCCGACCAGGGGCAGCAGGTCATTGAGGATGTAGCTTTCCATGCGCCAGTGCAGGGCCCAGGGCCTGGTGGTCGCGTCCAGGTAGAAGCCGGCGCCTACACCAAAGTCCCAGCTGTCGGCCTCGCCCGCCAGACCCGCGCCGCGCGGGCTGGTGTCGGGGCAGATCAGAGCGATATTGAGTTCGGAGGCCAGGCGCTGGGCTCCGGCCTTGATCATGAAGGTTTCTTCGGTACAGGTCAGGCCGGCCAGATAGAGCAGGGCCGGCACCTTCTCGCCCATCACGGCCTTGGGCGGCAGATAGACCGAGAACTTCATGGCGAGGCCGATCTCGGAACTATGGTGTTCGTAGTAGCGCTGAGCGCCGCCAAAGCAGGCGTGGGCGTTTTTGAGTTCCATGGGAGTTACTCCTAAAAGAAAAGCTGCCAACGCTTGCTATCCAAGAGTTTGCAGCAGTTTTATCTTTGAAAGTCAATCAAGGCATGCGCAAGAAGCTATGAAATTGAAAGCGCTGGGTGCTTCTTCAAAACTAGCGCGGCCCATCGATGAGGCACCGAGGAAGCGCCGCCGCGCACCGAGGGTTTCGTCCCCCTTCCGCGAAGCGAGAAAGGGGGAAGGCGCGGGGCCGCCCAGGCGAAGCGCCTCAGGGGGTTACGAAGCGTCAGCGTAGTTCACCACCGAGCGAATCGACTTGCCCTCGTGCATCAGCTCGAAGGCTTCGTTGATGTGCTTCAGGCCCATGGTGTGGGTGACGAAGGGTTCGAGCTGAATCTTGCCAGCCATGGCGTCTTCCACCATGCCGGGCAGCTCGCTGCGGCCCTTGACGCCGCCAAAGGCCGTACCCAGCCACTTGCGGCCGGTCACCAGCTGGAAGGGGCGGGTCTTGATCTCCTGGCCGGCACCGGCCACGCCGATGATGACCGACTGGCCCCAGCCGCGGTGGGCGCATTCCAGCGCGGCGCGCATCACGTCCACATTGCCGATGCATTCAAAGCTGTGGTCCACGCCCCAGCCGGTCATCTCGACGATCACTTGCTGGATGGGCTTGTCGAAGTCCTTGGGGTTCACGCAGTCGGTGGCGCCAAAGGTCTTGGCCAGCTCGAACTTGCCGGGGTTGGTGTCGACGGCGATGATGCGGCCGGCCTTGGCCAGCTTGGCGCCCTGGATCACGGCCAGGCCGATGCCGCCCAGGCCGAACACGGCCACGGTGTCGCCTTCCTGCACCTTGGCGGTGTTCTTGACGGCGCCAAGGCCCGTGGTCACGCCGCAGCCCAGCAGGCAGACCTGCTCGGGGTTGGCATCGGGGTTGACCTTGGCCAGCGAGACGGCGGCAACTACGGTGTATTCGCTGAAGGTGGAGCAGCCCATGTAGTGATAGATGGGCTCGCCCTTGTAGCTGAAGCGTGTCGTGCCATCGGGCATCACGCCCTTGCCCTGTGTGGCGCGCACGGCCACGCACAGATTGGTCTTGCCGCTCTTGCAGAACAGGCATTCGCCGCATTCGGCGGTGTACAGCGGAATCACATGGTCGCCGGGCTTCACGCTGGTCACGCCTTCGCCCACTTCCACCACGATGCCTGCGCCTTCGTGGCCCAGCACGGCGGGGAAGATGCCTTCGGGGTCATCACCGCTCAGGGTGAAGGCGTCGGTGTGACAGACGCCGGTATGGGTGATCTTGACCAGCACCTCGCCTGCCTTGGGCGGCGCGACGTCGATCTCGACGATTTGCAGGGGTTCTCCGGCTTTGAAGGCTACGGCGGCGCGTGATTTCATGACTGTCTTTCTGTAGAAGGCGGGGAAAGCGAAGCGGAAAGAGCCTCTGTCGTACTTCGTTTTGCGAACCTTGGACTGTAGAGCATGTGAGGTGGCCGGCCCACAGCGATGGCCGACCAGATGGGTCTGTTGGCCGCAGATGATGGAACTTAGTTTTTCAATTCCCAGACCTGGGCCTGCGCATCTGCCGGTCCTTCCTCGGTATAGGCCGGCTTTACTTCGAGCGACTCCGCGCCGAAGCATTCCGTCACCGCCCACTGGCTGGGCTTGAAGCGCGCGGCAGGGCCGTCGGGCTCGGGTTTGCCAAACTCGGCCACGATGTCGTATTTGATCAGCGGCACATCGAAGCGCGCCTGCTGGCCTTTTTTGCACTCCAGATAAGGGTGCGAAGGATCGAGCACCCAGTCGCCGTAGCCTTCCTTGGCCTTGCGGTCGAAATGGAAAACCGGGCTGATGCGCTGGTCGCGGTCCAGCTCCAGCAGGCTCCCACTCATGGCCGTGGCCCAGACGCCGGCAACCTGCACCGGGTGGGCAAAGCGCACGGCATCAAGGCGGCTCATGCGCAGTGGGCGCTGCGGCTCGCCATTGTCAAACGGGTCATAACGGTTGATGAGGCTGCCCTTGGGAATCAGCAGCTCGCCATACTGAAAATCCTGCGGCAGCACAAACTGCTGGCGGCTTTGGCGGTAGTGGGATTGCAGCGCGTAGTCTTGCTGAAACTGCCAGCTCTTGAACTGCAAAAACGCGCCCCAGAGGCAACCAGCGACGGCAATCACACTCAAAGTGATGGTGCTGGCGCGCCAGAAGCGCGGGCGCTGATCGGCTGGCAGTTTCCGGCTTTTATGACGCCAGTGCAGGCCGTAGAGCAGCAGGCCTGCCCCCAGGGCCATGGCTACGAACGGGCAGAGCAGCAACAGCAACTGGGGCAGGGAAAACAATGGGCCAGGAATCATGGTTCTTTAGGCGCGGTTTAGATCGGGATTCCCCAACTGTAGCGGTGGTTGCCCAGGCGCCTGCATCAGTGATCTGGCTGGTCTGCGTATAGTCGTTGCTATCTGCTTTGGGCTTGTCAGTAAAACAAGCCTGTGGCGCTTTATTTACCTGCGTTTCAAGCTCTTGTTTTTGATATGGAACATCGCCATGCGGGCGCGCACCGCGTCGATCTGGTCGTCTACCCCGGCTTCAAGGCTCTGGAGGCCATAGGCCCCATGTCGGTGTTTGACTATGCCAATGTGCATCTGCGACAGAAGGGGCAGCCCGATGGCTATACCGTGCGTGTGGTGGCGGCGCAGACCGGGCTGGTGCAATCAGACACCTTGATGGGTCTGCAAGCCACACACACCCTGACCCAGCTAGAAGCCGATGGCACGGGCTGCACCGTGCTGCTGGTGGGCTCGCGCCATATCGAGCAGGTGCTGGCCGCGTCCCCCAATCTGGTGGACTGGGTGGCGCGCGTGGCTCCGCTGGTGGGGCGCATGATTGCGCTTTGCAGCGGCAGCTTTTTTCTGGCGGCAGCCGGTGTACTCAATGGCCGGCGTACGGCCACGCACTGGAGCGTGGCGGGGTTGTTGGCCCAGCGCTTTCCGAAGATTGATGTGGATGCCGATGCGATCTATGTGCGCGATGGCAGTTACTGGACTTCGGCGGGCGTGACGGCGGGCATCGACCTGGCCCTGGCCGTGGTGGAGCAGGACTTTGGCCACGCGCTGGCGCTGGATGTGGCGCGTGATCTGGTCATGTACCTCAAGCGGCCCGGCGGGCAGTCGCAATTCAGCGTCTCGCTGGCGGCCCAGTCCACCCAGCACAGCGGCGTGCAGGCCGCCCAGCAATGGGTGCTGGAGCATCTTGATCAGCCCATGCCGCTGGCGCTGCTGGCCGCCAAGGCGGCGATGAGCGAGCGCAACTTCCGCCGCGTCTTTCAGCAGGAGACAGGGTGCAGCCCCAGCATGTTTGTCGAAAACGCGCGGCTGGAGCGCGCCAAGCAGTTGCTGGAAAACCTGGGCGGCCTGCCGCTCAAGACCGTGGCAGCCAAGGTGGGCCTGGGCTCGGAGCAGGCACTGCGCCATCTGTTTGTGCGCAAGCTGGGCATCACCCCCGTGGCCTACCGCGAGCGCTTCGGGGATTGAGGGCCGGTGCTGAAGCGGCTCAGGCGTTGACGCCCTTCATGCCTTCTTCGCTGTAGCGGGCACCGGCCCAGGTGTTTTTAGCTGCAACTGCCCAAGTGCGGTCAGCTCCTGCGCTTCCAGATGGATCTGCAGCGCTTGCAGGTTATCGGCCAGATGGGCAATACGTGTGGTTCCGGGAATGGGAACGATATCCTCGCCTTGTGCCAGCAACCATGCGAGCGCAATCTGCGCGGGGCTGCAATGTCTGCGCTGGGCGATGGTGGTGACGGCATCCACCAGCGCACGGTTGGCATCAATGTTCTGAGCCTGAAAGCGCGGCAAGCTGGGGCGAAAGTCTCCTTCCGCCTGTGGGGCCTGATGCTGGAAACGACCCGTCAAAAATCCACGCCCCAGCGGAGAGTAGGGCACCAGGCCGATGCCCAGTTCACGGCAGGTGGGCAGCACCTCGGCTTCCACATCGCGGGTGAACAGCGAATATTCGGTTTGCACGGCAGTGACAGGGTGTACGGCATGGGCGCGGCGCAATGTGGCGGCGCTGACTTCGCTCAGGCCGATATGGGCGATCTTGCCTTCCTGTACAAGGCGGGCCAACTCCTGCATGGTGTCTTCGATGGCCTGCTCAGAGTTGATGCGGTGCACATAGAAGAGGTCAATCTGCTCCACACCGAGACGCTGCAGGGATGCCTCGCAACTGGCCCTTGCATAGGCTGGACTGCTGTCAATGCTGCGCGTGTAGTCGCCCTGCTTGCGCACAATGCCAAATTTGGTGGCGATTTTCACGCGTTGCGAGCGACCACGCAGAAATTGCGCCAGCAGCTCTTCGTTGTGGTGATGGCCATAGCCGTCAGCGGTGTCGAAAAAATTCACGCCATGGTCCACAGCCCAGTTCAGGGTCTGCAAAGACTGTTCATCGTCGCGGGGCCCATAGAACTCACTCATGCCCATGCAGCCCAGCCCCAATGCGGAGACTTGCAAGCTGCGACCCAAGGTTCTCAATTGCATAGATGACTTTCTGGTTTCAGAGAGCTGGCAGTATCATTTTTCAAAATTGATATTCATAGAGGCTTTCCTGAAAAGCAATTTTCCATTTTTGAAAAATGACTGACTTTGATACTGCTGTGCAGTGGGATGACGCCCGCATCTTCCTTGCCGTGGCTCGTGGTGGCTCACTCAGTGCCGCAGCCCTGGTGCTTGGCCTGGGCATTGCGACAGTCTCGCGCCGCCTGCAACGGCTGGAGGAAGCATTGGGCGTGCCCTTGTTCAGCCGTCACCAAAGCGGCTATCGCCTAAGTGATGACGGTCAGGCTTTGCTGGAGCGCGCACAGGCGCTGGAAAGTGCGGCTCATGCCTTTGGTGATCTGGCCCGCCAGCAGACGTTGGTTGCAGGCACGGTGCGCCTGGCCACAGCTGAAAATCTGGCCAACTCTCTCATCATGGATTCGCTGCCCCAATTGCTGGCCCAGTACCCGCAACTGGAGCTGGAAATTGTCAGCGGCGTGCAGGCGGTCAATCTGCACCGGCGTGATGCGGATATGGCGGTGCGCATGGTCAAACCCGAGGCGGGCAATGTCACGCTACGGCGTCTGGGCACACTGGGCATGGGCCTGTATGGTGCGCAGTCCTATGTGGCAAACCGGGCAGGCGGGCCTACCAGTCAGGTCTGGGAGCATGACCTCATGATTGGCTGGCCCGAGTCACATGCCCATCTACCCGCAGCGCAATGGATGCACAAAGTCTTGCGAGGCAAGCCTTGCCGCATGCTGGCCAATACATTGACGGTGCAGCTGGCTGCAGTGGAGGCGGGCCTTGGGCTAGCGGTGCTGCCGCATTTTCTGGCCAGTCGCTCTGGCCTGGTCTGCCTGCAACCCGAGCTGGGCGTGGATCAAACCATATGGCTGGTCATGCACAGCGATATGGCGCATTCCCGGCGCGTGCGCGCAGTGGCCGATCATCTGATCGCGCTGTTTGAACGCCATGCCCTGAGGCTGTCTCGGGCCAGCGGTTGAAGTTTGATTTTGAGTGTCTACTTACTCTTTGTGTAATCAAGTTTCAAGCGGACCGGGGCTGATGACTGGAGAGGATGGCTAATCGCGCTGTAACCAGTTTTGGGCCTGCAAAAAGGTGCAAGCGCTGAAGTCGTGCAGCAGCTCGACGCCGTGCTCAAGCACTTTGCGCAAATCATCGAACGCGATCTGGGCGTGCAGGTCGATGCTGTTGCGGGCGCAGGGGCAGCAGGCGGCATGGGCGCGGCCATGCTGGCTTTCCTCAAAGGCCGGTTGCGCCCCGGCTGCGAAATCATTGCCCGCGCCGTGGACCTGGACGCCGCCGTGCGTGACGCCGATCTGGCCATCACCGGCGAAGGCCGTATCGACCTGCAGACCATTTTTGGCAAGACACCGTTTGGTGTGGCCTCGGTCCCCAGGCTGCATGGCAAGCCCGTCATTGGCATCGCTGGTGGTCTGGGCACCAATGCCCATGTGGTGCATGACCATGGCATTGACGCCATCTTCGGCGTGCTCAGCCGCATCTGTAGCATCGACGATGCGCTGAAAGAGGCCGAGCACAATGTGCGCAGCGCCGCCCGCAATGTGGCCGCTGTGCTGGCCATGGGACGAAACCTGGCCTGATTGGGCTTTGCTCCAAAACACCAAACCCCGGTCAGTGATGGCCGGGGTTTGTGCTTTTGAAACTTCAGAACAGCGGGCTTTTGAAGAAATCCAGAGCTGCCTTGGCGGCCGCAAAATTGCGCTCGATCTGAGCCTGCTGCTCATCGTGGTGCGCGGTCTTGATGGCAGGCTCGGCGACGGACTTTGCCCTCTTTGGCGCCACGGCTCTTTGCATGTCGAGGCAGGGTGCATCCAGGCGGGATGCGGGTGCCAGCGCTGGAGCCTTGGGGGCGAGCAGCCGTGTCAGATCCAGCTCGGGATTGAGCTGCCACAGGCAGGACACATAGGTCGCCATGGCAACGGCCGGGTCGCCGCGCTCGATGCGTGCCATGGTGGGCTGGGAAATACCCAGCCGCTGTGCCCACTGCGTCTGTGTTTCGCCCCGACTCTTGCGCTGGGCCACGATGTGCTGGGCCAGCTGCGTTATCTGCAAAAGAATGGCGGGCGGAAACTCTGCGGGACTGGTGTTCTGGCGAGGCATATGCCAATGGTAGGCAAATTTGGGGAGTGCTCAGGGCAAACAGGGCGCTCTTTGCATTGAGTCACCAGTTTTCTTGACTGTCCTACGAAGCGGTCAGATCAAGTCTGCAAGCATGGACGGCGATGAATCGTCAACACGGTCTTGGAGTTGCTCATGAAGCTTGTTCACTGGCTCTACACCCTGGCCCATTCGCTGATAGCCCTGCTGTTCGGCCTGGCGGCGTTGTGCCTGATCTGGATGGCCGTCACCAAGGCCTGGGCCGTGATTGCGGCCGGCCTGCAGCCGGAGGCCACGCTGCATGTGGTGGAGGCGCTGGGCATTCTGGCCTCAGGCGTGGTGGCCCTGCAGATTTCCCAGACCGTGATTGAAGAAGAGGTGGTGCGCGACGCCCATATCAGCGGTCCGACAAGAGTGCGACGCTTTCTCTCGCGCTTTATGGTGGTGCTGGTGGTCGCTCTTGCCATCGAGGGATTGGTTGCCACCTTCAAGGCCCAGGAGCAGCCCGAGAAGCTGCTGTATTCCGCTGCCTTGGTCATCGCCGTCGGCATGCTCATGGTCGGCTGGGGGGTGTTTGTTCACCTGAATCGTTCGGCGGAGGAGCTGGAGCCCGAGGCCATGGAGGAGGCCAAGAGCGAGGACCGCAAGGTCAGCAGCGACCGCTGACGCAGAGCGCGTTGCAGACATGGGGCCTGGTGCAATGAAAACGCCCTGAAGAAAGTCAGGGCGTTTTCATTGCTGACTCGGGACTCAGGTCGGCAGCCGGTACAGCGTCCCGTTGAATGCCACGGCGCCGCTGCCATGCAGCGCATCGAGCTGCGTCAGCACCAGCTCGCGTACCGGCGCGGTGACAGCGCTCAGGCCCAGCAGCCGCGTCACGGCAGCGGGCAGCTCGTCGCGCTGGCCGCCCAGGCTTGTCCTGAGGGCCAGGGCAATCGCTGCACGGATCTCGGCTGGCGGCAGGCAATCGATGCGGCGCAGATTGGCCGAGCCTACTTCTGCGCGATTGCGCACCCGCACCGCTCGTCCCGGCAGGTCGAGAAACTCCCCCTCTGCGGCCAGTGCCTTATCGGTCAGCAGCGATTGACGTGCCTGCTCCAGCGCATCGCGCACGCGGCTGCCGGCGCGTTGCAGACCCCAGAGCGTACGCATGCGGGTGACCAGCTCGTCAAAATGAATCGGTCCTTCCAGCTCCACCGCGCGGCGCATCAGCTGGGCCAGCTGCGCTGTGGATTGCTGATGCAGCTCTCCGGCTGGAACGGCAAAGCGGGCTTCCTGATAGAGGCTGTCGTCAGGGCCGGAGGACGATTCCGTCTCGGCGCTGCCGGCATCGGACTGCGCTGCGCGCTCTACGACTTCTGTGGCTGTCTGTGACTGATAAGTGGCTATTGCCGGCTGAACTGGTTCGGCATCCTTGCGCAGCCTGGCAGCTTCGACGGCTGCCAGCACGCGCTCGGTCTGGGCGCGCGGCTGGCGGAACCAGTCGCAGCCCCAGATGCGCAGCAGCGTCCAGCCCTGGCTCTCCAGCACCGACTGGCGCAGGCGGTCACGGTCGCGCGCGCTGCGGCTGTGGTGATAGCTCATGCCGTCGCACTCGATTCCGAGCAGGTAGCGGCCAGGCTGCTCGGGGTCGACCACGGCCAGGTCGATGAAAAAGCCCGCAATGCCGATCTGAGTCTGCACCTGCAGACCCTGGGCCGTCAGCGCTTCGTACACATCTTCTTCGAGCGGCGATTCCAGATCGCGTCCGCTGACACCGGCCAGGGCCAGCTGACCGGTGGCCGCGTATTGCAGGAATACCTTGAGCGCAGCCACGCCCTTGCCCTTGCCGCGTTCCAGATCGATATCGTCGGCGGTGATGGACGAAAACACCTCGCAGCGCTGCTTGGCGCGCGAGATCAGTACGTTCAGGCGGCGCTCGCCTCCGTCGGCGCTCACCGGACCGAAGCGCATGGGCAGATAGCCCTGCGCGTTGCGCGCATAGGCCACCGAGATGAAGATCACATCGCGCTCGTCGCCCTGCACGTTTTCCAGGTTCTTGATGAAGAAGGGTTCGTCGGGATGGGCGGCAAAAAAGGGCTCGGCCTCGGGCTGCTGGCGACGCAGCAGTTCCAGCTCGTCCTGAATGGCGACTTTTTGCTGCAACGAAAAAGCGGCCACGCCCAGGCTGAGCTGCGGCGACTGCTGTGCGTGCTCCATGATGGCGCGTGCAATGGTCTGGGCCTCGACGCGGTTGATGCGGCTGGCGCCGCTGTCAAAGCGGCCTTCGGGCAGATGGTGAAAGCGCAGCCCCATGCCCGAGCGGGCCGTGAACGGGCTGGGCACGACGTAAAGGCCGCTGTTGTAGAACTGCTGGTTGGACACCGCAATCAGCGACTGGTGGCGGCTGCGGTAGTGCCAGCGCAGCATGAGCTGGGGCATGCCCTTGGCCAGACACAGGCTCAGGATGCTCTCCACATCGGCTGCTGTGGCGATGAACTGGCTGGCGTCCCCATTCTCGTCCTCGTCGTCGAAGTCGTCCTGCTCGCTGGTCATGCGTGAGAAAAATCGCGTGGGCGGCAACTGCCGGTCATCGCCCACCACCACCAGTTGCTTGCAGCGGGCGATGGCGCCCAGCGCATCCACGGGCTCGATCTGGCTGGCTTCGTCAATCACCAGCAGATCGAACTCGACCGCACCAGGTTCCAGAAACTGGGCTACGGACAGCGGGCTCATCATGAACACGGGCTTGATGGCCTGGACGGCTTCGCCAGCGAGCTTGAACAGCTTGCGCAGCGGCATATGGCCGCGCTTGCGCGCAATCTCGCCATTGAGCACGCCAAGCGGTCCCATGCCGGATGCGCTGCGCGGCACCTGCTCGTAATGCGAGAGTGCCGACTGGGCGCGCGCGAGTTCGATGCGCTCCAGATCCAGCCCCCGGAACTGGCGTACCTTCTGGCTGTGCTGATCGCCGTTGAACGCAACCAGCTCGGGGTGAGCCTGAGTGGCCTGACGCAGCAGCGCTTCGTAATAAGCGCGCTCGAGGACGGCGGGCAGGGCATCTTGTGCAATGGATTCATTCTCGAGCTGCTGCACCAGGGGGGCCATGCCGGCCGCACGCGCCTGCTCACGGGTGGCGTGGTAGGAGGTCCAGTCCAGCAAGGCGTTGGGCTCGGCGACCCATTGCGCAAGGCGCTCGCCAAAGTCGGTCAGCGCAATGCGGGCCAGGTCGGCGGCGCCAAAGGCTTCCTGCGTATCGAGCTGGTAGCCGCTCAGCAAGCTTTGCGCAGAGCCCTCGAATGCCTGCAGCGATGCATCGGCCTTGGCGGCCAGATCCGCGCAATGTGCGGGCGATGGCAACTGGGCATAGAGCTGGCGAAAGGCGGCACTGCGCCCCTGCCCGTCGGGGCCCGTCATCCAGCCCAGCACGGCCTGCAATTGCGCCCAGTTGCTTTGCTCGCCCTGCCACAGGCTGCCAAAGGCATTGGCCCCCAGGGTCTGCTGCTGGCTCAGGCTCTGGCGCAGTTGCTGGGCTTCGATCAGGCTGTCGAGCAGGTTCAGACGTTCTGCACGCGAGCTCGGCAATGTCGTCTTGAGCTGGCCCTTGAGGCTGGCCATCGCTGCGCGGTAGCCGCCGTTGAAAATGCGAAACAGCGAGTCGCCATGTGCTGCGATGCTCTGGCGTGGGGCGTTCCAGTCCGCCGTCCAGGCGGATTCGGCAAAGCTGCTGCGCAGGTTCTGTGCCTGCCGGCTGAACTGGGCGCCGCATTCGAGCAGCTTGTGCAACTGGTCCAGGCCCTGATCCCAGATGCTGCTGGCGACGGCCTGCCGGTCTATGGCCGGGGCACTGGCGAGCTGTTGCGCCAGCGTGATCTGCGCATGCAGGGTCTGAATGGTTTGCGCTGCCGGTGCGCTCAGGGATTGCGCCAGCAGCGCACCGTCCTGCTGCAACTGGGCCAGCTTTGCTTGCAGCGCCGGCAGTTGCTGCTCAAAACGTTGTGCATCCAGCTTGAGCAGTGCCGGGTGGCATACGCCGCGCCACGGGTGCCCGGTCACCGGACTCACCTTGGACGCAGCCTGGCGCAGCGCTTCGGCAATCTGCTGGCGTGAACGAAAGTCCTCGGGCGACCAGTTCTGTGCGCCTTGCAGCAGATCTGGCAGATGCGCGATCTGCACCGCATCCAGTCGCGCCAGCTGGCCCAGGATCTGGTAGGGCGTGAGTGCGCAGGGCGCGAGCGCCTGATGCATGGTCCGGCTGTGCGAGTTGAGCTGCTGCTGCACGTTGCTCAGCTCATGGATGATCTGCTCGCGGTGCTCCACACGCGGCCTGCCCAGATCGCGCGTGGCCTTGAGCTCCTCCAGCACCTTGCGCTTGTTGGCATGGTGGCTGTGCAGTTCCAGACAGGCGGGCCCCAGGCCCACGGATTTGAGGCGGCGGTTGACCACCTCCAGCGCGGCCATCTTCTCTGAGATGAACAGCACTTTCTTGCCGTCGGCAATCGCTGCCGCAATCACGTTCGTGATGGTCTGGGACTTGCCCGTGCCCGGCGGGCCCTGGATGACGAGGTTTTCGCCTCGGCGCACGGCTTCGATGGCCAGTGACTGCGAGCTGTCCGCATCGACCACATGGCGCTGGCTGTCCACGGGGATCAGCTGGTCGACATCGGCGTCTTCGGGGAACAGATGTTCGCGTGCCTCAAAGCCGTCCTGCAGTGCGGCGGCAATCAGCGCCTGCCGCTCGAGCTGCTTCTCCGGTGGCCAGGTCGCAGTGTCCAGATCGCGGTACATCAGGAACTTGGCAAAGCTGAAAAAACCCAGCGTCATGGCGTCGGGCATCACTTGCCAGCCGGGCTGGGCTGCGGCCATGGTGGCGACCGCGGCCAGGTAGGCGCGGGGATCGAAGTCGTCGCCAGCATTGAATTCGGGCAGCTCGAGGCCAAAGTCGGCCTTGAGCTTGGCGGCCAGCGACAGGTTCTCCGCCGCATCCTCCTGCAACCAGGACAGGGTGAAGCGTTCGGCCGCGCTTTTGCGCTCCAGTGCCACGGGCAGCAGAATCAGCGGCGCAAAACGCGGCTTGTCGGGGGCATTGCGGTCGAACCACTGCAACTGACCCAGCGCCAGAAACAGGATGTTGACGCCCTGTTCCTCGATGAAGGTGCGGGCATCGGAGTACATGTCCAGCAGCCGGCGCTGCAGCTTCTCGCTGGACAGGCGCGTCTGCAGCTTCAGGTCACGATGGCGCTGGGCCACACCGCGCGCATCGAGCTGCTCGTCGACGCCCTCCTCGGGCTGGGGCAGGGCGAGGGCGGTCTGTGTCTCTTGTTCCTCGGCCGGGCCGGCGGCTACTTGCTCCTCCTCCTCGGTCCTGGCGGGCGCAAAGCTCATGGCTTTGCTTTCGCCCGCCAGCAGGCGATAGACCTCGTCCGTGCGCTCATCCGCAAAATGCAGCACGCGTGCCGTGGCGGCCTGAGGCAGGCTCAGCAGCCGGTTGCGTGTGGACAGGTCAAGCAGCGCCTGGCGGCTTTTTTCGAGCTGGCGGGTGATGAGGGCGAAATTCGAGTCTGCGTGCATGGGGTATCAAAAAGCACAGTGAGCTGCCACTTTAGCGTGCTCACTGGTGCAGCCAATGCGGATTGGCAATGAGCGCACTGCAGACCTACCCGTTTTACAAATTGGTCACAGTTTCCAGCCCAGCTCAAGCGCAATGAAAGCCGAGCATTGGTCCCTGGTCTTCGGTGCAGCGCGGACCGTAATGCTGTAACGATCACCCTGCCTGCGCACCAGGGCTCTGGCGGTCGCCATGACGGGGCGTGTGTAGTTGGTGCGCAAACGGGCATCAACGCCAGAGTGCAGATCGCCAAAAGTCAGCGGCGTGTACTCGCCTGTGGCGTAGGTGCTTCAGGGGCTATGCCGGGGCGATGGAAGCCGGCCTGCAAGGACAAATTGCTGGGAAACGCATAGTCTGATGCCCAGACCCAGATTTTCCTCGTTCCATTTCTTGCCATTTCTTGCCACGTTGCCGTTCGCTGAAATGAAGGCTGACGGTGTGCAGCTTGCGGCGTGCTGATTGATATGCCAGGCGTCTTCCGGCTGGCTGGCCTGGGCAGGTTGATTGACCTGGGCAAACTGATTGGTCTTGGCAGTCTGAT
Source organism: Comamonas testosteroni ATCC 11996 (assembly GCF_000241525.1). Classification (GTDB taxonomy): domain Bacteria; phylum Pseudomonadota; class Gammaproteobacteria; order Burkholderiales; family Burkholderiaceae_C; genus Comamonas; species Comamonas testosteroni. Next base: position 47,269 of record NZ_AHIL01000019.1, read on the forward strand.
CGGCTTTGTCGACCTGGGCTGCGGAGCAGGCAATGACGATGCTCGACCCTGCCAGTGCTTTCAACGATTTCATTGCCGCTGCCCCCCGCATCGCTTCACAGGCTCCTGCAAGACAGGTCAGTGACATCCCTGGCTCGCTTTCGCCGTGCTGTCCGGCCTGATAGAAGGCGGTTTCTGTCAGACGTAAAAAAGGCCGCAGGAGCGGCCTTGTCGCAAGTGAGGCTTGGAGTGCCGGGCTCTGCAGCCGATTGGTCAATCGGCTGGCTTCTGCTTTGCAGCCGCAGCGCGCAGCTTGTCCTTCTTGCTGGGCCTGCGGCCCTTGATGCCGCCATTGCCATCCTGCGCAACTGGCGGCGGTGGCAGGGCTTCGGTAGGCTCAAAGCCCTGGATCTGCTCCAGATCGATCTCGAGCTGGTTGCGCTTGCAGATCAGTTGCCAGTGCGCAGTGTCGGCGGGGCTTACAAAGGTGATGGCGCAACCCGCGTGCCCTGCGCGGCCCGTGCGGCCAATTCTATGAATATAGTCGGCGGGCGAGCGAGGCAGGTCGTAGTTGATGACCGTAGGCAGCTGTGCGATATCGATGCCGCGCGCGGCCAGATCGGTGGTGATGAGCAGCTGCCAGCGCTTGGCCTTGAACTGGTCGAGCACATCCTTGCGCGCGCCCTGGCTCATATCGCCGTGGAAGGTGGTGGCGTAGATGCCTGCCTTGTAGAGCTTGTCGGCCAGCATTTCGGCGGTGTGGCGCTTGGCGACAAAGACCAGGGCTCGCTCCCATTCGGGCTGGTTCTCGCCCTGCGTGACGAGCTGGCGCAGCAGCTGGGTGCGGCGGGTGCTGTCCACGGCAATGGCGCGCTGGCTGATGTTCTCGGGGCTGCTCGAATGCTCGGCAGTCTGGTCGGCATCGACCTGCACCCGAACGGGGTCGTGCAGAAGGCGGGCGGCCAGCGCCTCCACGTTCTGCGGGAAGGTGGCCGACAACAGCAGGGTCTGGCGTTTGGCGGGCAGCAGGGCCAGCACGCGGTTGAGTTCCTCGGCAAAGCCCTGGTCCAGCAGGCGATCCGCTTCGTCCAGCACCAGATGCTGCACCGCGTTCAGGCGCACGGCATTGTTCTCCACCAGATCCAGCAGGCGGCCCGGCGTGGCGACCAGAAAGTCGGCGCTGCCGCGCAGCTGCATCATCTGCGGGTTGATGGAGACACCGCCATAGACCACGCGGCTGCGTGGTTGCTCACGCAACTGGCGTGTGATGTCGCTCAGGCTTTCATGCACCTGCAGGGCCAGCTCGCGCGTGGGCACCAGAATCAGGGTGGCCAGCGGTCGCACAAAGCCGGTGTGGCCGCGCTTTTGCGCCAGCCAGGCCTGCAGCAGAGGCAACAGATAGGCCATGGTCTTGCCCGAGCCTGTGGGCGCGCAGGCCCAGAGATCACGCCCGGCCAGCACGGCGGGGATGGCCTCGGTCTGAATCGGCGTCGCGTCGCGCAGACCCAGGTCGAGTGTGGCATCCAGAAGCTCGGCGCGCAGGCCTAGTGGGGCAAAAGACATAGAAGAATCAATAGCGGTGTGCAGGAGGCGCATTGTGCGGGAATTGCCGCGTCGCAGCGAGGCGCAGGGACAAGCGCGGCGGCAGGCTACATTCGGAGGATTCCAACCATCAAGGAGCGCAAGCCATGATTCAGGCCACGCATCAAGCCATTGTCATGACGGAGTACGGAGGCCCCGAGGTCCTGAAGATCGCCTCGGTCGACTCGCAGCCGCTGGCGGCCGGTCAGGTGCGCGTGCGGCACACGCGCATTGGCGTGAACTTTCACGATATCTATGTGCGCTCCGGGCTTTACAAGACGCTGGCGCTGCCAGGCACGCCCGGCATCGAAGCCGTGGGAGTGGTGGCCGAGGTCGGGCAGGGCGTGAGCCGCTTCAGGCCCGGTGACCGGGTCTGCTATGTCTCTGGCGCCTATTCCATCTACGCCGCCGAGCGCGTGATTTCGCATGATGAGCTGATTGCCGTGCCCGATGACCTCAGCGATGCGCTGGTCGCATCCAGCCTGCTGCGCGGACTGACGGCCGATGTGCTGCTGCACCGGGTGGCCCGGGTAAGCCAGGGATCTCGGATTCTGGTGCAGGCCGCCGGTGGCGGCATGGGGCAGATTCTGAGCCAGTGGGCAACGCAGCTGGGCGCCATGGTGATCGGCACGGCAGGCAGCGATGCCACGGCCAAGAAAGCCGATCAGGCCGGTTGTGTGGAGGTGATCCGCTATCGCGGTGCGGGCGCTCAGGATGTGGCTGCGCGTGTACAGCAGCTGACCGGCGGCGAAGGCGTGGATGTGGCTTATGACGGCGTGGGCAAGGACAGCTTCGACGCCTCGCTGGCAAGTCTGGGCATCGGCGGTCAGTTGGTGATGTACGGGCAGTCGTCGGGCCCGGTGCCGCCGCTGGAGATTGCACGTCTGTCCGCCAAGTCGAACAGCGTGTGCCGGCCCATGGTGTTTCACTTTGTCAAAAAGCCCAGGGAGCGCGATGCCATGGCCGCGCGCCTGTTCGAGGCGCTGCGCAAAAAGCATTTCCGCATGGGCGAGTCGCAGGAGTTTGCACTGGCCGATGCCGCGCAGGCCCACCGGCAACTGGAGGCGCATGGCGCCCAGCAGCCCATCTTGCTCGTGCCTTGACGGGGGCTGTCTGCGTTAGCGGTCTTATTGCGCGCCGGCTTGGGGTCGTGGCAGATAGACCTCGTGCCACAGGCTGACTTTTCCATGCTCGTCAAAGCGCATGAGCAGCATGGCGACAAAGTGCTGGGCGCTGCCATCTGCCTTGGTGATGCAGACATTCATGGAAAAGACCACGGAGTCCTCGTCGGCCGTGGTGTGCCGGATGTCGTAGCGAATGCCTTCCATGTCCTGCTTCATGCCTTCGAGAAACTCGCGATAGCTCTCGAGGTCGGCCGCATAGTGGCGGCCATTGGGCTCGACCACGAATCGCTCGGCAAAGCATTCGGCGACTTGCTCGCGGCTCAGCGTGGTGTGGCGGTTCAGGTGGCGCTGGTTCCAGTCCAGCACGGCGTGGGCCAGTTCCAGATTGCGTTGTCGTTGTGCATGCATGAAGAGCAGTATAGAAGAGCCGATTCCGGGTCTGCTTGGCATTTCTGACTCGGATTGATTCATGAATTTTTATAGCGGATAGCGCATGCTATAAAAGGATTTCATGGTGATTTAAATCTGAAATCATTATGGGTAAAGCGCAAGAAGCTATGCTTTTTTGTCAAATGCCGAGATTGCAAGCTCACGTAAAAAAGCCCGCGGACTTTGCAGTCTGCGGGCTTTTTGCCACCCTGAGACCCGGAAATCCGGGCCTGGGCGTGCCGATCAACGCTGAGCGATAGGCTTGACGTCGCGCGACACGGAGCCGGTGAACAGCTGGCGAGGACGACCGATCTTGTACTCGGGGTCGGCCATTTGTTCGTTGAGCTGAGCGATCCAGCCCACGGTGCGGGCCAGAGCGAAGATGCCGGTGAACAGGTTGACGGGGATGCCGATGGCGCGCTGCACGATGCCGGAGTAGAAGTCCACGTTGGGGTAGAGCTTGCGCTGGACGAAGTAGTCGTCTTCCAGGGCAATCTTTTCCAGCTTCTTGGCCAGGGCGAACAGGGGATCGTTTTCCAGACCCAGCTCGGCCAGGATTTCGTTGCAGGTTTCCTGCATCAGCTTGGCGCGGGGGTCGTAGTTCTTGTAGACGCGGTGGCCAAAGCCCATCAGCTTCACGCCGCTGGTCTTGTCCTTGACCTGTTCCATGAACTCGCCGACCTTCTCGATGCCGCCGTTGGCTTGGATGCCTTCCAGCATGTTCAGGCAGGCTTCGTTGGCGCCGCCGTGGGCAGGGCCCCACAGACAAGCCACGCCAGCGGAGATGGCCGCGAAGGGGTTGGTGCCCGACGAGCCGCACAGACGCACGGTGGAGGTCGAAGCGTTCTGCTCGTGGTCTGCGTGCAGGATGAAGATGCGGTCCAGAGCGCGCTCAACCACGGGGTTGACCTTGTACTCTTCGCAGGGGTTGCCGAACATCATGCGCATGAAGTTGCCGGCATACGACAGGTCGTTCTTGGGGTACATGTAGGGCTGGCCCATACCGTACTTGTATGCCATGGCGACCAGCGTAGGCATCTTGGCGATCAGGCGGATCGCGGCGATGTTGCGGTGCTCTGGGTTGGTGATGTCGGTGCTGTCGTGGTAGAAGGCCGACATGCCGCCCACCAGACCGGTCAGCACGGCCATGGGGTGAGCGTCACGACGGAAGCCGCGCAGGAAGAACTGCATCTGCTCGTTGACCATGGTGTGCTTGGTCACCAGCTCTTCGAAGTTGGCCTTTTCCTTCTCGTTGGGCAGCTCCCCGTACAGCAGCAGGTAGCAGGTTTCCAGGAAGTTGCAGTTCTTGGCCAGTTGTTCGATGGGGTAGCCGCGGTACAGCAGCTCGCCCTTGTCGCCATCGATGTAGGTGATGGCGGATTGGCAGGCGGCGGTAGAGAGGAAGCCCGGGTCATACGTGAACATGCCAGTCTGGGCATAGAGCTTGCGGATGTCGATCACATCCGGGCCGATATTGCCCTGGTACACCGGCATTTCCACACTGGGAGCGCCATTGCTGAAAGACAGCGTTGCTTTGTTGTCAGCGAGTTTCATTTCCAAACTTCCTTCTCTAGTTTGCCTAGCCTACTGGGGACAGTTACCGGGCTGGCGCTTGCGCACCATCTCCAGCACTTCCCTGACTTCTTGGGTATCGAGTTGTCCTTCAGGTTCCTTGCGGCGCAAGAAAAGATCCATCAGGTCGTTGTCTGCCAGATCCATCAAGGCAGACAGGCCAGTCGCGTGTCTCCGCGTGAGCTGGCTTCCGTAGGTGGCGAAGAACTGCTCGATGAACAGATCGTTCTCAACCAGACCACGGCGGCTGCGCCACCTCAGCAGGTCGCGCTCACGTTCGTCGAGCAGAGTATTCGTCATCAGCATCAGACGGTTCGACGAACCATCAGCTCCTTGATCTTGCCAATGGCTGCAGTGGGGTTCAGGTGCTTGGGGCACACGTCCACGCAGTTCATGATGGTGTGGCAACGGAAGAGGCGGTAAGGATCTTCCAGGTTGTCAAGGCGCTCGCCCGTGGCTGTGTCGCGGCTGTCCGCGATGAAGCGGTAAGCCTGCAGCAGACCGGCCGGGCCCACGAACTTGTCGGGGTTCCACCAGAACGAGGGGCAGCTGGTGGAGCAGCTGGCGCACAGAATGCACTCGTACAGGCCGTTGAGCTCTTCGCGCTCTTCGGGCGACTGCAGGCGCTCCTTGCTGGGCGAGGCGTAGACATCGCTTTGCAGGTAGGGCTTGATCGAGTGGTACTGCTTGAAGAACTGGGTCATGTCCACGATCAGGTCGCGGATCACGGGCAGGCCGGGCAGGGGCTTGAGAACGATGTCGCCCTTGAGGGTGTTCATGTTCGTCAGGCAGGCCAGACCGTTCTTGCCGTTGATGTTCATGGCGTCGGAGCCGCACACGCCTTCACGGCAGGAGCGACGGAAGGCAATGGAGGGGTCCATGGCCTTGAGCTTGACCAGGGCGTCCAGCAGCATGCGCTCGTGACCGTCCAGCTCCACTTGCACGGTTTGCATGTAGGGCTTGGCGTCTTTGTCCGGATCGTAGCGGTAGATTTTGAATGTGCGCTTCATTTTGATCTTCTCTCGTGGGCTGCTGAATTAGAACGTGCGGACCTTGGGAGGAACGCTGGCAACGGTCAGGGGCTTGAGGTTCACAGGCTTGTAGGACAGGCTGTTGGTGGCGCTGTCCCACAGGGTGTGCTTGAGCCATTCCTTGTCGTTGCGGCCCAGGGGGAATTCGGCGTGGTCGGCAGGGTGCTCGTAGTCGTACACGGTGTGTGCGCCACGGCATTCCTTGCGGGCTGCGGCCGAGGTCATGGTGGCTTGTGCCACTTCGATCAGGTTGTCCACTTCCAGGGCTTCCATGCGAGCGGTGTTCCACACCATGGACTTGTCCTTCAGGGTCACGGAGCCGACCTTGTCGCGGATTGCGTTGATCTTTTCCACGCCTTCGTCCATGCTCTTTTGCGTGCGGAACACGCCAGCGTGGGTCTGCATGGATTGGCGGATCTCGCCGGCGACGTCCTGGGCGTAGGTGCCGTCCTTGGAGTCTTGCAGCTGGTTGAGGCGGGCCAGGGTGCGCTCGGCGCCGTCGGCGGGCACTTCGTGGTGAGCGCCGAAGCCGTTGACGAATTCCACGATGTGCTTGCCGGCAGACTTGCCGAAGACCAGCAGGTCCAGCAGCGAGTTGGTGCCCAGGCGGTTGGCGCCGTGCACGGACACGCACGAGCATTCGCCCACGGCGTAGAGGCCGCTCACCACATTGTTCTGCTGGCCATCCCAGACCACGACCTGACCGTTGATGTTGGTGGGGATGCCGCCCATCTGGTAGTGGATGGTGGGAACCACGGGAATGGGTTCCTTGGTGATGTCCACATTGGCGAAGTTGTGGCCGATTTCTTCCACGGAAGGCAGACGCTTGCGGATGGTTTCGGCACCCAGGTGGTCCAGCTTCATCAGGATGTAGTCCTTGTTGGGACCGCAGCCGCGACCTTCCTTGATTTCCTGGTCCATCGAACGCGACACGAAGTCACGTGGTGCCAGATCCTTCAGCGTGGGAGCGTAGCGCTCCATGAAGCGCTCGCCTTCGCTGTTGAGCAAAATGGCGCCTTCGCCGCGGCAGCCTTCGGTCAGCAGCACGCCGGCACCGGCCACGCCGGTGGGGTGGAACTGCCAGAACTCCATGTCCTGCAGAGGAATGCCTGCGCGAGCAGCCATGCCCAGGCCGTCACCGGTGTTGATGAAGGCGTTGGTCGATGCCTGGAAGATACGGCCGGCACCGCCGGTGGCCAGCAGCACGGCCTTGGCGTGCAGCTCGTACAGATCGCCGGTTTCCAGTTCCAGTGCGGTCACGCCGACCACATCGCCCTGGGTGTTGCGGATCAGGTCCAGCGCCATCCACTCCACGAAGAAGTTGGTCTTGGACTTGACGTTCTGCTGGTACAGCGTGTGCAGCATGGCGTGACCGGTACGGTCAGCGGCAGCGCAGGCGCGTTGCACGGGCTTTTCGCCGTAGTTGGCGGTGTGGCCGCCGAAGGGACGCTGGTAGATGGTGCCGTCGGCATTGCGGTCGAAAGGCATGCCGAAGTGCTCGAGCTCGATCACGACGTTCGGTGCTTCACGGCACATGAACTCGATGGCGTCCTGGTCGCCCAGCCAGTCGGAGCCCTTGATGGTGTCGTAGAAGTGATAGTGCCAGTTGTCTTCGCTCATGTTGCCCAGCGAAGCGGACACGCCGCCTTGAGCAGCCACAGTGTGCGAGCGAGTGGGGAAAACCTTGGACAGCGAGGCGACGGACAGACCGGCGCGCGACAGTTCCAGCGCAGCGCGCAGGCCGGAGCCGCCGGCACCGACGATCACGACGTCAAACTTGCGCTTGGTGATATTTGCTTTGGAGTAGCTCATTCTTAACCTTCAATCGTGGAGACTGTGTCTCAATCAGAGACGCCACAGAACCTGGATGCCCCAGCCGATGCAGCCGACCAGCCAGACAATGGTGACCACTTGCAGTGCAAGGCGCAGGCCCACGGGCTTGACGTAGTCCATCCAGATGTCACGCACGCCGATCCAGGCATGCCAGCCCAGAGCCACGAAGAGGGCCAGGGTCAGAAACTTCATCCACTGGGGAGCAAAAATGCCAGCCCACTGCTCGTAGCCCACGGGGCCGCCGACCGTCAGAAAGCGCACCAGCAGCACAACGGTGTACAGAGCCATCAGGACGGCAGTAGAGCGTTGAGCCAGAAAGTCGCGGGTGCCGTAGTGCGCACCGACAACAGTACGCTTGGAGCCGTAATTCACGGACATGGTTGTTTCCTTATCGTGAGGTGTTATTGACTGGACGCTGATCAGTACAGACCGAACAGCTTGGCGCCAAGCACCACGGTCAGGGCAACGCTGATGCACAGCACGACTGCGGCGGTGGACTTGCCGGTCTGCTTGTTCACGGCGTGGTGGTTCACGTCCATCACCAGATGGCGGACACCTGCGCAGAAGTGGTGCAGATAGGCCCAGATCAGTGCCAGGCAGACGAGCTTGGCAAACCAGCCGAAGGGACCTGCGAATACCGACGTGAAGGAATCAAACGAAATTTCCGACGAGATCGAGTTGTCGAACATCCAGATGATGAACGGCAGCAGGATCGCCATCAGCAGGCCGCTGACGCGGTGCAGGATGGACACGATGCCTGCCAGGGGCAGGCGATAGGTCGGTAGGTCCGAGAAGAAGTTGATATTGCGGAACTCTGGCCGCTGTTTTGCTTTTTGCTCTGTCATGGCAGGGTACTTTCGTGGATGTAACTGCGTTGTAATCGCTAGTGCGAAGCGACACAAAATTCTATTGCAATGCAGCAGAATCCGTTAGCCGAATTTGCATAGCAGATGATTGGGCTCTGTTGCAATCAACGCTTTTACGGGGGGATTCAGTTCAAAGCATTGCGGTAATGATGGGTGTCGGTGCGGTACAGGCCGCGTCGTAACTCCATTGGAGCATCGTTGTATGTGTAAGCAGTTCGCTCCACGCTGAGCAGCGGCGTGGTGCTGGGAATGTTCAGCAGCTGGGCTTGCTCGGCATCCGGGAGAACGGCGCGAATTTTCTCGTCGGCCCGCACCATGCGCACGCCATAGTCGAGTTCGAACATGGCGTAAGTGGGGCCCTGGTAGTTGGACATCTGCTCGGTCGTCAGCCCCTTGAAGGCGTTGCCAGGCAGCCAGATGTCTTCCAAAATAGTCGGGATTGCGGCAAAGGACAGGGTGCGGCGCACATGCATCACGGCGTCGCCGGTGCGCAGGGCCAGGGCTCGGGCCACTTCTGCAGGCGCGCGCAGGCGGCGGCATTCCAGAATGTGGCGCTCTGCGCGGCCTTCGCCCTGCAGGTCGCCGGCATCGGGGCGCAGATTCAGAAAGCGGTACTGCACCTGCTGGGCGGCGTGAGTGGCCACAAACGTGCCCTTGCCCTGACGGCGCATGACCAGATTTTCGGCGGCCAGTTCATCGATTGCCTTGCGTACCGTGCCCTGGCTGACCTTGAAGCGGGCTGCCAGCTCCATTTCACTGGGGATCAGTTCTCCGGGGCGCCATTCGCCAGCTTCCAGGCTTTGCAGGATCAGCCCCTTGATCTGCTGGTACAGAGGGCTGAAGGCTGGGGTGGAGACGCCGGCGCCACCGCTATGGCTGGCGTTGTTGTCCGGGGCTGTGTTGTGGGGGCTGGGCATAGTTGGTTTTGAAGGTATCGCCTCCGCGATGCGATGCACAAAAACAGTCGATTTGACTCTGGTCGCTAAGTGAAGATCATATCTTATATAAGACATAAGACAAATTGACCGGGCTTTGATTTCAGCAGTACACTTGCCGCATGTTTGCGGAGCTTGCGCTACTGGTGGTTACGCTGGTGCCGCCTGGCGCCCATAACATCTCACTTTTTTCCAATCTTGGAGTTTCACCATGAGCAAGAAGCCCGTCCGTGTCGCCGTTACCGGCGCAGCTGGCCAAATCGGTTACGCCCTGTTGTTCCGCATCGCCTCCGGCGAAATGCTGGGTAAAGATCAGCCCGTTATTCTGCAACTGCTGGAAATCCCCGACGAAAAGGCTCAAAACGCTCTGAAGGGCGTGATCATGGAGCTGGAAGACTGCGCCTTCCCTCTGCTGGCCGGCATCGAAGCCCACGCCGACCCCATGACCGCCTTCAAGGACACCGACTACGCTCTGCTGGTGGGCGCCCGTCCTCGTGGCCCCGGCATGGAACGTGCTGACCTGCTGGCTGCCAACGCCCAGATCTTCACCGCCCAGGGCAAGGCTCTGAACGCCGTGGCTTCGCGCAATGTCAAGGTTCTGGTTGTGGGTAACCCCGCCAACACCAACGCCTACATCGCCATGAAGTCGGCTCCCGATCTGCCCGCCAAGAACTTCACCGCCATGCTGCGCCTGGACCACAACCGCGCTGCTTCCCAGCTGGCTGCCAAGGGCGGCTTCAAGGTTGGCGACATCAGGAAGCTGACTGTGTGGGGCAACCACTCGCCCACCATGTACGCCGACTACCGCTTCGCCACCGTGGACGGCAAGTCCGTGAAGGAAGCCATCAACGACCAGGAATGGAATGCCAACGTGTTCCTGCCCACCGTGGGCAAGCGCGGCGCAGCCATCATCGCTGCTCGCGGCCTGTCGTCGGCTGCTTCGGCTGCCAACGCTGCCATCGACCACATGCGTGACTGGGCCCTGGGCTCCAACGGCGAATGGGTCACCATGGGCGTGCCTTCCAACGGCGAGTACGGCATCCCCGCCGGTATCGTGTTCGGTTTCCCCGTGACCACCACGGCTGACGGCGAATACAAGATCGTCGAAGGTCTGGAAATCGATGCCTTCTCGCAAGAGTGCATCAACAAGACTCTGGCTGAGCTGCAAGGCGAGCAAGACGGCGTCAAGCACCTGCTGTAATCAGCGCAAAACCTATGCAAGACTGGAACCCTGCGCTGTATCTGCGCTTTGCCAATGAGCGCACGCGCCCTGCGGCAGAACTGCTGGCAAGAGTACCTTCCAGCTTGCATTCACCCGCTCGCAGCCTCCGCATCGTGGATCTGGGCTGCGGGCCGGGCAACTCCACCGCGCTTCTGGTGGAGCGTTTTCCCGGCGCCGATGTACTCGGCGTCGACAATTCCGAAGCCATGCTGGGGACTGCGCGAAAGCAGTTGCCGCAGGCCAGGTTCGAGGCCGGTGATATTGCCTCCTGGGCACCTGCTGAAGGTGAACCAGCGCCTGATCTGATTTATGCCAATGCCTCCATCCAGTGGGTGGGCGAGCATGAGAGCCTGATTCCCCGTCTGTTTTCGCTGCTGGCGCCCGGTGGCGTGCTGGCAGTGCAGATGCCTGACAACCGTCAGGAACCCTCGCACCGAAACATGCGCGAAGTCGCGCAGCTGCCCCGGTTTGCGGCGCACATCGGGGATGCGAGCAAGGTGCGTACCGAGATTTTGCCCATAGGCGTGTATTACGACCTGTTGGCTGCCCCCTCGAATGAGGCCGCGAGCGTGGATGTATGGCACACCATCTACCAGCATCCCATGGACTCGGCCGCAGCGATTGTGCAGTGGCTCAGCAGCACGGGCCTCAAGCCTTTCGTGGAAGGTTTGCCCCAGGAGCTGCAAGCCGAGTATCTGAGCGAGTATCAAAGCCGCATTGATGCGGCTTATCCGGAGCGAGCCGACGGCAAGCGTCTGCTGGCTTTCCCCCGACTTTTCATGGTGGCTCAGCGCAAGTCATGACGAAAGAACTGGTTCACCCCGCCACCGTGCTGCTCGATGCCCAGGGTGGCGCTCAGCGTCTGCCCGTCTGCGATCACTACAGCGGCGTGGAAGCGCGCATGCGCAAAAGCCTGCAACTGCAGGCCGAGATGATGCAGGAGTTCGGCACCTGCGTGTTCGACGTGACGCTGGACTGCGAGGATGGCGCTCCTGTCGGCCAGGAGGCCGAGCACGCTCGTCTGGTCGTCGAGCTGGCGAACGGCGCGGCTCAAGGCGCGCGTGTGGCGGCCCGGGTGCATGCGGTGGAGCATGCACATTTCCAGGCAGACATGGACATCATTGCCGGCGGTGCGGCAGACAAGCTCTGCCACATCATGATTCCCAAGGTGGAGTCGGTGGATGACGTCATCAAGGCCGAAGCAGCCCTGCAACGCGCGACAGACAAGCGTGTGCCGCTACATGTCTTGATAGAGTCTCCTGCTGCCGTGCAGCAGGCCTTCGACATCGCCGCACATCCGGCCGTGCAGAGCATCTCCTTCGGACTGATGGATTTCGTCTCGGCCCATGGCGGCGCCATCCCCGCGTCCGCCATGACGGCGCAGGGCCAGTTCGAGCATCCGCTGGTCGTTCGCGCCAAGCTGGAGATCGCGGCAGCCTGCCATGCCCACGGCAAGGTGCCGTCGCACTGCGTGGTCACGGAATTCAAGAATCCTGACGCTTTGGGGGCTTGTGCGCAAAAAGCCTCGCGTGAGCTTGGCTACACACGCATGTGGAGCATTCATCCTGACCAGATTCGCCCGATTCTGCGTGCATTTGCGCCTGCAGAAGACGAAGTTCTACAGGCGGCACAAATACTTACCTCTGCGGCGGTGCAGAATTGGGCGCCCATCAGTTTTGGTGGTGTACTACACGACCGCGCGAGCTACCGCTATTTTTGGCAGTTGCTGGAGCGCGCTCACCAGACGGGGCAGGTCTTGCCGGTTGAAGTTCAACCCTGGTTTGCCCCGGCCTCAATCCGTTGAACTCATAACAAGTCTGCAGGAGCTAATTCCTATGAAGACCCTGATCGCCACTTTGATGATTGCCGCTCCCCTGGTCGCAATCAGCCACTCTGCCGTGGCAGAAACTGCTCCCAAGGCCAAGGCTACTGCCGCCGCCAAGAAGGCTCCCGTTGCCAAGAAAGCAACCACTACGTCCAAGAAGGGCAAGGCTGCCGCTGCCGTAGCAGCAGGTGGCGCGGGTGCCGCCGCCGTCGTGGCGGCCGGCCCGGCTTCCTCCCCCCTGGGCACGGAAGAGCTGGCCGTGGCCGAACGCGTGCACAAGGGCCGCATTGCCTGTGAGCTGGGCGCCTACGTGAACGTGAACGCCGACGCAGCCAACCCCGGCTACTTCATCGTGGACGGCCGTGGCTTCAAGTACCACATGTCTCCCGTCAAGACTTCCACCGGCACCGTACGCCTGGAAGACAAGGCCGCTGGTGCCGTGTGGCTGCAGATCGCCAACAAGTCCATGCTGATGAACCAGAAGGCCGGCCAGCGTCTGGCGGATGAGTGCATGAGCCCAGAGCAGCAGCAAGTGGCCGAAGCCATCCGCAAGAACCCACCTCCCAGCCTGCTGGACAGTAAATAAGTCTGGCGAGGCTGAGGACTGGCGTATCGCACATGCGCCAGTCCTGTAATTCGCGCTCCACGCGCAGCCTTTTTCAAAAAACCATTGGAGAGAACCCATGTTGAAAGCCTACCGTGACCATGTGGCAGAACGCGCCGCACTGGGCATCCCCCCGCTGCCTCTGGATGCCAAGCAGGTCGCAGACCTGATCGAGCTGATCAAGAACCCACCCGCCGGTGAAGACGCATTCCTGATGGATCTGCTGACTCATCGCGTGCCGCCCGGTGTGGATGATGCAGCCAAGGTCAAGGCTTCCTTCCTGGCTGCCGTGGCTCACGGCGACCTGAAGGTGGGTCTCATCTCCAAGGCCAAGGCCACCGAGCTGCTGGGCACCATGGTGGGTGGCTACAACGTGCACCCCCTGATCGAGCTGCTGGACGATGCCGAAGTGGCTGGTGTGGCTGCCGATGCGCTGAAGAAGACACTGCTGATGTTCGACTTCTTCAACGACGTGGCCGACAAGGCCAAGGCCGGCAATGCCAAGGCCAAGGAAGTGATGCAAAGCTGGGCCGATGCCGAGTGGTTCACTTCGCGTCCCAAGGTCGAGGAAAAGATCACCGTCACCGTCTTCAAGGTGCCTGGCGAGACCAACACCGACGACCTGTCGCCCGCTCCCGATGCCTGGAGCCGTCCCGACATTCCTCTGCACTACCTGGCCATGCTCAAGAACACGCGTCCTGACGCGGCGTTCAAGCCCGAAGAAGACGGCAAGCGCGGCCCCATGCAGTTCATCGAAGACCTGAAGAAGAAGGGCCACCTGGTTGCCTACGTGGGTGACGTGGTCGGTACCGGTTCTTCGCGCAAGTCCGCCACCAACTCCATCATCTGGGGCACGGGCGTGGACATTCCCTTTGTTCCCAACAAGCGCTTTGGCGGCGTGACTCTGGGCGGCAAGATCGCTCCCATCTTCTTCAACACGCAAGAAGACTCCGGCGCTCTGCCCATCGAAGTCGATGTCTCCAAGCTGGAAATGGGCGACGTGATCGACGTGCTGCCCTACGCCGGCAAGATCGTCAAGAACGGCGAAACCGTGGCTGACTTCCAGCTCAAGTCCGACGTGCTGCTGGACGAAGTGCAAGCCGGCGGCCGTATCAACCTGATCATCGGCCGTTCGCTGACCGCCAAGGCTCGTGAAGCCCTGGGTCTGCCCGCATCCACCGAGTTCCGCCTGCCCCAGGCGCCTGCTGCTTCCACGGCCGGCTTCACGCTGGCCCAGAAGATGGTCGGCCGTGCCTGCGGTCTGCCCGAAGGCCAGGGCGTGCGCCCCGGTACTTACTGTGAACCTCGCATGACCACTGTCGGTTCGCAGGACACCACAGGCCCCATGACTCGCGACGAGCTCAAGGATCTGGCCTGCCTGGGCTTCTCCGCCGATATGGTGATGCAGTCCTTCTGCCACACAGCGGCTTATCCCAAGCCCGTGGACGTGAAGACCCATCGCGAGCTGCCCAACTTCATCAGCAACCGCGGCGGCGTGGCCCTGCGTCCTGGTGACGGCGTGATCCACAGCTGGCTCAACCGCCTGCTGCTGCCCGACACCGTGGGTACCGGCGGTGACTCGCACACCCGTTTCCCCATCGGCATCTCCTTCCCCGCAGGCTCCGGTCTGGTGGCCTTCGGCGCTGCTACCGGCGTGATGCCTCTGGACATGCCCGAATCCGTGCTGGTGCGTTTCAAGGGCGAGATGCAGCCCGGCGTGACCCTGCGCGATCTGGTGCACGCAATTCCTCTGTACGGTATCAAGCAAGGTCTGCTGACTGTGGCCAAGGCCGGCAAGATCAACGAATTCTCGGGTCGCATCCTGGAAATCGAAGGTCTGCCAGATCTGAAGGTTGAACAAGCGTTCGAACTGTCTGACGCTTCTGCCGAGCGTTCCGCCGCCGGTTGCACGATCAAGCTGAACCCTGAGCCGATCAAGGAATACCTGACATCGAACATCGTTCTGATGAAGAACATGATCGCTGACGGTTACGCCGACGCCAAGACTCTGCAGCGCCGTATCGAAAAGGTCGAAGCATGGCTGGCCAAACCAGACCTGCTGGAAGCCGACAAGAACGCTGAGTACGCTCACGTCATCGAAATCGACATGTCCGACATCAAGGAACCCATCGTTTGCTGCCCCAACGATCCTGATGATGCCAAGACCCTGTCTGACGTGGCCGGTGCCAAGATCGACGAAGCCTTCATCGGCTCCTGCATGACCAACATCGGTCACTTCCGCGCTGCAGCCAAGCTGCTGGGCGGCCAGCGTGACATCCCCGTCAAGCTGTGGGTGGCTCCTCCCACCAAGATGGACCAGGACGAGCTGATCAAGGAAGGTCACTACTCCGCCTTTGGTACTGCTGGTGCACGTACAGAAATGCCCGGCTGCTCGCTGTGCATGGGTAACCAGGCTCAAGTGCGTGAAGGTGCGACTGTCATCTCGACTTCCACTCGTAACTTCCCCAACCGTCTGGGCAAGAACACCAACGTGTATCTGGGCTCGGCCGAGCTGGCCGCGATTGCATCGCGTCTGGGCTACCTGCCTTCCAAGGAAGAGTACCTGAAGGAAATGGGCGTGATCGATGCCGACAAGGCCTCCGTCTATCGCTACATGAACTTCAACGAAATCGCCGAGTACGCTGAAGTGGCGGCCAAGATCTAAGCGTCTAGGCACCAGAAATCAAGGCCTTCAAGGGCCTTGCCAAGAAGCCCGCAGGATGCAAGTCCTGCGGGCTTTTTTTCTTGCATCAGGCTGCCAAGCGGATGGTGTGCCGCTTACTCTAGGAAATCGCCTGTCATGACACGCTTGAGGCTCAATATGCCCGATTTCGGTGGCACGTAGTAGACGAAGTTGCCAGTGCCCGGCGCAGCGAGGGGCGAGAGAGCGATGAGGCGGTCGTCGGGCTTCATGCACCGTGTGGCTTCCTAGCAGCAGATGAAGGTACCGAGCGGCTTGACATTGACCGCGGTGCGAAGGTCTTCTTTGGTGATGCCAAGTAAGGAGTGCATGGGGCCGATGCCGGCAGCAGCACCATGACGTCGATCCGCGCCTCGGCAGAAAGTAAAACCATGCTTGCCGCGAGGACCCGAATGTTCGCCACGTAGGCGGTTGTGTTTCTGCCTTCATCTTGAAGCGATGCAGTGGCTTTCAATATGGCGTCAATGTTAAGGTCGGGTGTTGCGGCGCTAAAGCCGTTTTCGGCCAACCGCAAGGCCGTGGCCAAGCCGGTGCAAGAAGCTGATCCTGTGGAAGGAGGTGTCCTTGCCGGAGCTAGGTGTCTGGGCCGGGACCATGGGAGCTTCCTGCTCAGGCGATGAGGTATGAGGAGCGGCTATTGGGGCAGATATCCGCTGGCCTTGATGAGCTGGCCCCAGGTCTGTGCGTAGGCCTGCTCGCGCAGTCGCATCTGCTCGGCGTCGAGGTATTGCGGAATCAGGCCAAGGCTAGCCAGTCGCTCCTGCACGTCGGGTCTGGCGAGAATCTTCTGCATGGCTTGGGTGAATGCCGCTATGTCGCCTGTCAAGGTTCCTTGCGGTGCGTAGACAGCATAGAAGGGGCTTTCCTCGAAGCCGGAGACCCCGAGTTCCGAAAAGGTCGGAGTGCCAGGTATGCCGGGGTGTCGTTCTTTGCCGGACACCGCCAGAACGTTGATCTTGCCTGCCTTCTGCGATTCCAGCACATCGTTGAGCGACGAGATGCCGGCCAGAATCTGGCTGCCCATGATGTCGCTGAGCATGGGGGCTGCGCCCTTGTAGGGAACCGGGGTAAGGTCCAGTGAGTTCCTGCTGCCGATGGCGATGGTCATGAATTCAGGCAGCGAAGCTGGTGCAGGGATGCCCACGCTGCCTTTGCCTGCTTGCTTGTCGTGAACCCAGCGAATGTACTCGGCGTAGCTTTTGACGGGGGTGCCGGTGCCAGTGAAGAGCGCAGAGACATAGATGGCTACGCCAGCCACTGGCGTGAAGTCCCTGGAGGTATTGAAGCCCGGCTGCTTCATCACCAGAGGAATGATGGAGACGGTGTGGTCATTGGTGAAAAAAAGGGTGGTTCCATCCTTGGGCGCGGCCTTGAGTGCTTGCGCTGCCACCTGGCCTCCTGCGCCAGGCCGGTTCTCCACGATCACGGATCGGTGCAGTTCTTCCCTGAGCTTGTCGGCCAGATAGCGGGCCACGACATCGGTGCCGCCGCCCGGCGAGAATCCGACGAGCAGTTTGATGGGCTTCGTCTTGGCGCCTCCGCGCGCGAGCGCGATGGGGCTGGAAAGGGCAAGGGCGGTGGCAAGTGCGCTTGCAAGAAGCGTGCAGGCGGTACGGCGCATGGAGGTGTTGCGGGTAGGTGTCATGGTCGGGTTCCTCTGTGTGCAGTGAATTCATTCCAGATCGAAGATGCGGCCGGCGTTCAGGCGCCCGGCGGGGTCAAGGGTGCGCTTGAGTGCGCGCATCAACTCGATTTCCTGCGGGCTCCGGCTGATGGCCAGGTATGGCTTCTTCGAGATGCCGATACCGTGTTCTCCAGAGACGGAGCCGCCCAGCCGCCCTGCGGATCGGTGCACCAGGTCTTCGATTTCTTGCTTCATCTGCGGCAGGTTGGCTGGGTAGCCAACGACCAGGTGCAGGTTTCCATCGCCGAGATGCCCGTAGGTCTGCGTGCGGTGCAGGCCATGCGCGCGCAGTTGCGAGTGGACGTCTTCGAGCCATGCAGGCATCGAGGAGATGGGCAGGCTGATGTCGAAGCCAGCAAACGGTGCAGCTGCCGCCGCGGCTTCGCCGGATGACTCCCGGATGCTCCACAGGCGCCGGGCTTCTTGCTCGGAGCGAGCGATCACGGCGTCCGAGCCGGCAGCCAACTCGAGAAATTCGCCTAGTGCCTCCATGAACAATTGCTCGTCGGCTTCGGCATCCTGCCCCATGGCCTCGATGAGCACGAGGTTGGTGCCGGGGGCCGCAAATGGCGTGCCTCCCACGCTCAGATCGACCGTCACAGCGTCGTAGAAGTCGCGCCACATCGCCTCGAAACTTGTCAGGCGCGCGCCCAGCCGCTTTCTGCAGTGGGCCAGCAGGTCGACCGTCTGGTCGAAGTTCTGCATGCTGACGATGGCGGTCTGCCGCGAGACCGGCTGAGGCTGCAGCGCGAACACCAGCCGTGTGATGACGCCCAGCGTTCCCTCGCTGCCGATGAACAGGTGCTTGAGGTCGTATCCGGCGTTGTCCTTGAGCGCCTTGCCCAGACGGCCGACAATCTGCCCGTCCGCCAGAACGGCCTCCAGGCCGATGATGGACTGGCGGGCCATGCCGTAGCGCAGTACCCGATTGCCGCCCGCATTCGTCGCGGCGATGCCTCCGACGTGGCAGGAGCCCTTGCTGCCGATGTCGATGGGGAGCAGCAGGCCGTGAGCGGCCGCGGCCTCTTGGGCTTGCTGCAGTTTCACGCCGGCCTGGACGGTCATGGTCTGGCTGGCCCTATCGATGTCCTCGATGGCGTTCAGCCGCTCAAGGGAGAGGATGATCTCTCCGGGGCGGGCCAATGCTCCATCCACCAGGCCGGTCATTCCTCCCTGCACGGCGATTGGCAGCCCCAGCGCATGCGTTGCGCGCATGGCTGCCGCAAGGTGTTCCGGTGTACGCGGGCGCAGTACCGCGAGTGGTGTAGCTCCGCGCACGCCCTGCCAGTCGGTGCCGGCGTATGCCGGTATGGAATCTTCGATGGCCAGCAGCGACGCATCGGAGTACGGCGCCAGGGCGGCAGCCAGCGATGCCAGTAGCTGGTCTGTTTCGGCAATGGTTGAGAAGGCGTTGCTTGCAGTCGGCATGGCGGTGTCTCCGGTGGGGGCTATGTTGTCGCGGCGCTTGCGACAGGCGTTGGCGGGCTCAGGGGGCGATGGCCGCATAGACCACCATTTCCACGCGCATGCCTGGCGCCACCAGGCTACGAACGGCGACGCTGGAGCGGTTGGGGTAGGGCGCTTCGAAGAATTCGCGGTAGATGCGGTCGATGACGGGCATGTACTGCTCGTCTGTCATGTAGATCAGCACCTGGGCCACATCGCTCATCTGCCCGCCGGCCGCGGTGACGGCCGTGCGGATGTTCTCCAGCGTCAACCGAGTCTGCCGCTCGATGGGGCCGGTATCGAGCGTGCCGTCGCCGCGCACCGGGCCGTGCGTGGTGAACAGCAGGCCGCCGGCTTTCACTGCCCAGGAGAAGGGCTGGCCGATGGGAGGCAGGCCGGTATCGACGATGTGCTTCATGGTGTGGATTCCTTCAGGACGTGCTCCAGGCGCTGGTCCCAGGACGCCTGGGGTGCGCGCAAGGCCGTATGGGTGGAGAAGTGGTTCTGCCCCGCTTCAACGGAGAGCGAGCATGGAGCGCCGGCCTGTGACAGCCTTTGCGCAAGCTCCTGGTTGGAGCGCTGCACGCGCTCGCTGTCGTGCTCGCCGTAGCTCAGGTGCATGGGCACGGTGTTGCCCGCGCTCCAGTGGATGGGGCTCATGGCTGCATCGTCGCCGGGCCCGCGCAGGACCATGGTGTAGACGCGCTGCTCCAGGCAGCCGGTTTCCGGGGCCGGAGGGTGCAGGTCCATGATGCCGCTGATGGGCAGGCAGGCGCGCACGGCTTCGGCCGGTATGCCGAGCAGCATGTCGCGTGAATCCTGGTTTACGATGTCGAAGACGGCCGAGCCCTTGTTCACTACATAGTTGAAGTGGGCCATGGCGAATCCGAAGTCATAGGTCGCGCCGAGAAAGGTCAGCCGGCCGGCCTTGCTGGCAGCATCATTGACGCTGTGGTAGCCCAGCTTGGCATAGGCAGGGCCTGCCACATAGCCGAGAGCGCCCCCGTATTGCCGCTCGGCGCTGGAATCGCCGGCGCCTTCGCCAAACCCATAGACTACGTCGGCCGCCAGGCCGCTGGATGCTTTGTAGGTATAGCGTAGCGTGTTGTCCATGCGGTTGTTGCCGCCCGCGCCGCCCGCGCTGATGAGGTTGGCGGAGTCGCCAGCCAGGCACGTGACGAATGGGGCGGTCTCGGTCTGGATCAACGCCACGGGCGTGTACTGGCGACCCAGCGTGATGGATCCGAAGTTGCCATGGATGCTGACTGCGGCCTGGCCCCCCTGGGCCAAGCCGCCCGTATCGGCGAGCAGGCCCATTTCAAGCGCGTAGAGCGCCGACAGCCCGCCTCCCAGGTCTTCATCGCCTC
This sequence comes from Comamonas testosteroni ATCC 11996, assembly GCF_000241525.1. Taxonomy (GTDB): domain Bacteria; phylum Pseudomonadota; class Gammaproteobacteria; order Burkholderiales; family Burkholderiaceae_C; genus Comamonas; species Comamonas testosteroni. Next base: position 67,468 of record NZ_AHIL01000019.1, read on the forward strand.
TGAAACCCAGCCGGGAGCCCGAGGCGACGCCGCTGGTCAGCCTGCTGGCGCCGGCGTCATTCGGGCCGCCGCTCTCGAGGACAAAGCCGAGATCAACGACTCCGTAAACCGTGGAGCTGCTTTGAGCCATACTGGGTGCGCCGGGAATCAAGGCCAATCCGGGGGTGAGCGACGCCACGAATACGCGTGACAGCATTGGGAACATCTTGTTCTGCTGGTCTTGTGTGGGGTTGGGCAATGGAGACTCATATTTCATGAAATACTTTCTATTTCATGAAACATAATGCGCTTAATTAAATCTAATATGGGGACAAGCTCTCGTACAGCTATGCCGGAAAATGCAGTAACAGATGAAAAAAGCGACGCCGGCTCAAGGACGGAGCGCGCTTACCAGCGCCTGAGAGCGGAGATTCTTCGCGGGGAGTTGGCACCTGGGCAGCGCCTGAGGGCTGCGGACCTAGATGAGCGGTTTGGCCTGGGGCTGACACCTATCCGCGAGGCGCTCGTGCGTCTAGGCACTGAAGGGCTGGTGTGGGCGGAGTCAAACCGCGGTGCTCGGGTACGGGGGATTTCATCTCGGGAGTTCGCAGACCTGATGAAGACCCGCCGCGACATTGAGCGCCTGTGCTTGGTCGAGTCCATTCGGCGTGGCGATGCCCGATGGGAGGCCGAGGTGATGGCGTCGCTCCACATGCTGGCGCATGTGTCGCTGCCTGATCTCGGCGGCTCCTCAGCGATGTCCTCCGAGTGGGAGTCGCAGCACCGGCGCTTTCACGAGGCGCTGGTGAGCGCCTGTGGCTCCGAATGGCTGCTGCAGTTCTGGAACCAACTGGCCGATCACTCGGAGCGCTATCGCAAGATACGACTACATGGGCCGTTGGTTGCGCGCAATGTTCAGGCCGAGCACCAGGCCTTGCTCGATGCGGCATTGCGCCGCGATGCAGGCGCGCTAATCGCATTGATGGAGCAGCACTTGCTTGGTACCGAGCGGGCTGTCAATACAGCTATGGGGTGGTAGTTGTGAAGCCTGTGTCGTTCGCTGTGCGTGGCAGGTCAGCGAGAGAGGGTGTGCATGCCATAGCGACGCTGATGCCTATCTCTGCAGAACTTCGAACAGATGGAGGAGTTCGTGGAGGTGGCCAAGGGGGCATCTAAGCTGGCAGGGCTCTGTAGGCCTCAGGATGCTGAAGCCTGGCGCAGCCGCTGCAGCGCCGCCTGGGTCTCGGCATTTGCCGGGAAGAAGGATTCGACCGCCAGCTCCTGCAGCGTCACGTCCACGGGCGTGCCGAAGATGGTGATGGTGCTGATGAAGCTCAGCGTGCCCAGATCGGTGTGCAATTCGAAGGGGACGGCGATGGGGCTGGGCGGCGGGGAGTCCTTGTCCTCGGCGAACGGGTAGGCTGCGATTTCGTCATGCAGTGCCTGCAGCTCGCTGTCAGCCGTGGCGGCGATCTGCTGCTGAAGGCGGTGCAGCAAATGGGCACGCCACTGCGCGGAGTTGGCCAGGCGTGGGCCCAGTCCCTCGGGGTGCAGGCTCAGGCGCAGCACATTCACGGGTGGCTCCAGCAGCCAGGGCGCCACGCCGTCCAGCAGCAGCGGCATGACGGCATTGGCGGCCACCAGATTCCAGTGTCGATCCACAGCCAGGGCCGGGTTGGGTTCGTGCCCCTTGAGCACCAGCTCCACGGCCTGGCGCGCGGCCGCCAGATCGGGGTGATCCAGCGGGCGGGCCTGGTACATGGGGGCAAAGCCCGCAGCCACCAGCAGTGCATTGCGCTCGCGCAGCGGCACCGACAGGCGTTCGGCCAGGCGCAGCACCATCTCGCGGCTGGGCTGGGCGCGGCCTGTTTCCACATAGCTCAGGTGGCGTGTCGAGATCTCGGCCTCCAGTGCCAGCCCCTGCTGGCTCAGCCGGCGGTGTTGGCGCCAGTGGCGCAGGTGGTCGCCAAACGGCGCGCGTGCACCGGGCGGCTTACGAGCAGCATGAAAAGAAGAGGGGGTGGTGCTGGAGTTCATGCCTGCATCGTAGTGGCAGGGCGCTCATGCGGCCATGACCTGCGAGGTTATCGACGCTGTGCACGCAGATGGCAATCATGGACCCCAGCAGCCGGCACAGGGTCGGCCGCAAGACCTTCGTCATAGAACAGGAGTTTTCCATGTCCATTTTTGCTTCTCCCCGGTTTCTGCGCCATGTGATGTGGGCCGATGCGGCCTCCTGCGCCGCCACGGGCGCGCTGCAACTGGTTGTCACGCAGACGCTGGCAGATCTGACAGGTCTGCCGGCCGCTCTGCTGACGGGAACGGGTCTCTTTCTGCTGGCCTATGCATCGGCCGCGGCCTGGATGGCGCGTCGCCAGCCCCTGCCGCGCACGCTGATCGGTCTGGTGGCTCTCGGCAATCTGGGCTGGGCACTGGGCTGCGCGGTCCTGGTGTTTGGCTCAGGCCTGGCGCTCAGTGCCTGGGGTCTGGCCTGGGTGGCGGTGCAGGCCGTGGTGGTGCTGGTCCTGGCTGATCTGCAGTGGGCAGGGTTGCGTGCCTCTCGCCATGCGGCCCGGCAGGAGGCGCAGCTCGCGCTTTGAGTGATCAAAAAAAGTGTAGCGGCTAGCGCCTGTCTTTCTTTGAAAGCAGACTGATTTATTGCTGAAAACATGGATTGGTAGGTGCTACAAGCTATGCTTTTCGTTATATCCGCCATGCGCCCGGGCGGATAAGCGGGCCGGGAGAGGCAGAGATAATTCCGTACCGCTTAAAATTCACGGTTGCGCCGCGCTGGCGCACTCTTCGCAACCATGGGTTCCCTCGCCCCCATCGACCAAAAAGGACTGTCATGACATCCGCTCATGCCGTGCAGACGCAAGCGTCGCGCGTGCCGTTTTACCTCTCCGTTCTCGTCGCGTTCCATATCGCGCTGGTCATCGCCAGCAACTACCTGGTGCAACTGCCCATCACGCTGCTGGGCTTTCACAGCACCTGGGGCGCCTTCAGCTTTCCGTTCATCTTTCTGGCTACCGACCTGACGGTGCGCCTGATCGGCAAGACTGCGGCGCGACGCGTCATCATGCGTGCCATGCTGCCCGCGTTGGTGGTGTCCTATGTGGTGGGTGTGCTGTTCCACGAGGGCCGCTTCAATGGCTGGGAAGCGCTGCAAAGCTTCAACGGCTTTGTGTTCCGCATTGCACTGGCCAGTTTTGCCGCCTATGTGCTGGGCCAGTTGCTGGATATTCAGGTTTTTGACCGCATCCGCCAGAAAAGCCATTCCTGGTGGCTGGCTCCGGCGGCCGCGTCGGTGTTCGGCCAGGTGCTGGACACCGCGGCCTTTTTCTCGATTGCCTTCTGGCGTAGCTCCGATGCCTTCATGGCGGCCAACTGGGTGGAAATCGCCATGGTCGACTATGTCATCAAGCTGGGGGTGAGTCTGCTGCTGTTTGTTCCCGCCTATGGCGTGGTGCTGGCGGCCATCGTGCGCAGCATGAAGGTGCAGGTCACGCCCGCAGCGGCAATCCGCTGAGGATGGGCGTTCAGGGCAGGCCCGGGTGCAGGGGCCTGTCCGACATCGCATCGGCATCGCCTTGTCCTGCTGGCAGCCGCAGTTCGTGCCTGGTTAGAGGTTGGAGGCGAGCAGCGGCGGTCCCCCTATGACATCCGGTGACGGCCTAGCCACCCGGGGCGCTGCAACGGCGTGAATTTAGTTGGAGCCTCGTTCCAAAGAATAGGGCCGGGCGAGCCTTGCAAGATCGACAATCCCGCAGAAAGAAGCTGCGCCGTCGTTGGTGGTGACTATGGTTTCCGAGCTCGTCTCTAGTCCATGAAAAAGGCCGTCCTTCAAGGACGGCCTCAGTATTTCTGCGCGCTGCGCTGCAGGGACTCAGGTCTGGCTTTGCAGATAGTTCTGCAGTCCGACCTTCTCGATCAGTCCCAGCTGCTTTTCCAGCCAGTAGGCGTGGTCTTCCTCGGTATCGTGCAACTGGGCCAGCAGGATGTCGCGGCTCACATAGTCGCGGTGCTGCTCGCACAGCGCCACGCCTTGCTGCAGGCCGGCACGGACTTCGTATTCGGTATCCAGGTCCTTGCGCAACATCTCGGGCACGGTCTCACCGGGCGTGAACTCCTTGGGGCGCATGTCGGGGCGGCCGCCCAGCATCAGAATGCGGCGCAGCAGTGCGTCGGCGTGCTGGGTTTCTTCCTGCATCTCGTGGTCCAGGCGCGTGAAGAGCTTGGTGAACCCCTGGTCTTCATAGATGCGCGAGTGGGCAAAATACTGGTCGCGCGCCGCGAGCTCGCCGCGAAGCAGGTCCTTGAGGTAGTCGACGACTTCGGGATGGCCTTGCATAGTTGTTGTTCTCGGTGAGTTTTCGAAGCCTGAAGTATCTCGCGACCGGCTTCGGGAATCAAAGGCAGCTATCAATTCCCGAGCGCACGCGCTCTGGATGCGGGCTGTAAGCAGATGCATTCGCATTGCTCGGTGCGTATCGAGGCTGATCGCGTTCGTCCGATTCCTCGCAAGGGATGGCGATAGCACCCAGCACTTTTGGTCAGCATGGACCGATCAACGGCAAAGCAGGGACAGCACTTGGCGCACTTGGCAAGCCTCCGCAGAGGCTACTCCTGCCCACAGGGCAGGGATGCAGGGCCGCACTAGTTGCAATTGGCTGCGATGATGTCTCGAAAAATCGAGTGCCCAGCTCGCTTTCCTCAATCGCCTGGGGTTCTCGGATCGTACAGTCAGGCCGAGACTGCC
>NZ_AHIL01000018.1 GCF_000241525.1 Comamonas testosteroni ATCC 11996
TCCTTGCAGGGGAAACGCTCGGCCCAGTGACGAGCCAAATCAATACGGCGGCACACCCACACGTTGTCGTGCTTCTGGATGTGGTCGAGGAAGCGCTGCAGCGCTGTAATCCGGCCGGGACGGCCCAGCAGTCGGCAGTGCATGCCGATGCTCATCATCTTGGGGGCGTTGTCGCCGCTGGCATTGCCCTCGGCGTACAGGACATCGAATGTGTCCTTCATGTACTGGAAGAACGGATCGGCGTGCGAGTAGCCCTGGGGCAGCGCAAAGCGCATGTCGTTGACGTCCAGCGTGTAGGGAACGATGAGCTGGTTGTGCGTCGTGCCGTCGCTCTTGGCAACCTTCATCCAGAAGGGCAGGTCGTCGCCGTAGTAATCGCTGTCGTAGGTAAAGCGGCCGGCATCGGCCACGATGCGGTGGCTGTTGGGGCTGTCGCGGCCGGTGTACCAGCCCAGGCCGTGGTCGCCGTCCGCGCCGTACAGCTCTTCAAAGATGTCCACGCATTGCTGCATGTGGGCACGCTCGATCTCTTCTGGCACGTTCTGGTAGTGAATCCACTTCAGGCCGTGGCAGGCCACTTCGTGACCGAGCTCGTCGAAGGCCTGGGCCAGCTCGCGATGCTTTTGCAGCGCCGTGGCCACGCCGAATACGGTCAGCGGCAGACCGCGCTTCTCGAACTCCTTGAGGATGCGCCAGACGCCGGCGCGCGAGCCGTATTCATAGATGCCGTCCATGCTCATGTGACGGGCCGGGTAGCTGGCGGGATTGAACATTTCCGACAGAAATTGCTCGCTGCCGGGGTCGCCATGCAGGATATGGTTCTCACCGCCTTCTTCGTAGTTCAACACGAACTGAACGGCCACGCGGGCTTTGCCGGGCCATTCGGGATGGGGCGTGTTGCGGCCGTAGCCAATCAGGTCGCGTGGGTAGGAGGCGGTGGAATCGTAAGTCATAGGGATACGGATGAAAGTGCCATCGACAAATCG
>NZ_AHIL01000017.1 GCF_000241525.1 Comamonas testosteroni ATCC 11996
GCTTTACAATTCGCGCGGAAATGAAATTGAGATTGATTCTTGTTCTGTTTCTTTGCTGCCAGCCCGTATACGGTCTTTCCGTTCCAGCCACAGCGTCATTGGTACTTCGGCATTCCCTTGTCTGAAGAGAACCCCCAGGTTTGTTTTTGTACGCTCATGCTGGAACGCTCGTTTTGCCCCTTAGCCGGGGCTTTGCCATTTCGTCTTCACACCACGGCTGTGGCCGTCAGTGTGCTCTGCCTGCTGCCCGGTGGCAGCCATGCACAAGAGGACGCAGCCTCGACACTTGCCGAAGTGACGGTGCAGGAAAAGGCCATTCCCAATGTGTATGGGGAGTCAAGCGACTCCTATGTGGCCGCTGGAGTGGAGGTCGGCAAGGCGGCGCAGTCTTTGCGCGATGTTCCGCAGTCGGTGACGGTGGTGACGCGCCAGCGCATGGACGATCAGGCCATGCGCACGCTCGATGATGTGATGAAGTACACCACCGGGATCACGCGCGAAGAGACCTGGCTGGATACGACCTACATGTCCCGCGGCATGAACATCACCAACTTCCGGTTCGATGGCGGTGCTGCCAGCTCCTCTCGCTCGGGAAGCCGCAGTCTGGACATGGCGCAGTTCGACAGCGTCAGTGTGCTGCGCGGGGCCGATGGCCTGTTCGGTGCAGGTGAGGCAGGTGGGGTTCTGAACTTCACCTACAAGAGGCCACAGGCCAAACGTCAGACCCAGGTTCTGCTTTCCGGCGGAACCATGAGCAACTATCGCGCCGAGCTCGACACTACGGGCGCGTTGAACGAAAGCGGCACTCTGCGTGGCCGTTTCGTGGCTGTGAACCATGACCGCAAGGAAATGGCAGCACCATCCAAGCTCAAGCGGCAGATGCTGTATGGAGCGCTGGAGCTGGATCTGACATCCAGCACAGTCGCCACGCTGGGTGCCAGCTATCAGAAAGACCGAAATACGGGCTTCAATGCCAGCCTGCCGCGCTATGCGGACGGCAGCGATATCGGCTTTGCGCGCAATACCAACTTTGGCGCGCCCTGGAACTGGATCAATCGCGAAAACACCACGGTCTTTGCCAAGCTCGAGCAGCAGCTAGGCAACGACTGGCTGCTCAAGACCCAGCTCAGACATACCCGCTTCAATGAAGGCGTGAACGGCGCGGAGATCGAAAGTTCGCCGGATCCCGTCACGCTGCAGGGGGCGGACTGGTGGATCCATCAAGCCAAGTCACGCGAGCGTGAAACCAGCTTCGATATCAATTTGCAGGGCAGCTTTGACGCCTTGGGTCAGCGCCATGATGTGATCCTGGGTTTCGATCAGCACCGCAACAGCAATACCAATCGAAGCCTGTGGCCGAGAGTGGGGCCGGCCGACGTCTTCAACCGGATTCCACCGGAAGACCCCGGTTATCCGCTGGGTGACTGGACCAGCGGCTCGCAGACAAAAACGCAAAAGAGCGGCCTCTATGGCTCTATTCGCCTGCGTCCCGTTGAGCGCTGGTCCGTGGTTTTGGGCGGACGCTATGTGCTGCAGGATCGCAATACCCAGCACGACATGAACGGTGCTCTCACGGCACAGAGTCGGGAATCGAATGTCTTTGTGCCCTATATGGGGCTGATGCATGAGCTGACCAAGTCGACCAATCTGTATTTCAGCACCGCCGAGATCTATCAGTCCCAGGCCGGAAAGTTCTCGGCACCACTGCCGGGGACGCCGCTGGATCCGGTGCGTGGTCGTACCTACGAGCTGGGTGTCAAAAGCGAGCTGACCCCCAATCTGATTGCGAGTGCGGCATTGTTTCGTACCGATAAAAAAGGCGAGGCCGTTTACGACCCCGCTTATCCCCAGACCGATTGGCGCGGCGGTTGCTGCTACTTCCGCGACGGCTTCAAGCTGAGCCAGGGCATCGATCTGGAGATGACGGGGAGAATCACTCCCAATCTCCAGCTGGCGGTGGGCTATACCTACAACAGCAACGAAGACAGACGCAAGGACAGCGCCCAGTTCAGCACGGTCACGCCGCGCCATCTGTTCAAGGCCTGGGCGGACTATCGCTTGAGCGGCGATTTGCGCGGCTGGAGCGTGGGCGGCGGTGTGGTGGCGCAGAGCTCGAACTACCGGGCTTCGGGCATCAGCGCTTACAACCCGGCAACGGGCCGTTATGACGGAGCCTGGACACCCTACAACTTCACTTCCCCGGGTTACGCAGTCTGGTCGGCTCGTGTGGCCTATGCATTCAACAAGGATTGGAGCCTTGCGATGAATGTGGGGAACTTGTTTGACAAGACTTACTACAGCACGGTCGGCTATGCGGGTTACGGCAACTTTTACGGCGAAAAGCGTACGGTTACCGTGTCGCTCAAGGGCCGTTTCTGACGGGCGTAGCAATGTCGCAATCTGATGGGCTGCGCTCTGACTGGGGACTGGGATCGCGTCTGGCTGCTGCAGTGCTGGGCGGTTATGCCGTCTCCAGTGCCTGGGTGGTTTTATGTGGTGCGATGAGTCAATCTCGTGTGGAGACCATTCTGGGGGGCATGCAGTCCAGCTGGCTCTGGTACGTGGCTGCCGTGATTTGGGCTTTTTCTCCGGCATCGCCACGGCGGATATGGGGCGTGCTGGGCATCGTGATGATCGGCATGCTCCTTGGCACCGCGGCGTTGATCTTCCTGAAGGGACGCTGATGCAGCCGGCAAAGAAGGAATCGGGCGCAGGTAAAGGCAGCTTCCGTCAGGCTCAGGCATGGTTGCATACCTGGTGCGGCCTGTGGTTCTCCTGGCTGCTGTATGCCGTTTTTCTGACGGGGACCCTGGCCGTCTTCGAGGAGCCCATCACCCATTGGATGACCCCCGAGCATCACGCCCATGAACAGGCCGAGGCCAGGCAGGAGGGCACTGTGCCGCAAGCGCAGTCTTCCCTGAGCCAGCGTCTGCAATGGGGTATGGCATATATGCAACGGCAGCACCCTGGTGCAGACATGTGGGAGCTGTGGCCCGCAGACTCCAAAGGGGGCGGGGATTTACGCGTCTACTGGTTCGATCACGAGGGACAGTATGCGGCGGCCCAGCTGGATCCGAAGTCCGGCAGTGCCATGGATGCCGCTGACGTTCCCAAGGTGCGCCAGACACTGGGTGGCCATCATTTCGTGGATTTCCACTACCAGCTGCATGCAGGACAGCTCGGACTCTGGGTTGTGGGCATCGCCGCGCTTGCCATGTTGGTGGCACTGGCCAGCGGAGTGATTACCCATAGACGAATCTTCAAGGACTTCTTCACCTTCCGCGCTCGCAAAGGGCAGAGAAGCTGGCTGGACATGCACAACGCCGTGGCGGTGCTGACGCTTCCTTTCCAGCTCATGATCGCCTATACAGGCATCGCCATATCCTGCGCGACCTTCATGCCTGCTGGCATTGCGGCCTACTTCGGCAGCAGTGCCGAAGCCGTCAAGTCTTTTCAGGTGGCGCTGAATGAACCTGGCAAGCCACAGCGTTCGGGTCAGTCCATGCCCGTGCCGGATCTGGAGTCCTTCGTGCTGCGCGGTCAGGCCTTGATCGGGCAACCGGTGCGAGCGGTGGTGATTGATTACCCGGGCGATGCAGTTGCACGCATTGGCATTTATGGATGGAATGAAGCCGACGATCTGAGCAAGCGTCTCAGCCCCAGCAGCGGTATGGCCATGTTCTCGGCCGCCACTGGAGAGTTGCAGCAGTTGCGCTTGCCTGGAGGTGTGGATGGCGGTGTGGCATCACTCACGCAATCGGTGATCGGCGGGTTGCATATGGCGACTTATGGCGGGCTGCCGCTGAAGTGGCTTTACTTCATTTGCGGGCTGGCCGGAAGCGCCATGATGGCCACTGGGGCGATTCTCTTCATGGTCAAACGGCGGGGCAGACATCAGGGGGAGTTTGGCTCCAGCACATCCACGGTCTACCGGATGATTGAAGCCGCGAATGTGGCGGCCATCGTGGGACTGGGCATCGCCTGCGTGGGATTTTTGTGGGCCAATCGTTTGCTGCCTGTCGAAATCTCGCAACGCTCCAGATGGGAGCTGGTGGTCTTCTTTGCGCTGTGGATTCTGGCTCTCATACATGCGCTGCTGAGGTCGCCGCCACTGGCTTGGCGCGATCAGATGGCAGCGCTGGCTGTGCTTTGTCTTCTGTTGCCCTTGCTGAATCTTGTGACGACTGGAGAGCAACTTGCTGCATACCTTCTCGATGGTGACTGGGAGAGCGCGGGGGTTGAGCTTTTCGCCCTTGCTGTCGGAGTGGCGGCGGCCGGCGCCTGGGCCTGGATGCGCAAGGCATCGGGCCTGAAGCCCGTGCGAAAGCAAATGGCTCGTGAATTGTCGAAAGACCTGCCTGCGGCTGCGGACGCAAGTGCCGCTAAGCAAGGGAGCCTGTCATGACCTTGTGGCAGTCATCGTTGCAGGCCTTTGCTCTTTCGATGGGAGGCATGACGGCTCTGGCTTTTGCCATGGACCGCCATTACGCGCAATTGACATCTCTGGACGAGGTGCCGACAGCGCATCGCATGGCGCTGCGTGTGCTGGGAGCATTGCTTTTGCTGGCCGTCTGCCTGCCTGCCATACGTGGGTGGAGTGCAACGGTTGGCAGCGTGCTCGTGCTGGGCTTCTGGAGTCTGGGGGCTCTCGCGACGGTCGCGGGGCTTTCCTGGTCGGCTCGACACCTGGCGGTGGCGGCCGCCATGACGGCGCTGCTAGGGGGCGTCAGCCGCCTCTGGTGACGGATCCCTTGAAGCCCGCAAGGCTTCTGATCTTCAATCGCTCCAATTCATGCCGTGGCCATGAGTTTCAGCAGCGACTGCGAATTGTTTTCTGGAAAGTGCAACGTTCATGACGGTGGGACAAATCAAACGCTGGGGTAGCCTCGGGCTGCTGCTGGTCTGTGCTGGAGGTATTGCCCTGTGGTGGGGGAGTCGGCCCAGGGTCGAGTACCAGAGTGTTGCGGTTCAGCGCGGCGATGTGGAGTCCACCGTCACTGCCATCGGCACCTTGCAGCCCAGAACCTATGTGGATGTAGGGGCGCAGGTCTCGGGTCAGATCACCCGTTTGCTGGTCAGTCCAGGAACCAGGGTCGAGAAAGGGGCATTGCTGGTGGAGATCGACCCCAGCGTGCAGCGCGCCACCGTGGATGCGGGCAGAGCATCGCTGGCGAGCTTGCGCGCTCAGATTGCAGAGCAGCAGGCACAGCTGAAACTGGCCGGCCAGCAATTGAAGCGACAACAGCAGCTGGAGTCCGAAGAGGCGACCAGGCAGGAAGATGTGCAGATTGCCGAGGCCCAGGTGGCCGGAGCTGCCGCACGCATCGACCATCTCAAGGCACAGATGCAGCAAACGCAGGCCAGCCTCAAGGCCGATGAGGCGCGTCTGGGCTATACCCGCATCTACGCACCGATGTCCGGTACGGTGGTGTCCGTCGATGCGCGTGAAGGGCAGACCCTGAATGCGACCTATCAGACGCCCAATATTTTGCGTATCGCAGATCTGACTGCCATGACGGTCTGGACGGATGTATCGGAGGCCGATGTGCGGCGCGTGAGAGCGGAAATGTCCGTGTATTTCACGACGCTGGGCAGTGCAGGTCAGGAACAGGCGCGTCGGTGGAGCAGCCGGGTGAGGCAGGTGCTGCCTGCGCCGCCGGCCAGCGTCGCCCCCGCAGCGGGCAATGCGGCGGCGCCTGCGGCGGCCACCAAGGCCGTGACCTATACGGCATTGTTCGACGTGGATAACCAGGACGCGGAACTGCTGCCACAAATGACGGCGCAGGTGGTCTTTGTGACCGGCAGTGCGCAGCAGGCCTTGACGGTTCCATTGACAGCTCTTCAGTCAGAGAAAGATCAGCAATCGCAGAGCGTTCGGGTGCTGACAGCCAAACGGCAGCCTGAGCAGCGAAACGTGAAGCTCGGAGTACGAAGTCGCCATCAGGTGCAGGTGCTCGACGGTGTGGCCGAAGGCGAGCGGGTCATCGTCGGCGAGACCCTGATTCCTGGCGGTCTGCGGTGGCTGCAATGGTGAGTGCGATGGAGCAGGTTCCGCTGATTTCGCTGCGTGGCATTCGCAAGCACTATGGCGGAGTGGGCGAGCAGCCGTCGGTGACCGTGTTGCACGGCATTGATCTGGATATTCGCGCGGGTGAGTACGTGGCCGTCGTCGGCAGCTCCGGTTCGGGTAAGTCCACCTTGATGAATATCCTGGGTTGCCTTGATAAACCGAGCGAAGGTTGCTATCGGTTTCAAGGTAAGGATGTATCCACGCTGGACTCGGATGCCCTGGCCTGGCTGCGTCGCGAAGCCTTCGGTTTCGTGTTTCAGGGCTATCACCTGATTCCCAGTGAAAGTGCCTCGGAGAATGTGCAGATGCCTGCGATTTATGCAGGCCTGGCCAAGGAGCAGCGGGTGCAAAGAGCCCAGCTCCTGCTCGAGCGTCTGGGGCTGGGGTCGCGCCTGGGCAATCGTCCCAATCAGCTCTCGGGCGGTCAGCAGCAGCGCGTGTCCATTGCGCGGGCGTTGATGAACGGCGGCCACATCATCCTGGCCGATGAGCCGACTGGGGCTCTTGACTCGCATAGTGGCGCCGAGGTGATGGCTTTGCTGCGCGAGCTGGCCGATGCGGGACACACCATCATTGTGATCACGCATGATCGCGACGTTGCGGCTCAGGCAAGGCGTGTCATCGAAATCAGCGATGGACGCGTCGTCAATGACAGCGCTCCCGATGGTATTCAGAGCCGAGCAGAGGTGCCTCCGCTGACCCCGCAGCGCAACACCGCAACGTCGGCAATATCCTGGGTGGCTGAGATTTCCGAGGCTGCACGCAGTGCCTGGCGCGGCATGCGCATGAACCGGGTACGCACCAGTCTGACCTTGCTGGGCATCGTGATCGGTGTGGCCTCGGTGATCGTCATGCTGGCCATCGGTGAAGGCGCACGGCGCAAAGTGGTCGAGCAGATGGGCACCATGGGAACAGCCATTCTCTATATGGGCAGCAAACCACCGGCCAGCGGTGGACCAGCGGGCCAGATCACCGAAGACGATCTGGCCGCCATGCGGGAGTTGCCGGCGATACGCAGAGTCATGCCCGTCATCGGAGACCCTGTCACGGTGCGCTATGGCAAGGCCGACAAGCAGATCTATGTGTTTGCAGCCAGCGAGGAGATGCCGCTGGTCCACCACTGGAGGGTGGCCCAGGGGCGCTACTTCACGGATGTGGAGGACCGAGATCTGGCTCCACTGGTGGTGATAGGGCACAAGGCGCACCAGCATTTTTTCCCGGAGGTGGCCAATCCATTGGGGCTGCAGCTGATCATCGGGAACTCGGCGTTCGAAGTCATCGGCGTCATGAGCGAGCGTGGGGCTGACTCCGGCGCCCAGGACTATGACGACATGGTCTTCATTCCCTATCAGTCGGGGCGCGCGAGAGTCTATCAAGCGCAGACACAGCCCGATTACGTGGTCGTGGAGGCCAGCTCCTCGGAGCTGGTCCATGAAGCCGAAGAATCGATCCGCAGCCTTCTGCTGGCGAGGCACGGGGGGCGGGAAGACTTCGGCATCGGCAATGCAGCAGCTCGTATTCAGGCCGAAGCAGCAACTCGCCAGAGCATGGCCGTGATGTTGGGGCTGATTGCGGCAGTTTCACTGGTGGTCGGTGGTATCGGAGTCATGAACGTGATGCTGATGACGGTGCGCGAGCGGACCAGGGAGATCGGCATTCGCATGGCAGTGGGGGCTCGCCAGCGTGACATCCTGCGCCAGTTCCTGACGGAAGCCAGCATGGTGACCATTGTGGGTGGGGGCGTCGGTCTGCTTGCGGGACTGGGCATCGGGATGACGCTTCTTGTCTCGGGCGTACCTGTGATTTTTTCGGTGAAAGCCATGTTGGGTGCATTTGCCTGTGCGGTGCTCACCGGCCTGGTTTTTGGCTTCATGCCTGCCAGGACGGCGGCGCGTCTGGAGCCCGTGCGAGCATTGGCGGGAGAGTAGGCATGTACAAATGGAACGCAGTGCTGGCGGCTCTTGCTCTGGCTGGATGCGCGACAACGCAATCCAGTAACGAGACCCGGGGAATGTCTCTCGATATTCCTCATGCCTGGGCGCAGGAGCAGGGGGCGGAAAACGAACAAGTCAGCGCCAGTTGGTGGCACAGTTTTGGCAGCCCGGAGCTCAGCGCACTGGTTGAGCAAGCCCGGACTCAAAGTCTGGATGTGGCGGCTGCCGTCGCGAGAGTGCAGCAGGCGGATGCCCGGGCAACTTATGCACGTGCGGCCCTGGTACCGGATTTGAACGCAGATTTCGGGGCCACAAGATCTGCAGCGATGGACAGTCATACGGAAAGAGACGCCAGCACTTGGCGAGTGGGTCTGTCGAGTAGCTACGAGCTGGACTTCTGGGGGCGTCAGCGTGCTTTGAGAGACGCCGCAGAGTCCAACAGGCAGGCCAGCGTGTTTGACCGCGAGACCGTGAGACTGACGGTCACTGCCTCAGTCGCCCAGGCCTGGCTCCAGTGTGTGGGCTTGCGAGAGCGCGCCGCGATTGCCCAGCTCAACCTGGAGATTTCCGAGCGGCTCCTGAAGCTGGTCGAGTCCCGAGCCCGTTATGGGGCAGCGACCTCCGTGGAACTGGCTCAGCAGCGTGGCCAGGTTGCAGCACAGCAGCGTGTTGTGGCTTTGCTCCGAAAACAGATTGCAGATGCACACGCTGTGCTGGCACTGCTGTCGGGGCAATGGACTATGGATCTTGTGAGCGAGACCAGTCTTTCGAATCTGGCGATTCCAGGCGTTCACCAGGGTACGCCCGCGGATCTGATAACACGCAGGCCGGATGTGGCGAAAGCGGAGGCTCAACTGCTCGCGGCGGATGCGAATCTTGCCGCTGCCAGAGCAGCCATGCTGCCGCGCGTGACGCTGACTGCGGGCCTGAGCTCCGAGAGCGAAAGGCTCGGCAGGCTGCTGGAGAATCCTCTGTCTTCTCTGGCTGCGGGAGTTCTGGCTCCGATCTTTGATGCAGGGCGACTTGCTTCGAACCGGGACCTGGCTGCAGCGCAAAAGCAGGAGCTTGTGATCGGCTACCGCAAGGCCATTCTGCAAGCCTTCAATGATGTTCAAACTGCATTGAATGCGGTTGACGGCGCGGAAAGACAGGCGGTGGTTCAGGCGCAGGAAGTGGCTCAGGCCCAGAGGGCTCTATCACTGGCGGAAAGCCGATATAGGGCCGGGGCGGACAACTTGCAGACCTTGCTGGATGTGCAGCGTGTGGCCTATCAGAGCCGAGACCTGGCAGTTCAAATACGACAGGAGCGCCTTCAGGCAAGCATCGCGCTTTACAGGGCCTTGGGAGGAGGCTGGAGGCGATTGCCGGAAGGGCCCGAGAGTTGAGGGGGTTGAGCGTAATGCAACGGTTGAGGGCAGCAGGACTGCGTCCGACCGTCGCCAGAATTGGCGTGCTTCAAGTCCTGCGGAGTTCTGCTCCCCACGCTCTCAGCAGGGATGAGATATATCGCCAGCTATACCTTCGGGGGACTCCTGTCAGTGTGGGAACCGTCATGCAGGTAGTGGCACAGCTAAGCAGGTTGGGTGTTGTGCATCACAACGGCAGACAAGGGCGTGAGTCTGGATATCTGCTGCTGGTCTGAGCGAGACGGCAAGATCATCTCGATCCGGGGGCATGTGCCGCCATACGGCTCTTGCAACTCGGCCTATGCTTCTGGCAGGCAAACTCGAGACCTGAGTTCCGAAGAGGGGCGCGAGCAAAAAAAGCCAGTTGCAGATGTTGCGACTGGCTTTTCAATGGGCAAATGTTCTGGGATCTGCCTGAATTTTGGCGGGGCTGTGGCACACGAATTAAGTCTTGAAATACGCATGAATACTTGGTTCTGTAGTTTGTTGGATTGAACATACCAACAAAAGTACCAACAAATTTTGTTATGACTCCCTTTGCCGTCCAAATTTGGATGGCGCTGCTGTGGGTAGTGCGCCCTTGAGCGAACGCGTCAAGCTGCCAGTCAAGCAGTGAGCATGCACAAGAAGCGCAGCAACTGATTGCGCATATCCCGACCTTGAATCTACCGATCCAAGCCACTTGGCTGGAATGCTCATGCGGGCTGCGCAGAATCCTTTTGTCTTGAGCACCAGCACAAAGCGTTTTGCTTCATCTCAGTAGCCTCACTGAGCACCATAGAGACATCCCAACACAAACCCGGATGCCTCCATGACCGAAGCCCAAGCCCTCCAGAAATTCAACGAAGCCAAAGACCTGCTGCACCGCGCTCAGCAGGTATATGCGCAAGCTGAGAAAGCTTTGCAGGCCGCCTCGTATTCGTCCCCTGGCCAGCATTTCGCCAGCGGCACGGACAGCGAAGCTGATGCGACTCAAAAGCCCATGCTGACGGACTACTAAGCCCGCTCTACAGCACCAAGAAGCCCATCAACTTCCGCCACGTCCATCACTATGCAAGTCACCCCATACGAAGCCGCAAAAGCTGCATTCCAATCCGCCCTGGCTCAGTTTCAATCGACCCAATCGTCCTATCGTCAGGCTCAAGAAGACCTGCAAGGGCTGATGCAACAGCAGACCTCGCTGCAGGAGAAACAACAACAGTTTGAAGCGGCTGCCGACGCAGCTGAAAGCGAATTCAAAGAGCTGTTTGCCAAGAGCGGATTCAACGCCACCAAACTGGTGAACGACGCCATGAACAAGAAGGTGGCCAACAAGGACATGGCCAGCGAAGTCGCCGCAGCTCTGGATCACATTGCCCAGGCGATTCAAGACTTTCCATTCAAGCCTGAAGTGGCTGCCCTGGCGCAAAGCTACCAGTCCACCCTGGAGGCGGCACGCCGCAAGTACGCCGAAATGATGCTGGCCCAGGCACTGTCCGAAGTGCCGGAAAGCCTGCTCAAAGCCATTGCGCTGCAGAAATTTATGGCCAAGTCCGACGCCAGAGACTTCAAGGGATTGCTGCCCTTGGCGGATGACCTGAAAGAGATCAAGGCAAGGGCTATGACCCGCATCTTTGAAGCCATCGACAGCATGCCTGGCCAATGCGATCCAGCGGCTGAATTTGAAGCCGCAGGCATGGCCGTTGGCGGCGGTGAAGGCCTGCCCACAATCCCGCGCATGTCGCCTGCAGCACTTCACCGCAATCGTGTGCTGAATCCCAAGCATTCATCGCGCTGACCCCTAGCACTGCTTCGCCGCAATGAGCGGTGCGGCGGGCAGTGCTCCAAGCCTTCAGTCCGCATGCATAGAGCCATGAAAGCACAACCCAATCAGCCGTGCGATGAAAAGCTTTTGAGAATCGGTGCTGTTATTCAAAAAACCGGAATGGCACGAAGCACTATATACAAAAAAATCCGAAGCAAAGAATTTCCCGCTCCATTAGTTATTGCCAAACGCTTAGTTGCATGGCGTCAAAGCGATATAAATTCATGGATCAACTCTCTCAATAATCTGTAAATCCCGGAGGTAGAAGAATGATGTTTAACTGTCCTCACTGTGGAGCCAAATCCCATTCGCGCACCAGCAGATTTGTATCTGATCTGGTGAGAGATGTTGTGTTTGTCTGCACTGATATTGAATGTGGTCATACGTTCCTGGCGCAATTGGCTGCAGTTAGAACCATCTCGCCATCGTCAAAACCCCGTGAGGGTATCTTTCTGCCAATGAGTGCACTGAAGCAGAAAATGATCCGGAATCAAGTTTCCCTGAATAAACAAGATGGCGGAGCCTACTCTATGGTTCTGTGCAAAAGCGCAGAGTACAAGAAATCTGAAAGCAAGCCCAAAGCCCATTTCGAGATTCCAGCGCAAGACCCCATCATCAAGGCGCTGCATGGAGCGCCCGCAGCTTCATAGGAATGAGCAAGCGCATGTTCTGCCTGTCCTGAAGTAAGATTGCACTCGACTCCAGCTAGGCCCGCGAACCGAAAAGCGGGAGACCCTGCCCGCCTGCTGGAGTTTTTTGCATTCGGGGAATAGCACAGCAGGGCGTGTATGGAAAATAAGAAATTTCTATTTGAAGAAAAATTCGATGTTGATGTTAAAAATCTATCAAATTATGAAGTTTGCATAGATCAAGCCGTTAGAGATAACATTGAAATCTTTGAGAAAGAGTTGGCAAATATTGGCATCAAATGCTCCATAATTTATCCTGTAATACAAAGATTTCTAGATGAATACATAGATGTTGATGATATTTACATCTATTTTTATGATCAAATACACAAACCTTATTTAATTGATGGCCTAATTTCTAAAATACTAATTATATTAATTGAGGTTCATGCATTAAAATCAACGCCTTGGGTTATAAAAGATGTTAATGAACTTTCAAAAAGAGTATTTATGACTCAAATTGAAATTTACAAATCTACATCATCAATATCCAGCTATTCAATGGCTAAAAAAGGCGCTGATGCTAGGCACAAAGAAAACCGAGATTGCCGAGCTGATGTTTTTAAATGGGCTGACAAGAACATGAAGTCATATAAAAGCATGGATGCTGCAGCTCTAGCCATTGCGGAAAAACTGGTTCCACAAAAATTTAGAGCTGTGCGCCAATGGCTTACAGATTGGAAAAAATTACAAAAACTACGCTCTACCGGCACAACGTAAGCTCTGCCAGCACGGCTTAGCGCGTACCAGCAAAGAGGCTGGTCAAGCAGACAGCCGCATCAGACCATTGCCCCATTGTTCATCTCAATGAGGCCCATATGACCGCACAAGCACGCGCCACAACGCACGGCGTGAAGACCCTCACCGCAGCCCAAGCCTTTGAAACGCTTCCCGATTGCGCATACATCCGCGAACGCGATCTAGTCGCCCATCCGCGCCGCCAAGGCGTGGTGGGGCTGCTGCCGTTTAGCGCCTCTACCTTGTGGCGCAAGGTTAGTGCTGGAGACTTCCCCAAGCCGCAGAAGCTGGGTGCCAAAATTTCCGCGTGGAGGGTGGCTGATGTCCGTGCCTGGATGGCGCAGCAGCAGGCGTAAGGGGCAGGTCGATGACACAAAAGAAAAACGCCCCAGCCATCCAATCGGACAGCCAGAGCGCGGTAGCAGCGCCCATTCTACTGAGCCAGAAACAGCAGGCCAATAGTGCAGTTGTACTGCTGCTGAAAAGAACTCATAGCCCATCGCGGGCCTTCCCATATCACAGCGCTTCATGGCACAATTGCTGCAAGCCGAGAGGCCCGGTGCTTGAAAACACCTTATTAGTAGCGTTTGCAACCCCCACCGACAAGCGGGGTTTTGTCATGCCCAAATTCTGGGGAATGGTGCGTTTGCATCATCCTTTTATGGTTACGGGCGGGATGGGCATATCCGTAAGGACTGCCGCACGACTACTGACGTGTTTTCAACATCCCGTCCACCTGTTGCGCTTGAAAACGTGGCAAGTGGCTTCCTGTGCTCCAGTAGGAAAGCAGACCATGACCGTTATCACCCTGGCCAGCCGCAGCGCTGCGTCCGCATCGCCCCTCACGGGCACACCTGACCCCATCCAACTGCACGCCGATGCGCATAACGCGCTCAGCATGGCGCTGCACTATCTCAGCCAGCCCAAGGCCAATGTTCCCGGTGCACGCCGCAAAGCCGTGCAGGCTCTGGCCGCTCTGCGTGGCCTCGATCTGAGCCTGGAGGGCTAACCCATGAAAACCCATCACAGCGCTGCCAAAGGGGCAGTGGAAGCTGCTGCATTGTCTGGTGCATCCACAAGAGCAAGCGCCGCGCGCCAAAGCACGCAGCGCACCGCGAAGCCTCGCGATGTCTTTGACTGCATTGCTGCAGGTATTCCGCGTGCGGATTGGGAGTTGGCACTGGACACCGATGCGGCCAAGCAATGGAGTAACTGGCTGGGTGAGGATCTGCCTGTATCTGACACCTTGAAAGAGGCCGCTCAAGCGCAGCTCAAAACCAAAATGCTGAACCTCCGCGATGAGGTAGGGCATCTGGATGCTGCCCGCTCTGCATTGAACGCGGTGGCCACCATGACGGATGAATGCGCCTTTCATGTGGGCCCCACTTTGGGCGTGCCTGCAAAGGACATGGCCAATCTGTTGCGCGTGGTGCATGCCGAGTTGGAGCGCCGTACGCAGGAGATTTGCAGCGCCGTCAATGAGGTGAGCATGGTCTGGAGGGTCAAAGCATGAATGCCCTGCACCAGCCCTCTTTTAAGCGCCCGGCTGCGCCTGCTGTAGCCGATATTGCAACCGCCGTGATGAATGGCGTTCAGTGTCTGGATACCTCCGGGCTTGCCGCTTTGCTGGGTTGCGCCCCGCATCATGTGCGCCACCATTTGGGCCATCGTCTTGACTTCCCCGCGCCGTTCATCGATCTGAGCCCGCGCCTGCGTTACTGGCGGGTCATCGACGTGTTGCAGTGGCTGTATCAGCCCGGCATGCGTGCCTTGAGCGTGGCAGACCTGGGGGCACCGCGGCTTGATGTCGGAGGCATTGCCGACTTGCTGGGTTGCTCACGCCAGCACGCCACTGCTGTGATTGCCAAGCGCAAAGACTTCCCCCCGCCGTGCATCAACGTCAGCAACCGCATGCGCACTTGGCTTTACCGGGATGTGCTGGCTTGGCTGGCCCCGCAGGGGGGCGAGTTTGGCAGCGGTGGCCACACTGCAGCCCCGGCGATTGTGGATGCCGATGGCGTGGCGCAAATGTTGGGTTGCACACGAGAGCATTTCACCGACCGTCTGCTCAGGCAGGCCGGTTTTCCGCAGCCTTTTTTGTATGCCAGCCGCCGCCTGCGTTGGTGGCGTGTGAGTGATGTCCTGGCATGGCAGCAGAAAGGCGGTGCAGCATGAGTGATTTGCTTCATGAAATCGCCCAGCGGTTGCAGTCGGACTATGAGTTCAAGCCTGCATCCGATGGCAAGCATTTGCGCAAGGGCCGCTGCCCTGGCTGCGATCACAAAAGCCTGTGGACTTACGCTGCCACGCCTTGGGTGGTGAAGTGCGAGCGGCTTAACCATTGCGGGTATGAGGCCCACGCCAAAGACCTGTATAGCGATCTGTTTGAGAGCTGGAGCGAGCGCGCCCGCATGGCCGAAGAACGCAAGCCCGAAGCCGAGCGCAATCCGCACGCGGCTGCAGATGCGTATCTGCAGCAGGCCCGTGGCTTCGACTTGACGCGGATTCGTGGTCTGTACTCGCAGGAGCAATACTTTGACCAGCGCGCTGACCGGGGGCGCGGTGCAGGCACGGCCACGGTGCGCTTTGCTGTGGCCCAGACATGGTGGGAGCGCTTGATTGATAAGCCCGCGCGCTTTGGCAAGAAGAAGGCCAATTTCAAGCAGGGAGGGAGTTACGGTGGTCACTGGTGGGCCATGCCTGATCTGAGCTTTGCAGCACCGAATCCGGCCCAGCCTGAGGCCCCTGAGCCACCTAAGGAGCTGTGGCTGGTGGAAGGCATTTTTGATGCCATCGCGCTGGCCCATCACGGCATTGCAGCCGTCGCCCTGATGAGCTGCAACAACTACCCAGGCAAGGCCTTGGAGGCAGTTCGCGCGCAGATACAGCGCGAGGGCCAACAGGTGAAGGAGCCGCGCTTGGTGTTTGCGCTTGATAGTGACAAGGCCGGGCGGGATTACACCCTGCGCCATGTGCGCAGGGCGCAGGAGGCTGGGTGGCGTTGCACAGCGGCGCAAATCCCGCAGCGCAGCGGCAGCGCCAAGCAGGATTGGAATGACCTGCATTTGCGCGAGCTCCTGACGGAAAAAGACCTCAAGGAGTATCTGCATCAAGGTGCGCTGCTGGTGGCCGAGTCTGCCTCCGACAAGGCGCTGTTGATCTACAACCACACGGGCCGCGCTGAGTTCGACTTGGAATATGGCAGCCGTCTGTATTGGTTCAAGCTCGATCTGGCCGCTTACAGCAAGGCCAAGGATGACTTGTAAAAAGGACAGGAAGAAGGGGACAAATACCTGTCAGAGCACGAGCTGCGAGAGAAGGCTATTGAGCAAGCCTCGGTGCTGCAGCCTATTGCCAATTGCTTGCCCAAAGCGCTGTACTACCAGCGCAATGAGGTGACGCAGGAGGCTTGGTATTACTTCAGCATTGCCCAGCCGCATAAAAGCCTGCCCGTCAAAGGTAACTTCACAGCAGGCCATCTGACCTCGGCCAGCGAGTTCAAAAAGCAGCTGCTGCACCTGGCACCCGGAGCCTTGTATAGCGGCAGCAGCGCCCAGCTTGAGCGCATGATGCAACGCCAACTGGACAACATCAAAGAAGTGCAGACGGTGGATTTTGTGGGCTACAGCGCCCAGCACAAAACCTATCTGTTGGGCGACTATGCGGTGCACGATGGCGCGGTGCTGGAGGCCAACGAAGAGGACTATTTCGAGATTGGAAAGCTCAGCATCAAAAGCCTGCAGCGCTCTATTCATCTGCACATCAGCCGCGATGCAGAAGCCCAGGACAGAAGCTGGCAACAGCACCTCTGGTCAGCCTTTGGTGCTCCTGGCTATGTGGCTCTAAGCTACTGGTTTGCCAGTCTGTTTGCAGAGCAGATTCGGGCTGAGCAAATGTCGTTTCCGTTCCTGGAAATCGTGGGCGAGCCCGGCAGCGGCAAGACGACCTTGATCCAGTTTTTGTGGAAGCTGTTTGGCCGGGACTATGAGGGCTTCGACCCCAGCAAGTCCACGGCCGCTGGGCGTATGCGCACGTTCACGCAGGTCAGCAATCTGCCCATTGTGCTGATCGAGAGCGACCGCGAAACCAAGACCGGCAACAGCGCCCATGTGAAAAGCTTTGATTGGGACGAGCTCAAGGACGCCTACAACGGCCGCAATGTGCGCACCACTGGCGTGCGCACTGGTGGCAATGAGACCTATGACCCGCCGTTCAGGGCCAGCATTGTCATCAGCCAGAACAACCCTGTGCAGGCCAGCCAAGCCATCATGGAGCGCATCTGCCATATGACATTCACCACGCATGGCCACACGCCTGCCAGCTTTGAAAGTGCCAAGAAGCTGGAGACTTATGAGATGGAGCAACTGAGCGGCTTTCTGCTGGCCTGCCTACGCCAGGAATCTCAGGTACTCGACACCTTCAAGGCAGAAGCCGACAAGACCATTGCATGGTTGCTGCAGCAGGACGGCATTCACAAGCCGCGTATTGCCAAGAACCATGCACAGCTGCTGGTGGCCGTCATGGCCATGAGCCGGCTCATGCGTATGAGCGATGGGCAGTTTGATGCTGTGCGCTCATGCATCGTGGCCATGGCCCAGGAGCGGCAGCGGTCCATCAGTGCCGATCATCCTCTGGTGCAAGAGTTCTGGGAGATGTTCGATTTCCTCGACAGCCTTCCGACCGAGGCGGTGAGAGGCACATTGCATGTACCGCGCCTGAATCACAGCCGGGACAAGCAGCTCATTGCCGTGAACCTGAACGAGTTTGTAGAGCAGGCCAGCGTGCACCGCCAGCAAGTGCCTCCGCTGGCCGAGCTCAAGAAGGTGCTGCGCACCAGCAAAGCGCGCCGCTTTGTGGACTCCAGCCGTGTCATCAACAGCGCAATCAAGACCCGTAATGCAGACGATGACCAGGGCAAGGCGGTGCGCTGCTGGGTGTTTGAGTTGGCCTGACGCAAGGCACAGAAGATCAATGTTTCATGGGGAGGTTTTATGACGCAAAACACTCATCTAACGGTGCTGGATGCACCAGCTCCGATGCTGGAGGCCCACAGCGGGCAGGTGATGGCCACCAGTTTGCAAGTGGCAGAGCATTTTGGGAAACGTCATGCGGATGTGATTCGAGCGGTCCGCAACTTGGGATGCTCGCCCGAATTCACTGAACGCAATTTTGCGCTCAGTGAATTTGTTGATGGTTCTGGCCGAAGCCTTCCAATGTTCCATATCACCCGCGATGGCTTTGCCATGCTGGCCATGGGCTTTACCGGCAAGGAAGCTATGCGCTGGAAAGAGGCCTACATCACCAGCTTCAACGCGATGGAGGCAAAGCTAAGGGCCCTGTATGTGGAGCCACTAGTCAGCGACAAGGCGTTTCGTCAAACCATCTCTCTGCGAGATAAGCTTACACTGCAGGAGCAGAGCCATCGGATTGCTATCAAAATAAAAGCGGAATCAGATTCAACTGCCCGGCGCAATCTCTACTGGCAACTGCGCCAAGTCAACGATGCGCTGGGTATTCCTACGGAGAGCGCGGCCCGTTTGCTGGGTGCTGATGCGATTTTTCCAGTTCAAGAAACCGAGTATTGACCCCCTGCAAACGGCATGACCAGCCCCGGAAACGGGGCTTTTTCATGTCCGCCGGCATTGATGAATAAATAAGCATTCGTGCCAAAACCAAGGGTTAATCCTTTGGAAAATCAGACTCCACCAAAATTCCGGGGAGGGGTCGGGAAAAGTGTAATCTGCGTAATCAGAGCGCTTGCTAACCTTGTGGGCCTTTGCAGGCAATGCTTTCAGAGAGGTGCTTGCTGTAATTTTTCCGTAGCCTAAGCGTAATCAGATTACAGAATTCAAAGTAATCTCTCGAAAATAGAAAAATCAATAAAAACAACGGGTTGCGAAGCTGCTGTAATCTTGATTACGCTGAATTACAGAAAGCTGTAACCCACGGAACCCAGCATTCATGCGGGTTTGCAGGCGATTTTATGGGCTGATTACGGAGGTTACGCTTTTCCCGACCCCATCCCGTGAACGGCTGAAAAAAGCATGAGTTAGGTGTGCTGTCGGAACCCCGTTGGATGCTGCCCGGGGCTGGCCGGACAAAACCTATTCGTCGGTAATATCAGGCTCATGGTCACTACCCGCAACATCATCATTTTTGCCGTCGCGTTCGTCTTGGCGCTTGGCATGGCAGGCCTGACTTACCCTTTGGTCTGGGCCCTATGCAGGGCCGTCTTCAAGTAGGTATCTGCTGATGTTGGTGTGGCCAAGCGTTGCGTGAACCGCCGAATGCTGCCAGAAGCAGTCGCCCGCCGCATGGCCGCGAGCGGCTGGTTCAGCCTGGAAGCGGACATCGACACAGGTACTCGGTAAACCGTCTCAACCCAATCTCGCCACGGACAAGCTCAAACGCAATGTTGAGATCCTGACCACTGCGGATGTTTCCTATCCCGGTGCACAAGATCGCTCAACAGGGCTACTGACAAAGGCGACTACGTAGGCTTCACGGCGGGCTCAATGAATATGGCTAAGCGCACCGGTGCCACGTCTTCAGTGCGCCCGAATGTCAGTACCAGTCGTGAAACATCTGTGCGCCGGAATCCTCCCGTTGGTGCGGACGCTCGTACGTCGTAGATCATCAATCCTTCATCCTCTGTTCCTGGCGCTGCGTCAGCAGTCGCCTGCACAGAACTGACTTCGAGCTCTTCACCCTGACGCAATGCCCTAAACGCGGTTCTAAGAAGCAGCCCGGCGGCGTCGGCTCCCGCTGGCTTGGACACATGGTGGTAGGTTAGGCTTGGGAGCTTGAAATGTAGTGCGTCTATCTGTCGAATGATGGCAGCTGCATTTGAATCTGGTTCATAGACGTGCACTTCGTCCGATAAGTGAAGTCGCCTCCATTGCGTGTCAGAGTTGGTGTACACAAAAGCGCCGGTCAAGGTAGCAACGAACAGACCGGTCTCTCGTGCAAAAGCCTTCGTGATCTTGAACTCTCCCTCAAAATCGTCGGAGATGGGCGTCAGCAAAGCCAGAGGGTCCTGCTCTGCCTCTTGTTTCCAGTGCGCTATGACAGAGTCAATATCAGCATCGGAAAGCTCATCGGAGCCGTTGGGGATGCGTTCCTTGATGTAAGCCTTCATTCGCTCCGTTGGCAGGCGCTTCAGGAGTCGCAGCTCTTCGTCCTGTGCCAAGAAACGCACCATCGCATCGTCAATAGGGCCAATCTCTATGTTCTCTTTGCGATCCGTGATGGCCTTGATCTCCTCACGATAACCAAGATCGAAATCCAACGGATCTGGGACGAGGTGAATCCGTCCTGCCTCAATGGCGTGTTCAAGGACCAGAAGCGTAAATGCGTTGCGAACGGTCTGCTCGCGATGTTTTGCCGGCTGATGAATCGGGCTGAGCTCCTTGCGCACCGTATCGGCGTTCATGAAAGGATGGACCACGACCAGTTCGTCTACATACGCCAACATGCCGGTGATTGACTCCGAAAGGAATCGCGGGTCGATCGAGCCCATGAAAAGCGCGCGAGAGCGTCGGCGCTGAGGGCTCGGAAGAAGGTCAATCAGTTGCGTGTCTCTGGGCCAGAGCGCTGCTTGAACCTTGTGTATGCGGATGACCTGTTCATCGCTGAGTGTGCGCCGCATGCGTAGCCATGAAGCGTCCGAGTCGTCCAACTCCAAGATGTTCTTTATGGCGCGAATCAAGGCGAGATTGCGTTCCCTGATGCTCATGACGCGCCAAGACGGGCGTAGATGCGGCTCAATGTCCGCGCAGCATTCCCTGAAGTTCAGCCCGCCCCCGCATCCACATGGATCCTCCGGGTGCGGGCTCAAGATTGGCTGAGGTTTGGCGGTCAATTCGTGAGCCTTCGATGTGCGGCCGAATTGGTCTCTGTAGGCAGTCGAGCCGTCGGCGTAGCCAATAAACACTTCGCCGCCAAACTTGAAAAGCCCATCGCGGGGCAGAAGGATCGGCGCGATTTCTGCCCATGACAGGCTGCAGTAGCGCTCGGGATAGAGCCATTCAGGCCTACCTGCAGCGACGTACTGCTTGGCTCGTGACCGCAGCACAAGATTAATGGCATGCACTTCGACGTCTGTGAGCTGGCGTTCGCGAATCAAGGCGTCCGTGTGAGCCATCGAGCTACCACGAAATCGAGCGTTGGTGCGACGAGCCAAATGATCAGCATTGGCAGGGTTTTCGGCGTATTCGAGGTTGGTCAGAATCAGGCAGTGATTGGCATCTAGCGCAAAGATGGTCTGCGTCCCCACCATCTGAACTCCTGGCTCATTGGGGTACTGGCATCCTTTCGAGTCGGGCGCCATCTTCGGATTGAAGACTGTGACCGGATGGTCGCTAACCAAGAATTTGACGGTTGCCTTAGAGGCTGAAACGATTTCCCGCACGCATTCGGACCACATCGTGCAATGCATTTGGCGCAATGCCTGCATCTGCAGCATCAGGTCAAGCTGTGGCAGCCCGTTGTAGTGCTTCAGGATCCAGTCAAGACCCTTAGGCGTTCGCAACTTCTGAGCGTCTAGATAGCCGAAAAAGTCCTGAAACCTTCGATGGATCTGAGCTTGATTTCCTGATATCCATCCACGAATAGCGTCTGCCCCGGTCTTGTCGATGGGGCCGAAGACGAACGTCTCGATATCGTCGTTTAGGGTCGGGCCAAATCGTGTCGTGTATAGGTCTAGCTCAACGAAGGCCAGCTTTGGCCCTAGTTCTTCGACTTCGGGCTCAGCAAGGGTCTGCCCGTTAGGCAGGCTGTTGACACCCGGTTGGAGGTTTCGCACGTACAGCTTGTGCCTGCCTTTGGGCATGAATCCACGCTGATACCACTGCGGAACGTAGTGGTTGTCGCGCGTGACCTGCTTCTCTTTGTTTTTCGGTTGGTGCATGGATTGTTTCAGCAGCGTTTGGCAAAGCGTCTCGCATCAACCTCAGTTTGCGGTGAGCACTGGTACATGTACCTTCTTATTTTATTGACTGCTGCAATTTATCAACGACAGCAGCGTATTGTTAGCAGCCGATCACATCGAATCATGAAGGCCTTATGGCGGGGGACTTTGGCGGCTTCAGTGCACGCATTTACACCAAATATCGCCCAATTTATCGTGGGCACTTATCTGAAAAATTCCCCGTAATTTCACGTAATTTTTATATTGCAGATTTTTCCAGCGAAGCCAGTCCTAATGGCGTTTTGAACCTTGCGACCTGCTCGTAATTTGCGACCCGCGAAGCCGGCAGGCGCGGCGGGGGCGTCATGGCGCGCCGCAGGTTTGGGCGGCGTACTTTGGTCAGTGCTGATGAAAACTGACCACACTTCAAAATGCAGCGGGAATGCAGTGCTACACATCGGTAGGTCTGTAAGGGGCAGGGTGCCCTGGGACGTCGCGTTTGTGGTTCGGCTGATCTGTGCCTTATGTGGAGGATGCCGCCGACTAGGTCTTTGCTGTGACCTGCTGAGTTCGGATAGATGCAGCCTGTCAGATTTTTCTTTGGTTGACCGTTCTACGTTAGGTGCTATTGTTCAACTCAAGGTGCGCAATGAACGCGTTCTCTCAAAGCTCATGTGTACGCGTTGACGCGCTGCGCATCTTCTGATGCATGCCTACAGACTTGATCGAGCCAGTGGACATAAATTGGCCACATAGCCCTGACGGCTCGCTTTGTTGGGCTGACATGCCGACGAGCTGGAATAGATGGCGCGATAAAATGCACTGAAAGGGAGAACATGACAAATCCAATTGATGCCGCAGCATGGTTCATTAACCACGTTGATCGTGATAGCGGCGACTCTATGACGCCGCTTAAGCTGCAAAAGCTTCTTTATTACGCGCAAGCGTGGCACTTGCTAGCGTTTGATAGGCCTCTTTTTCAAGAGGACATGCAGGCTTGGGCCCATGGACCAGTGGTGCCAAGCGTCTATCACGAGTTCAAGGAATATGGCTTTAACTCGATTCCGGAATACCATGGGGCCGACGAAATCGATGCCGATTCCGAGGGTATCTTGGCTCAGGTTGCTGACATTTACGGTGAGTTCTCAGCGAAGCGTCTTGAAGCGATGACCCATATGGAAGATCCCTGGAAGGACGCCAGAAGAGGACTAGCCCCAGAGGCTCGTTGTGAGGCTGTTATCTCCAAAGATGCCATCAAAGCCTATTTTCAACGGACATATGGTGAGATGACGGATGGCCAAGACGCAGCTGCCTAGAGAAAAGATCCAAGCAAAAGCTAAGGCAACACTTCAGCTAAGCGAACGCGATAACCAGATTTTTGCTATCGCCGAAAGTGCTGATGTGCAAGGTGGTGACAATGCTAACCCTTACATCGCGCTCAAATATTTTCGGGATGCATACGAGTGTTTTTCTCATTGGGAGAAAGATGAACTCAAAGCCTTCACTGAGCTGATTAACGATCTTCGCAATAGGACTTGGAAGCAGGTTCTTCAAACGAGCGGCAAACGTGATAAGCGTGGGCTTGCGTATACACCCTACGACCCTGTCAAGACTGCCGAAGCCGCAAAGACTCATCTAGAGTCGGTCCGTGACCAAATTTCCCCAGACATCACTTTTTTTGAACTACGCGTCGATCAGAATAAGTTGAGAGTTCATGGATTCCGAGCCCGTGCTGCTTTCTTTCTGGTGCTTCTAGATCGAGAGCACCGCGTCTTTCCGTCGTAGCAGCGTTGTGAAAAGGCTGGTCCAACTCGCTGCTCGCCAGCACTGGTCCTCGCCTCTGGTCAAAATTTGTTTGCCGCACTAGGCCTTGCCGAAAAGGCAAACTCTCCAAGGCGTCTGCTTGGGTAGGTCGCGAATAGGCCTATCTACCAAGCACTGAGACATGAACGGCTGCATCGGTCACATGCTTTCTGCTCCAGTATGTTGGTCAGTTCCGGGAGCAGCGGCAGACAACGATGGCCAGCGTCCGCACCTGTCAACTTTGTCTTTACTTTCTAGGTGCTATGCCTGCCTGAACTGGATCACTTCGGCCCCGTGGCGCAGTGTTTCGAGATAGTCAGCCCATTGCTGCAAAACTTTTGCGCGCTCATCGACGAAAGTAGCTCGGTCATAGGCACCGTTATGGGTCTTGCCACCCACGTGGGCTAGTTGAGCCTCGATCACGTCAATGTCGATCTTGAATACCTCGCGCAGCAGGGTGCGGCCAGTCGCACGGTAGCCATGCCAAGTGTGAATGTCCTTGTAGCCCATTGCGTGCAAAGCCGCATTGACGGCAGCTTCGCTCATGGGTTTGGCGTGGTCTCGGAGGCCTGGAAAGACATACTCGCGACCCGCTGTCACGGGATACAGCTTGCGTATGGCCACAACGGCTTGCCGGGGCAATGGAACTTTGTGCGGCGCGCCGTTCTTCTTCCCCTCGACATTGCGTTTGAGGTCAGCGCTGGGGATAGTCCAGAGCCCTGCATCAAGGTCTAGATCAGCCCAGCGCATGGTGCGTAGGTTGCCGGGGCGCTGGAACAGTATGGGGGCTATGTAGAGCGCTGTCCGCACCACAGGGCCGCCGCCATAGCCATCGCTGGCGCGCAGCAGTTCGCCCAGCTTGGCTGGGTCGGTGATGGCTGGGAAATGGCCCTTCTGGCGTGGTTTGAGGGCTTTCTTGATGTCCTGGGCAATGTCCCGTGTGGCGCAGCCTCTGGCGATTGCGTATTGCCAGACTCCTGATGCCGTGGTGAGCAGCCGGTGCGCGCTTTCCACTGCGTCGCGGTCTTGTACGCGCTCACATGCTCTCAACAATTCAGGCGGCTCAACTTCTCCAATCACACGCTGACCAAGAAAAGGGTACAGGTCTTTCTCCAGGCTTCGGGCTTCGCGGTCGTAGTGTGTCGTTGACCATCCTGGCCGCTTGTTTGCCAGATAAGCGCGGGACATGGCTTCCACGGTGTTGAGCGCTGCCACCGCCTTGTCTTCTTTGAGGCGCTGCTTGTTCTGGCTGGGGTCTACGCCTTGCGCAAGCAGGGCGCGGGCATCGTCACGGCCACGTCGGGCTTGGGCGAGGGTGATAGCGGGATACACGCCGAGCGCCAGTGTCTTTTGTTTGCCCTCGAAGCGATAGGCCAACCGCCAATACTTGCCCGCCGCTTTGACGTGCAGGTACAGCCCACCACCATCGCTGTGTTTGTCGCCAGCTGCTTTGCCGCTGTGCTTGGTGTTTTTGATGAACGTATCGGTCAGTGCCATGTGGCCCCGTTGATCCTAGTTGTTGGTATCTGATTTTGGCTCTGATTGAGCTACCAACGAAAGTACCAACAAAAAGCTGGGTTGTCCTGAAGCGTGGTGCGATTACTTGCGACAAAGAAAAAACCCGCTTCCCTATGAGAGAAGCGGGTTTTGAAGCGATTTGACGTTGTGTGCGTCGATGTCCTGGCGGAGGCTGTGAGATTCGAACTCACGGAAGGATCACTCCTTCGGCAGTTTTCAAGACTGCTGGTTTAAACCACTCACCCAAACCTCCGGATGGCAGGATTCTACACAAGGATTGTGCGCCGTTCGGCATTGCGCGCATTTTGCTTTGTCTATGAAACCATAGCGCATGGCGCTTGCTGTATCTCGACTGGCATTCACTTTTCATCATGGCGTCTGCCATGGGCGTTTGCTGCGCGCGTTACAGCGCTGCCGTGAATGAACGAAGGGTTCAAAGTTCAAGACAAGGCATGGCACAAAACAAAACGCCCCTGAGGGCGTTTTGTTGCTGCCTCGGGCGGGATGCCCGAGAGGTGCCGTTTGATCAGCTGCGCAGTGCGATGGCCTGAGCTGCTGCCAGAGCGGTCATGTTGACCACGCGGCGCACGGTGGAGGAGGGGGTCAGCACGTGGGCGGAAGCCGAGCAGCCCATCAGGATGGGGCCGATGGTCGTGCCATGGCCGCCTGTGGTCTTGAGCACGTTGAACAGAATGTTCGCGGCGTCGAGGTTGGGGCAGATCAGCACGTTGGCTGCGCCCGTCAGCGAGGACTCCAGCAGGGAGTGGCTGCGCACGTTGGCGTCCAGGGCCGCATCGCCGTGCATTTCGCCATCGCATTCGATGCCGGGGTTGGCGGCGGCGAACAGGTCGCGTGCAGCGCGCATCTTGCGGGCCGAGCCGCGTGTGGACGAGCCGTAGTTGCTGTGCGAGAGGAAGGCCACCTTGGGTGGCAGGCCGAAGCGGGCCACTTCGTCGGCAGCCATCTTGGCGATCTCTGCCAGTTCTTCGGCGCTGGGAGCGTCGTTGATGTAGGTATCGGCCACGAACAGCGTGCCGGATTCCAGCATGACGGCGTTCACGGTGGCGAACTCGTTGGCGCCCTTCTTCAGGCCCAGCACATCTTCCAGATGGGCCAGGTGGCTGTCGAAGCGACCGACCAGACCGCACAGCATGGCATCGGCATCACCCAGGTGCACCATCAGGGCGGCGATCAGGGTGTTGGAGCGGCGCACGGCGGCCTTGGCGGCTTCGGGGGTGACGCCGTTGCGGCCCATCAGCTTGTGATAGGTTTCCCAGTACTGGCGGAAGCGGGGGTCATCTTCGGGATTGCAGATTTCCACGTCCTTGCCCAGCTGCATGCGCAGGCCGGCCTTGGCAATGCGGGCTTCGATGACGGCAGGGCGACCAATCAGGATGGGCTTGGCCAGGCCGTCGTCCACGGCAACCTGTACGGCACGCAGCACGCGCTCGTCTTCACCTTCGGCATAGGCCACGCGTTGCAGATTGGCCTTGGCGGCTGCAAACACGGGGCGCATGAACATGCTGGTCTGGTAGACGAAGCGGGTCAGGCTTTCGCGGTAGGCGGCGATGTCCTCGATGGGGCGGGTGGCGACACCGGACTCGGCGGCAGCCTGGGCCACGGCGGGAGCGATGCGCAGAATCAGGCGCGTATCGAAGGGCGTGGGGATCAGGTAGTCGGGGCCGAAGGTCAGCTCCTTGCCCTGGTAGGCGGCGGCGACCTCGTCGCTGACGTCCTGCTTGGCCAGGGCGGCGATTTCACGCACGCAGGCCAGCTTCATGGCTTCTGTGATCTTGGTGGCGCCGCAGTCCAGCGCGCCACGGAAGATGTAGGGGAAGCACAGGACGTTGTTGACCTGGTTGGGATAGTCGGAGCGGCCGGTGGCCACGATGCAGTCCGGGCGGATGGCCTTGGCCAGTTCGGGGCGGATTTCGGGTTCGGGGTTGGCCAGGGCTAGGATGATGGGCTTGTCGGCCATGGTCTTGACCATGTCGGCAGTCAGCACGCCGGGAGCGGAGCAGCCCAGGAACACGTCGGCGCCGTCGACCACGTCGGCCAGGGTACGTGCTTCGGTGTTCTGCGCGTAGCGCTGCTTGGAGGCATCCAGACCACCGGGGCGGCCTTCATAGATCACGCCCTTGGAGTCCACCATGAAGACATTGGAGCGCTTGATGCCCAGGCCCACCATCACGTCGACGCAGGCAATGGCTGCCGCGCCGGCGCCGGAGACGGCCACCTTGACGGCACCGATGTCCTTGCCCACCAGTTCCAGGCCATTGAGCAAAGCGGCGCTGGAGATGATGGCCGTGCCGTGCTGGTCGTCATGGAACACCGGAATGTTCATACGCTTGGACAGCTCCTGCTCGATGTAGAAGCACTCGGGAGCCTTGATGTCTTCGAGGTTGATGCCGCCCAGGGTGGGCTCCATCGAGGCAATGATGTCGATGAGCTTGTCGGGATCGCGCTCGGCCAGTTCGATGTCGAACACGTCCACGCCGGCAAATTTCTTGAACAGGCAACCCTTGCCTTCCATCACTGGCTTGGACGCCAGCGGGCCGATATCGCCCAGACCCAGCACCGCGGTGCCGTTGGTGATCACGCCGACCAGGTTGCCGCGCGAGGTGTACTCGGCCGCGGTGGAGGGGTCCGCCTCGATGTCCAGGCAGGGGTAGGCCACGCCTGGCGAGTAGGCCAGGGACAGGTCACGCTGGTTGGACAGGGGCTTGGTAGGGGTGACGGAAATCTTGCCTTTGACGGGGCTGCGGTGGTATTCGCGGGCCGCATCGCGCAGGGCTTGTTCGGCGGAGGACAGGTTTTGTGTCATACGAAATATTTATCAGCAAGTTGCTTCTCGGAGCTTACCGGATGGCAAGAAGCATTTTGAGTCAGGTCTGTTTTGCTTCAACTGTATCGACAACAAACCCCCTGGCGCACTGTGGGGCGGCAGGGGGCTTGGGCTGGCCGGTAAGCCAGCGTTCGCTTCAGGACTGGCGTTTAGTGAGCGTCAGCCTCACGTGCTGCGTTGATGGCAGCGCTGTTGTCTTTGGCGGCTCCGTTAAAGAAAAGATTCAATGCCACGGCGGTAATCGAGGACAGCAGGATACCGGATTCAATCAGTGGATGGATGGAATGGGGCATCCACTGACGGAAATTAGGGGCAACCAGAGGAATCATTCCCACGCCGATAGACACTGCCACGATCATGGCGTTGTTCTTGTTGTTGCGGAAATCCACGTTGGCCAGGATACGGATGCCGGTGGAGGCCACCATGCCGAACATCACCAGACCCGCACCGCCCAGAACCACGGTGGGCAGGGATTCGATCAGCGCGCCCATCTTGGGCAGTACGCCCAGAACGATGAGGATCACGCCACCGGCCACGCAGACCCAGCGGCTGAGCACGCCGGTCACGGCCACCAGACCCACGTTCTGGGAGAAACTGGTGTAGGGGAAGGTGTTGAAGATGCCGCCGATCAGGGTACCCAGACCGTCAGTGCGCAGACCGCGGGTCAGCTCGTCCTGCGTGATGTCGCGCTTGGCCATGTCGCCCAGGGCCAGGAACATGCCGGTGGACTCGATCATCACCACCACCATCACCAGACTCATTGTGAGGATCAGGATGGGGTCGAAGACGGGCATGGCGATCTGGAAGGGCAGCACCAGGGTGAACCACTCGGCCTTGGCGACCTTCTCGAAGTTCATCAGGCCCATGGCCACGGAGATCACGCCGCCGATCAAGATGCCCATCAGCACCGAGATATTGGCCAGGAAGCCCTTGGCAAAGCGTGCGATCAGCAAGATGGACAGCAGCACGATGCCGGAGACCGCAGCGCCTTGCAGATCGGCGTACTTGGGGTTGGGCATGGTGGGCAGCACAGAGAAGCCCTTGGGGATGGCTGGCAGCGAGGAGCCGGGAGCGCCGGCCATGGCCTGGGCCTCGGCCAGCCACTTCAGATGCTCGGGGTTGGGCACCGAAGGGGCAGTGGGGCCCACGGGGTTGCCGAAGATCCAGTTGATGCCCACACGCATCAGGCTGATGCCGATGACGGCGATGATGGTGCCGGTTACGACCGGTGGGAAGAAGCGCAGCATGCGGCTGATGAGCGGCGCAATGAGGATGGAGATCACCCCCGCGCCTATCACCGAGCCAAAGATCAGGCCTGCGCCGGCATTGCCGCCGGTGCTCTGTGCCATGGACACCATGGGGGCCACGCTGGCAAAGGTCACGCCCATCATCACGGGCAGCTTGATGCCGAACCACTGGGTTGCGCCCATGGCCTGGATCAGGGTGACCAGGCCGCAGACGAACAGGTCGGCAGAGATCAGGTGCGCGACCTGCTCAGGGGGCAGGTTCAGGGCACGGCCCACGATCAGCGGCACGGCGACGGCGCCTGCATACATGACCAGAACGTGCTGCAGACCTAAGGCGGTGAGCTTGCCAAATGGCAGAACCTCATCCACGGGATGCACTTGGGATGTCATAAAAACATGTCTCCTCACTCTATATTGGCTTCAGGTTGGCATGCGATTCGCGAACGGCATGCAATCCATACAAAAAGTGTATACAGCTCATAACGCGCAGCATCTAGCGGTAAACCCTGCTCAAATTTCAGTTTCTGGATGGGATGTCAATGATTATGTTTTTCGCGCATAACCATCTAAGGTAATTACTGATTGCTATCAAATATGTAGCTAATGACCCTTTGTTTTTCTAATTTTCAGGATAAAACATATTGAAACCTTTTTGCATCAAGCGATAGTTGCTTTGTTTTTCATAGCAAAAATTGCGCGATATGCAATCGCAAGGAATCTGACTGCGGTTATGCGTGCGCAGGTTTCGGGTCTTGAAACATCTAGTGAAAGAAAGTGGATTGCCGCCTTGAGGCCGGTTGCATGCATTAGCGTTGAAGAAGGTGCAAAAAAGGGTGTCAAGCCCGAAATTGGTGCACCGCTGTGCAAAAGCGTGCATGGGGGCCTGCAAGGGGTTCATGCCTTGTCATGGATCTGAATTGGTGCAAAAACCATGCCGAGCTGCTGCACAAGCAAAAAAGGCGACCTTGAGGTCGCCTTGGGAGTGGGATTCGTCTGCGCAGCTGCAGGGCAGGCTGCCGCCTTGTGCCGCCTTGTGCCGCCTTGATGCCGCGTCTGAGCTTCAGTGCATTCCCGCCGCCATGGGCGAAGTCTGAACTGGACTGGTCTGACGTGGCGCGAAGCTGGCCATGAGCAGCGCCGCTGCTGCCGGTATGGCGGCCGCCCAGGCCAGCGAAGTCAGGTTCAGGCCGTGTGCGATCACCGCTCCACCGAGCCAGGCGCCCAGGGCATTGCCCAGATTGAAGGCTGCGATATTGAGGCTGGATGCCAGATTCATGCCGGCCTCGCCCGCTGATTGCAGCACGCCCATCTGCAGCGGCGCGACGGTGGCAAAGGCGGCAATGCCCAGCAGCAGCACAAAGGCAATCGCCAGCGGCGTGCTCGCAAACATCCAGCGGCCCGCGATCAGCACCAGCATCAGGGCGGCCAGCGACACCCACAGTGCGCGCGGCACTCCAAAGCGGTCGGCCAGCTTGCCGCCCGCATGGTTGCCCAGGGCCAGGCCCGCCCCGAACAGCAGCAGGGTGAACGCAATCATGTGGTTGTCCATTCCCGTGATCTGGGTCAGCAACGGTTCTATATAGGTATAGAGGGTGAAGACGCCGGCAAAGCCGATCACCGTCAACAGCAGGCCGCGCCACATGGCGCCATTGCGCAGCACGGCCAGCTCCTGTGTCAGGCCCTGAGGGCTGGGCATGCTCAGTTCGCGTGGCACATGGCGCAGCAGGATCAGCAGTGCGATCACGCCGATGCCGCTGACGCTGGCAAAGGCCATGCGCCAGCCCCAGTGCTGGCCGATCCAGGTGCCGAAGGGCACGCCCAGCAGCGTGGCTAGGGTCAGGCCGGAAAACATCAGCGCAATGGCCGAGGCTTTCTTCTCGGGTGCCACCAGTTGTGTGGCGACGACCGCGCCCACGCCAAAGAAGGTGCCGTGGGTCAGCGAGGTCAGCACGCGTGCCGCCATCAGCCAGCCATAGCTGGGTGCCAGAGCGGCGGCGGCATTGCCGGCGATGAACAGCAGCATCAGGCTCAGCAGCAGCAGCTTGCGCGGCCAGCGGCGCGAGGCCAGCGTGAGCACAGGGGCGCCCACGGCGACGCCCACGGCATAGCCCGAGATCAGCGTGCCCGCCGTGGGGATGGAGATATGAAGATCCTGGCTGACCTGGGTCAGCAAGCCCATGATGATGAATTCCGTGGTGCCGATGCCGAAGGCACCGGCGGCCAGCGCAAGCAATGCTGCAGGCATGAAAACGTCCTTGTGAAAATTCCGCGAAGGGCTGAACTGTGAACCTGCGGCAGAAGGCGCGCTAGCCCTTGATGCGGACATGCATTTGTTCCTGTGGGGAATAAATCGCATCTTTATGATGTGATTCATGAAGAAATCCATGGCTATGCCTTCGCTGCAGGAGCACAGCGCGGACCGCTTTGTGGAGCTGCAGACCTTTGTGCAGGTGGCCCAGCAGGGCAGCTTCTCGGCAGCGGCGCGCCTGCGCGAGGTTTCGCCCTCGGCGGTCAGCAAGATCGTGGCCCGGCTCGAGACCCGGCTGGGCGTGCAGCTGCTGCGCCGCAGCACCCGGCGGCTGGAGCTGACGGCCGAGGGAGAGCAATTGCTGGAGCAGGGGCGGCAGCTGCTGGCGGACTGGCTGGCGCTGGAGTCCTCGGTCACCCGGCAGGGCCAGCCCACCGGCGTGGTGCGCATCAATGCCAGCTCGTCCACGGGCAACCGCTTGCTGGTGCCACTGGTCGGCCCGCTCATGCAGACCTGGCCGGGACTGCAGCTGGACCTCAGCTTTACCGATCATGTCGTGGACCTGATTGCGGCCCGTGCCGATATCGCCCTGCGCTGGGGAGAGCTGCCGTCTTCGGACATGGTGGCGCGCAAGCTGGGTCACACGCGCCAGGTGATCGTGGCCTCGCCCGACTATCTGCAGCGCTTTGGCAGACCGCAGCATCCCGATGAGCTGGCAGGCCATGTGCGCATCGGCTGGAACTATCCGCGAGCCATTCCGCACTGGCCGTTTGTGGTGGCGGGCAACGCGGTGACGGTGAGCATGGGAGAGGTGCTGCGGGTCAATGATGGCGAAGCCATGGCCAATCTGGCCAAGGCCGGGGCGGGCCTGGCGCGGCTGTCGCTCTATCACGCCTGGGACGACTTGCATGCGGGCAGGCTGCAGGCGTTGCTTGAGGATTTCAATCCCGGAGATCTGCAGCCCATCCATGCCGTGTATGTGGGCAAGCCCGGCCAGTTGCCAGTGAGGACGCGGGCGGTGCTGGATTTTCTGGCCAGCCATGTGGACCTCAGTCATGCCGAGCAAATGCCCGCCGGCCTGCTGCCTGGGCGCGCATAAAAAAAGAGCCCGGACGAATCCAGGCTCCTTGAAAAACCTCCATCCAGTCTGGAGAAGGCTAGGCGTTCAAACGGTGTTTGGTGCTCAGGCAGTCAGGTCCACCAGCGAGCGGGCCACCACCTTGGTGGCGCGGCGCAGATCTTCCAGCACCAGGCGCTCGTCGGAGCGCTTGGCGTGCGATTCCAGCACGGTGCGGGGGCCGGCGCCGTAGATCACGCCGGGGATGCCGCGCTCGACGTACAGGCGCACATCGGTGTACAGAGGCGTGCCCACTGCGGGAGGCTTTTCGCCGAAGACGGCTTCGCCGTGGGCCTGGATGGCGTCCACCAGAGGCTTGTTGCCGTCCAGAGGTGTCATGGCGTTGGCCAGCAGCAGGCGCTTGATGTCCACGCGCACTGCGTCTTCACCGGTGTAGCCGCCCTGGGTGTTGAAGTCGGCGATGGCCTTGGCGATGACAGCGCGGATGCTGGCTTCGACTTCCACGGGATTCTCTTCAGGAATCATGCGGCGGTCGATCTTGAGCATGACCTTGCCGGGCACCACATTGGTATTGGTGCCGCCGTCGATGCGGCCGATGTTCAGGTAGGGGTGCTTGATGCCGGGCACCTTGGACGTGACTTGCTTGTACTTCACGTTCTCGGCATACAGGGCCGTGAGCAGCACGGCAGTGGCTTGCAGCGCGTCCACACCGGTGTGGGGCACGGCGGCGTGAGCCATCTTGCCCTGCACGGTAATTTCCATCTGCAGGCAGCCGTTGTGAGCGGTCACGACTTCATAGCTGAAGCCCGCTGCAATCATCAGGTCGGGCTTGGTCAGGCCCTTTTCCAGCAGCCAGCCGGGGCCCATGATGCCGCCGAACTCTTCGTCGTAGGTGTAGTGCAGCTCCACGGCGCCCTTGGAGGGCTTGGCCACGGCTTCCAGAGCACGCACGGCGAAAGTGAACGAGGCGAAGTCGCTCTTGCTCACGGCAGCGGCGCGGCCATACAGCTTGCCGTCTTCGATCTCGGCGCCGTAGGGGTCCTTGGTCCAGCCTTCGCCCGGAGGCACCACGTCGCCGTGGGCGTTCAGGGCGATGGTGCGGCCACCGTCACCCTGCGCACCGTACTGGCGGCGCACGATCAGGTTGGTGATGGATTCCATGCCGTAGGCCTTGACGTCGGCTTCGGGCACGACGTGCTTTTCGGCGTCGAAGCCAAAGCCCTTGATCAGCTCGGCAGTGCGTTCGGCGTGGGGCGCGTTGTTGCCGGGAGGCGTGTCCGTGGGCACTTGCACCATGGCCTGCAGAAACTTCACTTCTTCGTCGAAGTGCTCGTCAATCCATGCATCGATGGCGGCGTAGGTGGCTTGCTTGTCTTGATTCATATTGGTCATTGCTGTTCTTGAGCCAGTTGGTGGAGGAGGTGAGTGAAGGCATCCACGGACAGTTGCATGTCGTCGGAGGTAGAGGCTTCCAGCGGGTTGTGGCTGATACCGGCGTTCATGCCGCGCACGAACAACATGGCCTGGGGCATGATTTCGTGCAGCTTCATGGCGTCGTGACCGGCGCCGCTGGGCATGCGGAACAGGGGCACGCCCAGTGCATCGACAGCGTTTTCCCAGCGTTTCTGCCATTCGGGAGCGCTGGGTGCAGCCGCTGCCTTCATGGACAGATCGGTGCTGTAGCGCAGGCCGCGGCGTTCGGCGATCGCAGCCATCTCGGCCATGATGTCGTTGATCATGGCGTCGCGCTGCTCGTTGGTGGGAGCGCGCAGATCCAGCGAGAACTGGCAGCGGCCGGGCACCACGTTGACCGAGCCCGAGGGCACGTTCAGCTGGCCGATGGTGGCCACGCTGTCGCCGTCCTGGCCGGCGCGCTTTTCGATGTACAGCGACAGCTCGGCAACGCCGGCTGCGGCATCGCGGCGGCGGTCCATGGGCGTGGTGCCGGCGTGGCTGGCCATGCCGATGAATTCGCACGTGTAACGGGCGCTGCCGTTGATGGAGGTGACGATGCCCAGGGGAATGTCCAGCTCGTTGAGCACGGGGCCCTGCTCGATGTGCACTTCCACAAAGCCCAGGTACTTGGCGGGGTCGCGCTCCAGCTTGGGAATGTCGTCGATGCACAGGCCGGCATGCAGCATGGCTTCGCGCAGCGTGATGCCGTCGGCGTCCTTTTGCTCCAGCCATTCCTGCTTGAAGTCGCCCACCAGGGCGCCCGAGCCCAGGAAGGTGGCCTTGTAGCGCTGGCCTTCCTCTTCCGAGAAACCCACCACTTCGATGTTGAAGGGCAGACGCTTACCTTGCTGGGCCAGTTGCTTGACGCAGGCCATGGGCACAAAGATGCCCAGGCGGCCGTCGTACTTGCCGCCGTTGCGCACGGTGTCGTAGTGGCTGCCGGTCAGCAGGGTCTTGGCGCCTTCGGTGGCGGCCTTGTAGCGGCCCACCACATTGCCCACGGCGTCGATCTCGACCTCGTCGAAGCCGATCTCGCGCATCCAGTGGCTGATGCGCTGGGCGCAGGCGCGGTGGGCATCGGTCAGGTAAGTCACCGTCAGCTGGCCTTTTTCGGCATAGCCGGGGTCGCTGTTGGTGGACAGGCGTTCCTGCCAGTCCCAGACTTCGTTGCCTTCGACGGGTTCGTAGCCGAACTTGTCGTTCAGGCGGATCTCGGCGATGCGGTGGATGTTGCGCAGTGCCTCGGCCTGTTCGTAGGCCGGGTGGTTGAACATGCGACGCTCGAAGGTCGCAATGATCTCGGCCTTGCTCAGACCCAGACCGCGCGCGCCGCGCACGGCCAGGATGAAGGGGAAGCCGAAGCGCTTGCCGTATTCGGCGTTGAGCTTGCGGATGTGCTCCAGCTCTTCGGGCGTGCAGTTGGTCAGGCCAGCCTTCTTCTGCTCATTCGTCGACTCGGCGGTGAGCGTGTTGGTCTCCATCTGCTTGCCGGCCAACTCCGGGTGAGCGCGGATCAGATCGAGCTGGGCCTGCTCGCTGGACTCGGCCAGCACCTTGGCCATGGCGTGCTTGATATGCGCCATGGACTTGAAGGGACGCTGCTCCAGTGCCTTGGCGGCAATCCAGGGCGAGTGCTCGTACAGGCCATCGAGCAGGTCGGTGGCGGTTGCCGCATCGGCGGCATTCAGTTGTTCCAGGGTCAAAGCCATGTCGCAATCAA
>NZ_AHIL01000016.1 GCF_000241525.1 Comamonas testosteroni ATCC 11996
TGCTTGGGGCTGTTCAAGCAAGCTGAAAAGCTTGAGTGACCCATTTTTCAGAAGAAGAGCGAGCATGCCCGGGCCGCGCCGGCCCTGCTGCGAAAGCTGCTACGCTGCGGCCCAGGTTTTCGCTCTTCTCTTCCATGGATTCGCTCACCCCTTTGCGCGCCTTTCGGCGCATTGTTGAACTGGGCAGCATTGCCAGGGCAGCCGATGCACTCGATCTTTCCTCGGCGGCGCTGAGCAAGCAATTGCGCGCGCTGGAGGCACAGCTGGGTGCGGTGCTGATCCAGCGCACCACGCGCCGCATGAGCCTGACCGATACCGGCAGGGCCTACTACGCCGAATGCTGCCGGCTGCTCGATGGCTTTGACACGCTGGAGCAATCGGTGCGGGCGCAGTCCGAGCAGGTGACGGGGCGGCTGCGCGTGAACGCGCCGCTGTCGTTTGCGCTGAGCACGCTGGCGCCGCTGCTGGCGCGTTTCATGCAGCGCCATCCGCAATTGCAGATCGACCTATCCATGGAAGACCGGCTGGTGGACGCCGTGGGCCAGGGCTTTGATGTCTCCATACGGCTGAGCGCCGAACTGGCGGATTCATCGCTGATTGCGCGGCGCCTGGCCTCGCTGTCGCAGATGCTGTGCGCTTCGCCGGCCTATTTGCAGCAACACGGCCGCCCGGCCAGCGTGGCTGCACTGCGTGACCATGCGCTGCTGAATTACAGCCTGGCACAGGCCGACGACGGCCTGCAAGTTCCGAGTGAAGCACGCGCCAGCGTCAACAACAGCCTGATGTTGCGGGAGCTGCTGGTGGCGGGCATGGGCATTGGTGCACTGCCGTCCTTTCTGGCCCGGCCCGCCATCGCTCAGGGCCAGCTGGAGGCATTGAGCCTGCAAGACTGGGCAGAGCCGCCACGCCATGTCTACGTGGTCTACCCCACGCAACGTCACCTGCTGCCCAAGGTGCGCGCCTTTGTGGACTTTCTGGCCGAGGCGCTGCCTGTGGCCATGGACGGGGATTCTTGACGCCGGATTAAGAGTCTCTCAAGCGCAGGCCTCTTACTCCTGCGAGGCCTGCGCCCTACGCTTGCTGTCCATCAGCCATGAAGGACACAAGCATGACGCAATGCCATGATTTTTCCTGCGCTCTGCCCGCGCAGATCGCAGCCCATCCCGCCCCCGCCCTCGCCCCTGGCCCGGTCCTGTCCGCGGCAGCGCAGGCTGCTCCCGTCATCGATTTCTTCCATGACGTGGTTTGCGGCTGGTGCTATGTGATGTCGCCGCGCCTGCGCCAGGTGGCCCGCGAGCTGGGCCTGCGCGTACGTCAGCGCAGCTTTGTGCTGCAAGCTTCCCGCGCCGAGATGGTGGCCCGGTTTGGTTCCATGGAGCAGGCCAAGCAAACCATTCTCGGGCACTGGGAGGCATGCGCACGGCATGACGACACACAGCGCATCGATATCGAAGGCATGCGCCGCGAAACCTTTGAGTACCCCAGCGGCCTGGCTGGCGCACTGGCCTGCCAGACTGCCCAGATCCTGGAGGGCGACGAGGCCCACTGGAATCTGTTCGATGCCATACAGCTCGCCCATATGAGTGCCCACCGCAACATAGGCGAAGCCGAGGTGCTGCTGGACATCGCCACGCACACCGGCTTCGAGCGCAATGCTTTTGCACGCTGCATGGAAAGTGCCGAGGCCTTGAACATGGTTCACCAGGATCTCGCACTGGCTCAGCACCTGGGCCTGCGCAGCATTCCCAGTGTCATCGCTCCGGGTCTTCCCACGCTGCAGACCCTGCCCCTGGGCCAGCTGCGTGAACGGCTGCGCGCCCTGGTGGGTTAAGCCATCTCAGCACTCTTTCATACCCGCGCCGCAAGGCGCACCGCTTCCAAGGAAACACCCATGAACTTCTCTTTCCGCGCCCGTGCCCGGCGCTTACCCTCCCTGTTGCTCGCTATGGCAGCAGCGTTCTCCGGTCTGGCTCATTCCCACGGTGGCCACACGCTCCCGGCCGGAGCCAGCCAGGACGTGGGCCGCAGCCCCTGGGGGCCGGGCGACGAGATCGGCCGCCTGAATCTGATCACGCCTGCCTCGCGCGCTGCCATCCTGCAGCGCATCGCAGGCGGCCAGGTCTATGACCTCGCCACCGAGTACTACGTGGGCATGCCGAGCTGGCAGGATGCCGGCGATCCGCACTACCAGTTCTGGATGACGCACACGCCACGCGGCACCGTGGTGGACGACCCCATGAACGTGGGCAAGAGCATGAACGCCACGCGCAGCTACACGGGTACGGCGTTCTCCATGTACAGCCATACGGGCACGCACATCGACGCACTCAACCACTTCGGCATACGCGGCAAGATCTGGAATGGCTTCAGTGCCGACGAGCATCTGGGTGACCGGGGTTGGCAGCGCACGGGCATTGAGAAATTCCCGCCACTGGTGGCTCGCGGCGTGCTGATTGACGTGGCAGCGGCCAAGGGTCTGGACATGCTGCCCGACCAGTACCGGATCACCCGGCAGGACCTCAAGGAGGCGCTGGCACGCCAGAACGTAACGCTGCAAAAGGGCGATATCGTGCTGATTCGCACGGGACGCATGAAACTCTACGACCAACCCCAGGCCTATATGGCCAAACCCCCGGGGCTGGGCCTGGATGCCGCACGCTTTCTGGCCGAGGATGCGGGTGCCATGATCATCGGCGCCGACAACCTGAGCCTGGAGACTTTTCCCTCAGAAGTGGACGACGACTATGTGCCGCTGCACAGCTATCTGCTCGCCCAGCAAGGCATTCCCATCATGGAACTGGTGGCCCTGGACGGGCTCTCTCGCGACAAGGTCTATGAGTTCGCCTTCATCGGGGGGCCGCTGAAGATCCGAGGTGGCGACGCCGCGCCGCTGCGCCCGATTGCCATTCCGGTGCGCTGAGAGCGGCGATTGCCGGAGCCAGTCCTCGAGCGCGGCTCAGAAAAACAATGTGCGCACCCAGGGAGCTGCCAGCACGTTCACGGCACCGGCAATCATCATCACCAGCGATGCCATCACGGCCTGCACCTCGCCGGCCTGGCGCGCGCGGGCCACGCCGCTGCCATGGGCGGCTCCGCCCCAGCTGGCGCCCGTGGCCAGCTTGCTGCGGATGCGGGGCAGCACACGCAGTACGGTCTCGCCCAGCAGCATGGCACTGACACCGGTCAGCAGCACGAACAGCGCCGCCAGATCGGTGGGACCGCCCAGCACTTTCTCGGCCTCGATTGCAAACGGTGTCGTGATGCTGCGCACGGCCAGGCCTTTTTGCAGCGCCTCGGACAGGCCGAACATATCGGCAAACGCAATGGTGGTGGAGATGGAG
Source organism: Comamonas testosteroni ATCC 11996 (assembly GCF_000241525.1). Lineage (GTDB taxonomy): Bacteria > Pseudomonadota > Gammaproteobacteria > Burkholderiales > Burkholderiaceae_C > Comamonas > Comamonas testosteroni. Next base: position 3,342 of record NZ_AHIL01000016.1, read on the forward strand.
ACCAGGCTGGCCACGACCACGCCGGTGGCTATCGACATCCAGTGCTTGCGCAGCAGCTTGCGGTTCTCGTACAGAGGCAGTGCAAATGCCACCGTAGTGGGGCCCAGCAGCCAGACCAGCCAGTGGGTCTGGGCAATGTACTGCGGGTAGCTGACATGGGTCAGCAGCGAAAGACCGATCAGCACCATGGGGGTGGCAACGATGGGCATCAGCAATGGGTGAGGATGCTTGCGGTACAGGCGTTTGTTGACCCAGTAGCAGGCTACGGTGGTCAGCAGCGACAGCAGACCGATGATTTCATTCGACAGCATGGCTTAATCCTCGTTCAGGGCAGCGGCATCGCGGCTGGACTTGCGCCTTGCCAGCCACAGCTCGAAGCGATAGACACGATCGACAGCCAGCGCGGTCACGGCCATCACGCAGGCTGTGCTGGCCACGATGACGGCCAGAATGCGCAAGCCCTGGTGACGGATCAGATCGGGGTATTCGGTGACCACAAGCATGGCAGGCACGAAGAACAGCAGCATCTCTGCCAGCAGCCAGTTGGTGCCGCTTTGCAGCCAGCGCGCCTTGACCAGTCCTGAAAAAAGGCCCACTGCCAGCAGGCCGAAACCGATCAGGCCGGCCGGCATGCTCCAGCCGAAATGCTGGCGCAGCACATCCATGGCAATCCAGATGGCGCTGAGCAGGCACACTTGCAGCACGGCCTTGAGCAGTTGCCAGAGTGTCTGGGCAAAAGAATGGCTGCCGCCCTGGGCGCGAGGGGCGACAGCTTCCGTAATCTGTGACATGGGTGAAATTCTAGGGTTTTCACCTATATTCATAAAATGACTTATTTTCATTTTTTCCATGCGTAAAAGGAATTGTCATGGACTTGCGCGCCCTGCGCTATTTCATTGAGGTGGTGCGCCAGAACGGCTTCACCCGCGCAGCCGAAACCCTGCATGTGACCCAGCCCACCATCAGCAAGATGGTCAAGGCGCTGGAAGATGAATTCGGTGGCCGTCTGCTGCTGCGCGAGGGGCGGGGCGTGCAGCTTACCGATGCCGGCCAGGTGGTCTACGACCGCGGACTGGAGATTCTGGAGCAGGCCCAGCTGCTGCGCCGACAGGTGGCCGAGGTGGATCACATCACGCGCGGCGAGCTGTCCCTGGGCATCATGCCCACCACGGGCCATTACATGGCTCCGGTGATCGCGCTGTTCCAGCAGCGCTATCCAGGTGTGAATCTGCAGGTCAACGAGCAGGGCGCGCGCGCCCAGTACCAGCTGATCCAGGAAGGCAAGCTGGACATGGCGCTGGGCCTGTTCGCGGCCCCCGATCCGGCGCTGGAGCGCTACACGGTGGCGCGCCAGAAGACGCGCGTTGTGCTGCCTGCCCAACAGGTCGCTGACCCCGGCCAGCCCATGCGCTGGAGCGATCTGCACGACCTGCCGTTTGTGCTCTATACCTCGGACTTTGCACTGCACGAGCATGTGCTGCAGCAATGCGAGGCGGCGGGCTTCACGCCCCAGGTCAAGCTGCAGACGCGCTACTGGGACTTCATCGGCCATCTGGTCGCGGCCCAGGTGGGCGTGGCCGTGATGTTCGAGCATGTCATCGCGCGCTACGACCCGCAGCGCGTGGCCAGCCGCCCGCTGGTGGAGCCCGAGATCCCCTGGGATGTGGCGCTGATGTGGCGGCCCGGCTATCTGTCGCGCGCGGCCCAGGCCTGGCTGAACTGCGTGCGTGAGGTGTATCCACAGCCGCTGCTCGGTGCTGCGCTCCCGGATTTTCAAAACTGATAGCTGTTTCCCATTGTCCAGTAAGCGATGCAAGGCTTTCTGATGCTTGATGTCAGTCTCGGCCTTTGTTGCTAAGCTCGCAGCCATGCCCCGCCCGTTCTCTTCCAATCGCTCCAGCAACTTGCGCCGCAGCACCGTGGTGCGCCAGCCCGCGTCCCGGCCCGAGGTCACGCGTCTGCTGTGCTTTCACAAGCCCTATGGAGTGCTCAGCCAGTTCACGCCCGAGGGCAAATGGCAGGGCCTCAAAGACTGGATCGATGTGCCCGGCGTCTATGTGGCGGGCCGGCTCGATGCCGACAGTGAAGGTCTGTTGCTGCTGACGAATGACGGCCAGCTGCAGGCCCGCATTGCCGACCCGCGCCACAAGATGGAGAAGACCTACTGGGTGCAGGTCGAAGGCATGCCGGACGAGACGGCGCTGCAGCGCCTGCGCGACGGCGTCGAATTGAGCGACGGCAAGACCCTGCCCGCCAAGGCCCGCCTGATAGACCCTCAGCCCGGCATGTGGCCGCGCAACCCGCCGATTCGCGTGCGCCAGAACATTCCCGACTGCTGGATCGAGCTCGTCATCCGCGAGGGCAGGAACCGCCAGGTGCGCCGCATGACGGCAGCCGTCGGCTACCCCACGCTGAGGCTGGTGCGGATGGCTGTGGGGCCTTATTCGATTGAAGGGCTGGAGCCCGGCCAGTGGCTGGATGTGTTGCCGCTCAGTGGTTCCTAGCGCAAAGTATCGAGCCGCTGCAGCTCATCTTCATCTTCCGGCAAGGCTGCTGCCTGCCAGCGCGGCAGAGCCGGCCAGGGGCGAAAGCGAATCCAGCCCACTTGCACTTCCTGTAGATTGCCCCGCAGCAATGGAAGAGCGGTCGCCAGCTCGGATTGGCGAGTGCGCACGCATTCGCGCAGCGATTGCATGGCTTGCTGGCCACGCCCGAAAAAGCGCTGTCTGCCCAACCAGTCGGGGGAGGGCTGGCATTGGGCATAGGCCAGTGGCAGGCTGCTGAGCTCTCCTTCCACCACGGAAATCAGGGCCTGCAGGTGCATGTTGAGCTGCTCCTGCGGCATCAGGCCCGCCAGTTGCAACTCCAGCGCATCCTTATGAAAACGATAGCGTGCGGGCAGGGCGGCGCTCAGGGTATAGCTGCCACCGCTGCGCGAGCGGGCATGGTGACTCAGGATGCGACTGCCTTGCTCCAGCATCGGCCGGACCAGCTGCAACAAGGCCTGCTGGTGCTCTGCATCGTTGTGCTTCAGGGGGATGAGCAGCCGCGTGCTGTCATAGCCGCGCCATTGCTCGCGCCAGACCATCCAGCCCGCCGTATGCGGTACGAAGAAAATCAGGGTGATCAGGGACAGCATGGGCACAATGCCCGCTGCCAGTGACCAGGCTGCCCTGATCTCGGCAGCGGCAGCGGCCTCCTCACCCAGGCTGACGAGATTGCCGCTCAGCTTGATGAGGGTGGCAAGACTGATGGCAAATGCCAGACCACAGATCAGGGATAGCTGCTCAGGCGAATAAAGGCTATCGGGCAGATGAATCAGGGTGGCCAGTGCGGCGGCGCATCCCAGCAGAGTCACGGCTGCGGACAGCAGATAGAACAGGGCGGATGGGGCCTGCTGCTGGATATCGAAAGCGGGGTTCTGCTCCAGTTCGCGCAGCAACTGCTTGCGGCGCCACCAGCGCAGCGGCTGCCAGAGCAGGGCGCTGACCGCCAGGCCGGCGAGCATGCTGATGAACAGCGCCGAAAAAGCCCATAGCAGCAAGGCTGCCATCAGTAAGAGACCCAGTCCGACCAGCCAGTTCATGCCCGCGATTGTCCTTTTGAATTGATAGCTGCTTGTGTTTGATGGACAAGCAATCTAGCCTGTTTTAAATGAAAAAACGCGCTGCCTGCAATCGCAGGTCAGCGCGATGGTTTGATGCTACAGGTTTAGCTGCAGCTCTTGTTGTTGGCGCCGTGCATGCCGGCGGCCTTGGCATCGGCCTCGCTCATGTACTTGCCGTTCTTGGTCGTGCCGTAGTAACGGGTGCCGGGGCAGTGGTAGATCTTGCTGTCCTCATTGGCCCAGACCTTGCCTGCACCGCCGCCAGGAGCGGCGGTCGCGGCCGGCTTGGCGCCTGCAGCCGCCTTGGCAGTGGCCTGCTGATCAATGCCCTTGCGGCCCGAGCAAGCTCCCTTGGAGGACGCCGCGCTCATGGTGGAGCCATCCTTGCAGACAAAAGTCTGCATGTCCGCCTTGGCAGCGGCAGGGGCCGGCGCAGCCTTGGCTGCCGGTTCTGCCGCCGGCTTGGCGGGCATGGGGGCTGTTTTGGCGGCCGGTGCGGCAGGCACCGCTGCTGGTGCGGGTGCCTGAGCAAGACTCGCCCATGAGCTGCTGACCAGGGCTGAAGCCAGGCAAATTTTCCATAAATTGCGCATACGAACTCCCTCCAATAGATGTGATGTCACAAGGCGTGACAGGCGCATGCTGCTACGGAAGACCTGATTCCGCAAGCCTCGGCCGTCAGGCTTCAGGTCCCGCTGACATAGGGGTTCAGCTTGCGCTCGCGGCCGAAGCTGCTTTCTGGGCCATGTCCGGGGATGAAGATCGTCTGGTCACCCATGGGCCACAGGCGCTGAACGATGGAGTCGATCAGCTGCTGATGATTGCCTTGCGGGAAGTCCGTGCGGCCTATGCTGCCGGCAAACAGCACATCGCCGACAAAGGCTCGGTCGATCTGCGGTGAGTGGAACACCACATGGCCGGGCGTGTGACCTGGGCAGTGGCGCACGTTCAGCGTTTCCTGGCCGATGCTCACCGTATCGCCGTCATGCAGCCAGCGTGAGGGCACAAAAGGCTCGCAGTGGGGAAAGCCGAACATGGCGCCCTGTTGGGGCAGACCGTCGATCCAGAACTGGTCGCCCTCATGCGGGCCAATGATGGGCAACTCGTACTTGGCCGCCAACTCGCTGGTGCCGCCCGCGTGGTCGATATGGGCGTGGGTGATCCAGATGGCCTTGAGATTCAGGCCCAGGCGTTCCACCTCCCACTCGATCTGCTCGATATCGCCGCCGGGGTCGATGACGGCCGCATCCATGGTCTGGTCGCACCAGACGAGAGAGCAGTTCTGTTGAAAGGCTGTGACGGGGACGGTGTGATATTGCAACATGGGTGACTTGTATTTTTCGGGCGTTTGCGTAGTCTCGCGGTCAGCGAACCCCGCAAGCATGACACGGCATGACACGCGCATCAAAAATGCCCGCTCAGATTCTGGCGTCATCCCTCATTTGAGCTAGCATGGATGCGAGTGCCCCATTTTGGTGCGGGCTGCTAAAACGTATTTGTGCTGCAAGGCAGCGGGCAGTCGCTTCATGGGAAGCGGCCCGACACAGTTTCAAGATCGTTCAGGCCGTGCCAATGCCCATGCAATACAAGTTCCTCCCTCGGGCAGGAATGGCAGGGGATGGGTCGGTCTGGAGGAAAACCGTTTTCAAACTCCAGGAGACTCTGCATGTCTACCCCTTCCAGCCAGCCGAGCGGCGCTGACGCCCAGCGTAGTGACGCCCAACGCTCTGGCGCCCAACGCATCGGCATCCCGCGGGAAACATTTCCGTTGGAAAAGCGTGTGGCCACCGTACCCGATGTGGTTGAAAAACTCGTCAAGCTGGGTTTTTCGGTCGCCATCGAATCGGGCGCCGGCGATGCCGCCAACTTCAGCGATGACGCTTATCGCGCAGTGGGGGCCGAGGTGCTGCCCAACGCTGCGGCGGTCTGGGCTGCTGCCGACATCCTCTTCAAGGTGCGCCCGCCCACCCCGCAAGAAGTCGCGCTGATGCGCGAAGGCCAGATCCTGATCGACTTCATCTGGCCGGCCCAGAATCCCGATCTGATGCAGCAACTGGCTGCCAAAAAGGTGACGGTGCTGGCGATCGACTCGCTGCCCCGGACATTGAGCCGCGCGCAGAAGATGGATGCACTGACCTCCATGGCCGGTGTTTCGGGTTACCGCGCCGTGATCGAGGCCGCCAACGCCTTCGGCCGCTATTTCAACGGCCAGATCACGGCCGCAGGCAAGGTGCCGCCAGCCAAGGTCTTCATTGCCGGCGCAGGTGTGGCCGGTCTGTCGGCCATTGGCACGGCCGCCAATCTGGGCGCCATCGTGCGCGCCAACGACACGCGCGCCGAAGTGGCCGATCAGGTCACATCGTTGGGCGGTGAGTTCGTCAAGGTCGACTACGAAGAAGACGGCGGCGGCGGCGGCGGCTATGCCAAGGTGATGAGCGAGGGCTTCCAGGCTGCGCAGCGCCAGATGTATGCCCAGCAGGCCAGGGAGGCCGACATCATCATCACCACCGCGCTGATCCCCGGCAAACCGGCGCCCAAGCTGATCACGGCCGAGATGGTGCAGAGCATGAAGCCCGGCAGCGTGATCGTCGACATGGCGGCCGAGCAGGGCGGCAACTGCGAGCTGACCGTTCCCAACGAGGCCGTTGTGCGCCACGGCGTGACCATCATCGGCTACACCGACCTCGCATCGCGCCTGGCCAAGCAATCGTCCACGCTGTACGCCACCAACCTGCTGCGCCTGACGGAAGAGCTGTGCAAGGCCAAGGATGGCGTGGCCGTGGTGAATATGCAAGACGATGCGATTCGCGGCCTGACCGTGGTCAAGGACGGCGAAATCACCTGGCCTGCCCCGCCCCTTGCCCAGGCGCCCAAGCCAGCCCCCAAGCCCGCTGCGGCTGTGGTGGAGCAGAAGAAAAGCGGCCATGGCCATGGCGCTGCGGGCCCGCTGCCTGCCAAGACCCTGACCATTATTTTTGCGATTGCCGCCCTGGCCTTCTGGTTCATCGGTGCCTACGCGCCAGCGGCCTTCCTGGGCCACTTCACGGTGTTTGTGCTTGCTTGCTTCATCGGCTACATGGTGGTGTGGAATGTGACGCCAGCGCTGCACACGCCGCTGATGAGCGTGACCAATGCCATCTCCAGCATCATCGCCATTGGCGCGCTGGTGCAGATTGCGCCGCCGGGCACGGCAGGCACGGGCCGCCCGGATGAACTGATTCGCTGGCTGGCCTTTGCTGGACTTGTGTTGACTGCAGTCAATATGTTTGGCGGCTTTGCCGTGACACGCCGCATGCTGGCCATGTTCCGCAAATAAGAAGAACGAGCACAAGAGAGAAACACCATGTCCCAAAGTCTTGCAACGGTGGCCTATCTGGGGGCTGCCATTTTGTTCATCCTCAGCCTCGGTGGGCTGTCCAACCCTGAAACCTCGCGCCGCGGCAATCTGTTCGGCATGGTCGGTATGGCGCTGGCCGTGCTGGCCACCGTGTTCGGCCCGCGTGTCGATGCCAGCGGCATCGCCTGGATCGTCGGCGCGCTGGTGCTCGGCGGCGGTATCGGCCTGTATGCGGCCAAGGTCGTCAAGATGACCCAGATGCCCGAGCTGGTCGCCCTCATGCACAGCCTGGTTGGCCTGGCGGCCTGTCTGGTGGGCTTTGCCAGTTATGTCGATACTTCCATCCAGCTGGCGGGCGCAGAAAAAGCCATTCACGAGGTGGAAATCTACGTGGGCATCCTGATCGGCGCGGTCACCTTCTCGGGCTCGCTGATCGCCTTCGGCAAGCTCAACGGCAGAATCGGCGGCAAGCCGCTGCTGCTGCCCGCCCGCCACTGGCTCAATCTGCTCGCGCTGCTGGTGGTGATCTGGTTCGGCCGCGAGTTTCTGCATGCCGAAACCGTGGCTGACGGCATGTTGCCGCTGGTCGTGATGACCGCCATTGCGCTGCTGTTCGGGGTGCACATGGTCATGGCCATCGGTGGTGCCGACATGCCCGTGGTGGTGTCCATGCTCAACAGCTACTCGGGCTGGGCGGCGGCGGCCACCGGCTTCATGCTGGGCAATGACCTGCTGATCGTCACCGGCGCGCTGGTGGGCTCCTCGGGCGCCATCCTGAGCTACATCATGTGCCAGGCCATGAACCGCAACTTCATCAGCGTGATTGCGGGCGGCTTCGGCTCCGGTGCTCCGGCCAAGAAGGGCAGTGCCGCTGCGGCTGCCGAGCCCCAGGGCGAAGTGGCGCCCGTCAGTGCCGCCGAGACGGCCGAGATGCTGCGCGAAGCCAAGAGCGCCATCATCGTGCCCGGCTACGGCATGGCCGTGGCCCAGGCCCAGCACACCGTCAACGAAATCACCCGGACCCTGCGCGAAAAAGGCGTCGCTGTGCGCTTTGCCATCCATCCGGTGGCAGGACGCATGCCCGGTCACATGAACGTGCTGCTGGCCGAGGCCAAGGTGCCCTACGACATCGTGATGGAGATGGACGAGATCAACGAAGACTTCCCCGAGACCGATGTGGCCATCGTCATCGGCGCGAACGACATCGTGAACCCCGCGGCTCAGGACGACCCCGAGAGCCCCATCGCCGGCATGCCGGTGCTGGAAGTGTGGAAGGCCAAGACCTCCATCGTGATGAAGCGCTCCATGGCCTCCGGCTATGCGGGCGTGGACAATCCGCTGTTCTACAAGGACAACAACCGCATGCTGTTCGGCGATGCAAAGAAGATGCTCGACGAGGTGCTGGGGGCTCTGAAGAGCTGATGATATGGAGTGGCCTCTGCTGAGGCCTCTGCCCCCTCTGCCGCCTTGCTTCGCAATGCGGGCGCCCGAAATCCCGGGTCGTAGCGTACGCCTGTTCCTGAAATGCCTGCGGTTGTCGGCCGCAGGCATTTTGTCTTTCAGAGATGCTGGACGGCGATCTCGCCCAGCAGCACAGCGGCAATCAGCAGCATCAGCGTGCCCGACAGGCGCGAGACGGCAAGCGCGGCGGCGGGGCGCGAACGCAGCACGCTTTGCGAGCCCCAACCCACGCCGAAGTAGACCACGGCACAGCTGGCCGCATGGACGGCGCCCAGCACCATGATCTGCGCAAACACCGGCCAGCTGTCGCCGGGCCGCACAAACTGCGGCAGCAAGGCCAGCAGCAGCAACAGCTGCTTGGGGTTGAGGCCGCTGACGCTGGCTCCCTTGACCGTCCAGTGCCAGCGCGTGCCGGTCTCGGCATCGCTGCCGCTGCTGATGGCGGCCGGGCTGCGCCACAGGCCCACGCCCATCCAGGCCAGGTACAGCGCGCCAGTGGCCGTCAGCGCGGTCAGCAGGGCCGGGTTGCGTGCCACCAGGGCACCCACGCCCGCCGCCACCGCCAGCGTGGCCAGCAGCGCACCGCAGGCCAGGCCCAGCGTGGCGGGCAGCACCAGCCGTCTGCCGCGCAGACCGGCAGAGATCACATAGGCCCAGTCGGCCCCGGGCGTGAGCACCAGAAGAAAGGAGACAGCCCAGAAGGCGGTCAAGGCGGCGTAGGACACGAAATTCCCTCGAAAAGCGTTGATGCCGAGAGAATATGGAAGCGGAGCGAGAATGTGCTCTCAATATTTGCCGTTGAATGGCTTGAAATTGAAAGAAACTGCCTCGTGAACTCGCTGGATCGAAAAATTCTTGCTGCGCTCGAAAACAATGGCCGCCTCACGGTGACCGAGCTGGCCGAACAGGTGGGCCTGAGCCTGTCGCCCTGCCACCGGCGTGTGCGTGCGCTGGAGGAATCGGGCGTGATTCGCGGCTACCGCGCCGAGCTGGACCCTGGGGCGCTGGGGCTGGATTTTTCGTCGCTGGTCTTTGTCACGCTCAGGGACAGCAAGTCCGTGCCCGCGTTCGAGGACGCCGTGGCCCGGCTCGACAATGTGGTGCAGGCCCAGCGCCTGTTTGGCGACCCGGACTATCTGCTGCAGGTCGTGGTGCGTGATCTGCCGGCCTATCAGCGGCTCTATGACGAGCACCTGACCCGGCTGCCCGGCGTGCTGCGCATGACTTCCACGCTGGTCATGAAGCATGTGGTGACCAATAGACCGCTGACCTCCGCGATGGAGTAGCCATGAAAAAGCGCCGGTGACTTTCGTCACAGGCGCTTTTGGTCAGCCAGGTTTGCTATTGATTCAGAAGCTAATTACGCTTGCTTATCAAGGTTTTCAGGTACTTATATAGTTGAAAACCTTTGAAAGAAAGCGCTGGTAGCTACAAAAAAATAGAATCTCCGGATCAGGAACCCAGCTTGAGCGAGCCCTTCATGAGGGCCGAGTGGCCGGGGAAGCTGCAGAAGAAGGCGTAGTCCGTGCCAGCCTTGAGCTTGGCCACGTCGATATCGAACTTGGTGGTCTCGCCGCCACCGATCACCTTGGAGTGAGCCAGCACGCGAGCATCGCCAGCCTTCACATAGTCGGCGCCTGCACCGGCGGCCATGCCGTCGGTGATCACCGGCTGCATATCAGCCGCGGTGCTGACCACGATGTTGTGGCCCATGGCCGTCTTGGGCATCTTGCCCACATGCTTGAGAGTCACGCTGAACTTCTTGCAGGACTTGGGCACATCGATGCTTTTGACATTGAACTGCATGGCGTCGTTGCTCTCGACGACGGCTTCGCAGCCTGCCGCCATGGCGGGCGCGCTCAGGGCACCGGCTGCACACAGGGCCAGGGTCATCAGAATCTTCTTCATTGGCTATTCCTTTTCCTAAAAGCGAAACGGGAACCGCTGTGGCCTTGTCGCCCTCCAGGTTCCGCCGTTCATTCTTTCGGAAACCTGCCCAGCCGGCTCAGTACAACTCATGCTCGCATGGGTTGTACTGTTGCACCTTGCGCTAACTCAATTCGCCGAGCATGCGTGCGTTCACTGCCTTGCGGGTTGCAGCCGGCGTTGCTTGTGCGCTTCAGATCGCCATGTCGTAACCAATGGTGATGGGCGCGTGGTCCGAGAACTTCTCGCCCTTGTAGATGGACTCGGTGCGCGCCAGGGCCGCGATCGCAGGTGTTGCCAGGTGGTAGTCCAGTCGCCATCCCACGTTGTTGGCATAGGCCTGGCCCCGATTGCTCCACCATGTGTAGCAGGCATCCGTGCTGTCGGGCTGGAGCTGGCGATAGACGTCCACCAGACCGCCGCTGATCTCGGTCTTGTGCAGCAGCTTTGTCATCCAGTCGCGCTCTTCGGGCAGGAAGCCGCTGTTTTTCTGGTTGCCGCGCCAGTTCTTCAGGTCTTCCTTCTGGTGCGCGATATTGATATCGCCGCAGAGCACAAAGTCGCGCTCGGTCTTGAGGTGCATCAGGTGGCTGTGCATCTTGGCCAGAAAGCGGAATTTGGCCTCCTGGCGCAACTCGCCCGAGCTACCGCTGGGAAAGTAGGCGCTGATGATGGAGAACTTGCGCCCGGGCGTGTCGAAGCGGGTTTCGACATAGCGGCCCTCGGCGTCGAACTCCTCGATATCGAAGCCCACGACCACATCGCTGGGCTCGTGGCGGGTATAGACGCCCACGCCCGAATAGCCCTTCTTCTCGGCAAAGTGGAAGTAGCCCTTCATGCCGGCCAACACCTCGAAGCGCCCGGCCATATCCGAAGCCTGGGCCTTGATTTCCTGGACGCAAATACAATCCGGCGCAGTGGCTTCGATCCAGGCTTCGGCGCCTTTGGTCGTGGCAGAGCGGATACCGTTGAGGTTGAGGCTGGTTAATTTGAACAAGGATGAATCCATGGTGGTGAGTGAGAAGCCAATGGGCGGTGCAGACCGTCTGGCGCAGGATTTCGTGCAGTTTGCCGTCGATGCGGGCGTGCTGCGTTTTGGCGAATTCAAGACCAAGGCCGGGCGCATCAGCCCGTACTTCTTCAATGCCGGGCTGTTTGACGATGGCGCCAAGATGGCCCGTCTGTCCGAATTCTATGCAAAAGCCATTCTGGCCAGCGGCATGGAGTTTGATATGGTCTTCGGGCCTGCCTACAAGGGCATCCCTTTGGCAGCCACGGTGGCGGTGGAGCTGGCGCGCCAGGGCAAGAACGTACCCTTCGCCTACAACCGCAAGGAAGCCAAGGACCACGGCGAAGGCGGCACTTTGGTGGGTGCTCCCCTCAAGGGCCGCGTGCTCATCATTGACGACGTGATGTCGGCCGGTACGGCTGCGCGCGAGTCGATTGCCATCATCAAGGCGGCCGGTGCCCAGCCGCATGCCGTGGCCATCGCTCTGGACCGTCAGGAAATGGCGACGGAGAATGGTCAGGATGTGCCGCACAGCGCCGTGCAATATGTGCGCAATCAGCTGGGCATGCAGGTCTGTGCGATTGCCAAGCTGGCAGATTTGTTGCTCTATCTCGAGCAGCAGGGCGGGGATGCCGGCCGCGAGCATCATGAACGCGTGCTGGCCTACCGTCAGCGTTATGGTGTCGAAGACAAGGAATAAACACGCAAATGAAGCAGGCCTTGCATGCAAAACTGAGTTTGTATGTGGTAGCTACCGTCTGGGCAGGGGCCATGCCGGCTCAAGCCCAGGCCAATAGCGGTGGTATCTACGCCTGCACGGATGCCAATGGGCGGCGCATCACGGCCGACAGGCCGATTGCCTCCTGCGTCGATCGCGAGCAGCGTGTGCTTGGCAACACGGGGGTCGAAGTGCGCCGCGTGGGTCCCACGCTGACCGATCAGGAGCGCAGCGCACAGGAGGCCAAGCGCCGCCAGGACCAGGCCGAGCAGCAGCGTCTGCGCGAGGAGCGCTCGCGCGAGCGCGCCATTCTGGCGCGCTTTCCCAGCCAGGGCGTGCATGACGCCGCCAGAGCCGAGGCGATTGCTCAGGTCAACGATGTGATCGGCGTGGCTCAGAAGCGCCTGGTCGATCTTCAGGAACGTCGCCGCAAGCTCAACACCGAGCTGGAGTTCTATCAGAACGATCCGAAGAAAGCTCCTGCCAATCTGCGCCGCCAGCTCGACGACAACACGGAATCCCAGGCCGAGCAGCAGCGCTTCATCAAGCAGCAGGAAGAGGAAAAGCAGCGCATCAACCAGCGCTTCGATGCCGAGCTGCAGCAGCTGCGCAAGCTATGGGCAGAGCTGCCGCCTGCCGCGCCGCGCTCGCACTGACGACAACGCCGTCAGTCTTCGTGGCCGTCTTTGTGCATGGCCATGACTCGACCCAGCAGCAGGGTCGCAATCCAGGCCACTGCCGCGATGATCAAGGGCATCTGCACCAGCAGCGGAGCCTGAGCCATGAGCATCAGCGCATCGGCTTGCCACAGCGCCCCATAACCCTTGAACAGGCCATAGGCCAGCCACAGCAGCATGCCTGCGCTGGCAATGGCGGCCATGCTGCGCATATTGCGTCCGTCACGGCTGCCTGCCGGAGTGCGCAGGGCCGAGCGCCATAGCCAGCCCACGGCGGCCAGTACCAGCAGCACGCAGGCCGCGACGGACAGCGGCAACCAGAGGGAAAGAGGAATCAGCGACATGGCGCCGCACTTTAGCCCAGTTGATCCCTGGATGAAAAAAGAAAATACCCACCGAGGTGGGCATGCATGTAGGGGCTTGTCAGCAGCTCAGTTTGCGCGCCAGACCACATGGTGGCCCGGCACGGACTGAATGCCCAGCACGGTGGCGTGGTGGGCGAGCAGCTCTTCGAAGGTCTTGGTGCTTTCGCTGCTGGCAGTGCTGCCTTCATATTCCGTGGCCACCTGTGTCGCGGTAAAGGAACTGGCTCCAAAGCTTTGCACGATGTTGCGCAGCTTGTCGAGGTTGGGGGTGAACACGGCGTCCATGGCAGCAACTCCTTTTCGGACAATCAAACCAGTACTGCCCATAGTTTATCCAGCAGTCCGTGCCAGGCAAGAGGGCCTTTGCCCGCATGGCTATTGATTGATGGAGAGCAAGGTGCGAATCACGTCGGAGCGCGTGATGACCCCGACCAGGGTCTTTCCGCGCAGTACGGCAATGAACTGAACGCTGTGCGATGCCAGCTCGTGCAGCAGATCGCCCATGGGCGTGTCTTCCTGCACGCTCATCTCTGGTGCGCGCATCAGCTCCTGGGCTATGGATTGCACCTTGGATGGCCGGCTGCGCAGGCGCTGCCAGAGATTTTGCTGCTGGCGCGAGCGATGGTCCTGCCAGAGCCAGTCGAACAGGTCGGCGCGCAGCACGCGGCCAATCAGCTCACCTTGCGCATCGACCACGGGAAGGCTTTTGATCAGATGGCAGTGAAACAGCTCGGCCACTTCCTCGAGCGGAGTCTGCGGGCTCACGGTCAGGAGCTTGGCGGACATGACGGTGCCGCAGTCCACGCTGGACAGTCGGCGCTTGATGGCCTCCTCCTCGGCGGCGGCCAGCAGCTCGCCCAGGTCCTCGGGTGTCAGGTTGTAGCTTTGCTCGAAGCGCTGCAGCAGCTGCTCCAGATCCTGCTCGCTCAGCGCCAGGCGCGTGGTGGGGCGCTGGGTCTTGGCCGCTTGAGGCGGCTGGTGCAGATAGGGGCGGCCGCAGGCACGGTGGTAGAGCACGCCGACTGCCGCAAGAACGCCAGAGAGTACGGCCATGGGAATCAGCAGATGCCAGCCAAGGGGAGCCATCTGGGATGCAGCCAGTACCGTCAGCAAGGCCACGGCGCCGCCCGGCGGGTGCAGGGCGCGCAGCAGCAGCATCAGGGCAATGGCGCCCGCCACGGCCAGCGCGGCCAGCGAGGTCTGGGACAGCATGGGGAATGCCCACAGCAGCAGCAAGGTATAGAGCGCAGGCACGGTGTTGCCGACCACACAGTTCCAGGGCTGGGCCAGCGGGCTGCTGGGCACGGCGAACACCAGCACGGCGGTGGCGCCCAGCGGTGCGAACAGGAACAGGGTGTTGGGAAAGAAATGCTCGACCAGCCCCACCAGAATGCCGGCCAGCGCGAGACCCAGACCTGCGCCGATGCTGGCGCGGATCAGCTCTTTCCAAGAAGGGCGCGAGGCCACCGGCCCCAGGCGTTGCCACATTGTTTGCATGACGGACATAGGCTCAGGCTACGGGGCGCAAGATTGATAGCTGCTCCCGCAATGTTGTATTGATTAGTGCGGCAATTCTGTCAAAAAAAAGCTCCACAGGGTGAGCTGTGGAGCTTTGGCGGGATTGGGGCCGCTTCAGGCAGTTGCGGCGGCTTGAACGGCTCCGGCACTCAGCATTTCGGCCAGCGGCTTGCGGCCCGAGGGCTGCTCGCGCTCGCGCAGATCGTCGGGCAGAGTGGATGCATCGGCGCGGCGGCCCACGGCGATCACGCATTCGGGCACCAGATGCTCGGGCAGGTTCAGCACCTTGCGGGCTTCATCGGCAGAGAAGCCGCCCATGGCGTGCGTGGCCAGGCCCATGGCATGGGCCTGCAGCGCCAGATAGCCCCAGGCGCAGCCCGCATCGAAGCTGTGCTTGGCGGCGGAAGCCTGTTTGTCCGACAGCAGCACAATCAGCGCGCCGCCATTCAGGCACCAGCGGCGGTTGGCTTCGTTGGGTATCTGCGAGAACGCCTGCCAGTTCGCGTCGTCACGCAGGGCGTAGGCAAAGTGCCAGGGCTGCTTGTTGCTGGCCGAAGGCGCCCAGCGGGCGGCTTCTACCAGCTGCTCGATCTGGGCCGCACTCAGTGCTTCAGGCACAAAGGCGCGAGGCGACATGCGCTCGATGAATTGCGCGTGGACGGGGACGGTACTGCTACGGGTGGTGCTCATGGTGATATCACTGAACTGAAAAGAAAAGGGCCCGCCTACTGTACAGAGACGGGCCCGAAACCATAGCGCAAGCTCCGGCCTTTTTTGCCGGAGCCGGAACATCAGGACTTTTGACCCGATTGCGCGCCGATGCCGCGCAGATGACGCTCCATGCGGAACATCACCAGTGCCATCATCACCATCACCAGGCAGGAAATCAGCAGCGTGGCAAACGCCGTGTCCATGCCCAGAAACTCCCACTTTTCCTCATCGGGGTTGTCGCCGCGCAGCTTGGCGGCCGTACGGTCGAACGACAGCGTGTAGTTGGTCAGCAAGGTGTTGACGATCTGCGGGGCGGATTGCTGCTGCAGCTTCTTGGCCAGGCTTTCATTGCCCAGAACCTTCTCCAGCGCCACGGGCAGTCCCTTGATGTAGGCCGTGTACGAGCCCTCGCCATGCTCCATCTCGGCGGCCTGGGCGCGGTCGTTGATTTCGGAGGCCAGGTTCACCGGATCCATCAGCATGGCGTCTTCGCCCGCAGCCTCGGCGGCTGCCGCAATCGCTGCATCGGCTGCCGCATCGGTGGCGGCTCTGGCCATGCGGTCCTCGCGGGTCAGCGAGATGCGGCGCGCCGTCCAGGCAGCATCCACTTCGGCAGCGGCCGCGTCGGCAGCCTCCTTGTCGCAGCAGGAGTTTTCACGTGCCTCGCGCATCTTGATCTGGCGGTTGACGTCGTCGGCCGAGGGCAGGGCATCGCCCTTGAGCAAGGGGTGGATGGGATCCAGGCCCTGGCTGCTGTTTTCCGTTTCTACGCGTTTGCGTGCAGCCGTGTCCCGGTAGATGAAGCCACGCAGCAGGCCGTCGGCCTTGCGGAAATCCGGACGCAGGGCGGGGTCGGCCAGACGCTTTTCCATGGGCACGGCGTTGCCGAGGACGCTCAGGTCGCGACCAGTCTCTTCTTCCATGTACTTGAGGTCGTAGGGCGCATCCTTCCAGTTCAGCGCCGTTGCGCCGGCAGTGGCGATATCTGGCTTCTTGGGCTTGTAGTGGTCCCAGATCCAGTTGCCCATGCCAAACAGCACAAAGATGGAAAAGGCGAGCAAGACAAGACGCAGAACTTGAATCAGCAAATCTTCTGCGCGTCGCAAGAGGGTCAGCATAGGCAGCAAATCCTTGTAAAAAGCTTGAGTGGTCTGCACTTTCAACTATGAAATTGGAAGCGCGTGAATGATCGCGATTGTAGGAAGCGAATCGGAAAGTCGTAATTTGTTACAGGTGAGCCGACCAATGCACGCTTTTGTCCCGCCCTGCGCTCTTTTTGGGCCAGGGACGCCGGTGCGGCTCCTCTTGACTTCATGAAGGGGCGATGCACCCAGATCCTGTAACGGAATTACGAAACCGCTGTAATGGAGTTTTGATGGATCGAGGCTGGATCATGGGTAAGACGTCGCTGGATAAATCGAAGATCAAGTTTTTGCTGCTCGAGGGCATACATCCCTCCGCGCTCAAGGTGCTGCATGACGCGGGCTACACCAATGTGGAGGCACTGACCGGCGCGCTGGACGGCGAGGAGCTCAAGCGCAAGATCGCCGACGTTCACTTTGTCGGCATCCGTTCGCGCACCCAGCTCACGGCCGATGTGTTCGCGGCCGCGCAGAAGCTGGTGGCCGTGGGCTGCTTTTGCATCGGCACCAACCAGGTGGACCTCAACGCAGCGCGCGAGCGCGGTGTGGTGGTCTTCAACGCGCCTTACTCCAACACCCGTTCGGTGGCGGAGCTGGTGCTGGGCGAAGCCATTTTGCTGCTGCGCGGCATCCCCGAGAAGAATGCCGTCTCCCACCGCGGCGGCTGGAAGAAGAGCGCGGAGAATTCCTTCGAGATCCGCGGCAAGACGCTGGGCATCGTCGGCTATGGCTCCATCGGCACCCAGCTGTCGGTGCTGGCCGAAGGCCTGGGCATGAAGGTCATCTTCCACGACGTGGTGACCAAGCTGCCGCTGGGCAATGCCCAGCAGAGCAGCGGTCTCAACGAGCTGCTGGCCCAGTCCGATATCGTCACCCTGCATGTGCCCGAGCTGGCCTCCACCAACGGCATGATGGGAGCGGCCCAGATTGCCGCCATGAAGCCCGGCAGCATTCTGATCAATGCGTCGCGCGGCACCGTGGTCGATATCGAGGCCCTGGCCGAGTCGCTCAAGAGCGGCAAGCTGCTGGGCGCGGCCATCGACGTTTTTCCCAAGGAGCCCAAGAGCAACAAGGACGAATTCCTGTCGCCGCTGCGCGGCATGGACAACGTCATCCTCACGCCGCATATCGGCGGCTCCACCATGGAGGCGCAGGCCAATATCGGTCTGGAAGTGGCGGAAAAGCTGGTCAAGTACAGCGACAACGGCACGACCACCTCGGCCGTCAACTTCCCCGAAGTGGCACTGCCCGAGCACCCCGGCAACAACCGCATCCTGCATGTGCATGAGAACCGTCCCGGCATTCTCTCTGCCATCAACCAGGTGTTTGCCGACAACGGCATCAATATCGCGGGCCAGTACCTGCGCACCGATGAGAAAGTGGGCTATGTGGTGATCGATATCGATGCCAAATCCTCGGCGCTGGCGCTGGAGAAGCTCGCGCAGATCGCGGGCACCATCCGCTGCCGTGTGCTGTTCTGAAGCCTTGGCAGCTGAACGAAAAAAGGAGACCTCGGTCTCCTTTTTTCATGGACCGGCCATTGGCGATGGCAGGAGCTGGCCCGAAGGGTGCGCGACGGTCATGGTGTTGCGCGCCGCTGATGCTAGGCTTGTGCCATTAAAGATCCTCCCGCTTGCACAATGAATACACCAATCAAGAGAGAGTTCACCTTCCGTGGCGTGCTGCTCGGCGCGCTCATCACCCTGGCGTTCACCGCCGCCAACGTCTATCTGGGGCTCAAGGTCGGGTTGACCTTTGCCTCGGCGATTCCCGCTGCCGTGATCTCCATGGCGCTGCTCTATCGCTTCAAGGATTCCAACATCCTTGAAAACAATCTGGTGCAGACCCAGGCCTCCGCAGCCGGCACCTTGTCTTCGGTCATCTTTGTGCTGCCGGCACTGCTCATGCTGGGGCTGTGGACGGGTTTCCCGTTCTGGCAGACGGCATTGATCTGTGCGGCCGGCGGTACGCTGGGCGTGCTCTACACGGTCCCCCTGCGTCGCGTGCTGGTGGTGCAGTCCGAGCTGCCCTATCCAGAGGGCGTGGCCGCTGCCGAGGTGTTGCGCGTAGGCGACGAGCAGCGCCATCTCCACGATCCGCAGAACCAGGGCAAGCCACGCAGTTCGGGCTTGCGCGAGCTGGGCTGGGGCACGGGGCTGGCCGCGTTGTTCGGCTTTCTCAGTGGCGGTCTGCGTCTGCTCGGCGATGCCTTCAATTTCTGGATTCCCGCAGGCGGCGTGGCCTTTCGCGTGGCAGCGGGCTTCTCGCCGGCCCTGCTGGCCGCCGGCTATCTGATGGGCGCGGCCGCAGGCATTGCCGTGCTTGTGGGGCTGGCGCTGTGCTGGGGTGTGGTCGTGCCCTGGCTGACGGCCCAGGCTTCTCCTGCGGTTGGCCAGGCGCTCTCCGAGCTATCCACCCAGCTCTGGGGCAGCAAGGCCCGCTTTCTGGGGGCGGGCGTCATCGGGATCTCGGCGCTGTGGACCGTGGCAACGCTGGCCAAGCCCATTGTCCAGGCGATTCGCAACCAGCCTGCACGCAGCGTTGCCGAGAGCGGCGGTGGCGACGAAACCGACAAGGACATGCCGCGCAGCTGGATGCTGATGATAGGAGCTGCCGCCTTGGGCGTGCTGTTCCTGGTGGTCAATGACTTCATCGCCGGGCATATGCCCGAGCTGGCCGCTGGCGCACGCTACGGCCTGGCGGCCCTGTGCGTGCTGTTCGCAGCCCTGTTCGGCTTTCTGGTAGCGGCGGCCTGCGGCTATATGGCCGGTCTGGTCGGCTCTTCGGCCAGCCCCATCTCGGGCATCGGCATCATTGCCACCTTGCTGATGGGCGTGGCCCTGCTGGCGCTGCATGCCCTGGTGCCGGCCTATGCCAGCGCCGTCGCGGGGCAGATGGGCATTGCACTGGTGCTGTTCATGGTTTCGGCCGTTCTGGCCATGGCCGCCATCTCCAACGACAACCTGCAGGATCTCAAGACCGGCTACCTGGTGGGGGCCACGCCCTGGCGTCAGCAGATCGTGCTCATCATCGGCTGCCTTGTGGGCGCGCTGGTCATACCGCCCGTGCTGGATCTGCTCTACAACGCCTACGGTTTTGCGGGCAGCATGCCGCGTGCCGGCATGGACCCGAATCAGGCCCTGGCCGCGCCGCAGGCCACGCTGATGATGCAGATTGCCAGCGGCATCTTCAAGGGCTCGCTGGACTGGAGCATGCTGGGTCTGGGCGTGGCCGTGGGCATTGCCGTGATCCTGATCGATCTGGCCCTGCGCAAGAGCGGCAAGGGCGCGCTGCCGCCGCTGGCCGTGGGCCTGGGCATCTATCTGCCGCCCACCATAGGCCTGACGCTGACCATAGGCGCGGTGCTGGGCTGGTGTATTGCCAGAGCCATCAAGGCCTATGCGCAGCGCGGCGGCAAGGACTGGACGGCGGCGGCCGAGGAGCGCGGCCTGCTGCTGGCTTCCGGCTTGATCGTGGGCGAGAGCCTGATGGGCCTGCTGATTGCGGCACTGATAGGCTTCAGCGGCAAGGATGCGCCGCTGGCCCTGGTCGGTGAGGGCTTTGCGCCCGCCATGTGGCTGGGCCTGGCCTATTTCGTGGGCCTGTGTGTGTTCTTCTATCGACGGGTGCTGCGCAAATGAAGACAGGAAGATTCGACGGGGAACAGGCCGAATATCGCCAGGGCAACTTTGCCTTTGCCCATGAGTGGCTGCAGGAGTTCAAGACCCTGGACGAGGTGCTGGAGCGGCTGGACGCGCTGCGCGCCGCCGACCCTGCACATCGCTACCTCTGCACGCTGGACGATGTGAGCCAGTGCAGCTACACCAGCGGCCATGCGAGCCAGGACAAGCGCCTGTATCTGGATGACCCCGAGGACATGGATTGGGAGGACCCGGCGCAGGAGCAGGCCCTGACGCTGGCTTCGCTGCAGCACCGGGTGGCGCAGCTGCAGCGGCCCGGACTGGTGCAGGACTGGGCGCAGGTCTGTGGCACGCTGCTGCTGGCGACCGAAGACGTGGATGCCCTGCTGCTGGCCAACCGCAGTCCCGAGGTGCTGCTCGACGAGGTGGTCTATGTCCAGCGTCTGCCCGTGCCCAGCGATGAGCTCATGATTGCGGGCCAGCCCAATGGCTATTTCAGCGCGGACTGGGACAGCTTCCAGAACCACGCCGTCATCCGCCATCTTGTGGCGCAATATGGCTATCGCTTCTTCGGCATGGGCGCCGCATGGATGGGCTTTGTGCGTGCCAGCCTGCCCGATGCGGTGCTGGTCGATCGGTTGATAGAAGATTTGCGCATGCTTTACGGCCAGGGGCAGGGCGAGGTGCGGGAGCATGTGGGCTGGGCACAGCTGGCGTCTGTGCTGCTATCTCGGCGTACGCTGATGCTCGGCTATGCCGAGAATCTGGCCGAAGGCCTGGGGCTGGATCAGCCGCCCTATGAAAGCGTCATGAAAAGCTGACAAGGCTGGATTCGTCACCGCCGGAGCCGGCCATGAGATGCCCGGTTTCAGCGGTGATGGTTTTATAGTGTGCGGGCTACCCCCGCGGCGCAGGCCGCTTTTTGCAACTGAAGGAGAAACCAATGGCAGGTCATTTCGAGTTGAGCAAGAGCAGCGATGGGCAGTTCCGGTTTGTGCTGAAGGCCAGCAACGGCGAGATCATTCTCACCAGCGAGCTGTACAGGACCCGGGCGGCGGCCGAGAACGGCATCGCCTCGGTGCAGACCAACAGCCCGCTGGCCGAGCGCTACGAGAAAAAGACAGCCAGCAACGGCAAGGAGCATTTCAACCTCAAGGCTGCCAACCACCAGGTTATCGGCACAAGCCAGCTCTATGCCTCGGCGGCATCGCGCGATGCGGGCATTGAGTCCGTCAGGAAAAACGGCGCGACGACGGTCGTCAAGGATCTGACTGGCACTTGAAACCCATCGCCGGACAGCACCTGCTGGGAGCGTCAGAGGCCTTTCAGGCCTCTTTTTGATGCCCGTCCACAAACTGCTCTATGGCGCTCCAGAAGCCGTTGGCGCGGAAGATGGTCGAGTGATTCGCCTGGGCGAATGCCTGCACCTGAACCGCCTTGCCCTTGAGGCTGTGCAGCAGCGCATCGGTGCGCTCGGGCTGCACCACCTGATCGAGTCCGGCGCGCAGCACCAGAATCGGCCCATGGTAATTGCGCAGATGCGCGGCAGAGTCGAACGGGTCGCGCAGCAGCAGCTCCACGGGCAGCCAGCCATACATGCCGCGCACCGTGTTCAGAATGCTGTCGAAGGGAGTGACCAGCACCAGCTGGTCCGGCTGGCGCAGATCGGCCACGGCAGCCGCCACGCCCGTGCCCAGACTGCGGCCGATCACGGTGATGGGCAGCTGGGGGTGCAGGCGCCTGACCTCGTCGAACAGGGCGGCGGCATCGAGCTCCAACAGCTCCTGCGTGGGCTCGCCCTCGCTGGCGCCATAGCCGCGGTAGGCCAGCATGTAGATATCGCTATGTGGCAGGCTGCGCGCCAGCTGCTGGCGCCGGTGGGCAATGTTCTCGGCATTGCCGCCAAAGTAGATCACCGCATTGCGCGCCTTGCCGTCCGCCGGGTGCAGTTGCCAGCCCCGCAGCAGCACATCGGCGCGCTGCAGCGAGAAATCGGTGCTCTGGGCCGCCACCTGCGTGCCGCCGCCCGGAAAGATCATCTGGCGCTGCTGCGCAAACATATAGCTGCAGATACAGATATAGACCGCCAGGCACAGGGCCAGCAGCCAGAGCAGGGGCTTGAGCAGCTTGGAGAACATGGAGCGCAAAAGTATGGGGTTTGCGCCGGATTGTGCGCAGATTTGTGTGGGTTTGGTGTGCGCTTTACCTCGGCTTTATGTAAGCGGTGGTTTGAGGAATTGATAGCGGGTGGCACTGGTGTTGCCTGCGGCTGGGGCTTGTTTGGCTCGTGTTTTGTCTTGACCGCATGCCTGCTTGGTTTTCAGAGAGCGGGTCTCGGCCCGCCTGCCGACTTACTTTCTTGCAGGTGCAAGAAAGTAAGCAAAGAACACAGCCCCTGCTGCCCACGACCCCTTCGCTGCGCTCTGGGGCGACCTGCGCCGTCAAGCTCTTGGGGCTGTGCGGCAAAACTCACTTCGCGTCTTCGACGCTCCGTTCAAACAGGTTGCCGCAGACTAGATGACGATGCAGTTGCACTCTGTGGTGCAACTGCCAACCCCAAGAGCTTGCCGTCGCAGGCGTGGGCACAAGGGGCAATACCGGATGCGGGATAGCTTCTTTGGAAAATTAATAGCTGCTACCGCAATACAGATAGGCGAGAGAAGCCAATTTCGTCATAACTCTCGCAGGCCGTCCGTACCCGCCTCCACCCGTGTGTCAGCGCCTGCGGCACGCGGTTCAGGCTGCGGGCAGCGCTGCCGCAGGACAGCGTTGCATCGTGCTCTGACTTACGGCAACGTGTTTGAGCGGCGCGCGCAGCGCAAAGCGAGTTTTGCCGCACCGCAGACTGAATGGCGTGACGCAGGTTTGCCCGCAGCGCAGCGAAGGGACGCGGACAGTCGGGGCGCATTCTTTGGGTTACCTTTCTTGTGCGAGCAAGAAAGGTAACTCGCCTGCCGGGGCGAGACCCGGCGCGGCCGGCCCGGCCTCTGTCGTGTACGACAAAAAAAGCGCTTTTTTGATAGCGGCTTACGCTGATGCGATGGAGCCAGAGACCGATTTGGCTTGAAGCCTCTGTTTTAGCGACATGCCTGATTAGTGGACAGTGGGCGGGCCTACTTCTACTGCCGGTATGCCGGATCACCAGAAAGTAGGCAAAGAGCCCGCCCCTACTGCCCCCGTTCCTTCGGCTGCGCCTGCGAGGGGACCAGACACCTAGCTATCACGCCCCCGGCAAAAAATACCCCGCCTTATGCTGATTCCGCGAACTGCTCACGCACAGCTTCAACCGCGCCTCCATGTACTGGCGCACTTCCGAGCGGTCGCACATCTGGGCCAGGTCTTCCCAATACAGCAGGCTGGTGAAAGAAGGCTTCGCGGACTCAGCCGTGTCGCCCTCGCTCATTTCTGCGGCGCGCGCAGGGGTGGGAACATAGATAGGTCCATTCACCGGGGCGTAGTGCTGCACCGGGCGGCCCGCGGCTTCTTCCTTGCGGCGCGAGGTCAGCACAAAGTAATGCTGGCGGGCGTCCGCCAGATGCGGTTTCTTGTCAGCGTCGAACACCTTGTCCAGGCGCTCCAGCCCTTTGGCCACATCGGCGGCGTAAGTCCAGTTGCTCAGGTATTTGGTCTCGATGAACAGAAAGACCTGGCGTGCCGGGTCGGAGATGAGCACATCGGCCAGCTTGCTGCGCAGGCGCTCGTGGCACAGGTAGGCGTGGGTGTCAAACGAGATATGGGGGTTCTGAATGCCCAGGTCTTCGCGGCCGGTGACTTCCTGGATGTAGCGGTTGAAATAAACGATGCGCTTGGCATAGCCGGCCGTGAATTCGTTGAAAAAGTAGCCGGCAAAGAACTTGGTGCAGAGGTTGCGCTCTTTTTCGGATTCGATGAGGGAGGCGTTCGAGAAGATCACAAAAACTTTCCTGAGCAGGCGGCGCAGGGCGTGGGAAGCGGCAAATAACAAGGCCGCAGGCATATGCTGCCTGCGGCCCTTAGAGCGTGTCCACATTATCTGGGGACACAAGCACGTCTTTGGGGACGTGCGTGTAACAGAGTTAGGCCAGCTTGGCCTTGAGCAGCTCGTTGACCTGGCCGGGGTTGGCCTTGCCCTTGGACGCCTTCATGACCTGACCGACCAGGGCGTTGAAGGCCTTGTCCTTGCCGGCGCGGTATTGCTCGACGTTGGCGGGATTGGCGGCGATTACCTCGTCGATGATGGCTTCCAGCGCGCCGGTGTCGTTGGACTGCTTGAGGTCCTTGGTGTCGATCACGGCATCCACATCACTGCCTTCGCCGGTCCACAGGGCTTCAAACACCTGCTTGGCCGAGTTGTTGCTGATGACATTGCCGTGGATGCGGGCGATCAGGGTGCCCAACTGCTCGGCGCTGACCTTGACCTGGTCCATGCCGATCTCTTCCATGTTCAGGCGGCGCGAGATCTCGCCCATGACCCAGTTGGACGCCAGCTTGGCCTGGCCGCAGGCCTTGGCGGCGGCTTCAAAGTAGGCGGCCATGGCCTGGCTTTGCGTCAGCGTGGTGGCGTCGTACTCGGGCAGGCCGTATTGCTCGACAAAGCGCGCGGCCATGGCGCGGGGCAGCTCGGGCATCTCGGCCTTGACCTGCTCAACCCACTCGGGCGCCACGACCAGCGGAGGCAGGTCGGGGTCGGGGAAGTAGCGGTAGTCGGCCGCATCTTCCTTGGTGCGCATGGCGCGGGTCTCGCCCGTGTCGGGGTTGAACAGCACGGTGGCCTGCTGGATCTTGTGGCCGTCCTCGATCTGCTCGATCTGCCAGAGGATTTCGTAGTCGATGGCGATCTGCATGTTCCTGAACGAGTTCAGGTTCTTGATCTCGCGGCGGGTGCCCAGCGGCTGGCCTGGCTTGCGCACGGACACGTTGGCGTCGCAGCGGAACGAGCCTTCCTGCATGTTGCCGTCACAGATGCCGATCCAGGTAACGATCTTGTGCAGCTCCTTGGCATAGGCCACGGCTTCGGCGGTGCTGCGGATATCGGGCTCGGTCACGATTTCCAGCAGCGGCGTGCCGGCGCGGTTCAAATCGATGCCGGACTGGCCGATGAACTCGTCGTGCACCGACTTGCCTGCGTCTTCCTCAAGGTGGGCGCGCACCAGGCGCACGGTCTTGAGGACGTTGTTCTTGCCTTCTTCCAGATAGAAGCTGACTTCACCGCCTTGCACCACGGGGATCTCGAACTGGGAGATCTGGTAGCCCTTGGGCAGATCAGGGTAGAAGTAGTTCTTGCGCGCGAAGATGGAACGCGGCGCAATCGTCGAGCCCAGCGACAGGCCGAGCTTGATTGCGCATTCCACGGCCTTTTTGTTCATCACCGGCAGCGTGCCGGGCAGTGCCAGGTCCACGGCGCTGGCCTGGGTGTTGGGCTCGGCGCCGAAGGCGGTGCTGGCACGGCTGAAGATCTTGCTGTTGGTCGCCAGCTGGGTGTGGGTTTCGAAGCCGATGACGACTTCGTAGCCATTGATCAGTTTCACAGTCATTGCTCTGTGTGTCCTAACTGCTAAAAGAGAAGCGGCTTGCGCATGTTTTGATTAGGTTTCAGGTTGTTTTCATGCTGAAAATAAGTCAGTACAAGCGCAAGAAGCTATTAATTTTTAAATGCCAACAGGGCTCTTCAGGTGGAAGTCTGTCGCTTGCTGGAAGCGGTGGGCCGCATTCAGCAGCTTGGCTTCGCTGAAGTAGTTGCCGATCAGCTGCAGGCCCACGGGCATGCCGCCGTCGCCAAAGCCTGCGGGCAGGGACAGGCCGGGCAGGCCGGCCAGCGATGCGGGCAGGGTGAAGATGTCGGCCAGATAGTTGCTCACGGGGTCGGCCTTGCCGCCAATGGCCCAGGCCGTGGTGGGCGCTGCCGCACCGGCGATCACGTCGCAGTCCTTGAAGGCGGCCTGGAAGTCGTCGGCAATCATGCGGCGGATCTTCTGCGCCTGCAGATAGTAGGCGTCATAGTAGCCTTCGGACAGCACATAGGCGCCGATCATGATGCGTCGCTTGACCTCGTCGCCAAAGCCTTCGGCGCGGGTCTTCTTGTACATGTCGTTGAGGTCTTCGTACCTGGCGGCGCGATGGCCGAACTTCACGCCGTCAAAGCGCGACAGATTGGACGAAGCCTCGGCCGGAGCCAGGATGTAGTACACGGGCACGGACAGTTCGGTGCGCGGCAGGCTCACGGGCACCAGCTTGGCGCCCAGCTTTTCGTATTCCTTGAGCGCGGCGTCCACGGCTGTGCGGACATCGTCGGACAGGCCTTCACCAAAGAACTCGGCGGGCACGCCGATGCGCAGGCCTTCGATCGAGTCACCCAGGCGGGCAGTGAAGTCCTCGGCCGGGTAGTCCAGGCTGGTGGAGTCGCGGTCCAGATCGGGGCCGCACATCTCGCTCAGCAGCAGCGCGCAATCTTCGGCGCTGCGGCCCATGGGGCCGGCCTGGTCGAGGCTGGAGGCAAAGGCGATCATGCCGTAGCGGCTGGCGCGGCCGTAGGTGGGCTTGATGCCGGTGATGCCGCAGAACGAGGCGGGCTGGCGGATCGAGCCGCCGGTGTCGGTGCCGGTCACGGCCGGGGCCAGACGCGCGGCCACGGCTGCGGCCGAGCCGCCGGACGAGCCGCCGGGCACGCGCTCGGTGTTCCAGGGGTTGCGCACGGGCTGGGCGCTGTCGAAGCCCACGGGGGCCACGGCCGAGTTCTCGTTGGCGCCGCCCATGGCGAATTCGTCGCAGTTGAGCTTGCCCAGGGTGACCACGCCAGCATCGGCCAGCTTCTTCACCACG
Source organism: Comamonas testosteroni ATCC 11996 (assembly GCF_000241525.1). GTDB lineage: Bacteria > Pseudomonadota > Gammaproteobacteria > Burkholderiales > Burkholderiaceae_C > Comamonas > Comamonas testosteroni. The sequence continues at coordinate 30,252 of NZ_AHIL01000016.1, forward strand.
GTGGCGTCAAACGGCGATTGGTAGCCCTCCAGCATCTTGCTGGCGGCGGTAGTGGGGAAGTCCTTGGTGACGAAGATGTCCTTGTGCGCGATGGGCACGCCGGCCAGCTTGCCGCCCTTGCCTTCGGCAATCAGGGCGTCTGCCGCCTTGGCCTGGGCCAGGGTGGCGTCTTCATTGATGGCGACAAAAGCGCCCAGGTTCTGGTGCTGCTTGGCGCGGGCCAGGAAATGCTGGGCGGCTTCGGTGGCAGAGACCTGCTTGGCGCGCAGTTGCGCGGCCAGCTCGGCCACGCTCAATTGGTGGAGTTCGGTTTGGCTCATGTTCTTGTGTGTCCCGCGCGTTTATTCGATGACCTTGGGCACGAGGAAGTAACCCTTTTCGGCTGCAGGGGCGTTCTGCATGTTGGCGTCGCGGTTATTGCCCTCACTTACCAAATCGTCACGTAGCCGTAAGGCGACGTCCTGGATGGCTGCCACCGGATGTGACAGAGGGCTGACGCCTGAAGTATCCACAGCCTGCATTTTTTCGACGATGCCGAAAAAGTTGTTTAGTTGCGCGAGCATGCGCTCACTTTCGTCTTGCGACAGCTCAAGGCGGGCCAAGTTGGCGATGCGCGCAATGTCTTGATCGTTCAATGCCATAGAAATTATTTAACAGGGCCGCCGCGTGTAAAGCAGTGTTTCTAACCCTGACAGTAGAAGTTATTCACAGGGGATACGGTATTATCTCGGCTTTGCCGCAATACCTCCGTTCGGCTGGTCATTGTGCAAAAAATGCCCACCACCCAGACTCCATTACCTTACATCCCGGCGACGGCTAGCCGATGCGCAAGCCGTGCCTGAGAGGACCCTGAATGTTCGGAGCTTTCCGTCGGTACTTCTCCACCGACCTTGCCATTGACCTTGGCACAGCTAACACCCTGATTTTCGCCCGAGACAAGGGCATTGTTCTGGACGAACCTTCGGTGGTTGCGATCCGTCACGAAGGCGGCCCCCACGGCAAGAAGGTGATCCAGGCTGTCGGCCGCGAAGCCAAGGCCATGCTGGGCAAGGTGCCCGGCAATATCGAGGCCATCCGTCCCATGAAGGACGGCGTGATCGCCGACTTCGTGATCACCGAGCAGATGATCAAGCAGTTCATCAAGATGGTGCATCCACGCTCGGTGCTGACGCCCAGCCCCCGCATCATCATCTGTGTGCCCTGCGGCTCCACCCAGGTCGAGCGCCGCGCCATCAAGGACGCCGCCGAAGCTGCGGGCGCCACAGCGGTGTACCTGATCGAAGAACCCATGGCAGCCGGTATCGGCGCGGGCCTGCCCGTGTCCGAAGCCTCGGGCTCCATGGTGGTGGACATCGGCGGCGGCACGACCGAAGTGGGCGTGATCTCGCTGGGCGGCATGGTCTACAAGGGTTCCGTGCGCGTGGGCGGCGACAAGTTCGACGAGTCCATCATCAGCTACATCCGCCGCAACTACGGCATGCTTATCGGCGAGCCCACGGCAGAACTGATCAAGAAGCAGATCGGCTCGGCTTTCCCCGGCTCCGAAGTCAAGGAACTGGAAGTCAAGGGTCGCAACCTGTCAGAAGGCGTGCCGCGCAGCTTCACCATCTCTTCCAACGAAGTGCTGGAAGCGCTGACCGATCCGCTCAACCAGATCGTTTCCGCCGTGAAGAACGCGCTGGAGCAGACGCCTCCCGAGCTGGGTGCCGACATTGCCGAACGCGGCATGATGCTGACCGGCGGCGGCGCGCTGCTGCGCGATCTGGATCGTCTGCTGGCCGAAGAAACCGGTCTGCCCGTGCTGGTGGCCGAAGAGCCGCTGACCTGCGTGGTGCGCGGCTGCGGCATGGCGCTGGAGACCATGGATCGCCAGGGCAGCATCTTCACCAGCGATTAATCGCTGTGCAATGTGGTGTTTTGCGGCACGCGGCATAGTGCGCGTACCGCAGCCACTTCCATGAACAGGGCCTGAGTCCGTGATACGCCTGCATACCGCGCTCTCTTTTTGCATTCCTTCTGGTTGGGAAGGCCGTACGCATACGGCTATGCCCAGGGAGCGCACATGAGCCTGGACACCCTGGACCACCGCGCTCCATCACTGTTCAAGCAACAGGCCTCGCGCACTTCCCAGCTTGCCCTCTACAGCGCCTTGGCGCTGTTTTTGATGGTAGCCGACGCGCGTTTCAAGATCACTACTCCCGTGCGCTCCGCCTTGTCGGTGGCGCTGTCGCCCGTGCAATGGGTGGTGGCCCAGCCGGTGCTGGCCTATCAGAACGCCAGCCGCTATGCCGAAGTGCAGCAGCAGGCCGTGGCCCGCGAGGATGCTGCACGCAAGGAGCTGGTCGTCATGGCTCAGCGTGCCGAACTGGCCGACGAGTTGATCAAGGAGAACGAGCATCTGCGCTCCATGCTGGAGTTGCGTGAGCGCTCGTTGACGCCGGGCCAGGTGGCCGAGGTGGTCTATGACAGTCCCGACCCCTATACGCGCCGCGTGGTGATCGACAAGGGGCAGGCCGACGGGGTCGAGCCGGGCTCTCCCGTACTGGATGAAAAAGGCGTGATAGGCCAGGTCACGCGCGTCTATCCGACGCGTGCCGAGGTCACGCTGCTCATCGATCGCGATCAGGCCATTCCCGTTTTCAACCCGCGCACTGGCGCGCGCAGCGTTGCCTATGGCGATGCGTCTTCGACCCGCGCCGGCGGGCTGGAGTTGCGCTTCATGCCCAGCAATGCCGATGTGCAGGTGGGCGATTTGCTCACTACCAGCGGTATTGACGGGCTGTATCCCTTGGGTTTGCCCGTGGCCAAGGTGGTGACGGTGGACCGCCGTGCCGACTCTGCCTTCACCCGCATCTACTGCGAGCCCGTGGGCCGCGTGCAGGGCGTGCGTCATGTGATGGTGCTCAAGCCTCAGGGCCGCACCGAACATCCCGAAGCCGCCAATATGCAGGCCAAGGCCGATGCCGAGAAGGCCGACCGCGCAGCCAAGGCGCGCGGCAAGAAGGAAGCCGCCGCTGCCGAAAAGGAGAAGGCCGCCGCTGAGAAGGCGGGTGCCAAGCCCGCGAAGGACCCCGCATGATCATGCCGCGCGGCCAGCAGCTGTTGCTGCCGGTCAACCCTCTGTTCATCGTCGTCACCCTGGTGATCGGACTGGCCATCAATATGCTGCCGCTGGGCCGCATCGTCTGGCTGCCGGACATGCTCATGTTGCTGCTGGCCTTCTGGAGCCTGAACCAGCCGCAGCGCGTGGGTCTGGGCATTGCCTTTGCGCTGGGCCTGATCATGGATGTGGACCGAGCCTCGCTGCTGGGCCAGCATGCGCTCGCCTACACCTTGCTGGTCTTCGTGACGGGCTGGATGAGTCGTCGTCTGCTCTGGTTCTCGAGCCCCGTGCAGGCCCTGCACCTGCTGCCGGTGTTTGCTGCGGCGCACGGCATTCAGGTACTGCTGCGTGTCGCGACAGGGGGTATCTTCCCAGGACTGGAGTTTCTGATAGCGCCAGTGATCGAGACCTTGCTGTGGCCTGTGGTCAGCGCTTTGCTGCTGGCGCCGCAGCGCCGTGCGCCGGACAGCGATGAAAACCGGCCTCTGTAGATGAAAGCCCCCTTGAGTCGCTGCGCGCCTTTCCCCCTCTCGCTTCGCGGGGGGGAACGACTGCCTCGCTGCGGGGCGGCCCTTGCTTGCAGTCACTGGCTTGGCGTGCGGGGAGCCTGCGCATGATGGAGATTCGCAACACCGAAGTCGAGCTGCAGCGCTTCCGGATGCGGGCAGTCGTCATGGGCTGCGTGGTATTTCTGGCGTTCTGTCTGCTGGTCTGGCGTCTGCTGGTGCTGCAGGTCGAGCGCCATGAGGAATTTGCCGAGCGGGCCGAGAGCAATCGCACGGCGGTGGTACCCATCGTGCCCAACCGGGGCCAGATCCTGGATCGCAACGGCGTGGTGCTGGCGACCAATTACTCGGCCTATACGCTGGAGATCACACGCTCGAAGGTCGAGGATCTGGACGAGACCATCGAGGGGCTGTCCGAGGTCATAGAGATCACGCCGCGCGACCGTCGCAAGTTCAAGCGGCTCATGGATGACTCCAAGAGCTTTGAGTCGATTCCGATCCGCTCGCGCCTGACGGATGAGGAAGTCGCCAAGTTCGCTGCTCAGCGTTATCGCTTTCCGGGCGTGGACATCAAGGCCCGCCTGTTCCGCACCTACCCGCTCAAGGAAACCGGCAGCCATCTGATCGGATACATCGGTCGTATCAATCAAAGGGAAAAAGAAGAGATCGACGAGTCCGATGATGCCGCCAACTACCGCGGCACCGAGGTCATGGGCAAGCTGGGTGCCGAAAAGAGCTATGAGCTGCAGCTGCACGGCCAGACCGGCTGGGAGGAAATGGAAACCTCGGCTGGCGGTCATGCCGTGCGCCGCCTGGGCAGCCGCCCCGCCACGCCGGGTCACAGCCTGCAGCTGTCGGTGGATATCAAGCTGCAGAAGATGGTGGAAGACCTCTACGGCAATCGCCGTGGCGTGGCCATCGCCATGGACCCGCGCAACGGCGAGGTGCTGGCCATGGTCAGCAAGCCGACCTACGACCCGAATCTGTTTGTCGACGGCATCGACCAGGAGAGCTGGAAGGCACTCAACGAATCGCTGGATCGCCCCTTGCTCAACCGCTCCATGCGCGGCACCTACCCGGTAGGCTCCACCTACAAGCCCTTCATGGGCCTGGCAGGCATAGAGACCGGCAAGCGCACGCCGGGCACGGTGATCCAGGACGGCGGCTCCTGGACTTTTGGCGGCCACACCTTCCGCTCCGGCCATGCGCTGGGCCCGGTGGACCTGGCGCGCGCCATCCAGCATTCCAGCAATGTCTATTTCTACACCCTGGCCAACGAGATGGGCGTGGATGCGATCCACGACTTCATGAAGCCGCTGGGCTTTGGCCAGATCACCGGCATCGATCTGCCCGGCGAGGTGCGCGGCGTGCTGCCCAGCAAGGAGTGGAAGCGCAAGACCTACAAGCGCGCCGCGCAGCAGCAATGGTTCGCGGGCGAGACGATTTCTCTGGGTATCGGCCAGGGCTACAACAACTTCACCATCCTCCAGCTCTCGCATGCGCTGGCCACGCTGGTCAACAACGGCATGAGCTTCACGCCCCATGTGGGCAAGGAGCTGATCGACTCCGTCACCGGTACGCGCACGGCCATTGTTCAGCCGGCACCCGTCAACCTGGGCTACAAGCAGAGCAATGTCGATGCGGTCAAGCGTGGCATGGTGGGGGTGGTGACCGGCGGCACGGGGCGTGGCGTATTCGGTAGTGCCAGCTATCTGTCGGGTGGCAAGACCGGCACGGCCCAGGCAGTGAGCGTTGGCCAGAAGGAAAAGTACAACGCTGCGCGTCTGGCTGAGTACCAGCGCGACCATTCGCTCTATATCGCCTACGGCCCGGCCGAAGCGCCCAGGATTGCCGTGGCCGTGATTGTGGAGAATGCCGGCTTCGGTGCAGCGGCTGCCGCACCCATCGCACGCCGCATCCTGGACTACTGGCTGGTGGGCAACTATCCCAGCGAGGCTGATATCGCTGCCGTGCGCCAGGGCAAGGCGGGCGCACCGATCGGCACGCCGCGCCGTGTGGAAGATATCTCGGTGCTGTCCGACGACGAAACAGCACCTTGATAAATTGATGGCTGTTAACGCTTTCTGTGTAAAGGCTTAACGCAGAAAAGCGTCGTAGCCCGTCTTCAGAATCAGCAGGCTGACCACGCCGATGAAAATCGTGCGTACAAAGCCGGTTCCGTGGCGCAAGGCCATCCAGGTGCCCAGCATGCTGCCCAGTACGTTGGCCACGGCCAGCGGGATGGCAAAGTGCCACCAGACATGGCCCTTGAGCGTGAACAGCAGCAGTGCTGCGGCGTTGGAGGCCAGATTCAGCAGCTTGGCGCTGGCCGAGGCGTTGAGGAAGTCATAGCCCAGCAGGCGCACGAACAGGAACACGAAGAAGCTGCCCGTGCCCGGGCCGAAGAAGCCGTCGTAGAAACCGATCAGCAGGCCGATGGCGCTGGCGGTCAACATCTCGGTGCGGCCTGCCAGGCGCGGTTCGTGGTCGCGGCCCAGCTCTTTTTTGGCCAGGGTGTAGCCCAGCACACCAAGCAGGATGAAGGGCAGCAGCTTGCGCAGAAAATCGGGCGAAATCAACGTGACGGCCCAGGCCCCGAGAAAAGCTCCCACCAGCGTCGTGCCGATGGCGGGCAGCAGCGTGGCCCAGGTGATATGGACGCGCTTGCTGTACTGCCAGGCGGAAATGGCCGTGCCCCAGACGGCGGCGCTCTTGTTGGTGCCAAACAGCGTGGCGGGCGTGGTGGTGGGGAAGGCCGCAAACATGGCCGGCACCAGAATCAGTCCGCCGCCTCCCACGATGGCGTCAACAAACCCGGCCAGGGCCGAGGCGAGAGAAACAAGAATCCATTCCATGGAGCAAATGCCTGCAATTGGTGCATGCCGTGAGCAGCGCCCGCTGCCGCTGGGGCGGCGCTGCCGGAGGCGGGATGAAGAAGCCAGGGGAGAGCGGGCGTGAAGGCCCGAAGATGGCGCCGGCATTGTCGCACCGCCGCCTCAAGCTTGTGCGCAGGCATAAAAAAAGCGCCCACTGAGGGGCGCTTTTGAACGCATCTTTGATGCTTTTATATGTATTGGTCTGGTTGTGTCGAGTTGTCTCCTCGGCCCTCCATGCTGCTTCGTGGAGCAGCGAGAGTGACGAGAATGTAAGGGCTGCACCTGTGTGGTGCATTGGGGAATTCCCTTGGGTTATATCAAAAACGTCTGACAAATGAATCAGAAAGTTTCGTGACATCCTTATGAGTTTTGCGATATTTCAAAAACAATAGCGTCATATGCTTATAAGCAAAAGATCTCTGAAGACTTTGATTCATGGAGCATGACGTCGCGCGGGATTCTTCCGCTCGGACAGGCTTTGCGCTCCAGAGCGAATTTCAGGCGCTGACGGGCTTGTCACAGTGAATCGCTCGGATTTTCGAGAGGCCGTTTTTCAGGTCGCATCACGAATCCACTGCGCCGCCTTTTCGGCCATCATCAGCGTCGGGCTGTTGGTATTGCCGCTGGTGATGGTGGGCATGGCGCCGGCATCGACCACGCGCAGGCCCTGCACGCCTCGCACCTTGAAGCGGCTGTCCAGGACCGCCATCGGGTCGTCGGCGCGCCCCATCTTGGTCGTGCCCACGGGGTGGAAGATGGTGGTGGCGATATCGCCGGCCAGACGCGCCAGCTCCTCGTCGCTCTGGTATTGAACACCGGGCTTGAACTCTTCGGGCTGGAAGGGCGCAAGCGCCGGCTGGCTGACGATGCGCCGCGTGACACGCAGGCTGTCTGCTGCCACCTGCCGGTCTTCGGCCGTGCAGAGGTAGTTGGGCGCGATGGCCGGAGCCTGGCGGAAGTCGGCGCCCTGCAACTGCACCGTGCCGCGGCTGCTGGGGTTGAGGTTGCAGACGCTGGCGGTGAAGGCGGCAAAGTCGTGCAGCGGCTCGCCAAAGGCATCCAGCGACAGCGGTTGCACGTGATATTCCAGATTGGGGTGGGCCAGCGCCGGATTGCTGCGTGTAAAGGCCCCTAGTTGCGAGGGTGCCATGCTCATGGGGCCGCTGCGCTTGAGTGCGTATTCAAGGGCTATGGCCGCCTTGCCCCAGAGACTGCCGGCCATGGTGTTGAGCGTCTTGGCGTTGTGCACCTTGTAGACCGAGCGGATTTGCAGGTGGTCCTGCAGATTGGCGCCCACGCCGGGCAGATCGCGGCGAACGGCCACGCCATGGCGCTGCAGCAATTCGCCGGGGCCGATGCCCGACAGTTGCAGGATATGCGGCGAGTTGACCGCACCCGCGCAGAGCAGCACTTCGCGCCCGGCCTGCACGGTCACCATCTCGTCTCCGGTCCAGACTTCGGCGCCGGTGCAGCGCTGGCTGCCGTCTGGCAGATCTTCCAGAATCAGCCTGCGTACCTGGGCCCGGGTCCACATCTCGAAATTGGGGCGGCCATAGCAGGTGGGACGCAGAAAGGCCTTGGCCGTGTTCCAGCGCAGGCCCGATTTCTGGTTGACCTCGAAGTAGCCCACGCCCTCGTTGCAGCCACGGTTGAAGTCGTCGGTGGCCGGGATGCCGGCCTGCTGCGCCGCCTGGGCAAAGGCGTCGAGTATGTCCCAGCGCAGACGCTGCTTCTCCACGCGCCACTCGCCGCTGCCGCCCGTGCTCTTGCTGCCGTGCAGGCGTTTGAACTCTTCGCCGGCATTGCCTCCGGGGTCCAGACGCCAGTGATCCTCGTGCTGCCTGAAGGCCGGCAGGACCTGCTCCCAGCGCCAGGTGTCGTCGCCGGTCAGATTGGCCCATTGCTCGTAGTCGCGGGACTGGCCGCGCATATAGATCATGCCGTTGATGCTGGAGCAGCCACCCAGTGTCTTGCCGCGCGGATAGCGCAGGCTGCGGCCGTTGAGTCCGGGGTCAGGTTCGGTCTGGTAGAGCCAGTCGGTGCGCGGGTTGCCTATGCAATAGAGATAGCCCACAGGGATATGGATCCAGTGGTAGTCATCCTTGCCGCCTGCTTCGATCAGCAGAACCCGGTGATTCTTGTTGCGGGTGAGACGGTTGCACAGCAGCGAACCTGCTGTACCGCCGCCGATGACGATGTAGTCGAACTGGGTATCACTCATGGGCAGATCAAAAGGCCGGTACAGCTTGGCGCAGAGGCCAGAGCGTCAGGCAGTCATGGGCAGAAAGTCCGGTTCATTAGGTGCGATGACCTTGCCAGTGTCGATAGGGAAAGCGCTCGCATACTCCTGTTTTGGAAGCTGTCGGCGTAGTACTGGTTTTGACTTTCGCGAGTTTTTGATAAAAATTGCAACGCTATCATTGCGTGGCATGCGGCAGCGGCCTACGTGCTGCGGTTGGCATGTTCCTCGCTTGGCGCGTTATGCTGGCCCCTGCGGCCAGCCCGTCTCCCTCATGTCCTAGGAAGCTTTTCTTTGCCCAGCTCAGACCAACTACCTCAATGCCCGCTGCAGTCCCGCGAAGGTCAGCAATGGGCTGTGCCTGTGGGCCGCTGGAGTGCTGCCGAGCTGGGCGACCGCCATATCTGGCGTCAGCTGGCACCGCAGATCAGAGCGGTTCCCAAGGGCGCGGCCTGGGATCTGCAGCAGATGGTCTGGTTCGACCATATCGGTGCGCAGCTGCTGTGGGAGCAATGGGGCAAGGCCTGGCCAGCCCACTTGCTGACGACCAAGACCCAGCGCTCCATGCTGGAGCGAGTGGCCAGATTCAGCGAAGTACCAGAGCCCAAGCCCGAGCCCTCGGGCTGGATGTGCGAGGTCAATCGACTGGGGCAGATGGTGATCGACGCCTGCGGGCACTTTTCCAACTTGATTCAACTGGTCGGTCAGTTGCTGCTGGACTGCCTGCGATTGCTGCGCAATCCTTTTCGTGGCCCCTGGCGCGATATTTCAGGCCACCTCTATGCGACGGGGGCGACAGCCTTGCCGATCACGGCCCTGGTGGGCTTTCTGATCGGCGTGGTGCTGGCCTATCTGATGGCGCTGCAGCTGCGCCAGTTCGGGGCCGAGTCCTTTATCGTCAACATTCTTGGCATCTCGCTGATCCGCGAGCTGGGACCGCTGCTGGCGGCGATTCTGGTGGCAGGGCGCAGCGGCTCGGCCATTACGGCGCAGATCGGTGTGATGCGCGTGACCGAAGAGCTCGACGCCATGCAGGTCATGGGCATCTCCCAGGGCTACCGGCTGGTGCTGCCGCGTGCGCTCGCGCTGGCCGTGTCCATGCCGCTGGTGGCGTTGTGGACCATTCTTGCGGCACTGGCGGGCGGCATGGTCGCGGCGGACCTGACCATGGACATCACGCCGTCTTACTTCATTCAAAGTCTGCCTGCGGCCGTAAAGATCGGCAATCTGGTGCTGGCCATGGGCAAGTCCGTGGTGTTTGGCGTGCTGATTGCCCTGATCGGCTGCCATTGGGGCCTGAAGGTAGAGCCCAATACCCAGAGCCTGGGGCGCGGCACCACGGCGGCGGTGGTGTCATCCATCACCATGGTCATCATCGTGGATGCCATCTTTGCCATCCTCTTCAGAAACGTGGGCTTTTAGGATGAACTACCCCCTGTGCGGCTTCGCCGCTTCCCCCAAAGGGGGCGACATCTTCGCTGAGGGGCGGCCCTTGCTCGGCGTCTCTGGCTTGGGTCGCGCCAGCCTCGCGCGGCGGGGGGCACGCAAATGACAGAGGTGATGCGCAACCGCCGTATCGAGGGGGCCGTGGGCGACTACGCGCCGCCGCAGGATGTGAAGCCGCTGGTGCAGGCGGTGGACCTGTGGACCGAATTTGGCGAAGGCGCATCGCGCTTTGCCGTGCACCAGGACTTGAACTTCGATGTCTACCCGGGCGAGATTCTGGCCCTGGTTGGCGGCTCCGGCACGGGCAAGACGGTGCTGCTGCGCCAGATCCTGGGGCTGCTCTCGCCATCGCGCGGCACGGTGACCGTGGACGGACGGCCCTCGCGCGAGGTCATCAGCGGCGAGCTGGCGGCGAGTCAGGTGGGCATGCTGTTCCAGCAGGGGGCGCTGTATTCGGCCTTCAACGTGCTGGACAACATCGCATTTGCGCTGCGTGAGCAGGGAACCTTGCCCGATGCCGTGGTGCGCGATGCGGCCATGGTCAAGCTGCAGATGGTGGGCCTCAAGCCAGAGCATGCCTCGCGCATGCCGGCAGACCTGTCGGGAGGCATGATCAAGCGTGTGGCGCTGGCACGTGCGCTGATGATGGATCCGCCGCTGCTGCTGCTCGACGAACCCACAGCAGGACTGGACCCCAAGGGCTCGGACGAGTTCTGCGAGCTGCTGCGCGATATCCATGCAGAGCTGGGCCTGACCGTGATCATGGTCACCCACGATCTGGATACGCTGTTTGCACTGTCCACACGAGTGGCCGTGCTGGCCGAGAAAAAAGTGCTGTTCACCGGAGCCCCGCGCGACGTGGCCCGGATCAAGCACCCGTTTATCGAACATTTCTTCCAGGGAGAGCGTGGCCGCCGTGCCATGGCCCCGGTGCAAGGCGGCGCGGCCGCAGAGGAAAGCTGATGGAAAACAAGTCCCATGCCATGGCTGCCGGCATCTTCGTGCTGGTGGTTGCGGCCCTGCTGGCAGGGCTGGCCGTCTGGCTGACGCGCGACAACCGCGAATACCAGCTCTACGAAATGTCCACCAAGGATGGTGTCAGCGGTCTGCAGCCCCAGGCCACGGTGCGCTACAAGGGCGTGCCCGTGGGCAAGGTGGTGCGTATCGGCTTTGACCCGCAGATTCCCGGCAATGTGCTGATTCGCATTGCCGTGGGCGAGGATACGCCGGTCACGCCGGCCACCTACGCCCAGCTTGGCTATCAGGGGGTGACGGGGCTGGCCCATATCCAGCTCGACGATGACAGCAAGGCTTCGCAGCCGCTCAAGCCTGGGCCCAGCGGCCTGCCGCGCCTGCCCATGAAGTCCTCGCCGCTGAACATGCTGGCCGACCAGGGGCCGGTGCTGCTGGAGCGGGTTGACGAAATTTCACGCCGCCTCAATGCCATGCTGGGTGAGGACAACCAAAAGCGCGTGAGCGCGGCGCTGGACAATATCGCGGCCGCATCCGGAGGGATCAAGGATCTGGCCGAGACCATGAACAAGACGGCCAAGGACTTTCCTCAGCTCACGACGGATGCGCACCAGACCCTGCAGTCCCTGACCAAGGCCGGCAATGCCGCCACGGGCGTGGCAACCGATTTGCAGCAGACCGTGCGCAAGGTGAATGCGCCCGACGGCCCGCTGCAGCAGATTGCCGAGGGCACGCAGGCCCTGTCGCAGGCGGCCGAGTCGCTGGGGCGCAGCACCTTGCCGCGCATGAACGGTGCGGCGGACGATGTCTCGCGTGCCGCGCGCACCATGGGCGCGGCGGCAGGCCGCTTCAATGACAACCCGCAGTCGGTCATCTACGGTCAGGGCCTGGGCCTGCCAGGCCCCGGCGAGCCCGGTTTTGTGGCTCCGGCCAAGTGAAGCCGCAACAAGGACACGACTTGCGCAAATTCGGACCAGGCAGGCTGTTTCTCGATGGAAATGCCTGCTGCCCATTCCGGCTGGCCTAAGTCCCAAAGGAATCAATATGGCAGACACAAAGATTTCACTCACCGGCCGCGGAGCACGGCGATTGCTGGGCGCTTCTTCCCTGGTGCTGGCGCTTGCCGCCTGCTCGGGCCTGCCCACGGCACCCACGCAGCCGGTGCGCTATGACCTGGGCATGACCGACCTCACGGCGCCGCTCGCCAATGCAGCCGCACCCTCCGTGGCGCCGGCGCCGCTGGTATTGGCTGAAGTCCAGGCTCCGGGCCTGCCCGAAGGCTTGACGGCCATGTTCTACCGCCTGAACTACAGCGACAGTCAGCAACTGCGTGCCTACCAGAACGCGCGCTGGAGCCTGCCTCCAGCCCAGATGGTGGAGCAGCGCCTGCGCATGCGCCTGGGGCTGGAGCGCCCCGTGCTCTCGGGCAAGGACAATGTCCGCCCCCTGCAGGCCGACAAGCGCTCGATTGCGCAGCTGCGCGTGACGGTGGACGAGTTCAGCCAGGTCTTTGACAGTGCCAGCAGCAGCCGTGCGCTGCTGCGCCTGAGTGCCAGCCTGATTGGTGCCGGTGAGAGTGCGGGCAATCAGTTGCTGGGCCAGAAGGTGTTCACGGTCGAAGTGCCAGCTGCTGCTGCCGACGCTGCCGGCGGTGCCCAGGCCATGGCGCGTGCTGTGGATGAGGCGGCTGCCCAGCTCAGTCGCTGGTTGCAGGGCTACGGGCGCTAGAGCCCGAACAGCCCCAGGCATTTCCGCTCCCAAAGCCCTGCTAGTCAGGGCTTTGTTGATTCCGGGCAAGTCCTGGTTACTTGCGGGCAGCTGCTTTGCTGATGTGGGTCAATGGCCGGGCCAGGCCTTGTTCTTAAGCTGCCAGTTCCTCAACCTCGCACAAGGAACTGCCATGGCCAGCCTCGAATGGAATGCCGCTCTCATCCTGGATTTTCCCGTCATGGACGAGGTGCATGAAGAGTTCGTCACCCTGCTGGCCCAGGTGGAAGCTGCGGGCGACGAGCAGCTGTGCGCGCTCTGGGACGAGCTGATTGCCCACACCCAGCAGCACTTCGATCAGGAGGACCGCTGGATGCAGACCACGGGATTTGCCACGGGCAACTGCCACAGCCAGCAGCACAAGGTGGTGCTGGCCGTGCTGCGCGAGGGAGCGGTCAAGGGCAGTCAGGGCGATCTTGCCACGATCCGTCATATGGCGGCCGAGCTGGGCCCCTGGTTCAGTCACCATGCGCAGAACATGGATGCCGCGCTGGCCTTGCATATGCGCCGCGCGGGCTTTGACCCGGTGACCGGCGCGGTGCTGGTGCCCGAGGCTTTGCCTGCTGAGCCGATCACCGGCTGTGGTGGTGCCTGTGGTGAAACTGAAAAAAAGGAAGTAGTAACTGCCTGAAACTGACGCGCGCTAAGGCGAGAGACAGCGAGCAAGCGCCGCTGCGCAGCGAAGCTGCCGTCCCCCCCTTGGGGGAAGCGGCGTAACCGCTCAGGGAGTCAAGGATATATTGCCGGGGAGGCCAGGATGGGGAAGATCTTGATCAGGCCTCCCGCCATCACCTCGATGGCCAGCGCGGCCAAAATCAGGCCCATGAGCCGGGTCATCACATTGATGCCGGTCTTGCCCAGCACGCGGGCAATCGGGTGGGCCAGCGAAAAGCAGACCATGATGGCGGCGGCCACCACCACGCCATAGCCGACCAGTGCCACATGCTGCCAGATGGTGCGCGCCTGATCGGCATAGATCACCACGGTGGACATGGCAGCAGGCCCGGTCAGCAGCGGAATGGTCAGCGGCACGACGGCGATGCTGTTGCCCTCGGCGGCCTTTTCGACGCCGGCTGCCAGCGTGGCATTGTTGGGGCGGTCTTCGGCGGGGCGGGCGTTGAGCATGTTCATCGCGCTGATCAGCAGCAGCAGGCCGCCGCCGACCTGAAAGCTTTGCAGCGAGATATTGAAGAACTGCAGAATCTGCAGCCCCAGCAGGGCGCAGACCGCAATCACGCAGAAGGCGGCAAAGGCGGCGGTGCGAATCGTCTGCCAACGCTGCTCGGCGTCGAAGCCGGCCGTGTAGTGGATGAAGAACGGGACGATGGCCAGCGGGTTGATGATGGCGACCAGGGTGATCAGCGGCTTGATATCCATTACAGCTCGCCTCCGGGCATGGGGGGCTTATCGCGACTGTCGGCCTTTTGTGGGGCTGAGATAGCTGGCATCAACACTCCTGTGAAAAAATGGCCGAATCATCGACGCGGCATCAGCCATTACAGCATTGCTGGCGGTCGCGTCGCGGATTCCCCTTTTGAACCATGTTAAGGAGCTTCGCAATGGGCAGCTTTGTTGAACTGACAGCCGTGGATGGCGCAAAAACCCCCGCTTATGTGGCCATGCCTGAGGGGCCGGCACGCGGTGCCATCGTGGTGCTGCAGGAGATCTTCGGCGTGAACTCGCATATCCGCTCCGTGGCAGACCGCTACGCAGCCCAGGGTTATGTGGCTGTGGCACCCGCCATGTTTGCCCGCGTCAAGCCCGATGTGGAGCTGGGTTACAGCGACGAAGACATGAAGGCCGGCTTTGCGCTCAAGACCGCAGTGGAAGCCCTGCCCGAGCCCGGTGCACTGCGCGATGTGGAAGCGGCCGTGGCCCATGCTGCGACGCTGGTGCCCGGTGGCAAGATTGGCGTGGTGGGCTTTTGCTGGGGCGGCCTCATGACCTGGCGCTCGGCCTGCAATCTGGCTAGCGTCTCGGCTGCAGTCTGCTACTACGGCGGCGGCATGACGGGAGAGCTGGAGGCCAGCCGTCAGGCGCTGTGCCCGGTGCTGGCCCATTTCGGCAGCAAGGATCACTACATCTCGCTGGAGTCCGTCGAAGCCTTCAAGAAGGCTCAGCCCAAGGTGGAAGTCCATGTCTACGAAGCCGACCATGGCTTCAACTGCGACCAGCGAGGCTCCTACAACGCGCCTGCTGCTGCGCAGGCCATTGAGCGCACTCTGGCCTTCTTCGCTCAGCATCTGGGTTGATATAAAAACCATAGCTGCTTGTGATGGATATATAAGCGCAAGCAGCTTTTTTATCTAAAGCCCGTTGCCGCTGGGCGGTCCCCATCAGAGACATCAAGCAAGCGCCGCCGCGCAGCGAGGATGTCGTCCCTCTTCGGGGAAGGCGCGGAAGCACCTCAGGGGGTCATTCTTTTTCTTCGCTTTCCAGGTAGCGGCGGCGCCAGAAATAGGCCACCAGCACCACGGTGATGATCACCATGGCCACAAGGGCCCAGATGAAGCCGTCCTTTTTGTGCACGAAGGGGATGAATTCGAAGTTCATGCCGAAGATGCCGGCAATCAGGTTCAGAGGCAGAAAGATGGCCGTCACCGTGGTCAGCGTGCGCATGATGTCGTTGGCGCGGTTGCTCTGCGCCGAAAAGTGCATTTGCACTGCGGTCTCGGCGCTTTGCTCCATGCGGTGAATATGGTGGGTCACGCGCTCTATATGTTCGAGCACGTCGCGCGAGCGCACGCGCAGCAGTTCGCGCTCATGCTGGCGCGCGGGTGTGTGCTCGGGCGGCCAGCCCTCCAGTGCCTCGG
This sequence comes from Comamonas testosteroni ATCC 11996, assembly GCF_000241525.1. Classification (GTDB taxonomy): domain Bacteria; phylum Pseudomonadota; class Gammaproteobacteria; order Burkholderiales; family Burkholderiaceae_C; genus Comamonas; species Comamonas testosteroni. The sequence continues at coordinate 45,974 of NZ_AHIL01000016.1, forward strand.
TCCAGTCCTGTACGGCGGCGCGCTGGTCTTCGCAGATTTCATCAAGCTGGTGCAGCGCCAGGCGCACATCGAGCACGCTGGCCCAGTTGCTGAAGCGCTTGTTGGGCTTGAGCAGCGCCATCTGCCAGTGGTCGATCTGGCGCGTCAGCGTGCGGCGCAGGTCCAGATAGCCGTCCACCATGCCGTTGACCATGCGCAGCATCAGGTCGGCAGGCTCCACGGGCATCTTGGCGCTGACCTGGCGGCCGTCGGTCTTGGCGGGGCCGGAAATCAGGCGCTGCCAGAAGTTCTCCAGCACAAAGCAGCCGTCGGGATGCACGGACAGCAGTATCTGGTCATACAGCGCAAAGCCCACGGGCTGGGTTTCCACGCGTTGCAGCACCGGCGCTTCGCGCTGGCCGCTGTGGGCCGGGCTGTGGGATGGCGGCGGGGCGCTGGATGCCGCACTGCCGGTGCCGGCAGCCAGGGCAGGCAGGCCAGCCGGTGTGGCCACGGCTGTCGCGGGCGAGGCGTGGTTGCCGTTGAGTGGAGGCAGATGAGCGTTAGCCAGGCGCCGGAACACCAGCACGTCGTACACCGAGGTGTAGTCGTAATTGGAAGGGATGGCCGGATTCAGCAGGTCGGAGACATGCAGGTCCACGAGGGCGGAGCCGCCCAGCCTGGTCAGCATGGTCTGAATGGCCGGCAACTGAGCCTCCAGCTCCGAGCGTGTGCAGGAGACCCAGTAAAACCCCGTTGTTGCCGCCTGCGTGGGCAGTCCGTCAACTGGCTGGGCATAGAGGGGAGAGATATGCAGCACGCGCATGGGAATAGGCAGTCTCGATGTCAGTGCAGAAAGCAGATGCAAAAACGGCCCGTGCAAGCTGCCCGGGCCGTCAGATCATGCCTGAAATGCTCTCAGGCGCAAGCATGACCTGCGCTGACAGCTATCAATTTTGTTACAGGCCACGCAGCTTCTTGGCGGCGTCGATGGCAAAGTAGGTCAGGATGCCGTCGGCGCCCGCGCGCTTGAAGGCCAGCAGGGCTTCCATCATCACGGCGTCGTGATCGAGCCAGCCGTTGGCGGCAGCGGCCTTGAGCATGGCGTATTCACCGGACACCTGGTAGGCGAAGGTTGGCACCTTGAACTCGTCCTTGACGCGGCGCACCACGTCCAGATACGGCATGCCGGGCTTGACCATGACCATATCCGCGCCTTCGGCGATGTCCTGCGCCACTTCGCGCAGGGCTTCGTCGGTGTTGGCGGGGTCCATCTGGTAGACATTCTTGTCGGCCTTGCCCAGGGCGCTGCGTGTGCCCACGGCATCACGGAAGGGGCCGTAAAAGGCGCTGGCGTACTTGGCGCTATAGGCCATGATGCGGGTGTGAATATGGCCTTGAAGCTCCAGTGCCTCGCGGATGGCGCCGATGCGGCCGTCCATCATGTCGCTGGGGGCGACCATGTCCACGCCGGCTTCGGCATGGGCCAGGGCCTGGCCGACCAGCACTTCCACGGTGTCATCGTTGATGATGTAGCCGCTCTCGTCCAGGATACCGTCCTGACCGTGGCTGGTGTAGGGGTCCAGGGCCACATCGGTCATCACGCCCAGCTGGGGAAATTCCTTCTTCAGCGCGCGCACCACGCGCGGGATCAGGCCGTCGGGGTTCAGGGCTTCCTTGCCGTCGGGGGTCTTGAGGCTGGCTTCGATGGCGGGGAACAGCGCCAGATAGGGGATCTCCAGCTTCACGCATTCCTCGGCCACGGGCAGCAGCAGGTCCAGGCTCAGGCGGTCCACGCCGGGCATGGAGGGTACGGCCTCGCGCTTGTTCTGGCCTTCGTGCACGAATACGGGGTAGATGAAGTCGTGCGGCGTCAGCACGCTCTCGCGCACCAGATTGCGGGTGAAAGCATCGCGGCGCAGGCGGCGCGGACGATTCTGGGGAAAAGGAGTAGGGCTGGACAAATGCATGGGGAAAATTGTGCCCCATTCGCCATGGCTTGGCTTGCAGGTGCGTGACTATTCCATGACGGCTGTCGCATTGCGGGGTAAAGACGCGGCGTGCAGCAGCTGTGATGCGGCACAGGCCTTTACACTGGCTCCATGCTATGGGTCAAAGCCTTCCACATCGTTTTTGTTGCCAGCTGGTTTGCTGGTTTGTTCTACCTGCCGCGCATCTTTGTCAACATCGCCATGGTCACGCCGGGATCGGTGGCAGAGCGCGAGCGCCTGCTGCTGATGGCGCGCAAGCTGCTGCGCTTCACCTCCATGCTGGCCGTGCCTGCGCTGGGTCTGGGTCTGTGGCTGTGGCTGGGCTGGGGCTTCGCGGGTGGCTGGCTGCATGCCAAACTGGCCGTGGTGGTGTTGGTCATCGGCTACCACCACAGCTGTGCCGTGCTGCTGCGCAAGCTGGCGGACAACACCTGCCATAAAAGCCATCGCTGGTTCCGTTTCTATAACGAAGTGCCGGTGCTGCTGCTGATCGCCGCCGTGATTTTGGTGGTGGTCAAGCCCTTTTGAGTCTTGTGCCGAGAGTAGGAGGCGACTGTGTCCGATTCCGCGGTGCCGGTGATTTCCATGCGCCATACCTCGGCCTGGCCGCTGGCGCTGGTCTATGGCCTGCTCATCGTGTTTGCCAGCCTGTTCCCGTTCGACGGCTGGCGCGCCCAGGGCATCGATCCCAGCGTATTCCTGTTCGCCAGGATTCCGCCGCCGTACTGGACCTGGTTCGACGTCAACACCAATATCGTCGGCTATGCGCCGCTGGGCTTTTTCCTGGCGCTGGCCCTGATGCGCTCGGGTCAGCCCAGGTTGGCCGTGCCGCTGGCTTTTCTTGCCGGCACGCTGCTGTCGCTGTGCATGGAGTTTCTGCAGATCTATCTGCCGCGCCGCGTGCCGTCCAATCTGGACCTGGTGCTCAATGCCGGCGGTACCTTGATCGGCGCTCTGCTGGCTGCGCTGCTGGAGAAGCTGGGGGCTCTCTCGCGCTGGAGTGCATTTCGCAACCAGTGGCTGGGCGAGGGCGGTGCTGGTGTGCTGGTGCTGCTGGCGCTGTGGCCGTTTGCGCTGCTGTTTCCAGCGGCCGTGCCGTTTGGCCTGGGTCAGGTGCTGGAGCGCATCGACGACACCTTGCAGGACTGGCTGCTGAACACGCCGTTCGAAGACTGGCTGCCTCTGGGCGACTTCGCCATGACGCCGCTGTCGCTGGTCACGGAGATGCTATGCGTGATGCTGGGGCTGTGGATTCCCTGCCTGCTGGCCTATTGCGCCGTGCGCCATATGGGCCGCCGCGCGTTGGCCGGGCTGCTTCTGGTGGCGGCAGGGGTGGGGGTGACGGCGCTGTCGGCTGCGTTGAGCTGGGGCCCGGCCCATGCCTGGGAGTGGGTAGATCTGCCGGTGCGCCTGGGTGTCTGGGGCGGGCTGGGCCTGGCCGTGATTGCATTGCCTGCCTCGCGCCGCATGTGCGCCGTGCTATTGCTGCTGGTGCTGGTGCTGCATCTGAGCATCCTCAATCAGGCGCCGACCAATGTGTACTTCGCCCAGACCCTGCAGGCCTGGGAGCAAGGCCGCTTCATCCGCTTCTACGGCCTGGGCCAATGGCTGGGCTGGCTCTGGCCTTACGTGACACTGGCGTATGTAGTGATTCGACTCTCACGTCGCCAACAGCCTGCCTAGAATGATCCACCATGAGCGACATCCAGAATCAAGACCAGGCCGGCGGCTACTACCAGCGTCATATCTTCTTTTGCCTGAACGAGCGTCCCAACGGTGAGGATTGCTGCGCTCTGCACGGCGCCAAGGCGGGCTTTGACCACTGCAAGCGCAAAGTCAAGGAAGAGGGGCTTGCCGGAAAGGGGTTGGTGCGTGTGAACAAGGCCGGCTGCCTGGATCGCTGCGCCGGCGGTCCCGTGGCCGTGGTCTACCCCGAGGCCGTTTGGTACACCTTCATCGACGACAGCGATATCGATGAAATCGTCGAATCCCACCTCAAGAACGGCAAGGTGGTCGAGCGCCTTGTACTGCCCGAAAGCGTGGGGCGGTGATCTGGCTGTCTTGAGTCCTTTGGTCGCCCCGACAGGCTTGCGGCAAGGCGGCTCTTGTCTGGTGCGACCGACTTTGGGCTTGCTTGTTCAGGAACTTTAAGTGTTTTCAAGCGTCAGCCCAATTACAGCAAGCGCAAAAAGCTACAACTAGGATAGCAATCGTGAATTCCCAGACCGAACGACTGACGCTCACCGGCACCGCCGGTGCCATTGAGGCCCTGCGCGATGCGCCGCAACTGGTCGAAGGCCAGAGCCCCAAAGGCGTGGCCATCATCGCCCATCCGCACCCGCTGTTTGGCGGCACCATGGATAACAAGGTGGTCCAGACCCTGGCGCGTGCCTTTGTTCAGTGCGGCTACACGGTCGTGCGTTTCAACTTTCGTGGCGTGGGCGCCAGTGCCGGCGAGTATGACGCCGGCAAGGCCGAGCTGCAGGATTTGCTGGCCGTGGTGCAGCAGGTGGCTCCCGAAGGCCCTGTGGCTCTGGCCGGCTTTTCCTTCGGCGCTTTCGTCACCAGCCATGCACTGGCCCAACTCTGGGGTACAGGCCGGGTGCAGAAGGCCGTGCTGGTCGGCACCGCCGCGAGCCGTTTCGAGGTGGCGCCCGTGCCCGTCGAGGCCCATGACCAGACCCTGGTGATCCATGGCGAGGCGGACGATACCGTCGAGCTGTCCGCCGTGATGGACTGGGCGCGCCCGCAGATACTGCCTGTTACCGTGATTCCGCAGGTCGGCCATTTCTTTCACGGACAATTGCCTCTGCTCAAGAGCCTGGTGGTGCGCCACCTGAAGTCCCTGTAAGAGCCGCTCCCACACCTTGACGCACGTGAATTGCTGCCCTGTCTCGGTTAACTCCCTTTTCATAGCGCCAGGCCGAGGTATATCCTTGGCTTTGGCCGTTTTCGACGGTAAATAACCGCGCTTACCTTTGCTTTAGCGAGAGTCCTCTTCATGAAGCCCATCTACTCCACACTGCGTGTTTTGGCCGTTGCTGCCGCAGTGGCGCCCGTGTTTGCCATGGCACAGGTGGCGGCCCCTGTTCCTCCCGAAATTGCTGCCCGCAACTACCTGCTGGTGGACGTCACTGCCGGCCAGGTGCTGGGTGCCAAGGACGTCGATGCACCCGTCGAGCAGGCATCGCTGACCAAGCTGATGTCGGCCTATGTGGTGTTCGACGCCTTGCGCTCCAAGAAAATCACGCTGGAGCAGCGCATGCCCGTGAGCGAGCGCGCCTGGAAGATGCCCGGCTCGCGCATGTTCATCGACCCCAAGATGCAGGTGCCCGTCAATGACCTGCTCAGCGGCATGATCATCCAGTCCGGCAACGATGCCACCATGGCATTGGCCGAGGCTGTGGGCGGCACGGCCGAGAACTTCGTCAAGATGATGAATGACCAGGCCAAGGCCCTGGGCATGAAGAACACGAGCTACAAGAATCCCGAAGGTCTGACCGAGCCCGGCCACCTGACGACGGCGCGTGATCTGTCCATCCTGGCCCAGCGATTGATGCATGACTTCCCCGAGTACATGCACTACTACTCCACCAAGCAGTACAGCTACCCCGGCACGCCTGCCTCCAACGGCAGCAACCGCAATGCCTTGCTGTTCCGTGATCCCACCGTGGACGGCCTGAAGACCGGCCACACCAACGCCGCAGGCTATTGCCTGGTGGCCACGGCCAAGCGCGACCTGCCCAATGTGGGTCAGCGCCGCCTGCTGTCCATCGTGCTGGGAACGGCCAGCGAAAAGGCGCGTGCCAACGAAAGCCAGAAGCTGTTGAACTGGGGCTACACCGCTTTCGATGCCGTCAAGCTGTTCGATGCCGATCAACCCGTCGCTACTCCCGCTGTCTGGAAGGGCGCGGCCAATGCCGTCAAGATCGGCAAGGCCGACGGCGCCGTGGTCGTGACCGTGCCCTCGGGCACCGGCGGCAAGCTGACCACCGAGGTGGTGCGCCAGGATCCGTTGATTGCACCCATTGCCAAGGGGCAGTCCATGGGAGTGCTCAAGGTCAAGTCGGGTGCGGATGTGGTGGCCGAGGTGCCGCTGGTAGCGCTTGAGGCCGTCGAGCAGGCAGGCTTCTTCGGCCGTCTGTGGGACACCATCCGCCTCTGGATCAAGTAAGTTCCCGGGCTGGCAGGAGGCCGCTCCTGCCGGAAAGAGCACTTTGATGTGCCATGCAAAGCATCTTGCTGCCTGCGGGGCTATTGTCGTTGGGTGGTTGTGCTGATTTGCACAAGCTGGTACATTTGAGGGCTTTTCGGAATTTCCGAAGGGGTTCACGTTTCCGCATCGGCATCTGTTGCTGCGGATAAACCTTTTGCTTTCACGAAGCAAATTCACGTTTAGGGACGTTTAATTAATGCCAACCATTAACCAACTCGTGCGTCAGGGCCGCACGGTCGAAGTTGTTAAATCCAAGAGCCCTGCTATGGAAAACTGCCCCCAACGCCGTGGCGTGTGCACCCGTGTGTACACCACCACTCCCAAGAAGCCTAACTCGGCTCTGCGTAAGGTGGCCAAGGTTCGTCTGACCAACGGTTTCGAAGTGATTTCGTACATCGGCGGTGAAGGCCACAACCTGCAAGAGCACAGCGTTGTGCTGGTGCGCGGTGGTCGTGTGAAGGACTTGCCCGGTGTGCGTTACCACATCGTGCGCGGTTCCCTGGACCTGCAAGGCGTCAAGGACCGTAAGCAAGCTCGCTCCAAGTACGGTGCCAAGAAGCCTAAGGCTAAGTAATCAGCCCTGGTTTTTTGAAAACAAACGGTGTTTGATTCGCCTGACTGGCGCGGTCAAACGTAGTGGCCCTGAGCACGAATGTTTTGTGCGGGTCGAGTAAGTGAGAGTTTTGAATAGCTCTCGCGGTATCTGAAAAGATGCCAACTGAAGCAAAGATAGAGGTAAAAAATGCCACGTCGTCGCGAAGTCCCCAAACGTGAAATCCTGCCGGATCCCAAGTTCGGCAATGTAGAGCTGTCCAAATTCATGAACGTGATCATGGAAGGCGGCAAGAAGGCGGTTGCTGAGCGCATCATTTACGGCGCTCTGGACCTGATCGAGAAGAAGCATCCTGGCAAGGACCCTCTGGAAGCTTTCGTTGTTGCCATCAACAACGTCAAGCCCATGGTTGAAGTGAAGTCCCGCCGTGTTGGCGGTGCCAACTACCAGGTGCCCGTGGAAGTGCGTCCCGTCCGTCGTCTGGCTCTGGCCATGCGCTGGATCAAGGAAGCCTCCCGCAAGCGTGGCGAGAAGTCCATGGCTCAACGCCTGGCCAACGAGCTGCTGGAAGCTACGGAAGGCCGTGGCGGCGCCATGAAGCGTCGTGACGAAGTGCACCGTATGGCCGAAGCCAACAAGGCCTTCAGCCACTTCCGCTTCTAATCGGAATCTCGCTCGAGATACAGGGCCGCATGCAAAAACTTGCTGCGGCCTTGTGTCGATTCTGAGCGCCCCCATATAGAGCTGCTGCCTCCTGCGCACAATGCGGGGCCGGCAGTACTCCCATACGATCAAGCAAGGATCCATCATGGCTCGCAAGACCCCCATTGAGCGCTATCGCAACATCGGTATTTCCGCTCACATTGACGCAGGTAAGACAACCACTACAGAACGTATCCTGTTCTATACCGGTGTGACCCACAAGCTGGGCGAAGTGCACGACGGTGCTGCTACGACCGACTGGATGGAGCAAGAGCAAGAGCGCGGCATCACGATTACTTCGGCTGCTGTGACCTGCTTCTGGAAGGGCATGGATCTGTCCTACCCCGAGCACCGTTTCAACATTATTGACACCCCCGGTCACGTGGACTTCACGATTGAAGTGGAGCGTTCCATGCGCGTGCTGGACGGCGCTTGCATGGTGTATTGCGCTGTGGGTGGCGTGCAGCCCCAGTCCGAAACCGTGTGGCGTCAGGCCAATAAGTACAAGGTGCCTCGTCTGGCCTTCGTGAACAAGATGGACCGTACCGGTGCCAACTTCTTCAAGGTCTATGAAGGCATGAAGACTCGCCTGAACGCGAACCCTGTGCCCGTGGTGATCCCAATCGGCGCTGAAGATAACTTCCAGGGCGTGGTCGATCTGGTCAAGATGAAGGCCATCATCTGGGACGAAGCTTCCCAGGGCATGAAGTTCGAATACCAGGACATCCCCGCCGAGCTGGTGGAGACCGCCAACAAGTGGCGTGAAAACCTGGTGGAAGCCGCTGCCGAAGCTTCGGAAGAGCTGATGAACAAGTACCTGGAAGAAGGTACTCTGACTGAAGAAGAAGTGAAGCTCGGCGTGCGTACTCGTACCCTGGCCACCGAAATTCAGCCCATGCTGTGCGGCACCGCGTTCAAGAACAAGGGTGTGCAGCGCATGCTGGACGCCGTGATCGACTATCTGCCCGCTCCTGTGGACATCCCTGACGTTACCGGTACCGACCCCGATGACGAAGAGAAGAAGCTGAGCCGCAAGGCTGACGATGCTGAGAAGTTCTCGGCTCTGGCCTTCAAGCTGATGACCGACCCCTTCGTGGGCCAGCTGACTTTCGTGCGCGTGTACTCTGGCGTTCTGTCCAAGGGTGAGACCGTTCTGAATGCCGTCAAGGGCAAGAAGGAACGTATCGGCCGTATCGTGCAGATGATGGCCAACGACCGCGTGGAAGTGGAAGAAATCCGTGCTGGCGACATCGCTGCCTGCGTGGGCCTGAAGGACGTGACCACCGGTGAAACCCTGTGCGACATCGCTGCGCCTATCGTGCTGGAGCGCATGGTGTTCCCCGAGCCCGTGATTGCACAGGCTGTGGAACCTAAGTCCAAGACCGACCAGGAAAAGATGGGTATCGCTCTGTCGCGTCTGGCTGCAGAAGATCCTTCCTTCCGCGTGCGTACCGACGAAGAATCCGGTCAGACCATCATCGCCGGTATGGGCGAACTGCACCTGGAAATCATCGTTGACCGCATGAAGCGCGAATTCAACGTGGAAGCCAACGTGGGCAAGCCCCAGGTTGCCTACCGCGAAACCATCCGCAGCACGGTCAAGGACGTGGACGGCAAGTTCGTTCGCCAGTCCGGCGGTAAGGGCCAGTACGGTCACGTGGTTCTGACTCTGGAACCCCAGGAAGCTGGCAAGGGCTTCGAGTTCGTCGACGAAATCAAGGGCGGTGTGGTTCCTCGCGAATACATCCCTGCGGTGGAGAAGGGCGTGATCGAAGCTCTGACTTCCGGCGTGCTGGCTGGCTACCCTGTGGTGGACGTCAAGGTTCGTCTGACCTTCGGTTCGTACCACGATGTGGACTCGAACGAAATGGCGTTCAAGATGGCCGCTATCTTCGGTTTCAAGGAAGCTGCCCGCAAGGCCAACCCCGTCATCCTGGAGCCCATGATGGCTGTGGAAGTGGAAACGCCCGAAGACTACGCTGGTACCGTGATGGGCGATCTGTCCTCGCGTCGCGGCATGGTTCAGGGTATGGACGACATGGTTGGTGGCGGCAAGGCCATCAAGGCTGAAGTGCCTCTGTCCGAAATGTTCGGCTACGCCACTTCGCTGCGTTCCATGACTCAAGGTCGCGCCAGCTACACCATGGAGTTCAAGCACTACGCTGAAGCTCCTCGTAACGTGGCTGAAGCCATTGTTGCTGCCCGCGCCAAGTAATTGACGCAGGTTTGACGAATCCGTCATAATCTACGGCTTCCAATCGCGGCAGTCCTTTGAGGATTGCCGCGATTTTTGCCGGTCTGCGATCCCATGCCGTCCTGTTTCCTGTGCGGGGCGAGTCAGCAATGAGGTGCAGACCTTAAACATCACACAGGTTTTTGCTCTTTCGGAGAAATCATGGCAAAAGAAAAGTTCGAACGTACCAAGCCCCACGTGAACGTAGG
>NZ_AHIL01000015.1 GCF_000241525.1 Comamonas testosteroni ATCC 11996
TTCACGCCAGCGTATAGGCCGTCTTCACCGTGGTGTAGAACTCCTGGGCATAGCGCCCCTGCTCGCGCGGACCGTAGCTCGATCCCTTGCGACCGCCGAACGGTACGTGGTAGTCCACCCCCGCCGTGGGCAGGTTGACCATGACCATGCCAGCCTGGCTGTGGCGCTTGAAGTGCGTGGCGTGCTTGAGGCTGGTGGTGGCAATGCCGGCCGACAGACCAAACGGCGTGTCGTTGGACACGGCCAAGGCTTCTTCGTAGTCCTTGACGCGGATCACGCTGGCCACGGGGCCGAAGACTTCCTCGCGGTTGATGCGCATGCCGGCTTCGGTGTCCACAAACAGCGTGGGCGCCATGTAGAAACCTTGCTTGCCGCTGCCCGTGTGGCAGGCGACGCGGGCTCCGCCAGCGGCCAGGCGGGCGCCTTCAGCCTTGGCGATTTCCACGTACGACAGGTCCTGCTCCAGCTGGGCCTGGCTGACCACGGGGCCCATGTCGGTGCCAGCGGCGCGTGCGTCACCGACCTTGATTTGGGCCATGCGTGCCTGCAGGGCCTCGATGAAGGCCGGGTAGATCTTGTCGGTGACGATCAGGCGGCTCGAGGCCGTGCAGCGCTGGCCGGTGGAGTAGAAGCCGCTTTGGGCCGACAGTTCCACCGCCTGGGCGAGGTCGGCATCGTCCAGCACGATCTGGGGGTTCTTGCCGCCCATCTCCAGCTGCACCTTCTTGCCGCTTTTGACGCAGGCTTCGGCAATGCCGCGGCCCACGCCCGTCGAACCCGTGAAGCTGATGGCGGCCACATCGGCATGATTCACCAGGGCTTCGCCGATCACGCGACCCGGGCCCATGACCAGGTTGAAGACGCCGGCGGGGATGCCCGAGCGGTGGATGATGTCGGCCAGGGCCCAGGCGCTGCCGGGCACCAGATCGGCGGGCTTGAGCACCACGCAGTTGCCAAAGGCCAGGGCCGGAGCGATCTTCCAGGCGGGGATGGCGATGGGGAAGTTCCAGGGCGTGATCAGGCCGACCACGCCAATCGGCTCGCGCGTGATTTCCACACCGATGCCGGGGCGCACCGACGGCACGGTCTCGCCGCTCAGGCGCAGGCATTCACCGGCAAAGAACTTGAAGATCTGGCCGGCGCGGCCGACTTCGCCAATGGCTTCAGGCAGGGTCTTGCCTTCTTCGCGGGCCAGCAGCTCGCCCAGCTCGGCCTTGCGGGCCAGGATCTCCGTGCCGATCTTGTCCAGGGCGTCGGAGCGCGCCTGGATGCCCGAGGTGGACCAGGCCGGGAAAGCGGCAGCGGCAGCGGCCACGGCGGCCTGCACGTCCTCGGCACCGCCCTGGGCGTACTCGCCGATCACATCGGACAGATCGCTGGGGTTGGTGTTGGGGGAGTAGCTGTCAGCAGCCGTCCACTGGCCGTTGAT
>NZ_AHIL01000014.1 GCF_000241525.1 Comamonas testosteroni ATCC 11996
CACGGCCCTGACGGGGTCTCTGGTTTGCTGTTTCTCTTTGCCGGGCCTGGTGCCCGGCTTTTTCATGGCGCGGTGACGATCAGCCCAGCAGCGCTGCCTTGATGGTCTTGACACCGTCGGCGTTGTCCCAGACCCCTTCTTCCAGCGCGTCGTGAATGGTCTTGTCCAGAGCGGCAGCCAGTTGCTCGCGCGTCTGGGCAGCCTGGGGACTGGCGTCCAGAACGATGCGCAAGGCGGTGGACAGTGCCGTGATCTGGGCTGTGAGATTGACGACGGTGGTGTTGGAGCTCATGAATCGGTCCTTGAAATGTCGATGAACAGGGCAGCTGGCATGGCGCGCAGTGCGGGGTGCCCAGCTGTCAACGGCCTTCAGTGTCGCGCGGGTGGATACTGCTGTTAACGTATCAACAATGAGCAGCGGCCGCCGGCTTGGGCGATCAGGAAGTGCCCGAGCGCTTTCAGGCAAAGCGCCGGCAGCTACTGTTTTTTGAGAGTTCTATAAGACAGGAGAGACAAGAGCATGCGTCTGAAGAGAGTCTGTATTTACGGTGCCGGGGCCATTGGCGGCTGGCTGGGCGTGGCGCTGGCCAGGGCGGGCTGCGAGCTGAGCGCCGTGGCGCGAGGCCAGACGCTGGCTGCGCTGCAGCACAACGGCCTGACGCTGGTGCATGGCCAGGAGTGTGAGACCGTGGCCGTCAATGCGCAGCAGGACCCGGCCGCCCTGGGCGTGCAGGATGTGGTGGTGATTGCCGTCAAGGCGCCGTCCATGCCCGATGTGGCGCGTGCCGTCGCACCGCTGCTCGGCCCGCAGACCCTGGTGCTGACCGCCATGAACGGCGTGCCCTGGTGGTTTCTGGCCGGTGGCGTGGATGCCGGCCTGCGCGGCCTGCAGCTCAGGGCCGTGGATCCGCAGGGCGAGATCGCGCGCGCCATTCCCACCGGGCAGGTGCTCGGCTCGGTGGTGCACGCAAGCTGCTCGCTTGACGCGCCGGGCGTGGTGCGCCGACATTTCGGCAATAGCCTCATCGTCGGCGAGCCAACGGCCCTGCCCGGCGATGCGCCCACGCCGCGCCTGCTGGCGCTGGCCGAGCTGCTGCGCGCGGGCGGCATCGAGGTCAGACTCAGCGACAACATCCAGCGCGATGCCTGGTACAAGCTCTGGGGCAATATGACCATGAACCCCGTCAGTGCGATCACGGGCGCGACCACGGACAGGATTCTGGGCGATGAGCTGGTGCGCAACTTCATTACGGCCGTGATGCTGGAGGCCCGGGAAATCGGCGCGCGCATCGGCCTGCCGATTGCCGACAGCCCGCAGGACCGCCATCAGGTCACGCTCAAGCTAGGCAGCTTCAAGACCTCCATGCTCCAGGATGTGGAAGCCGGCAAGCCGGTGGAGCTGGATGCCCTGGTGGGAGCGGTGCGCGAGATGGGCGCCATGTGCGGCATGAGCACGCCGTTCACCGATGCGCTGCTGGGGCTGACGCGGCTGCGTGCCCAGCAACTGGGGTTGTATCCGTTGTAACGCTTGGCGGCTCGTGACGGTCTTGGGCCTAGACTAGTCGGCATGAGCACCACATCTACCCAGACCGCACCTCTCAAGTCCGCCCCTGCGCAGGACAGTCATTGGGCCACGCTGTGCGTGGTGACCACCACAGTGGGGCACTCGGCCGAGGCCGAGGACATGGCGCGGGCTCTGGTCTCGGCCAAGGCTGCGGCCTGCGTGCAGACCGAGCGCATCACCTCGTATTACGAGTGGGACGGCGTGCTGCAGACCGCTCCCGAATGGCGCCTGATCTGCAAGACCCTTCCCGAGGCACTGCCGAGGCTGACCGCGCTGCTGCGCAGCCATCACAGCTATGAGGTGCCCCAGATCACCATGCGCACCGAGCGCTGCCTGAACGACTATGCCAAGTGGATCAAGCAGCAGGTGCAGCTCTGAAGCCTGAATAAAAAAGGAGCGCCTTGCGCGCTCCTTCATTGGGTTTCAGTACTTAATCTATCTGAAATCTTTATAGATAAAGCGCTGACAGCTATGGTTCTTGTGCTTCAGGATAGCAGGGCCTGGGCGAACTCGCGTGCGCTGAAGGTTTCCAGATCCTCGATCTTCTCGCCCACGCCGATGAAGTAGACGGGCACAGGGCGCTCCTGCGCAATCGCGGCCAGCACGCCGCCCTTGGCCGTGCCGTCGAGCTTGGTGACGATCAGGCCCGTGAGCTGCAGCGCATCGTCGAAGGCGCGCACCTGGGTCAGTGCGTTCTGGCCGGTATTGCCGTCAATCACCAGCAGTACCTCGTGCGGCGCCGTGCCGTCGGCCTTGCTCACCACGCGCTTGATCTTCTTGAGCTCTTCCATCAGATGCAGCTGTGTGGGCAGGCGTCCGGCCGTATCGACCAGCACCACATCCTTTTTGCGCGCCTTGCCGGCGGAGACGGCATCGAAGCTCACGGCGGCGGGGTCGCCACCGTCCTGGCTGATGATCTCCACGGTGTTGCGATTGGCCCAGACGCCCAGCTGCTCACGCGCGGCGGCGCGGAAGGTGTCGGCGGCGGCCAGCAGCACGGACTGCTCGCCGTCGGCCAGATGCTTGGTCAGCTTGCCGATGGACGTGGTCTTGCCCGCACCGTTGACGCCGGCCACCATGATGACGGTCGGTGTGTGCTCGCCGATGGTCAGCGGCTTTTCCAGGGGCCTCAGCAAATCGGTCAGCGCATCGGCCAACAGCGCCTTGACGGCAGCGGGCTCGGTGGTCTTGGTTTCCTTGACGCGGCGCTTCAGGTCTTCCAGCAGATGCTGGGTGGCCTTGACGCCGGTGTCGGCCATCAGCAGCGCGTCCTCCAGCTCTTCGTAGAGCCTGTCGTCGATCTGCGTGCCGGTAAAGACGGTGGCGATGCTGGAGCCGGTCTTGCGCAGACCGGCTTTCAGGCGCTCCATCCAGCTTTGACGGGAATCTGGGGCTTGCGGCTTTGCGGTAGGCTCGGGGGCTGCTACAAAATCCTGAGTGGCAGGCTGATCGTCGCCGGCCTTGGCCGTCGCGCCGCCGCCAAAGGGCTTGCGCCACCAGGAGCTGCTGCCGTTTTCGGCAGGCGTATCCTGTGGAGCTGGCCTGGTTTGAGCAGCAGCAGCGGGCGCCGCAGCTGCCTCGGCAGCGGGCGTGGTGTTCACCGCATCGGGTGAATTGGGCTTTTTCTTGAAAAAACTGAACATTGGCGGGTTTTTAGAATCGCATCATTCTATGAAACATGTACGCGCACTCCCTGTACTGGGCTTAATGGCCTGTTTGAGCGCTGGGGCAGCCTTGGCTGCGCCGGGCGCATCGTCGCAACCTGTGCCTGCTGCCGCCACGGCGGCCGCGCCGCAAGTGCAGCAGTTCACGCTGAAGAACGGCATGCAGCTGATCGTGCAGCCCGACCGGCGCGCGCCTACGGCCGTGCACATGGTCTGGGTGCGTGTGGGCTCCATGGACGAGGTCGACGGCACCACGGGCGTGGCCCATGCGCTGGAGCACATGATGTTCAAGGGCTCCAAAAGCGTCAAGCCTGGAGACTTCTCGCGTCGCGTGGCGGCGCTGGGTGGCCAGGAAAACGCGTTCACCTGGCGTGACTACACCGGCTACTACCAGCAGATTCCGTCCAACCGTCTGGAAGACGTGATGAAGCTGGAGTCCGACCGTTTTGCCAACAACCAGTGGCCGGACTCCGAATTCAAGAAGGAAATCGAGGTCATCAAGGAAGAGCGCCGCATGCGCACCGACGACCAGCCGCGCGCAATGTTGATGGAGCAGTTGATGGCGGCAACCTTCATGGCATCGCCCTATCGCCGCCCCGTGGTGGGCTGGATGAGCGACCTGAACTCCATGACGCCCGGCGATGTGCGCGACTTCCACAAGCGCTGGTATGTGCCGGCCAACGCGGCTGTGGTGGTGGTGGGGGACGTGAACGTCAACCAGGTACGTGCCTGGGCCGAGAAGTATTACGGCAGCATTCCCGCGCGTGCCCTGCCACAGCGCAAGCCGCAGACCGAACCCAAGCAGATCGGCGTGCGCCGCATCGAGGTCAAGCAGCCTGCCGAGCAGGCCTTTATCGCCATGACCTATCGCACCCCCACCCTGAAGAGCGTGGAAAAGCTGAAGCCCGAGGACAAGGACGCGCTGGCGCTGCTGGTGCTGTCCGCGGTGCTCGACGGTTATGACGGCGCTCGCCTGGAGCGCGCCCTGGTACAGGGCGAAGGCCAGGCCAACGGCCGCGTGGCAGATAGCGCCGGCAGCTCGGCCAACATCATGGGGCGTGGGCCCAGCCTGTTCATGCTGACCGGCGTTCCGGCCCAGGGCAAGACCGTGGCCGATGTAGAGGCTGCGCTGCGTGCCCAGATCAAGAAGGTGGCTGATGAGGGCGTGCAGGCTGACGAGCTGGAGCGCGTCAAGACGCAGTGGATGGCCTCCAACGTCTATGAGCGTGATTCCGTCATGGGTCAGGCCCAGAACCTGGGCAACTACTGGATCCAGAACATGCCGCTGGATGCCGAGGACAAGCTGCTGGCCGAACTGCGCAAAGTCACCTCTGACGATGTGAAGGCGGTGGCCGCCAAATATTTTGGCGACGACCAGCTCACTGTCGGCACCCTGGTGCCTCAGCCGCTGCCGGCGGGTAGCAAGCCCCAGCGCCCCATGTCGGGCAAGGCGGATGCAGATAAATCCATGCACTGAGCGCAGCGGAGAAACCTATGAAAACTATGAAAAAGATAGCTGCTGGCGCCTTTGTGGTAAGCGCTGGAATGGGTTTTTTAACCCAATCTGCCTGGGCCTTGCTGCCGATTGAGCATTGGACCCAGCCCAGTGGCGCCCAGGTCTGGCTGGTGCAAAGTCCCGGCATTCCCATGGTGGATGTGCAGGTGGACTTCGACGCCGGCAGCCGCCGAGATCCCGAGGACAAGGTGGGCCTGGCGACAGCCGTGGCCATGATGTCCTCCAAGGGCGTCAAGGCGGCAGGCGATGCGCCTGCGCTGGATGAAAACGGACTGGGTCAGGCCTGGGCCGACCTGGGCGCCAGCTTTGGCGCCAGCGCGGGGCGCGACAGCTTCAGCTACGGCCTGCGCACTCTGACCGAGCCCAACCTGCAGCAAAAGGCCGTGGCCCTGGCGGCGCGCCAGATTGCGTCGCCAAGCTGGCCGGAAGCCGTGTGGCAGCGTGACCGAGAACGCTGGAGCGCCTCCATCAAGGAGGCCGATACGCGTCCCGGCACCGTGGCCTCCAAGGCCTTCCGCAAGGCTGTATTCGGCAGCTCGCCCTATGGCTATCAGACCACGGTCGACAGCCTGGGCCGGATCGATGTTTCGGCCATGCAGGACTTTCACCGCAAGCTGATTGCCGCCTGCCGCGCCAAGGTCAGCGTGGTGGGGGCGGTCAATCGTCAGCAGGCCGATGCCATAGTCAAGCAGTTGCTGGGGCCGCTGCAGGCCACCAATGGCAACGACTGCCAGCCGCTGCCTGCCGTGGGCAAGGTGCAGGATCTGCAGCAAGCCAAGGTCGAGAACATTCCGTTCGAGTCGGCCCAGGCCCAGGTGCTGATCGGCCAGCCCGGCATTGCGCGCCACAACCCTGATTTTCTCGCCGTGATGGTGGGCAACCACATTCTGGGCGGCGGCGGCTTTACCTCCAGGCTGATGGAAGAGGTGCGTGAAAAGCGGGGCCTGACCTATGGTGTCTCCAGCGATTTCTCGCCGGGCCTGGATCGCGGCGCCTTCATCATCGGCCTGCAGACCCGCCCCGATCAGGCGGCCGAGGCGCTCAAGGTCTCGCAGGACGTGTTGCGCAAATTCATAGCCGAAGGTCCTAGCGACAAGGAACTCAAGGCGGCCAAGGACAATCTGATCGGCGGCTTTGCCCTGCGCATAGACAGCAATCGCAAGCTGCTGGGCAATGTGGCCAACATCGCCTGGAATGGCCTGCCTCTCGATTATCTGGAGCACTGGACCGATCGCGTTCAGGCTCTGACCACCAAGGACGTGAAGGAGGCGATGCAGCGCATGGTTCAGCCCGAGCGCATGGTCACCATCACTCTCGGAGCCAAGCCATGAGCCGCAGTGCCATCAAGCTACACACCCCCGCAGGCCGCAAGGCGCTGGACAAGATGATTCACGAGTCCGAGCGCAAGGCGCAGGAGCTGGCGGCCAGCCGTCCGGCCCGTCCCGGAGCCAAGGCCACCCAGCCAGCCGCAGCCAAGCCGGCAGCCACGGGGGCCGGTGAGATCCGCATCATCGGCGGGCAATGGCGTCGCACGCGTCTGGCCGTGGCGCAAAAGCCCGGTCTGCGGCCCACGCCCGATCGCGTGCGCGAGACCCTGTTCAACTGGCTGGGCCAGGACTTGAGCAACTGGAAATGTGTCGATGCCTTTTCGGGCACGGGGGCGCTGGGTTTCGAGGCTGCATCGCGCGGAGCGACCAGCGTCATCATGAACGAGCAGGATGCCGCCCTGGTGCAGCAGCTGCAGCGTCTTCAGCAAAAGCTCGATGCCAGGATGGTCAAGGTGCAGCGCGGTGATGCGTTGAGCTGCCTGAAGACCGTGGCGGGCCAGGATCTGATCTTGCTGGACCCGCCATTCAGCCAGACCGAGCTGTTCGAGCCCGCGCTCAACGCTGCCACAGCGGCCTTGAACGACGGCGGCTTCATTTACCTGGAGGCTCCCGAAGCCTGGGCCGAGGACCGCCTGCTGGAAATGGGGCTGGAGCTGCATCGCTATCTGAAGGCCGGCGCCGTCCATGCGCATCTGCTGAAGAAGCAGTAAACCGTTGCTGGCGAACCGGGAGCTGCTGGCGCTTCGAGCAGAGGCGCCAGCAGCTCTTTTTTGCATGGGGCAGCGCTGTGCAGGCCTGAATGCATAATCTCTTTACGCTGCACTGCAGCAGCCCTCACCCTCATCAAGACCCGCAGGAGAGAGATAAGCCATGAGCCAGGACCTGATTGCTGTTTACCCCGGAACCTTTGACCCGATCACGCTGGGGCATGAAGATGTGGTGCGCCGGGCTGCACAGCTGTTTGGCAAGGTCATCGTGGCCGTGGCGGCAGGCCATCACAAAAAGACGCTGTTCACGCTGGAGGAGCGCATTGCCATGGTGCGCGAGTCCTGCGCCAATTATCCGCAGGTGGAGGTGGAGAGCTTTGACGGGCTGCTGGCGCATTTTGTGCTCGCACGCGGCGCCAAGGCCATGGTGCGAGGCCTGCGCGCGGTAACGGACTTCGACTATGAGTTCCAGCTTGCCGGCATGAATCGCACGCTGATGCCCGAAGTGGAAACCGTATTCCTCACGCCCAGTGATCGCTATCAGTTCATCAGCTCCACCTTCGTGCGCGAGATTGCCACGCTCAATGGCGATGTGGACAAGTTTGTCTCCAAGGGCGTACATGAGCGCCTGATGCTCAAGGTCGGCCGCAAGGCCTGAGCTTTCAGCCGCCCTGGCCCGGCAGCCTGCTGCGATAGCTGCTGATGGCCTCGTGGACAAAGCGCAGCTTGTCCCAGGCCGGACCGGAAATGGCAAACGGATAGGCATCGCCATGGCCCAGGCTACGATTGAGGCTGTTGTGCAGCAGCGTGAGCGGCACCCACTGCGACTGCATCACTGAAAAGTCGGGCGGCACCGGCCCCAGCGGGTTTTGAATGAGTTGCTGGCCCGTGCTGGGGATGTCCGGTACGGTGATGCAGGTGCCGTAGCTGGCTGCGGTCTCCAGCAAGTCCACCATGTGCAGATAGTGAGCCCAGGTTTCGGCCCAGTCCTCCCAGGGGTGTGAGGTGGCATAGGCGCTGATGAACTGGCCGCGCCAGCTGTTGTCCAGCGGGTCCTTGCCGTAGTGGCGCTGCAGCGCCTGGGCATAGTCCTGATTCTCATAGCCAAACAATGCCCTGAAGCGCTCCAGATGCTCGCTGTTGGCGATCAGCTGATCCCAGTAGAAATGTCCCGATTCGTGACGCAGATGTCCTATCAGCGTGCGATAGGGCTCGTGCAAGGCCTGGCGGCGTTTGGCGCGCTCGTCGTCGTCTGCCTCGACGACGTTGAGCGTGATCATGCCGCTGGCGTGGCCGGTCATGACGGGATTCTGGCCGGGCAGGTCTGCGAGCAGGGAAAAGCGCGGCTCGGCCACGCGGTGCCCATGGGGGTCCAGAAGGCCCAGCCTGGCCAGGGTGTAGAACAGTCTGCGCTTGGCGACCTCGATCTTGGCCCAGCGCAGCTCATTGGCGGGATCGCTGCCGTCGGGTAGCCATTCGGTCTGTCGGCAGGAAACGCACAGCGGCTGCGGGTCTGAAGCCTCGATCGCAAAATTGCACAGGCTGATGTTGTGGCGGTGGGCGCAGGGGCGATAGCGTGCGTCGGGGGCCTCGGCCGGCGCAAGAATGCCGACGCGCAGCTGATCGGGCAGGAATGCCTGGCTGGCGCCGCAATGCACGCATTGCAGGCTTTCAAAATAGATCAGGTGCCCGCAGGCCTCGCAGTTGAAAACTTGCATTCGAACACTTTAATGGCGAAGTCAGCCGCCTGGGTGTAGGAAAAAACAAAGCCAGCTCAAAAGCTGGCTTTGTGGCGGGAAGTGAGGCCCTCAGAAAGAGTCTTGCTTCATGCACGCACCATCAGGGTCTGACCACGATGCTGTTGCGCACGTCGCGCACATGCTTGGTTGTGCGGGCAATTTCGCCGGCTCGGGCTTTTTCTGCTTCGGATTTGGCGAAGCCCGACAGCTGCACAGTGCCGTTCATGGTTTCGACGCTGATGGCGGTTGCAGAGACATTCTTGTCTTCGGCCATCTTGGCCTTCACCGCAGTGGTGATGCCGGCGTCATCCACATAGGAGCCCACAGTCTGCTGGTCACGAGCCACCGAACAGGCCGTGGTACCCAGCACGGTCGTCGCAGCGACCAGACTGAAAGCCAAAGCACGAGTCAGATTCTTCATATGGTTCTCCCTTGGTTTTGAAAAGGCGCAAAGAACGCCTGCGAAAAACGGCTCAGCGTGAATTCCTGCTCACTTCCTGCGCGAGCGGCCCAGAAAGAAGGCCGTCGCCAGGGCCGCGCCGGTCGCGGCAGCGATCAGCACGGAACGCCCGGGTTGTTCGGACACATACTTGGTGGTCGCATCAGCGGCGGTGTTGAACTGACGGCGTGCGCGGTGCGAGCTGTCGGCCCAGAAGTTGATGCTGCGCTCGGCCAGATCCTGAGCCCGGTTGGCCAGGTTGTCGATCAGCGGGTTTTCGCTGTCCTCGACATTGCGCATGTGACGCCCGGTAGAGTCGATGGCCTCGGAAGCCGTGCGGCGAGAGCGGCGTGCGGTGTCCTCGACCTTGTCGGCGATGTCTTCGGCCACATCCCGTGCTTCATTGACCATTTTCTGGGCAGCCTGCTTGCCGGAGTCCACTGCATCTTCTGCTGCATCGGCCATCCTGTGCGCAGCATTCTGGGCGGATTGGGCTGCGTGCTTTGCCGTGTCCCTGACGTCAGCAGCCACATCCTTGGCGGCGCCCTTGAGATCTTCAACCGTGTCCTTGGCGTCTTTTACGGCTTGGCTCATTGTTTGGAACTCCCTGAAATCTAGAAATTTTCGTGACAGCGTGCAGTAACGCCGGTCTGCGGAACTCTGCCTGCAGGAGGCAGAAGTTGAGGGTGATCATGGCGAATACTGGTGGTTTGTGCAATGTGATCGAACAAAGTTCTACACATTCGGTGCCTTTGCTATTTCTTCACCAGGCCCATCAGGAAGGTGATGACGGCCATGACCAGAAAGACGAAAAACAGAATCTTGGCAATACCTACGGCGCTGGCCGCAATCCCGCCGAAACCGAAAACTGCAGCGATCAAGGCAATCACCAGAAAGACAATGGCGTAGTGCAACATGGTTTTCTCCTTTCGAATGCAGGCCGACAGGCATTGCCGTGCGGCCATGTATTGACTGTAGAGAACTGAGCAGCCCAAGCTTGACGGTGAGCTTCTGTCACCAGGGTCGGGGTATTTAGGGACAGTCATGTAGGACTGCGTTGACCCGCGCACCGAGTTCAGGTGTTTGCCACTGTCAAAGGAATGACTGCCGAGATGGTGGTTCCCTTGCCGGGCTGGGATGCCACGGTAAGCCTGCCGCCAACGGCTTCGACACGGTGTTTCATGCCTGCCAGACCATGGGAGTTGGGGCGCATGCTGGCCGGCTCGAACCCTTGACCATCGTCCTGAATCTGCACGGCCACATAGGTGGGATAGTTGTGAACCGTCACGATGACATGGCTGGCCCTGGCGTATTTTCCGATGTTGGTGAGGGACTCCTGTACGACGCGATAGACCGTCAGCTGCGTGGATTCAGGCAGGTCCACTTGCTCCAGGCTGCATTCCACATCGATGCTGCTTCGTTCACCGAATTCTCGGGTCAGGATTTCCAGCGCGGTGGTCAGGCCCAGGTTGGACAGAGAAGAAGGGCGCAGGTCCTCGATGATGCGACGTTTGAGTGCAATGCCGCTGTTGAGCGTCTCGATCAGATGGGTGATGCGTTCGGATACGTCGGGTGTCGATGTATCGATCTTGGACTTGAGGCGCGCAACGTCCAGTTTCGCGGCTGTCAGCAGCGAGCCCAGCTCGTCGTGCAACTCGCGTGCCAGGTGCGCTCGCTCATCCTCGCGTACCTGCTGCAAATGGGTTGCCAGCTCGGTGAGGGCCGCAGTGCGGTCGCGAACGACTTCCTCCAGGCGATTGCGCTCGTCGCGCTGGATCTCCTGCTCGCGCTGATGTGAGTGCTGCAGCGCATTGGCCTGCCGCAGATACATGAAGAAGCCCAGAATCCCCAGGGCGGTCACTGTCGCAATGCCCAGGCGTGACAGACCCAGCGTTTGTTCGATATCCGCGAGATTGGACTTGACGCGCTGGTCGATGCTGTCCATCAGGGTTTTGATGTGGCCCCGTATGGCATCCATGTTTTCCATGCCAACGTCGGTAAACATCACAAAGCGCCACGCTTCATCGTTGCCCTGGCGATAAAGGCGCAGGCTCAGCTCCATTTCGCTGGTCTTGCGCTCGACCTGGCGGGCCAGCGGAGTAAAGGTTGCCAGCTCTTTGGGATCCATGATGAAGATGCCGCGCAGGTCATCCATGCTGCTGCTGATAGCGGCGGAGGCAGAGTTGTAGGGCTCGAGATAGCGCTCCTCTCCTGTCAGCAGGTAGCCGCGCAGGCCGGTTTCCGCATCCAGCATTTGCTGCATCAGCAAATTGAGCTTTGCTCTGGTGGCTTGCGTCTTGGTGAGCGTGTCCAGAGCTTGCAACGAGCGCTTATAGCCTGCTTCATTAATGCTTACCATTAAGACTGCCGCAATGACTGCGATCGTCAGGCTGACTGCAATTTTGCGGATATTGGTCCAACGCATCTACATCCTCTCACCTACAAGGCAATTACCTGATATTCTGCATAACCGTAGCGTCAACGACTGACATCATAGTGCGGGTCTTAAAGTGTGATGCGCCCTGGAGATGAGCGCAGTTTCATGAAAAGAGGTGTTCATGATAAAAGTAGGCATAGTGGATGACCATGCGATTGTTCGCTCGGGATTACGCCAATTCCTGTCGGAACATGTAGATCTGAGGGTCGTGGGAGAAGCGGGCAATGGGCGGGAGGCCATTGACCTGGTTCGGGAGCATGAAATTGACGTGCTGCTGATGGACTTGTCCATGCCGGGGCAAAGCGGCATAGATGCCTTGGCCATGCTCAGAGCCAAGGCACCTGACATGGGAATTCTGATACTAAGTGGCTACCCTGAGGAGCATTACGCAATCAACTTGATTCGTCAGGGGGC
>NZ_AHIL01000013.1 GCF_000241525.1 Comamonas testosteroni ATCC 11996
TGAGCGGCCTCACCAGCAAACAATCCGGACTCGGAACGACCCTAGGAGGACTGCTAAGGTATTAGCGACTCCAAGCGGAGCTTGGGTTCTTCATAGACCGAGTCCTCGGCGGGATAGCGCAGGCCTGAAATGCCACGCGCTTTTGCGCTTGCCCATACGACGCTTTCGCCAGCAGGCAATGTGTCAGGTTGCGAAGAATAGACAGGATCTTTGAAGGCGGTCGTTGCTGGTACGAACGTCCAGCCTTGCCTGCGAAAGGCCGAAACGATATCAGGCAAGGTTGCTGCATTGATCTCATTGGTGTGCAGCAGCATCACATGCGCAGGGCTTCGGCCAAGTACCTGCCTGGCCAGGCCTTCATAGTAAGTAGCCCGGTCAAGCAAGTGTTCAATGTAGGCCAACTTGACCCGGACAGCCTTGTCGTGTGAACCAGCTCGTAGAAGCGAGGAATAGATCTGGTTGTAGTACCAATCGCTGGCATCAATGGAGACTGGAGCCGGTCTGTATCCATTTGATGTCATCCAGGACCGGATACCGTCACGCTTTTCCACCGTGTCGCCTTCTTTCAGGTACGGAAAACGAAGCATCGGCACCCAAGTCGGAATGTGACGCAGAGTTGCATCGGCCTTTTTCACGTCCGCTATGAATTCGTTCAATGTCGTCTCGGTGGATGCAAGACTGCGGTGTGTCGCCGTATGGTTGCCTACTGCATGACCTGCCTTGGCCCAATCCATGATGAGCCCCATCCCTCGATCACCGCCTATTCGAATGAGCGAGGGCAGTACCATCGCTGTGATGCCAGAGTCTTTGAGGCTGCTAATGATCTGCTGATTCCAAACTGGCGCCTTGACCTGCTTGCCGGGGTTCAGACCATCGTCAAAGGTCAAACTCAACGTCTGGGCAAAGCCCAGGGATGAAAAAAGCAGAACGGCCAGCGATGCAATAGCGCGAAGAATGGTTGGCATGAGAGCGTATGAAGCACGCGTGCAGTGAACCTGCAAGTCGTTGACTGTGAATCGACCCATTGCAGACGTCCGAGGATGTCTGCCGGTTGCCCCTAGGCGTTATTGCTGTCAGAGCGCACAAAAGAATACCGGCGAATGTCCGTCCTCAACTTCCATCCTCTGCCTTCCCAATAGGTGTGGGCAGAATGGTTCTCGTGGAGAACATCAATGTGACTCTTATGAATGCCGAGTCTTTCAAGTCCATCCAAGCAGCCCTCGACCAAGCGCGAAGCAATGCCGCGTCTTCGGTGTGTAGGCAGGACTACAAGGTGCTGCAAGTAGCCGCGACGACCATCGTGGCCTGACATGATGCATCCAACGATATGCTCGCCTTCTAACGCAACGAAGCTCAAACCTGGGTTGCGCAACAGGTAGCGCTGGGTAGCTTCCCGTGAATCTGCATCCCGAAAAGTAACCCCATCTGTTTTCTTCATCATTGTGGTGACGCTGTCGTAGTCCCCAATGCTCATTGGTCGGATAGATATCTGATCCACGGTGCTAGGGCAGTAGGGTGTTCTCACTGCTGTCTCCGATTTCTGGCAGTCCAAAGGCGAGGGCACATTCTCGCTTGAAACACGTGGACTGCTTATGGTCGAGAGCCGTGACCCTGAGCAGTCGGTAGGATGCCTCAATTACATACCGCTATGGCATACGGCTTCAATGTTGTAGCCATCAAGGTCAAGAACAAAAGCCGCGTAATACTTGGAGTGATACTTGGGCCGGTATCCAGGCTCGCCATTGCAGGCCGCGCCTAAAGTTATAGCGGTGCGGTAGAACCTTTCCACAGATTCAATGCTCAATGCAGTGAATGCAATATGCACTCTCGGAACTGATGGTTCGCCTTCTGAAATCCAGAAATCACCACAAGGGTCATCGTGTTGGTCAATCGTCGGTACGCCATAGCTTGCGAAAGTGCTGGAGGCCGTCTTGCCGATACACCCTAGTTCGGCAAGAACTGCATCATAAAAGTGGCGGCTCCGGCTCAGGTCTGAAACATTAATTCCTATGTGATTGAGCATCTAAGCATCCTCATGAAGCTATAAAATTATTGGCTTTCTATAGCTAGGCTATGTTCGCTTCTGGCTGTGGATTCAACTGGTCAATGCAACACAATGACTGCCTCTGGCGGATGGCGTGTTGGCAGAAGCAAAGACCGCGGATTTACTACACCGAAGCTCAGAAGGCCCCAGAGCAGTCATTGAGGTTGGGCTCCGAATACAAGTGACGTGAAGTACTGGATGACGTCAAATGAGGGCTATTTTATAGCTTGGGTCCACTCCCTGAGAGCATCCAAGCGACGCCGTATATCTCTTCGGTAGAACGCAGCGATCAATGGTTCGACGAGCCATCCTAGAAGAGCAGGACGGGCCTTAAAGTTGTAGATAAACAGAACTTCTGTCTTTCCGTCCGGCAGCGGTTTAAAGCGCCACGTTCCACTGAAATTGCGAAGGATCCATGGCCCCTTGGTCATTTGAACTGCTGCGTGCGTAGGGGGAGAAAACGATATGTACTTTGATACAAGGACTGAGCCACGTCGATTCTTGCAATGAGACTCGATGCCAACGGCCGCAGCTTCATGACCCCCAAGGAGGTATGCCTCGCAAAGATATTTATCCCATTCGAGTCTGCGTGTGTAGTCCTGAGAAAGCCAGAAGAGCATATCAGCTGGCTTTGCAATGATGGAGGAAGCGGAGACGCGCATATTTTGAGGCTCAACTAGATTCAGGCGACAGCTGTCGCTAGCGATGCCTCCCAATATTTGAGTGGCATTGATCTTGGAATTTGGTCCTAACGGCTGCTTCTGCCCGATCTGCCACTGGCGTTGTTTGACTATTGGCAGGGGCTCAGGCTTTTCGGGAATTCTCAATGTTTGAGAACGCTGCTACCTGCATATAAGGCACGGATTCAAGCTGACGAGAAAAATAGTCGCCAGAACCACAAGCCCTATAGCACCTAAGAATATTCCAAATATGGTCAGGCCGATTCCATTCGCGATTTTTTCTCCCTTGGAATCAACGGGGGGCACTTTGGTAACCTCTTTGGGAGGATGCTTTCGGAATGGTCGGAAATCTACAGTAGGTGCAGCTACTGGTTTCCACACACTACCGTTCGCAAAGCTCGCCTGACAATTCCAGCATTCAGAATGTTCTTGAACTCTGAGTTCAGCGGAGCAGTTTGGGCAAAACACAATGGTAGTTGCGTGAGAAGAGTGTGCAGCTGGGTAAATGGAGTTCCGAAGAAGACCGTCGTAGCTGTATTCTGCGCTATGTCCGAGTGTCCGCAACTGGCAGGTTGCGCTGTCGCCAATGGTCGACGCAAACGATGATTTATTCCGTCAAGTAACCGGCACCCAGAAGCTGCGCTGAGTTCGACATTTGTTCAGGCAGTGCGGCTCGCCCGTTCGCATGTCACGGACACGCCTGCGTGGTCACCCTGCAAAGCTCAGCCCGTGAATATCTGGCTCCCGGATTCGGACACGGTCGACTGCCTGGAAGAACAGTGGTTTTGCAACAGTCACTATCGCTCAAGACTGCTTTTTTTCTGTTGCGAGGACTTTCGGGGATGCGGCCGCACACGGCTGCATCTCCTCGATGGCGCGAAGTAACGAGAAATCGACAACTCTCGGCCTTCGTCGGAGGCCTCATAATGCGCAACCATGCAAGCGCTGCGTAACTCCCTGTCACTGACCCGCCTGGTTCTGGCGTGGTTCATGCTGACGTTGAGTATTGCAATGGCTTCGCCCATAGTGCATCCAAAAGCCATCGAGGTGGTCTGTACCTCAAGTGGCAGCATGCAGGTGATCATGCTTGATGAGGACGGCCAGGCCGCGCCAGGGCTGCATCATTCGTTGGACTGCCCCTTGTGTCTGACCATCACGACACCACCGAGCTATTCATCACCGCATCTTGATCAGCCACAGCCGCTCGGCTTGGCGCTACAGCCAGTAGTTTCAGCGCGCATTGCCGCGCTGGTGGGGGCACCTTTGCCCCCGCGAGGGCCGCCAACGCTCGTGTAAGTCCACTGTGCCGCCACTCGATGGCGGACACAGCCTATCGCCGTCGGGCTCAGTCCTGCCCGGCCGATTTCACTTGCACGCTGATAGTTCATGACCCATCCCTTTTATGGCGCGATGCCCAATGGCAACGCGAGTTTTCTTTCGCTCGCCTTATTTCAACGCAACAGCGTGGCCCTGGCTGTGGCCCATCTGTCATTGGCTGTTCCTCTTGTAGTAGCGAGCTCTGCCAGCTGGGCGCAAGCCGACGTCACTCTGGACACGGTTACCGTACGTTCATCGGGGGACACCCCTTTGGAGCGTTCAGTGGGCACCGGCAGCCGACTCGACCTCAGTGCACGCGACACTCCAGCCAGTGTCGAGGTGACCACGCGCGGGCAACTGGAAGCTCGCGGCGACGCTTCCCTGGTTGACGCAATCACGCGATCTACCGGCATCACCAGTCTGGGACATCCGGGCAACAGTGGCAGCGCACTCTCGGCACGAGGTTTCACGGACTCCACCTCGGTCATGCGTCTATACGACGGTACGCGCCAATACGGCGGCGTCGGTGTGAGTTTTCCCTTCGACACCTGGTCGATCGACCGCATCGAAGTGCTGCGCGGACCCGCATCCGTGATCTACGGTGACGGCGCTATTGGTGGCGTGGTCAACGTGATCCCCAAAAAGCCCACGCGCGGGCCTGTTCAAAATGAAGTCCAGGCCACGGTGGGAACCAAAGGCAAACGTGCATTGGCCTTTGGCAGCGCAGGCGCG
Source organism: Comamonas testosteroni ATCC 11996 (assembly GCF_000241525.1). Classification (GTDB taxonomy): domain Bacteria; phylum Pseudomonadota; class Gammaproteobacteria; order Burkholderiales; family Burkholderiaceae_C; genus Comamonas; species Comamonas testosteroni. Next base: position 4,774 of record NZ_AHIL01000013.1, read on the forward strand.
ATCAATGAGCAATGGTCCTATCGCCTGGATGTCAGCGGCGACCAGTCGGATGGGTGGGTGGATCGTGGCGATTTCAGCAATCGAACGATCTCCGGCGCTCTGCGCTGGGATGTGACACCTGACCTCAATTTGCAACTCTCGCACGCGCAGGGCCGGCAAAAGCCGATGCGCTACTTCGGTACACCGCTGATCAACGGAGTACAAGACCCGGCGATCCGAGAGCGCAACTACAACGTTGCCGACAGCCGCATCCAGTTCAGGGATCGCTGGACCGAACTGTCTGCTCAGTGGGCACCCGGCAGCAATATCGTCGTACGAAGCAAGCTCTACCACATTGGCAGCGACCGCTATTGGCGCAATGCTGAAGCGTACCGGTACAACGCTGCTACAGGATTGATCGACCGCTCGGACAACACCGAGATCGGTCACGACCAGACGCAGACAGGCAACACCACGGATGTGACCTTCAACGGCAGCTTGCTCGGACGTCCAAACCAGCTCTCCGTGGGCTTCGACGTTAACCGAGCATCGTTTCAGCACACCAATAACACCTACACCGGCAGCTCCGGTCCGGTAGACCCCTTTAACCCCGTCCCGGGTTACTACAGCAGCTCCGTACCCTTCATTCCCCGCTATCAAAACAAGGCCGAGCAATATGCGCTGTTTGCTGAGGACCGGTTTGAACTGACGGATCGCTGGTCTATCGTGGCAGGCACGCGCTTCGACCACGCGGATCTATCGCGCCAGGACCTGGTGGCTGGCACTCAGGCTTTCAAACGCAGCTACTCCAACACCGGTTGGCGACTTGGTTCTGTCTACAAGCTAAGTCCTCAACTGTCCCTGTATGCGCAGGCATCCAAGGCCGCCGATCCAGTGAGTGGCCTGCTGATGTTGTCGGCCGCTAATGCCGTCTTCGACGTATCGAGCGGCAAACAGTTTGAGGTCGGTATCAAGCAATCCTTCTGGGAAGGCAAGGGTGACTGGACGCTTGCAGCGTACTCCATCACCAAAAACAACTTATTGACGCGAGACCCTGCAAACCCCGCTCTGCGCATACAGGTTGGCCAACGCTCCTCCAAGGGCATCGAGGGCACCCTATCGATGCAAGTGAGCAAGGCCGTGCAGATTGATGCCAACTTTGCACTGCTCAAGGCTCGCTATGACGATTTCAGCGAGTCCGTGGGCGGCATCGCTTTTTCACGCAATGGCAATATTCCAACCGACGTGCCCGAGCGTGTTGCCAATGTCTGGGTGAGCTGGAACGTCGTGCCAGACTGGACGCTGTCCGGCGGCCTTCGCCATGTGGGAAAGCGCTATTCAGACAATGCGAACACTTTGAAGCTGCCTGCCTACACCACGGCAGACCTGGCGCTGCAATGGAAGGCTACCAAGGCCACCACGTTCACGCTGCGCGGCTTCAACATCTTCGACAAGCACTACTTCACGACCTCCTACTACACCAACACACAGTGGCTCGTCGGGGAAGGGCGGCGTGTTGAGCTGACACTGAACCATCGTTTCTGAGCGGGCCGCCGATGTGGACTTCCGCCCATGCCAAACGGCTTGTGTTTCTGGTGCATCGATGGACCGGGGTGGCTGCATGTGTGCTGATGGCGCTCTGGCTCTTCAGCGGGGTGGTGATGCTCTTTGTCGGCTACCCCAAACTGCTGCCGACCGAGCGCCTGCAGGCATTGCCTTCCCTGAGCTCTGGCCAGAGCTACCTGCCTGTTGAGGCAGCTCTGAAGCAAAGCCAGTCTGCTGACAAGGTGCAGCAGATCATACTCACCACTATTGCGGGCCGCCCCAGCTACCGGCTCAAGGAGGCGGACGGCACGCTGCGTGTGGTTGATGCCGGCACGGGCGTTGTTGTGCCGCTGCCCGACGACGCAACAGCCTTGCGCAGTGCCCAGGTGTTCCTGCCCGGAGCAAATGGAGTGCTGCAAGGTCACACGCAAGACGACCGCTGGACGCATTCCGCCTCGCTCGATCCCCATCGGCCTCTCATCAAGGTCCTGATGGACGATTCCGCATCAAGCCTGCTGTACATCTCGTCGACTACCGCCGAGGTGGTCATGGATGTACCGCGTCATCAACGCTACTGGAACTACGTGGGAGCCTGGCTTCACTGGGTGTATATGTTGCGTGAAGGTTCCAAGGACGCTGTGTGGAGCTGGCTGGTCATCGGACTCTCGGCATTGGGAACCGTCTCTGCCATTGCCGGTGCCTTGGTGGGCATCTGGCGATGGCGCTTCAACGGTCGCTACAAATCTGGAGCCAAGACGCCATACCGTGAGTTCCAGATGCGCTGGCATCACATCACCGGCCTCGTATTTGGAGTGATGATGATCTGCTGGATCTTCAGCGGCCTGATGTCCATGAATCCGCTGGGGATCTTCAGCCCGCAGGGACCTCGTCCCGATCTGCATGCCTACCAGCATGCAAGTCCAGGAAGCAATCCCTTCAGGCTCACCACGCACCAAGCGCTGACACTGCTCGGTGCCGAGGGGTTTGATACGCGCGAGGTCGAATGGAAAGTACTGGATGGGAAGCCCTACCTGCTGGCCTTCAATGGAGTGGGGCAGACCCGCGTCCTTTCCGAGAATCTTGCTGCACCGCAGGTAGAGAGGGCACTTGACCGCTCGAGACTAGAGCAGGCGGCGAAGAAGCTGTTTCCTTTTGCCATTCGCTCGACCACGTTGCTGAACGAGTACGACGCCTACTATTACCGCCGGGGTGAAGCCTCGATGTATTCAGCAGCGGCGCGTGGTCTGCCTGTGCTTCGGATGCAGTTTGGAGATCCGGGAAACACTATCGTTTACATCAGCCCGGACTCCGGTGATGTTGTGCTGAGCCTGGACCAAAGGCAGCGTACAGGGCGGTGGCTGTTCAATTTCCTGCACAGTTGGGACCTGCCGTGGATGCTGCGCCACGCTTGGCCGCGTGATGCCATCCTCGTTATGCTGAGCATCGGTACCTTGGCTCTGGCACTGACCGGCATCGTGCTGGGCTACAGGAGACTGAAGCTGTTCATCGGGCCCAGGCGCCGATCTTGATCTTGGGGACGGTGCGGTCGAAGAGCGTCGCTTTACGGCCTGCGGCAAGACCCGAGCGTGCTTGCCTCATGGAGCTTCGGACGCAAGCCAGGCAGGAATTTGCCTCATCCGGCTTTCATCCGATGCCTTGTCTCGCAGTCTGCAATGAGGCCGACGGCGGGAAAAGTCCAGCTCGGAGCAGCCAACTACGTCACGCGGATAACTTGCTTGCGATGTATTTCAGCGCACCTTGAAACACCTGGTGCCATCGCTCATCTGGCGGCTGTGCAAGCGGATGCCAGAAGAGCTTGAAGTCATGACCGCCATCATCGCCGGTCCGATATGTCCAGGATTCGGGTGAACTTCCCACGGCACACAGATGGAATGCCCAGATTTGGTCCTCGTAGCCAGATGCCCATACTCCCAGATCCAGCAAGACTTCAGATGCTTCAAGTCCACTTTCTTCGCGCAATTCGCGCAATGCCGCTTCTCTGGAGCTTTCGCCCGGTTCAATCGTGCCTTTGACAAGTTGCAGACCTGCCAGCGGGTGCTCAAATGCCAATATTTCGATGGCGCCTCGGTTCCGAATGACCACTGGACAGGCCTTGCTTGGGCGCAATGGAGTTTCCGATTTCATCAAACTATTTTCATGCCAAGGCCTTGGCTGCTCCGCGAGCCGCCACAGAGATAGCCCATCAGCATCTCCACGATGGCCTGCTCGGTCTTCTGGATCGAGTGTGGCGTTCCGGGGGGAATGACCGCGGCATGAATCAATGACTCCATGGTCCGTAACACCATCCAGGTGGCGAGATTCAGGTCTTCCTGGACGACCTCATCCCGGTGTTCCTCCAGCAGCTGACGAATGCGGCAATGAATGCTTTGATCGGCCGCGCTCTGATCCGATGGTGCATCAAAGAACGGAAACTCTTTCTCCAGCACCTGGTGCAACTCGGGAGCAACCTGATGCGCCGCCAGCCATGCATGCACGATGGCTGCCAGCCGCTGCAGCAATCCTGGCGACGTGGTGCCCGCCAGGACGGTTTCCATGGCTGCGTGCATTTCTACCGCGTGCCGTTCATGCAGGGCCGTGATCAGGGAATCCTTGTTGGGAAAGTACTGGTAGACGGAGCCGACGCTGACCCCGGCGCGCTCGGCAACCAGATTGGTATTGGTTCCTGCATAGCCGCGCTCGCTCAAAACGCGAGCCGTAGCTTCAAGAATTGCATCGACCAAGGCCCGTGAGCGGTTCTGGCGAGGGATTCGTCGTGGCTGAGGCAGGGTCGGCATAGGTCTGTCCGAACGCGAGTTTTCAATGTGAGCAATGGCTCATATTCTTTCACATATCGAGCAAATGCTCATATTTGGAGTGATAGATGTCCATTCGTTCTCATGGGGCGGTGGCTGCGGCGGCCTGTCAGCCGCCCGCCGTCAATGCATCAATCAAGCTGCTGCCAGTCACACAGGCAGTGTTCACCGGATTGCCGATCATCGGGGCGCAGTCAGCGGCGGCCTTGCGGTCTTCTGAATGGCCCGGCATCTTTGTTGCCTCATCCCCGCAGGTCTTCCTCCCCCAAGGAGTGCGCCATGCATGAAATCGACCACAAGCCTCGCACGGCAAAAGCCCTGGGAGTCGTGCAGGCAGTTCATTCCATCACACCGCATATGCGACGAATCACTGTGGGCGGTGACGAGATCGCAGAATTTCTTCAAGTGCAAGGAGTCGATGAACCTGCCGCCTGGGTCAAAGTCTTTCTTCCCTCCGGGCAAGGGCGTGCCTACACAATAAGAAGTGTCGACTTCAAGGCCGGAACGCTGGATCTGGACTTTGTTCTGCATGGAGCAGGATCCGGCTCCGGTCCGGCCTCTGAGTGGGCATCTCGGGCTTTGATTGGCGAACACATCGGAATCGCAGGGCCTCGCAGCGGCGGTTTCCTGCTCCCCGGCAATACACAATGGGTCCTGCTGGCAGGCGATGCAACCGCTTTACCCGGCATCCAGAGCATTGCCAGCCGTTTGCCCGCCGACATCAATGCCAAGGTCTATGCGGAAGTGCTTTCGCCAAGTGAGCATCAGCCTATCGACAGCCTGGCCAAGCTGCGCGTCCAATGGATCAATGCCCAGCCGGAGCCAGGCCTGAGCCTGTGCCAGGCACTGCTGCACCGTCCCTTGCCGACAGGGCCTGGCTACATCTGGATTGCGGGAGAGTCTGCGGCCATCCGTAGCCTGAAGCATCATTACTTTCAAGAGCGAGAACTGCCCAGGCACGTCGTGAGCGCGAAGGGATACTGGAAGTTTGGGGCGGCCGATCACCGGGAAGCATGATGCGTTTCTCGAGTACCTGCTGTCAGCTGGGCTGATGAAAGGTGGCCGCGCGCGCATCCTAGATGCGTATCCGAGGGCCTGCGAATACTGTCTGTCGGTTGTCTGCTGCTGGCGCCGAAGGCTGTCGCTTGCAGGCGACCCACACAGGCCATTGGCGGTATTGCTAGCCTATGCGTTTCCGGGCCCGCTCCATCGCATCGCCAGATGGCGTAAATCCAAGTTTCGAGAAAAACGCTGGCGCTTGCGAGCGAGAGGCTCGCAGCATCGAGGTGATGCCTTCGTCGTCGCTCACCATCTCTTCGACCAGGCTTGTGCCAATTCCCTTGCCTCTCCATTCCGCAGCCACCACAACCATCGATAGATAGCCATTGGACAGTCCGTCAGTGATTGCACGCGCAAACCCGACCACCTGGTCCTGGGAGACGGCCACGACCACTCGTTGAGATGCTGAGACAAGGCGCTCAAGAAATTGGCGGTCCGGGATGCGGTGAGACCATCCATTGGTTGTCAGAAGCTGAAATGCGCTGCCCAGATCGGCAGTTGAATAGCTGCGAATATGTGATGTGTTGACTTCCATGCTGGAGCATTCCTTCAAGGGAGAATTCTGGAGCGCAGCAGAGCCGGAGCATGGTCTATTTCAGACATTCAGCGACAGTGCAAGACCTTCAGCGCAAACAGGACTGCGAGCGGCAGTATCTGCCTGGCAATGATGCTTGCCTTGAAGCGCTTTCTTCAGTCCCACAGGGAACAGCGCTGGTCCCTCAGGCAGGTCGAGTTCGGCCAGGTCAAACCATCTGGCGGTGCATTGCGTTCCACTGTCTTCATGAAACTCAATACTGCTTTGGTTTTCAAAATTCGCGAGGCTGAACAGCACCTCGCAAATGAACAGCACTTCGTGGCCGGGTTCCCCTTCATGGGTATAGATGTTCTCCATGACGAGCGGAGCACCTATTATTTCAACGTCAACGCCCAGCTCCTCATTGAACTCACGTATCAGCGCTGATTGCCAGTGCTCGCCGAATTCGATACTGCCTCCCAGGGGGCGGACACCTTTCAGATGGCCCTGGTCATCCAATACCTCGACAGCCAACAACTTGCCTTCTCGCCAGTGAAGTCCAAGAGCCTTGACTTTTATGGAAGCGGCAGGCCGCCACCTGGTTGTGTACATGCTTTGTCTCTGAATAGGCCGAATCTGATTGCGTGCATTGTGCATGCCTGAACGAAGTAATGCTTCTGGCCGGCAGCTACCGGCACCGGTGGTCGATTCAAATGGAATACGCGGCTGCCTGCAAAGGGTTGGAGAGCGATGCGGGCCGCGGCATAAGGCGATTGCCGAGGGCCCAGTGAGAACCCCTTTTTAGGGAGATCAGGAATCGCCGCAGCGGATCAAGCCGCAATTTTGTCCGACTGCCGGGGGCTTTCGATCGGTATATCCGGATAGTCCACTCCAGACACATATACCCGATCGCGCCCGGCATTCTTTGCCTGGTAGAGGAGCTGATCCGCTTCCTTCAGGGCCCGCTCAAATTGAAAAGCCTGGGTGATCGATGAAAGCCCAAAGCTCATGGTCATTCTGGAGCCGGACGGAAGAATGTCATTGCTTGAGCCGATGTCAAGCTGGATTTGCCGGGCAATGGCTTCGGCATCCTTCAGGGCAATGTTCGTCAGCAAAATCACAAACTCTTCACCGCCAAATCGGGCGACAAGGTCGTTTTCTCGCATATTGCTTTGCAAAATCGCCGAGACAAGCTGCAGGACCTTGTCGCCACGCTCGTGGCCCCAGGTGTCGTTGATACGTTTGAAGTGATCTATGTCGCAGGCCAGCACAGCCATGGGATAGAGCCTCAGCTCGTCAAGACGCTTCTGAGCATATTCCTGAAAGGAGCGGCGATTCAGTATCTGCGTCAAAGCATCAAAGTCACGTTCCATGTGCAGCTTGACAACCGTTTCCTTCACGGCAATCGCGGTCATCACCACGGTGAAGAGCAGCGAGAAGTTCAGAATGCTCAGCAGCGTCAGGATCCAATAGGGTGAGCTTGGCAGGGAACGGAGATCTGAATATCCCAGCAACCAGATCAGGGCGGGTCGAGTGAAGGTGTAGGCGGTGAAGAGGATGCTCAGCCAGAGCAGCGATTGATCGAGCCAGTCAAATGAGTATTTCTTCGAGCGGATCTGCAAGATGGGGAGCAGTAAAACTAGGCCGGAACCAACACTGAAAGAACTTACCCGCGCCCAGACATTCGGCTCGACCCGGCTGAATTGGTAGAGAGCGGTCAGGGTGACTATGGCGATAATCAATGCTGCATGCGGTTGGGTGGATACACGCCAGCGCTCTGCCCAGCTTCTGGCAAGACACCAGGCACTCAGCAGGTAGAAGCAGCCGATGAGCAGGGCGTAGCGGTTGAGTTCTTCGAGAGGGAGCAGGCTTTGCGCTCCGAGAGGCAGTGCTGTGAGTGAATAGGCGCAAGCTTGCCAAAGCAGAAAGCGCTGTGATCGTTGGACAAGCCAGGCAACGATCAATATGGCAGCCAGAACCAGTATCGCCATCGACGGCGTCAGAACCAAGATGAAGTCATTGTTCGAGAACATCTGACCAGAGCCTCCTCGATCAAAGATCGAAACGGAGCAGCATTGCCTGTTCCTGGATTGCAAAGCGACAACCAGCAGTCAGCATTCATACATCCTGGCGTGTGATCTCACAAGTCCTTGCCATGCCTTGTGTCTGATCTACGTCACCCAGCTTCGCATGTGAGCAAACCGGCAAGTTCGCTCAGGCGATGCCAGTGTTCGAGCACCTGTCCTTGGAATCGTCGGCTGCCATCGGGCTTGGGAAGATGGCTTGGCCCGGTGATCCACCAAGCCGGCATCTTGCAAGCCGCCAAAGAAAAAGCCCGCGTCATGGCGGGCAGGTCTCTGTTGTGCAGCAAGTCAAGGGCGCAAGTTGACGGTCTTTGAATATCTGTCCAGGTGCTCCAGCAGACGCTCGTAGAGCTCATCTGTCGCCATCGAGTTCAAGACCTCCGCCTTGATTTCTTCGGCGCGTTGGCTGAAGTTGTGCTGCAGATTGCTTTTTTTGTTGTCATCCAGCGTATCGATCATGGCAATGAGAAGTGCCTCTTGCGCCATGATCTGGCATTTCATCATCCTCAGCTGAGCGCTTTGATTACCTAGGAACTCCATCCAATCCTTCCTCTTGCATGATGCATGTCAAGTTTGAGGAATTATGGTGACTCTAGCTGTCGCGGAAATTTCACCTCCCTCGTTCTCAGAGCCACAGAAAGTGCCCTTAAGTGTGCAATTGATGCACAGAGTCATGGTGTGGCTTGATTCCTGAATCCGAACGTCAGGCAGGTTGCTTTGGAGATCGGGGCTTTGCTCTTCAAGACACCTCGTGAAGCTGATGGCGCCTGCTGCGGCCAGCTGCGCTCTTCCAGTCTGCCGGGCTGAATCTCCGATCCGCTGGCACAGGGCTGGCGCCGACAGCAAGGCGGGGGCTATCTCCATCAAGACAGCAGTTGCTTGGTCACGGGCGGATGACATGGAAAAATACCGGGTTGGTCTATCTACGAGGTTGTGATGCCCTTGTTTCACACCACTGTGTTGACTGGTCTGGCGATGCTGGCCTTTGCCGGCAACTCGCTGCTGTGCCGCCTTGCGCTCCAATCCCACTCGATTGATGCTGCGAGCTTTACGGCAGTGCGCCTGGCTTCGGGCGCGGCAATGCTGGCGCTGGTTGTGAGCCTGAAACGCGCACCCTCTACTGGCGTTGGCAACTGGACGTCGGCGGGCTTGCTGTTCGCTTATGCGGCGTTGTTTTCCTTCGCCTATGGGAGTTTGTCGGCCGGTGTCGGTGCCTTGCTGCTTTTCGGCGCGGTGCAGGCAACGATGGTGGGAGTGGGCCTTTGTCGCGGCGAGATACTTGCACCCCGGCAATGGGGCGGATTGGCACTGGCTTTCGGCGGCCTGGTGGTGTTGCTGCGACCTGGACTCTCGGCACCGCCCCTGGGGGCAGCTTTACTCATGCTCCTGGCAGGGGTTGCGTGGGGGCTGTATTCCTTGCTCGGCAAGGGCGCAACCGATCCCGTTGGCGTGACGGCAGGCAATTTTTTACGGACGGTACCGCTTTCGCTGCTGATGCTCGTGATGGTGCAGGGGCAAGCCTCATTGAGCACGGCAGGATTGATGTATGCGCTGTGCTCCGGGATGCTGACTTCCGGATTGGGCTACGTCGCATGGTATGCGGCGCTACCTCAGCTGAAGGCGGGTGCTGCTGCATCCATACAGCTGAGCGTTCCCTTGCTGGCCGCCATCGGTGCCGTTTCCCTGTTGGGAGAGCCCTGGACCATGCGGCTGACTCTGGCTGGTGCCGCCATACTGGGCGGTATTTCATTGGTTGTGCTGACCTGGTCTGGCGGCAGGCCTGCTGTGGCAAAAGAGTAGTTGCGCAGTCTTTTTCCGAGCGCGTTTCAGGGGCGGGGGAAAAGAGCTTTCAGCATCTTTGCACTGCTGAGAATGTTACGAGTTTGAATGCAGGAGCTGGTCGATGCAGGAGTTGCTCAATGCACAGGCACCTATGCGCGAGCCTGCAGCTGTGCCGAAGAACATCGCTTTACACGGGTATCCGTCGGCAGGAATAGGCTGTCAGAGCCACTTGTAGAAAGGGCTGCCATGAAAGAGCTAGTTGCACTGACTGCGTTTGCCTTGATGTTGACCGGATGCGTGATGCAGAGGCCGGTCAATGAGCAAGGAGTGGATCCAGGTTCCCGCCCGGTCGAGAAGAATGCGGATCAGGATCTTCGAAACAACGATATTCAACAGCGAGATCGCTCGATCGATTTTGACAACGACTGGGACCGGGAACACTTTCGTGATCGCGGAAACGAGGGTCATGAAAATCAAGGCAGCCTGTGGCCATGGCCGGGCTCCGGATTGAGCGGCGGGCGCACCTATCCGGGAGGCCAAAGCTGGGGCTATTAGCGCAGCGTCACGCGTCAAACATTACGCCGTGCTGCAGTGCGGCCGTGCGGTAATTCGGCAACCGGGCACGCATGCCTGGGCGGGTGAACCCATTGCGCAGTGCCTTTGCTGGGGCGGGGCACAGCTGCCATCCTCCATAGCGGTGCAGACCAGGCAGAAGCTGCAAAAGCAGGCCAGCTTGCCGTCAAGCGGCCATTTGACCATCTGCTTGCATTCCTCGGATGCAGCCGGCGCACCTTCGCCAGGTGGCGGACGTTGTGGAGCAGGTCAAAGGAAAACTCCTCGAGATGCTGGCAGTTGTCTGCAAAAAACCGTGCTTACACATTGAAAACCCGAACGACGTTGGTACGTCTAGACTTCGCACATGAAGAAACTGTTTGGAGTCTCTGCGCTCGTCTTGCTTTTGTCGGGCTGCTACGCGGCAGGCCCTGGATACAGCTACGGGTATAGCGATACCTACATTTATCAGCCTTATGGCGGCTCCTATTACTACGGGCGTCCTGCATATAGGCCTGGGTACTACCACCATCATCACGCGCACCGTCCACCGCATTACAGGCCGCATCCAGGCCACGGAGGGCATGGAAATCACCGTCCACCGCATGGAGGCCATCGCCCGGGTGGCGGTCATGGGCACGGCCATCGCTGAATGACAGGCCTCGACTGGCGCGCTAGAGCGAAGGCTGAGAACCAGATAACGCCGCGGTTTGCCAGATCAGGGGGCAGCGAGCCGGCACGTCCGGGCTGACGCAAAATGCCGCGCCACCTGGTGCGACTGCATGCGCCCACGACACGAACTCCACATCCACTCGTTCACTGCTGCCAGCTCAGGACCATTCCCGCACAGAGGGGCCAGCGCGGGCGGCCGCTGCCGCGTGCGCCTCAAGCGCAAGAACATATGAAAGCCCGCACCAGAGGGCTGGCTGTGCTTGGGCGGCTGCCTGGTCAGAGGTTGCCGCCCGAAATCTCGATCAGGCTGCCTGTGGTGTATGGGGACTCGTCCGAGATGAGCCATACGATTGCATTGGCAACCTCAAGAGCCGTTCCTCCGCGCTTCATGGGAACGCCAGCCGCCAGGCGCTGAACCCGGTCCGGCTGCCCCCCGCTGGCATGAATATCCGTCTCAATGAGACCGGGGCGGACAGCGTTGACGCGGATGCCTTCCGCAGCCACTTCCTTGGCCAGCCCCAGAGTCATCACATCCACTGCCCCCTTTGATGCCGCGTAGTCGACGTACTGGCGTGGCGCGCCAAGTCTTGCAGCAATGCTGGACACATTCACGATGGCTCCACCGTGGCCGCCATTGGCAGTGCTCATGCGAAGCACCGCTTCGCGAGCGCAGAGAAAAGCGCCTATGGTGTTGATCCGAAACATTCGCTCAAGGCGCTGCGAACTGAACTCGGCCAGCGTCTGTGCGGTGTCCACAATACCTGCGTTGTTGACCAAGGCGTCCAGGCGCCCGAACTGCACATCTGCTACGGCAAAAAGACGGCGAATCTGCTCTTCGCAGCCCATATCCGCCTGAATGGCCATGGCGTGCCTGCCCATTTCCGTTATTTGCAAGACGACCGCATCGGCTGCCGTCTGGTCTGTATGGAAGCTGAGCAGTACATCCCAGCCTGCTGCTGCTGCTTGCAGGGCGGTGGCCGCACCAATGCCTCGGCTGCCTCCGGTGATGAGCACAACTTTGTTTTTCATGGGACTCCTGGGTGATCCATTTGATTCTGCTGCGAGTCTCGTCCCCAGCTTCACGGTTCTCGATGCATCTTATCGCTGCTCTTTCACTTCGCCCTAGGCTTGATCCGGCCCGGTGCCCATGCTTTTGTATCTCAAGGCAACAAAAAACCACCTGTCGAGGTGGTTGAAAACCAATCGCAAGGCTGGACTCAAGAGACGGGGCTACCAATATCGGTAGTTGTGGCGCATGCGCAGCAGTCTCTCTTCCTCCTGCTTCTTTTCAATGTCTGTGGGCTCTTGCGGATCTAGTTGAGGCGGTGCAGGGAAATCCTTTTCCATGGAGAACAGCTCCTTGGTGGTTTCCCAGAACTTCTGGATTGGCGGGGGAATACGGCTATCCGGCATATAGACCTCCAGTCCTGGATGACGAATCAAGATTGATCGCCAAGAGCCACAGTACTCTTTTTAATAACCTTGAAGCCTTATCCAATAAGTAAAACGTCAGCTTTGGTGCATGGACTGGACGGGTGCGAGTGCTACGAAAAACTGCGATGCCACCTTCCCATCGGCTCTGACAAGGCTTCTGGCTGATGGCTCTTGACGCACAGGTTCGGCAATTCAGGAGCCACAGATTGTCCGAGACTGGCGAGCAGATGCGGCTAGCATGCAAGGCTCAACAGTGGAGCAGCTATGGAAAAGTACCGATTCAATGTGTTTGGCGACATCCTGGCCATAGAGCGCAGCAACTCGGGATGGCGCTGCTTTGCGGTTGGACTCGATGGAAAGCTTGGCCCGGTGGATCTGGCCGTCCCTCCTGAGATCACTTATGAGGAGCTGCCTCAATACCTCTACGACATCTACCACGAGAGTGCGGCATTGTCGGATGGCGACATCTTCGAGATATCCTGAGTCTCACCGAATGAGACCCGCTGCTTGTCAGGGATCGATGGTGCTGCCACCCATTGTGTCTAGGACTCATTCGCCAATCTGTTTGGCACCGACTTCATCACTGCAAGGAGATGGCAGCCATGACCCCTCACAAGAACCCGCTCAAAGAGCCGGAGCCCAAGCCGGATCCGATTGATCCGCCCAATGATCAACCGCCTGCAGAGCTGCCGGGCGATCCGATAGAGCAGCCCAATGTATAGCTGCTAAAGCCCGCGAAGTGCAAGCTGTCTTCATTTGCTGGCGAGCATCCGAAGTGGGACCATGACTGCATCGAAGCACTCAAGGAGAGCGACGATGTCTACTCTCATGATTCAACTGATTGGTCTGCAACTGGTCGTCTTGCTGGTGGCCTGGGTCATTTACGAAGTCAGAGACGATTGGACGTAAAAACCTGGCTGCAGCAAGCCTGGGCCGCTCTATCATGTCTCTTGCTGGTGATCGAGCGCAAAGCGTCAGGTGGGCAAGTGGCCTATGCGCCCCCGCTGATCTGTCCGCGGCAGGCATGGACGCCCTGCAATCTCTGGATAGCCGGCCTGAATGGAGGTTTGGGCCGCGCCAACATCGATACAGCCAAGGGGTTTGCCTGAGGCGTGCCTGATTTTGTCTATCTGCCTGCAAGGCAGCAGTGCATGGCACCGAGTGCGCAGTCAACACCAGCCGGCGTGGCCCGGGCCGGCTCAAACCCTTCTATAGCCAGCGTCGTACCCGCCGGCAATAGGCCACGAACAAAGCACCAAATCGCGCCTGCAGCGCTCTTTCCTCCGGTCGTATCTGGAAGTGCTGAAGGTAGGCCATGAACAGCGGCACAAGGAGCAATCCTGATAGCTTGCCCAAATACATGGCGAGTGCCAGCAATAAAAGCGCAAAGCCCAGATACATCGGATTGCGTGTCACCCGATAGATCCCGCTGACCACCAGCGTTGTCGATGCTGCCGGGTTGATGGGGTTCACCGTGGTCCGGGCACGCTGAAATGCCCGAACACCGGCGAGGCAGAACGCTGCGCCCAGTGCAGCGAGCATGAGCGCCGCCATCCATGAAGCAGTGAATCTGACCGGCAGGATATCGGGCAGAAGCCACATTGCCACGGCAAACACAGCGAACAGCGCCACCGGCGGCACCCGCAGCATGAGTAAAGAGGATTTGTTCTGCGGTGGGGATTGAGAAGTCATGCATGCAAGCCTAAAGCTTTAAGTGACTTCATGGTCAATCATGTGCGACTGCATGCCCACGCTGTATGAACTGGCTGTATGAACTAGCTGTATGAACTTGCGGTATGCCACGCCGTTGAATGCCAGCGCGGTCATTGCATCAGCTTGGATGATGCGAAGAGACAGCGTAAATGTGCCCATGACGTCAAACCTGCTGTCAACCTTCTTGAGGGGATTGGTTTCTTGTCCCGCTGGAATTATCGAGATGCTGGCAGGTCAGGGCGATAAGCGCGAATGCTTCGCACCTGGCATGCAGCTTTTCGTGGCATATGAACGATGTAGCTGAGTTTCCGGCTCCGAAAAATAAGAATTTTCTTATCCCCATCATTGACTGCTTTGATTAGCATGCTGTCCGTCGTCTGATGCTTTCTAGGGCCCATCGTCATATTCCGTCGGTGATCGCCGAGAGCGCCTTCTGATTTTCGTGCCTTGATAGCCGGGAAGCGGTGAAAACCCCGTTTTCGTATCCGTGCAAGAGTGCATTGACTTGCATGACGTCGTTGGCGGGGGAGGGCATCGCGGCCGCTGAGTGCCTCAGTCCGGCCCCCTGGTTTTCAAGGAGTTTGGCGGCAGGCGGGGAAATCCAGGTTTTGCCGTTGGCGAAGCTACGTCTCGATCAACTCAGAAATTTACGGGGGAAATTTGATTTAACACATGAACTGATCGCGCAAAGCAGTGAAAGCTCTTTCTACTGCATCGGAGGTAAAACACTGCAGGAAATTTGTTATCCGTTAAATATTTTGCATTAGTAACTTTTGTATGATTGCCCGCGGCCATAAACGTGGCTGTTTTCATGCGAAAAATGATGACACAAAGAATAAGTAGGTCTTATATGAGGGAGACAGCGCCTGGCAAGCGTTTTCAATTGTCGGCACTATTTGCTGCCGTACTGAGCTTTGCAGCTCCTGCCTTGGCGCAGCTATCCGGTGCTGCCATTGAACAGCAGCAGTTGCAACGACAGCAAGAGCGTGAACGGGAGCTGCGTGAGCGCATGGCACCCAATGCAGATACCTTGCAGCCGCGCACCAAGGCCGTTGAGCTGGAGATGCCCAAGAGCGAGACTCCCTGCTTTGCGCTGCATACCCTTGAATTGACAGGAGAAAAACTTGATCAAGTCCCGTGGCTCAAGGCGTCAGCGGGTATTGATCTGAGTGCCAGGCCTTGCGTTGGGGCCAAGGGTGTAGAGGTCATATTGGCCCGGATGCAGCAGGCAGTGCTTGAGCATGGCTACGTGACCTCCCGGGTCATGGTGGTGCCGCAGAACCTCCAGGGCGGTGTCTTGACCGTTGCTTTTATTCCCGGCGTTCTCCGCTCCATCCGATTTACCCCGGACAGCACAGGAGACACTTCGCTTATTGCAGCGCTGCCGTCCAAACCTGGCGAGCTGCTGCAACTGCGTGATATTGAGCAAGGCTTGGAAAACCTCAAGCGTGTTCCAACGGCAGATGCCGATATTCAAATCACTCCCGCCGAAGGCCCGGATGCCGAACCCGGTCAAAGTGATTTGATGATTACCTATAAGAAATTAAACCCGCTGCGCTTTAACGTCGCCCTGGATAATGGCGGCACCAGATCTACAGGCAAAGTCCAAGGCACGGGTACTGTGTCCTGGGACAACCCGCTGGGCCTGAATGATCTGATGTATTTCAGCTTCGGCGGGGGTATGGGCAATGGTGGCAACCGTGGCACCGAGACCCGTGCAGCGCAGTATTCCGTGCCTTTTGGGTACTGGCTGGCAGCCCTGTCCGGCTCCTATAACAAATACCACCAAGGCGTGGCCGGCGCCTATCAGAACTACACCTACAGCGGCGAATCCAGCAACCTGGATCTCAAGCTAAGCCGCGTCGTGTTTCGCAATGCCTCCTCGAAGACAACGGTCGCCATCAAGGCATTCCAGCGGACCTCCAACAACTACATCGACGATGTAGAAATCGATGTACAGCGCAGGCGCACCTCGGGTTTTGAGCTGAGCCTGAACCAGCGCAGCTATCTGGGCAATGCCATCCTGGATGCCAACCTGGCCTACAAGCGAGGCACAGGTGCTTTTGCGGCCTTGCACGCGCCAGAGGAGCCCTTTGGTGAAGGCACTTCGCGCATGAAGCTCTTCATCGCCGATCTGGCATTGTCCAAGCCCTTCGAGCTGGGCGGCACCAAGCTCAGACTCAGCAGCAACTGGCATGGCCAGTGGAACAAGACCGCGTTGACGCCACAAGACCGCATTGGCATTGGCGGCCGTTACACCGTACGGGGCTTCGATGGAGAGAGCACCTTGCTGGCAGAGCGTGGCTGGTACTGGCGCAACGAGCTCAGCACCCCCTTGAATCTGGGCGCTGCGGGCAATGCCGAGGCCTTTGTGGGTCTGGACACCGGCCATGTCAGCGGGCCTTCTGCGAAGTACCTGGTGGGCCGGTCATTGACCGGCGCGGCCATCGGCCTGCGCGGTGCCTGGCGCAACTTCTCCTATGAAGTCTTTGTGGCAACGCCTGTCAAAAAGCCGGAGCACTTCCGAACCTCCCACACCAACCTGGCTCTGAGCCTGGCCTACAGTTTCTGAGGCATCGTCATGAACAAGAATCTTCATCGCGTTATCTTCAACAAAGCGCGTGGCATCCGGATGGTGGTGCAGGAAACAGCTTCCAGCGAAGGCAAGGCCAGCAATGGCAGCACACAGACAGGCGCTTGTGATTCAGGCGCCTTGTCGGTGGGCAGTTTGCGCACTGCCAAGTCCTTCCTGAGCGATTTCCCGCTCTCTGCTGCAGCCAAGACAGCAGGCATGCTGGCCCTGGCTCTGGGGGGGCCTGCCGGTTTTGCGCAAATCATTGCCGACCCCTCGGCCCCCAATCGCCAGCGCCCCACGGTTCTGGAATCAGCCAACGGCACGCCCACGGTCAACATCCAGACCCCTTCTGCAGGTGGCGTCAGCCGCAACACCTATCAGCAGTTCGACATCGGGCAAAAGGGCGCCATCCTCAACAACAGCCGCACTAATGTGCAAACCCAGATTGGTGGCTGGGTGCAAGGCAACCCATGGCTTGCCAATGGCGGCGCCAGAGTCATCGTCAATGAAGTCAACTCAGCGGCGCAATCGCGCCTGATGGGGCCGCTGGAAGTCGCAGGCCAGCGAGCGGACGTCATCATTGCCAACCCTTCGGGTCTGGTGGTCGATGGCCTGTCCTTCATCAATGCTGCAGGCGTGACCCTGACGACGGGCAGACCGCTGTACGGAGCCAACGGAGCTGTTGATGGTTTGAATGTGCAAGGCGGTCTCATCAGCATCCAGGGCAATGGGCTTGATGCCACCAAGGCAGATTACGCCAACATCCTTGCAAGAGCCATCTCGCTGAACGCCGGGCTGTGGGCCCAGGATTTGCGTGTGGTCACAGGCGTCAACCAGATTGCCACCGACGGCAATGTCCAGCAAAGCAACCCCGGTGCGACAGGCGCAGAGCCTGCGAAACCTCAGTTCGCCCTGGACGTCGCTCAATTGGGCGGCATGTATGCGGGCAAGATCTTTATCGTCGGCACCGAGTCTGGCCTGGGTGTTCGAAACGCCGGCCTGCTCCAGGCCAGTGGTGCAAGCCTCACCTTGAACAGTGAAGGCTGGCTCAACAACAGCGGCTCCATTCAATCCAGCAGCTCCGATGTTGTCGTGAACACGCGTGGTGCGGTAGAGCAAAGCGGTGCCATCTATGGCGGCGGCAACGTCCAGTTGAGTTCGCAGGCGAGCCAGACACACAGTGGCACGGTGGCTGCCTCGGGTGATGTCTCTATTCAGGCTGCAGGGGCTGGAGCGCAGATTCAAGCCCGAGATGCCACAGTCTGGGCGGCTGGCCTGCAAACGGATGGCCAGTTGCTCGGGGATAGAAATCTGAGCGTGCATGCAGATGCACAGCTGCAAACCTCAGGCCAGGCGCTGGCCACCCGCAATGTGCAGATGCGAGGTGCAAGCCTTGACCTGTCTTCGTCCCGTCAGCAGGCTAAAACCTTGCAACTGCAAGCCACAACAGGTGACTTGCAAGCCAAAGGCAGTCAGTTGTTGGCAACCGAGAAAATGGATCTGCAAACGGGCCGGACACTCACGACAGATAGTGCGCGAGTACAGGCATCCACCCTCAGTGTTCAAGCCAACGCTCTGAGCAATGTCGGCGGACAGATCGTCCAAAGCGGCAGCAGCGACCAGACAATCGCCTTGCAGGGGAGTCTGGACAACAGAGCTGGCGTGATTCAAACCGCAGCGGGTAGGCTGGATATTGCTGCCGGGAACATCGATAACACGGCAGGCCAGCTGCTGCATGCCGGTGGCGGAAGCTTCAACCTGAGTAGCCAAGGCCAACTGCTCAACAACACCCAAAGTAGCAGCCAACCCGCCGTAGCGGATGGTGCACGTATTGTGAGCAATGGCTCCCTGCGCGCACAAGCCCAGGCCTTGAGCAACAGCGGCAGCGTCCATGCGGCGCAGGCACTGGAGACACATGCATCGACTCTTGGCAACAGCGGAGTCATGTATTCGGCAGGCAGCCAGGCACTGACCGTTGATGGCAGCACGACCAATACCGGAACGATTGGCGCAGCCCAGAACCTGACGGTGCAAACAGGGAGTTTCAATGGCGCCGCCACCCATGTCCTGGCTGCGGGCATGGCTGCTGATGGCAAGCTTGCCGCAGCGGGTGTCCTGACTGCAACTGCATCAGGAAATCTGCAAAGCGCCGGACAAATTCTGGCAGCAGGCAATGTCAGCCTCGATGCCGCAAGTCTGGATCTCAGGCAAGGCAGCGCAGCAAGCACCGCAGGCAATATGAGCCTGACGGCACAAAGCGGCGACATCCAGACGGGTGGCGCCCGCATCAGCAGCGCAGCTCTTTTGGCCATCCGAGCCGACGGCTCGAGCAGCCAGCGCCTGGACAACACCCTCGGACAGATCAGTGCAACGCAGCTCAGCATCAACGCGGGCAAGCTCGACAACACCGACGGATTGATCTCTGCGGTCGATCAGCTCGACATTACCAGTGCTCAATTGATCAACGGCATCACCCCTGCGGCCAGCACCGCCAAAGGCATTCAAAGCCAGACGGGTGATGTTCATCTGAACGTTCAGCAGCTCGATAACAGCGGGACCATCCAGGCTGCGAAGAACCTGGCTACGACCACTTCCAGCCTGGGCAACAGCGGCACCTTCTACGCAGGAGGCGAGCAGACACTGAATGCCGCAGGTGTAGTAACGAACAGCGGAACCATTGCCGCTGCCCAGGACCTGAACCTGACAGCCGCCTCGTTTGCAGGCACTGGCAGCAATGTGCTGGCCGCAGGCATGGCTGCCGATGGAAAACTCGCCAATCCCGGGACTCTGAACGTCACCACTTCGGCTGGATTGCAGACAGCCGGCCAGGCATTGGCTGCAAACAACGTCAACCTCGGCGGCGGCAGCCTGGATCTGGGAAGTGCAACGGTAGGCAGTGCCAATGCAGATGTGAATCTGAGTGCCGCCCAGGGCAACATTGTCACGGCGGGATCAAAAGTCAGCACACCAGGCAAGCTGTCGATTACTGCCAGCACGGTTGCAGGTCAAACGCTGGACAACACCGCAGGCCGCCTGGCCGGCCAGCAACTGCAAATCCAGGTCGGGCAGTTAAACAACCATCAGGGAAGCATTGAGCAGTCCGGGGGCGCTGATCTGGATATCAATCTGGGGGGCGGCGCACTGAACAACAACGCCGGGCGCATTGTTGTTAACGCTGCAAATCTGAAGCTTCAATCCGGTGCGCTGGACAATACAGATGGGCTGATCAGTCATGCCGGCTCAAGGCACGGCGCATTGCAGACATCCAGCCTTGACAACACCCGCGGACAGATCGTTGGCAACGGAACCCTGTCTTTGGCCAGCAGCGGCAATGTCACCAACAGCGACGGACTGATCTCCTCAAATGGCGACCTGCAACTGACAAGCGCAGACCTGGGCAACACCCGTACGGCCGCTTCAGGAAATGCCACAGGCATTCAAAGCCAAGGCGGCAGCCTCACGGTCAATGCCCAAGCCATCACCAACAGCAGCAACCTCTATGCTGCCAAGGATCTCAAAACCACTGCCACCAGCTTGGACAACAGCGCAACGCTGTACGCAGCTGGTGAACAGACCCTGGATGTGGCCGGTGCGCTCAGCAATCAAGGCACCATTGCTGCGGCCAAAAATCTGTCGCTCACCGCAGGCAGCTTTGCTGGCGGTGCTGCCAATGTTCTGGCAGCCGGCATGGCCGCCAATGGACAGCTGACGGGCAGCGGTGCATTGACGGCAGTGACCTCCGGCAGCCTGCAAACCAATGGGCAGGCACTGGCGACAGGCGCATTGAACCTGAAAGCCGCAAGCCTCGATCTTCAAGGCAGCACCACCGGAAGCACTGGCGCAGACGTGACGCTGAGCGCGACGACGGGAGACATTCACGCTGCTCAGGCCAGGATCAGCACACCCGGATTGCTGAGCATTTCCAGCACCGCCGGACAAAAACTCGACAGCTCCAAGGCGCAGCTCAGTGGTGGGCAGCTCAGCATCGATGTCGGCGAGATCAACAATACCGAAGGTGTCATCCAGCAGACGGATACGGCTTCCGCAGCCGCCAACCCCGTTGCAGGCATTCACAGTGCTGGCGCCATCAACAATAGCGCGGGACGCATCGTTGCCAATGCGCAGGACTTCACCTTGGTCTCCGGCGGGCTGCTTGACAACACGGACGGGATGATCGGTCATGCTGGCTCCGGCCAGCTTCGCGTGGATACGGCTGGACTCCACAACACACGCGGCAAAATCATCGGCAACGGGGCAACCACGCTCACCAGCTCTGCGGATGTCGACAACACCGGCGGCATGGTTGCAGGCCAGCAAAGCGTGACGGCCACAGCGACGGGTTGGGACAACACCCAGGGCACCCTGGTTGCAGTTCAAGGCGACCTCAATCTTCACACCACAACGAATGCCGTCAAAAACGCTGCAGGCCTGATCCAGGCAGACAACGATATTCGTCTCACACTGGACGGTGCAGGCAATCAACTGCAAAACGCTCAAGGCAAGATCGTCTCGGGACGAGACGCCATCTTCTCGACCGGCCAGATGGACAACGATGCAGGCCTGGTGGCTGCAGGTCGCAATCTCAGCATTGACACCCACGAGCAAGCCCTGAGCAACCAGGCAAGCCGCAGCAGCACAGGTTCTCTGGGCTTGGTCGCCGGCGCACAACTGGACATTCACAGTGGCACGTTGAACAACCAGGGCGGTCTGATCAGTGCCCAGACCGACCTGAACATCACGAGCAGCGGCGCGATCAACAGCACCGAGAAGAGTGCGCAGGCGGCGCAAATTTACAGCGGTGCACATCTCAATCTGCAAGCAACAGGCATCGACAACACGGGCAGCCAGATTCTTGCGGTGCAGGCAGCAGGCATCAACCTCGGTGGCGGCACTCTGACCAATCAGGCAGGGCTGATCCGGGTAGGGCAGGCATTGACGGTCCAGGCCGGAAGTATCGATAACCAGAACACCCTGGCTTTGAACAGCGATGGGAGCGCACAAGCGCTGGGCCTGGAAGCCAGCACGATTTCCGTGACCGCTGCCAAGCTGGACAACAGCCAGGGGGCTGTGCGTGCAGGCCAGGACTTGACGATTCTGAGCGATGGCCAACTGATCAATGATCGTGGCGAGCTCAGTGCCGGCAAGCTGCTGAAGATTGCCGCCGACCAGGCCGCCACTCCCACACTGAACATCAGCAACAACGCGGGTCAAATCGTTGCCGATCAGAATGTGGACATTCGCACAGGCAGCCTGAACGGCGCCGGAGAGATTGCCTCGCGCGGTGACGTCAGTCTGAATTTGCAAGGCGACCATACCCTGGCGGGCACCTTGCAGGCTGGCGGCAACCTGCAGCTGCAAGCCACGGGCACATTGACAAACCCGGTCACCGTCCAAGCCGGAAAGAACCTGACCGTCAACGCCAGCAACCTGGACAACCAGGCCACGGGTGAACTGCTGAGTGGACAGACAACGCAGCTCACCATCTCCGACACCTTGACCAACCGCGGGCTGATCGACGGTGCCGACACCCGCATTAAGGCCGGCAATATCAACAACGTTGGCACCGGCCGCATCTATGGTGACCGGGTAGCGATTGCGGCCAACGCGCTGACCAATCAGGAAGAAACGGTTGCAGGCATCACCCAGGCTGCCACGATTGCTGCGCGAGAGCGCATGGACCTGGGTGTTCAAAACATCACCAACCGAGAAAACGCACTGATCTATAGCGCAGGAAATCTCTTCACGGGTGGGGCGCTCGATTCAAATTGGCATGCCACAGGCGCGGGGCAGACGCTCAACAACAACAGCGCCACGCTGGAGTCTGCCGGCAGCATGGTGCTGGGGCATGACCAGGTTCGCAATACCAATGAGCATCTGCAGTGGACATTGGTCGACGGCCAGCCTCAAAAGATTATTGAATTTCAAGCACCTAACGGCCAGCGCTACAAGGGCAGCGACGTTCTGCTGATCTCCAATGGCAAGGTTGGTGGCTCTGGGCCGCAGGACATCAGCTTCGTGGTCAGCGGCAATGACTGGCGTTGCAGCATGGGCGGAGAAACCTGCTCATTCACTACCGGTGAAACGACAGCCTTCGACCAGTACTACAAAGGCTTGCTGTTGCCTTCCGAACAATATCCGTTCGCGAAATATGCGCCTTACTACAGCCCCAGCTATGTCGATGACAACGGCCAGCGGGTTCAGGGCTATATGCAGTACAGCGGCAACCGAATCATTGGATACACCTATTCATCAGAGGACAGTGCTGCCACGCCTATTGTGATCAGCGGTGCGCATTACGCAGCCGACCACCGAATCTGGAGCGACTTTGGCGTGCAGCCCTATACCGGGCCTGCACCTGTTTTAAGCGGCACCAATCCCTGCGCTGCTCTGGAAAGCTGCAAAGTAGGCTATCACGCCATCGACAGCTCCGATAGCGGGGGCCAGTATGTCCAGGTCACTCAGGCAAACGTAGACGAATACAACGCCTACAAACCCCTGCTGGACGCCCGCAATGCAGCGGATGCCGCCTTGGACGCGAAGCTGGATGCCTTCTACCAAGATATTCGCAATCGCTGGATTGGGGAGTTTGTCTTCTACGACTACAGCCGCACTGAGCAAAGTGCGCAAGTGACGCAATCCTCCCCCGGAAAAATCGTGGCAGGCGGCAATCTGCATTGGAATGGATCGAATCCATCCAGCAAGCTCCTGAATCAGGACAGCACCATCCTGGCGGGTGGAACGATCAATGCGACGGGCGGCTCGCTCGACAACCGAGCGACAGCCGTAGAGGTCCAATCCGTCGATCAAGGCTATGTCTACAGCACCTGGAAGGGCGGCTCCAGCACTCCAAACCGCAAGTACAGCGGCTCGGACTATGCACCTGTAGGCGCAATCAAGACGCAAACACTGGCCTCCTACACATACACCGAGCACGCTGCGAACCCCTCGACCGGCGCAGCGCCGGGAGCCAGCGCCATTTCAGCGGTGCAGGCACAGGCATCTGCTGCGGGCGCCGTGGATGCCATCAATCATTCCGTAGCTCCTGGAGCCGTGCAGGGAACGCAGGCAGGCCCGGCCGCTGGTGCAGCCACCGCAACGCAGACCCAGGGGCAGATCACAAGCAATGCCGTAGCGGGAGTGGCGGCGCAAGGGGGCAGCGCTCAAGCGCAGGCCTCTGCAAAGGTCGGCGCAGCCGCGACCCCCGAGAGTACGGCTGCGGATGCCTCCAATGCCAAATCGGCGTCCTCTCAGGTCAATATTCGCACCGCCCAGCCCAACACCCAGATACCCGGGACCTCCCTGTATCGCCAGCACCCTGAAGCAGGCTCCCGCTATCTGGTGGAGACAGACCCCAAGTTCACGCAATATAAAAACTGGCTGTCTTCGGACTACATGCTCCAGGCTCTGCAGATGGACCCCGGCACCGTTCAAAAGCGCCTGGGCGACGGGTTCTATGAGCAGCAACTGGTGCAGCAGCAAATCGGGCAGCTCACCGGACGCCGATTCCTGGGCAACTACACCAGCAACGACGAGCAATACAAAGATTTGCTGCAAAACGGCGCAACCTTCGCCCAGGCCCAGGGCTTGCGCCCTGGCGTGGAGCTCAGTGCGGCACAGGTGGCGCAACTGACCAGCGACATCGTCTGGCTGGTCACCAAGGAAGTGACATTGGCCGACGGCAGCAAGCAAAGCGTTCTGGTTCCGCAAGTGTATGTAAGGGTCAAGCCAGGCGATCTGGACGGCACAGGCACCTTGCTGGCAGCCTCGGATGTGAATCTGATCCTCTCCGGCAATGCCATCAACAGCGGCAGCATTGCGGGCCGCAACACCTTGAACATCACCGCCGAGAACATCCAGAATCTGGGCGGCCAGATGTCCGGCAACGACGTCAAACTTGCCGCCCGGCAGGACTTTGACAACCTCGCAGGCATCATCAAGGGCGTGGACTCGGCCACCGTGTCCGCAGGGCGTGACCTGAACCTCACAACCACCACGCAAAGCAGTGCCAACCAGGCAGGCGGCAACCGCTTTACCCAGACAGGGATCGATCGTGTCGCGGGCATCTATGTATCCGGGCCGGCCGGCGTGCTGGTCGCCAGTGCGGGCAACAACCTCAATCTCACGGCTGCGCAGATACAGAATGCGGGCACCGGAGCCACCGTGCTCACCGCTGGCAACAACCTGAACCTCAACACGGTTGCGGTCGGCAGCAGCCAGGATATCAACTGGGACAGCAAGAACTACTTGCGCCAGTCGAGCACGCTGGATGTGGGCACGCAGATCACCGGCGCAGGCCGCGTGAACCTCAGTGCAGGTCAGGATATCAATGCCAAGGCAGCCACCATCGATGCAGGCAAGGCCTTGAGCCTGTCCGCCGGCAACGATATCCAGATCAGTGCCGGCCAGGCCAGCCAAAGCCTGGACGAGGCGCATCAGCACACCACCAAAGGCTTTCTCTCCAGCAAGACCGTCACCACGCGGGAGCAACTGCACAGCACCACAGCGGTTGGAAGCAATCTGGGCGGAGATACGGTGGCCATCAACGCCGGCCGCGATATCGCGGTTACCGGCAGCCATGTGGTCTCCGACACCGGAACCACCTTGCAGGCGGGCCGAGACGTCACCATCGCCGCCGCCCAGGAAACCTCCAGCGAACAGCACTACCGCAAGGAAACCAAGAGCGGCATCTTTGGCGGCGGCGGAGGCATTGGCTTTACCATCGGCAGCCGTATGCAAAGTGCCGATCAGACGGGCACCCACACCACGGCCGCAGCATCTACGGTCGGCAGCGTGGGCGGCGATGTCAACATCATTGCGGGCAATGCTTACCAGCAGGTCGGCAGCGATGTCATGGCCCCCAAGGGCGACGTCAATGTCGTGGCCAAAGAGGTTCAGATCGTCGAGGCCCGCGAAACCGGCAGCTCCGCCACCGAGCAACGCTTCAAGCAAAGCGGCTTGAGCGTCAGCATCGGCAGCCCCATCATCAGCGCCATACAGACAGCCGACAACATGGCGGATGCCGCCCGCAACACCAGCAGCGGCCGCATGCAGGCCCTGGCAGCAGCGGCGACGGCGTTGAACGTCAAGAACTCCGTGGGCGAGTTGCAGGGCGCTGCCAAGGCGCTGGCCGGCGGAGACCCCTCCAAGGCCGCCTCCATCTCCGTCAGTCTGGGCTCCAGCAAAAGCCAGAGCAACACGGCACAAACCAGCGACGGCGCACGTGGCAGCACCGTCAAGGCCGGCGGTAACGTCAACATCGTTGCCCAAGGGGCGGGGGCGGACAGCTCCATCCTGGTGCGCGGCTCGGATATCACTGCCGGCCAGGACGCCACCTTGGCCGCAGAAGGCGATATCCGCTTGCAGGCGGCACAGAATACGGCAAGCCTCAGCGGCAACAGCAGCTCCAGCTCCGGCAGTATCGGCGTGAGCGTGGGGCAGCAGACTGGCATTACCGTCAGTGCCAGCAAAGGCCGTGGCAATCAGGCCGGTGACGATCTCACCCACACCAACACCCATATAGCCGCAGGCAACAGCGTCACTCTCCAGTCCGGTGGCGACACCGACCTCAAGGGGGCCGTGGTCAGCGGCAAACAGGTGGTGGCCGAAGTGGGTGGCGATCTCAAACTCGAAAGCCTGCAGGACAGCAGCAGCTACGCCAGCCGCAACCAGACGGTGGGCGGCAGCCTCACCATCAGCCCCGCAGGCGTGCCCATTGGCGGCGGATTGAATGCCGGCCAGAGCAAGGTCAACAGCAACTACCAAAGCGTCACCGAGCAAAGCGGCATACAGGCAGGGGACGGCGGCTTCCAGGTCAGCGTCAAGGGCGACACCGACCTCAAGGGCGGTGTCATCGCCAGCAACCAGACGGCGATAGATCAGGACAAGAACCGTTTCAGCACCGAAGGCGCACTCACCACCAGCGACCTGCACAACAGCGCCCGCTACGAAGGCCAGGCCGTGGGGGTCAATGCCAGCGTGGGCAACGATGCGGGCAAGTTCGGCGTCAAGGGCGTGGGAGCCGGCGTAGGCCAGGACAGCGGCAGCGCCCAGGGCACCACCACGGCGGGTATCTCCGGCATTGCTGGCGACCAGAGCGTGCGCACGGGCGATGCCACGGGTATTGAGCGGATATTTGATCAGAACAAGGTGCAGCGCGACATCGATGCGCAGGTGGCAATCACGGCGGAGTTTGGCAAGCAGGCGGCCAAGTCATGGGGTGAATATGCCAATACTCGATTTGCCAATTCCAAAAATGAAGAAGAGGCACGTTGCTGGGGGCCGGATGGCGCATGCCGCGCTGGTGGCCATGCACTACTTGGCGGATTAGGTGGTGGAGTGGCCGGTGCGGCAGGTGCAGGGCTCACTAGTGTTGCTGCGCCGCATGTCGCAGGCTATCTGATTGGGCAAGGGGTCGAGCCAAGCACAGCGGCCGCGCTGACGGGCTTGCTAGCTCTGGGGGCTGGCAGCGCCGCTGGTGGTGCGGCAGCAGGAGCCGGTGCGCTCAATGAGGCTGCGCAGAACAACCTAGTTTTTATAAACAACGTCGTGAATGGCACCGTTCAGCAGGCACAACGCCTTGGACCGGGAGGGCTGAGGTTGTTGGACCAGGCCGGCCAAGCGCTATTGCGCACGTGCGCGAGCAGTAGCGTGTGCATGAATCTGCTGCCGGCGGCAGCGGCGGCATGGTTGGCTGCACAGTTGACCCAGGAGTTTGAGGCGAAACAACCGAGTCTGGCGGATCAGATACCTGGCTACGGTGGTGGCTACGGACCGAAGCCGGGGCCGAGCCACACGGGCAATGACAAGACCACAAACCCCATACCAGGGGGGACGTCGACGACATATCCAGCGGAGGGGCCGAAAGAGAGCGGGGTTGTGGGTGGCAAACCACTGGATCCTCAGAAGCCGGGGGATAGTATCCTGCCCGGAAAGCCTGCAGAGCCGTTGCCTGGGATAGGGCCAGTTTTTAGTGAAAAAAATGATTCTGAAGATGGCGTGGGAGTATCTGGCGAGTTGAAGAATATTTCTCAGCAGCAACTAGATAAAAAATTCAAGCACGCCTCAGATTTTGGTGTGATAACTACTAAAAAAAATCCTGATACACTCAATCAATTTGGCGCAGCTATTGAATCTCATATGAAATCACCAAGTACTATTGCACATGGCACTTATGGTTTTGTAAAGGATTCAAAAGTCTTTTTCGATCCGCAAACAAATAATGCCGTAATTTTGGATGGAAAAGGAATTTTTGTGACTGGATTCAAATTATCCCCTGGCACGCCTCAGTACGAAAATTATATGAAAAATGGAGTTTTACGTTGAGTTCCTCTCTCTTTGAAATCGCTACATCCTTTGTAGCAGGAAAAATTTCTGCTACATCTTTCTCAGATTCATATATCGACCTCTGGAGAATTGAAAGAGATAATGGTATTCTTCAGAAAGACGAGTCCCGATTAAGTGAATGTTTATCTAGTATATTTTGTGCAGCCGATATGTATTGTGCTGACGATGAGCTGCGAGAAGTTTATGAATTTGATGAAGAACAATTAAAGTATGAAGTTTCTACCATATTGAAGAAGTATCTGTCCGACTAGTTGGGGCGTTGTTGCATCAATCGCTGCGCCGCAGGCCGTAGGCTTGCGGCATGAGTCATCCCAACAAACCTCGCTATCGAACAACGAACTGGAAGCAATACAACACGGCTCTCAAGGTTCGAGGCTCTCTGTCAATTTGGATGGACAAGCGGATGGTCTGGTTTGCCGCTGCCAGCGGCAAACGCGGGCGAAGCCCGAAGTTCTCTGATGTTGCCATTCAATTTTGCTTGACGCTCAAGAACCTGTTCGGGCTAGCTCTCAGACAAACCACCGGCTTGGTGGAGTCGGTGCTACAACTGTGCGGCCTTGCATGGCCAGTTCCTGACTTCAGCACCCTGTGCAGGCGGCAGCGAGATTTGAATGTTCAGATTCCGTACTCCCCCTGCAAAGCAGGCTTGCACCTGCTGGCTCATTCCACGGGCATCAAGTTCTGGGTGAAGGCGAGTGGAAGTGCAAAAAGCACGGTGCTGAATACCGCCGTCAGTGGCGCAAGCTGCACATAGATATTGATGCCGACATCTTGCAGATTCGAGCAATCTGCGTGACGAGCCATAACGTCAGTGATGCTTCGGTGCTATCAGGCTTACTAGAGCAGTTACCGCCAGATGAAGCGCTCAACAGCCTTACAGGCGATGGCGCCTACGACACACAGCCTGCCTACGAAGCGGTCGTCAGGCACGGCGCCATTGCCATCATTCCTGCGCGCAAGAATGCTCGAATCCGCAGGGGGCTGTGTTGGGTATTGCAATGCTGCGATTGACTCGTGCAGGCGGCTGGGTCGAAGCATCTGGATGCGCTGGATTGGCTACCACCGGCGAAGCTTGGTGGAGACCAAGATGAACTGCATTAAACGATTGGGTGAACGAGTGATGTCTCGCACCTTTGAGCGCCAAGTCAACGAGCTGCATATCAGGGCAGCCATATTGAACCGATTCACTGAGCTGGGCCGTCCTCAGACGGCAGTCGCTGCTTAGTAAAATAGATTTTATTATGACAAATTTAAATAAAAGTCTGGAAGATATTTTGGGTGGAAAAGTAGAGCGGATCAGTGACCTTGTGGTTCCTGGAATCATAAAAAAAGAAGGTTCCGGTGTGATTTATTTTTCCGTTGAAAAGAAAGATGATCATAAAAAGCAATTTCGAAAAATTACAAATCACACGAATCCTCCATTTGCAAAATTTGGAGGTGTTAGCGAGAGTGGTTGTTTTATAAGAATACCTGATGGTACATTTTTTTACGCATTAAATTATAGTGGAGATTTAGAAGGATGGGAAAAAGATATTGATGAGGGAGCATCTGCAAATGGTTCTATTTTGGCTAAAATTGATGGCGAAAATATAAAATTAAGCAATGGGATTTTTTTCCATTTAAGTGCATGTGAAATAGTTTTCAACTAAATTGAGGCGTAGTTGTATGAATTGTCACGTGGCGTCAGATAGGTCGGGCACGGACTTAGCGTTCACATGGCAAACCCCGTTGTCGCACCACCAACTGGAAACAGTACAACGCTGTACTTAGAGTCCGAGGCGCCCTGAAAATCTGGCCGGGAGAAGGTGTGTCATGGTTTGCTGCTAGCAGCGGTAAATGCGGGCGCAGCCCGAGGTTCTCGGATGCGGTCATCCAGTTTTGTCTGAGCATTAAGAATCTTTTTTTAGACAGCGGCATGGCCTTGCCGGCCGGCCGTGACGGCAAGCCATGTCGTCTCAGACACCGGAACCACCTTGCAGGCAGGCCGAGACGTCACCATCGCCGCTGCCCAGGAAACCTCCAGCGAACAGCACTACCGCAAGGAAACCAAGAGCGGCATCTTTGGCGGCGGCGGAGGCATTGGCTTTACCATCGGCAGCCGCATGCAAAGTGCCGATCAGACGGGCACTCACACCACGGCCGCTGCATCTACGGTCGGCAGCGTGGGCGGCGATGTCAACATCATTGCGGGCAATGCTTACCAGCAGGTCGGCAGCGACGTCATGGCCCCCAAGGGCGATGTCAATGTCGTGGCCAAAGAGGTTCAGATCGTCGAGGCCCGCGAAACCGGCAGCTCCGCCACCGAGCAACGCTTCAAGCAAAGTGGCTTGAGCGTCAGCATCGGCAGCCCCGTCATCAGCGCCATACAGACAGCCGACAACATGGCGGATGCCGCCCGCAACACCAGCAGAGGCCGCATGCAGGCCCTGGCAGCAGCGGCGACGGCGTTGAACGTCAAGAACTCCGTGGGCGAACTGCAGGGCGCTGCCAAGGCGCTGGCCGGCGGCGACCCCTCCAAGGCCGCCTCCATCTCCGTCAGCCTGGGCTCCAGCAAAAGCCAGAGCAACACGGCACAAACCAGCGACAGCGCACGTGGCAGCACCGTCAAAGCCGGCGGTCATGTCAACATCGTTGCCCAAGGGGCGGGGGCGGACAGCTCCATCCTGGTTCGCGGCTCGGATATCACTGCCGGCCAGGACGCCAACTTGGCCGCAGAAGGCGATATTCGTCTGCAGGCGGCTCAGAATACGGCCAGCCTCAGCGGCCGCAGCAGCTCCAGCTCCGGCAGCATCGGCGTGAGCGTGGGAGGGCAAACCGGCATTACCATCAGTGCCAGCAAAGGCCGTGGCAACCAGGCCGGTGACGATCTCACCCACACCAACACCCATATAGCCGCAGGCAACAGCGTCACCCTCCAGTCCGGTGGCGACACCACGCTCAAGGGGGCCGTGGTCAGCGGCAAACAGGTGGTGGCCGAAGTCGGTGGCGACCTCAAACTCGAAAGCCTGCAGGGCAGCAGCAGCTACGCCAGCCGCAACCAGACGGTGGGCGGCAGCCTCACCATCAGCCCCGCAGGCGTGCCCATTGGCGGCGGATTGAATGCGGGCCAGAGCAAGGTCAACAGCAACTACCAAAGCGTTACCGAGCAAAGCGGCATACAGGCAGGGGATGGGGGCTTCCAGGTCAACGTCAAGGGCGACACCGACCTCAAGGGCGCTGTCATCGCCAGCAACCAGACGGCGGTGGAGCAGGGCAAGAACCGTTTCAATACCGAAGGCGCACTCACCACCAGCGACCTGCACAACAGCGCCCACTATGAAGGTCAGGCCGTGGGGGTCAATGCCAGCGTGGGCAACGACGCGGGCAAGTTCGGCGTCAAGGGCGTGGGAGCTGGTGTAGGCCAGGACAGCGGCAGTGCCCAAGGCACCACCACGGCGGGTATCTCCGGCATCGCCGGCGACCAAAGCGTGCGCACGGGTGACGCCACGGGCATCGAGCGGATCTTTGATCAGAACAAGGTGCAGCGCGAGATCGATGCGCAGGTGGCGATCACGGCGGAGTTTGGCAAGCAGGCCAGCAAGGCCGTGGGGGACTATGCCCAAGCGCAGACAGAAGAGGCCCGCCGACTGAGAGAACAGGCCAGAGCGGAAAGCGACCCACAGCGTCGCTCAGAACTGGAGACCCAAGCCAAGAAGTTGGAAGATGCCTGGGGAGACAACGGCAGCCTGCGCCTGGCTGCGCACACGGTGATCGGCGGACTGACGGGCGGTGTTGGTGGAGCAGCGGGGGCTGCGGTCGGTACTCTCACGGCACCCGCAGTGGCGCATGCACTCAGTGACGCCGGCATTACTGGCACCTTGGCTGATGTACTCACTGCAGCAGCCAGTACGGCTGCAGGTGCTGTGGTGGGCGGAACCAGTGGAGCAGCTGCTGCGGGTAATGAAGTTACCAATAACTACCTCACTCACAATCAAGCTCGAGAAAAAGACAGAAAGCTAGCTAATGCCAAAACGGATGAAGAGCGCAAGCAAATTGCCCAGGAGTACAAGCAGCTTGATGAAACGCAGCGCAAAGAGGCGGGTATGTGCTTGGTCAACGACCAATGCCGGAGCGTTTTTGACAAAGAATCGCTCAAATCCGTGCTTGCCGAGTTGAATACAGCCTGCTCGCCGCCACGCTATTGCACGGCAGATGAAAAGGCCAGCATCCAAGAGCTCAACCAGTTCTATGCGATCCGTAACAGTGTCAAGCCTGACACGATGTTCGAAGAGATACTTTTGGGCAATAAAATTATAAGTAGTGCTTTTAAGGGCGTGGTTGCATTGTATGGTCGCCTAACAGCTGAAACAGCTACTATCTATTCCAAACCGTTGGGTGTTGTTTCTGATTTTGAAGGTAAAGCGGTAAAGGTATTTGAGGCCGCTCCTCAGTATGGTTACAAGGTCGAAGGGAATATAAGTGCAACAGGTGCTAATCTAGAAAACTCTGCCGCACAGTTTGTAAAGGACGAGGCAGGAAAGGATTTTATCGGAATCCTGAGTTCCAAAACTGGCAATAATAATGGCATTGACATCGCCTATGCAAAGATGGTGAATGGTCAGCCGCAACTGGTGATTGGCGAAGCCAAGGCGGGTGACAGTGCACTAACGGCGCTGGGGGAGAGTAAGATGGGAACTTTGAATAGGAATCTTAATGTAATTCGGGATAGTATTGAAAATACGGTTAAAGATGCAGATACAAAGAAAATTCTTTTGGATCAATTACGAGATAAAACCTATCAGGTGGAGCTCTACACTAGTGTCAATAATGCAGCCAAGACCGCAGGTCGAGTGGATGATGTCCTTTTGCAAAGAATGGGGACAACTGTCTCTCGTGTCGTTACATTTGAAAGAGTTAAATGAAGTATTTTGAGCGATGGAAAAAAGAAGTTGATGAGCAATTAACGGGAAATTTGAATCAATGGGGGCGAACTTCTGGATATCCGGGGGTTATGAAGTCAGTGGCGGAGAAAGGCGGAAGATTTTCTACTTGGCATATGCTGGCTATGCCAAGTAATGCTGTGGAGGATGATCTTGTTAATTTCATTTTTATAGCGGTAGTTTATCCCGAGCACGAATACAGCAAGATATTTCTGAACTGGGCCAACGAAGCGGCAGATCGTGCATTGGCCGATGAGCGATTCAGCATAGACCCTGAGGCCGATCGGACCACCAAATACGTACCGGGCTCGGGTTGCCGGGGCTGGAAAGTAGAAGGGGTCTACCCCGGCAACCACGGCGAAACCCTGGCAGCAGCCTGCCTGTCACGCGCCGTACGCGATGACAGTGAACTGAATGCCGTCGACCTACTGCAAGCCGCCGATGAAATTGCGGAAACCGCATTGCACGGAGGCACTGCCAATTGGATCTATATGTCGCAAAGCTGGTATCTGCGTTGCGTGCGCTTATGCCTGTTGGCTGGTCGAGTAGATAAAGCACAGTTTTTACTTAAAAACATCCGTCGTAAATTTAAGCACACATACGTGCACCAGCAATGGCTACAGGTACTGTGCAATGCTATTGAGGCTGCGGGTGATAGTCCTTTGTCTAGTGAAGCGGTCGAGCAATTTCAAGCATTTTTCGATGAAATACGTAATCCAGAACTACGAGGCATGCCTAGTGACAACAAGGATGGCACTAATCTGTTTGGCAGCATCAATCTGCTGCGCCTGGAATTAGCAGTCCTCAAACAGCAATACATTCTGCGTCAGCCATTGGACGGAAATTGGCGACAGGTTTTGGAATCCATCAGCGAGTAAGGATTGAGGTCCCGAAGTCGCTGATGCCTTCTCATTAGTTGCTCCAGGAACTGACGCAGTTGATGCTTTGTGAAGGTTCTGGAGTGAGCAGCGCTTCAAGAAAATCCGCTCCAGCCTGGCGATACCGACCTCAAGGGCGCTGTCATCGCCAGCAACCAGACGGCGGTGGAGCAGGGCAAGAACCGTTTCAATACTGAAGGCGCACTCACCACCAGCGACCTGCACAACCAAGCTAGCTACGAAGGCCAGGCCGTGGGGGTCAATGCCAGCGTGGGCAACGACGCGGGCAAGTTCGGCGTCAAGGGCGCGGGATTCGGCGTAGGCCAGGACAGCGGCAGTGCCCAAGGCACCACCACGGCGGGGATCTCCGGCATTGCTGGCGACCAGAGCGTGCGCACGGGCGATGCCACGGGTATCGAGCGGATATTTGATCAGAACAAGGTGCAGCGCGACATCGATGCGCAGGTGGCAATCACCGCGGAGTTTGGCAAGCAGTCGGCCAAGTCATGGGGTGAATATGCCAATACTCGATTTGCCAATGCCAAAAATGAAGAAGAGGCGCGTTGCTGGGGTCCGGATGGTGCATGCCGCGCTGGTGGCCATGCACTACTTGGCGGATTGGGTGGTGGAGTGGCCGGTGCGGCAGGTGCAGGGCTCACTAGTGTTGCTGCGCCGCATGTGGCAGGCTATCTGATTGGACAAGGGGTTGAGCCAAGCACAGCGGCCGCGTTGACGAGCGTACTAGCCTTTGGTACGGGCAGCGCCGCTGGTGGTATGGCAAATGCGGACATGGCGACAGTTACTGCGAGAACATGGGATAAGCTAACTGCTCGGAATATTCAGATAATATTTTCCGAAAATCAGATGGATAGATTATTCGTTTCAATCGACCCACAGGAAGTTAAATAATGCCTAAATTTGCATGTCGCTGCGGATATTTAATGAATCTTTCTAATGGAACGCCTAGCTTTGAGATGGCTCTTATTCCAGAGTCTCGAATTGAGAAAATTGCCGATAGCCTAGATGAATCAGAAAATGTTAACGGTGATGAATTTTATGCACTTATTGATGAGGTAAGAAAAGCGGTTTACCTTTGTCCTTCATGCGGACGAATTCATGTTGATGCAGGGAATGGGTTATTTAATTCTTTTTTTCCTGAAAGGGATGTTGCGGCTTAGGTGGCCTTGTTAGAAAATCTGTCATGTAGCGGCATCGCATGGAGGCGTATGGTTGAAAACGAATTAGTCAATGCTCTTCAAGTAGAGCTTGTACAAGCTGAAAATGTGCTCGATACTCAGTTCTCATTTGAACTTGCAGAGCCTCACTATCGTGAGTGTTTATCCATCATTGAGCAGGCACCAGAATATCAAAGTGAATTTGAAGCATTGCTATTAAAAATGTACTTCAAGCGGATGATTAGCGATGAACCATTGGCATATTTGATGCATATTTTGGGGTGGAAAAATATTAAAAGAACCTTAGAATTTGAGCTTTTCAACGATCCAGCAGCGATCGCTACAGGTCGGGGCCATGAAAAAGTGCTTGCTGCATACGATGATAAATGGCTGAATAAGGATTTCTACAAATTTAGCGATTGAATTCGAAGCTTATTCAATATCCATGAGCCGTTGTTGTATTACAGGGACTTCCCGTCAATGCAAGCGCTTTTCGACCGACTTGTCTGGCAAGACGATCCAGGTGCTTGAAACGAGGAACAGACTAGTAGTTCTAGAGGGAGTATCTCGAAACCCTCGAATATCCAATTGTCCTGCTTGTCGGTAGTGCTGATGAGCATGCCACTGGCGTTTGAGGCTCAAATTTCAGACGTTTTTTGGCCCTCCGGCACGCAGCTCTCATGTTTTCGCCGCTTGCATACGCAGCTGGTTCTTTGAGGGCGATGGTTTGAAGAATGAATTGATACCTCACTCAACAAACGACGCCAGACACTTGAGGTTGTAGCAGGCCACCATCATTGTCATGGCCGCACTTGCTCGGGCTTAGCCAATCGTGCACACAAATTTGCCGTCCAGGTGACGGATACCGGCGAACACATGCTCAACCCGGGCTCGCTGTCTGGCAATGCGCTGGTTGCAGCGCTTTTGGCAGTCGCTGTGCGGATGGCCCGCCACGGCTTTGCGCTGCACTCCGTCCTTGAGTCCCAGCGCGGCTAGCATATCCTGCTGCTGCGAGCTGGGTAGGCCTTGTCTGCCGCGACCTCTTTGCCACTGTTGTGCTGGTCAAACACTTCATCAATATGGGTATATACAAATGATTGATATCAGCCTTAGCCATGCAAATAGAGTCATGCAGGCATTGTCCTCAAGCGAGGCTGAAAATTATGGGTATGTTGAAGAATTTGATTCTCTCGACTTAAAAAAATTAGATCACGCTTTATATGCCATAAAAAAATGGATTGCCCCGTACTCAAAATCAGATATCGGGACAGAAATTGGCTGGAATTTAAGAAAAGAGGCCATGGAATTTTGCATGACATTAAATATACCTTTTGGAGATGTATCGCTGCCTGGCATAAATATTCCAACAAGTTTGTACAAAGAAAAAGGATGTGAATATTTAGACTACAAAAAGAATCTAAAGATTTTTCAGTCAATTGTTTGGAGTAGTATTTTCCCAGAAGAGCAATTCTCGACGGTAGATACTCTCATTTATAGACAGCGTACTGACTTTGGTTTTGTCTTTTTCCCCGATTTCCCGGGAAAATGGGGCACTCCAGAATATAGACCATGGGTTATGTCACTTCAGCCGTCTAGTTAAACTAGATGCCCAACAGCTGATCTGCGAGCAGGTTGCCTTACTCACGGGCCAACGCTTCCTGGACGGCCATGCCAGCGATGAAGCCCAGTACCAAGCCTTGATGGATGCGGGCGTGACCGTGGCCCAAACCTGGGGGCTGTTGCCCAGGGTAGCCCCGGCCGCCCGCGCAAGTCGCGGCCCTGACCAGCGACAGCTTGCTCCAGCCAGTGGCAAACGCGGGCGTAGTTCGAAGTTCTCGGATGCAGCGATTCAGTTTTAAGGAAGGGCATACCCATCATCCCCCGAGAAGGAGTGCGTGTGCACGCAAAGGCGATGCCTTTGTGTACCGCAATGCGGCGGTCGTCGCATGCTGGCATCAGATTTATGCAACAGCGTTACTCCAAACGGTATCGCTAATGGATCAAAGGTGGGATGCACGTCACTTGATGCAGAAACGAAAATTCAGGTGTCGAAAGAAACGGGGCTATTGCTTAGCAATCCAGTTAATAGTGTTTTCTGCAATTTCTATGCATACTTGCTAACTGGTAAGGGGCCGTCCGTAGATTTGCTTAAAGCATTGACGAATGCTGGTATTAAAGTGATAATTCATTAAATATGCAAAACACAAACAATTACACCATCCGACCTGGAACTAATTATTCTCCCAATTCGGAGATTTTTCTGGCGATGGATAAAAAGAAGCTTAAAGAATTTTTTCAGTGGTTTATGGAGATCAAACCTTATTGCATTGAAGAGTTGATGCAGTTAATCGGAAATACCCCCGGTTTTGAAAGTTGGGAAGCAGATGACTCACCAGAATCACTAGATGGCCTTGGTGAATGGTTTGCTAAAAAGATTAGTAAACGGGACTACACGCCAGAAGAGGTTTATAACATTAGAAATAGATTCGATATACATTCAAAAATTGAACTTCCTACATGGGATTTGACAGATGAAGCGAAATCATTGGCTCTCTATGTTGGCATGTACTATGGAGATGTTGCACTCAAAAACAATACTTCACTTAAATGGGAGCAATGCTTAGGAAGTAAAAAATATGCTGATTATGGCCAGCCTGTATTGAATGGTCAGGGATTTGTGTCAATTAATCCTGTTCGAGTTGCTCATTCAGTTGCTTTCGGACTGATTAATGGTACGAAGACTGAGGGTTATTTACGTAAAGGCTATGATTATTGGAGAAATCTTCGGATGCCTATCTGAGTATTTGTGAGTGTATTTTCTATTTAATATGTATTTTGATAATAAGTCATTATTTTTAAGGGCGTTGTTGCATTACAGGGACTTCCCATCAACGCAAGCGCTGATCAGTAACTTTTGACTGACCTGTCTGCCAAGACGATTCAGATGCTTGTGCTTGAAACGAGGAGCAGACTGCAGATCTACAGGGCGTTGTGGCATAAATCGCTGCGCCGCAGGCCGTAGGCTTGCGGCATGAGTCATCCCAATAAACCTCGCTATCGAACCACGAACTGGATTCTGGGTGAAGGCGAGTGGAAGTGCAAAAAGCACGGTGCTGAATACCGCCGTCAGTGGCGCAAGCTGCACATAGATATTGATGGCAGATTCGAGCAATCTGCGTGACGAGCAATAACGTTAGTGATGTATCAGACTTACTAGAGCAGTTACCGCCAGATGAAGCGCTCAAGAGCCTTACTGGCGATGGTGCCTACGACACACAGCCTGCCTACGACGCGGTCGTCAGGCACGGCGCCATTGCCATCATTCCTGCGCGCAAGAATGCTCGAATCCGCAGGGGGCTGTGTTGGGTATTGCAATGCTGCGATTGACTCGTGCAGGCGGCTGGGTCGAAGCATCTGGATGCGCTGGATTGGCTACCACCGGCGAAGCTTGGTGGAGACCAAGATGAACTGCATTAAACGATTGGGTGAACGAGTGATGTCTCGCACCTTTGAGCGCCAAGTCAACGAGCTGCATATCAGGGCAGCCATATTGAACCGATTCACTGAGTTGGGCCGTCCTCAGACGGCAGCCGTGGCCTAGCCACTGCCGGGGTTTGGGGAGGCTCGCCTCAAACTTGATTTATGCAACAGCGCCCCCGTCAACTGAAACACCCACATAGCGGCAGGCAACAGCTTCACCCTCCAGCCCGGCGGCGACACAGACCTCTAGTGCCGCTGACTTCGCATGAGCTGCCATTTCCAGGCGGCACCGGATGGCAAATGAAAAAAGCCCGCGATATCGCGGGCTTGCATGAGCAAAAGTCTAAAGCTTGCGTGTCAGTTCACGACAGCGCTTTATTCCCACTCAATTGTCAATTGAAACAACATGTCGGTCTTCTTCGCACTTCAATACGCTACGCTGGACTGACTAGAGTTTCTATGAAAAA
Source organism: Comamonas testosteroni ATCC 11996 (assembly GCF_000241525.1). Lineage (GTDB taxonomy): Bacteria > Pseudomonadota > Gammaproteobacteria > Burkholderiales > Burkholderiaceae_C > Comamonas > Comamonas testosteroni. The sequence goes on from NZ_AHIL01000013.1 coordinate 43,758, forward strand.
TGGCCTTACCGTCAAAAGTACCGTCATCAGTTTTTATCGCTGAGACCTAGCCCTTTCAGACTTGCTGTATTGGTCTTAACTATTGGGCAAGAACACCTGCTTCCACTCATACACCTTGAACATCAGCACTATTTGCTTCAGTCAAGATTCCTCTAACGAGACCACTCTATAGCAGTCCTCCGAGCACTGAGTTTGACTGTGGCCTCAACTGAGAGAGAAAAGAGAGGGCTACAGTGATCCTTGTGGCCGCTCAAAGCTTGTAGTCACCGTTCATGAAGCGGAAGACATGGAGCGCATGTATGCCCCTTCGCGTCCCTTACCCCCGCTTGGGCATGGGCCTCACCAGGCCTCGGAAAACCACATAGTTGCTGTCATCCACGTACTGCAACTCTTTCCCGTCACGCACCACTCGGTAGCAGATCGGTTCGACCTTGCTGATCTCTGGTTGCAGCAAGCACAGCCGGTCGTTCTTGATAGACCAGTGAGCTGATTTCAATCGCTCGTTCTCAAGCCGCTCAACGCGCCCATCAGGGAAATACTTGTGCCCCCAATGGTGGTCATCGGTCACATACTTGCCGACGATTGCGGCGTGAATTTGCGAGCCGGTGAGCTCGCCATGCCCAACTGCGGCTGAAGCGGCAGTCAGGCTTATAGCCTGAACACATACGGCGAGCACGAGCCGGGAGACCAAGGCTCGATGACGGGCCTGGGGTTGTAGGGAGAAGGCAAACATTTTGATGGTCTCGGTCTAGGTGACTAGGCAGTCATGGTCGGCGGCCAGTTGTGCGTCTCGGCTTGGCAAGAGCGGCACCACGCATAGAGCGCGTCGTACATCACCATGCCGTGCTGGAGCATTTCGTGGTCGTCGCTGAAGTTGTGGGAAAGGCCCAGCGACAGCGCGTAGAGCCCTGCGGATTGCGGTGTCAGGTCGAGTTGCGATGTATCAGCACCGCGCACGATGGAAGCCAATTGGAGCAGCGCCGGGTCGTCAAGCTTGTACTTCGCCAGGAAGGCGTCGAAGCTGCACAACTCGCCCACGTGGCTCAACTCGACATTCGGGATGTCGTAGGGGATGGCGGCAGTGGCCTTGGCGGTGCTCAGCACCTCGCTGGCAGGCACATAGAGAAACTCGGGAGCCTTGTCGATGAAACGTGCGATCAGCCAGGGGCAGGCGATGCGGTCGATCTTTGGCCGTTCGCGGGTGATCCATTGCATGGTTTACTCCTTCGCATCCAGCGCCACACCGGCAGCGCGACTGGCCTCGATGCCACCTGCCACATAGCGCGCATCGAAGCCACGTGCCCGCAGCGCGAGCGCCACGGACTGGCTGACTTCATGGCCGTGCACGCAGTACACGAGGACGGGTTGGGATACATCGAGCTCAGCGCTCCATTCGGCCAACCGGGCGGGGTCGTGCCACGTGGCCCCAGCCACGCGGTCGGCGGCCCCTGCGTAGCCTGCGGCCCTGCGCACGTCGATGAGCTGCACGCTGCCTCGAACGGCCTCGGGAGGCACCGACCAGGGCAGCGCGTCGGCCTCGACGGCCGTACCGTAGCGCCGCGCAACTTCCTTCCAGCGGATGTTCTGCATGAAGGCATCCACATAGGAGGCCGCTTTGGCACCGAAGTCCATGTGGTAGGCGTGCTCGTACATGTCCAGCGCCAGGATCGGCGTAGCCCCGGCGAGCAGATGCGTGTGGTCGGCAGCCCAATGGGTGATCAGCCGTGACTCTCGGTTAGACCAGGACAACAGTGCCCAGCCCGAGCCGCCGCCCATGGCCTTGGCCAGTGCGGTGAACTCCGCGCGCCAGCGGTCGGTGCTGCCAAAGTCGCGCGCCAAGGCTACGGTCAGGCCCGAATCTGGCAAGGCGCCGTCACCGCCCAACGAGTCGAAGTACAGCTCATGGAGCCAAGCCGAGTTGGCGGCGATCAGCTCCTCGCGTTTCAGTCCATTGACCGTGAACACCGGCGCACTTGGCCAGTCCAGTTGGGTCAACTGCTGACGGATGGCGCCCAGGCGCTTGACGGCCCCGGTGTAGTTGTTCGCGTGGTGACTGACGATCAGATTCTCCGACAGGCCGTTGAGGGTCGCCGGGTTCAGGGCAAGGGGGCGGGGTTGCATATCCATGGGATGCTCCTGTGTGGGGATGTCGTTAGTTGCTTGAACCCGCGTGAAAGCGACTGAAGGCGGTCACGCTATCGGCCTTGGTCCAGACGCCAGCAGCGCCAGGGCCGGAGATATGGCTGTCGTCCAACTCGATGTAGAGCTTGCCGTCCAGCGCAACCGCGATATGCGTTCCGGAGAATTCGACTCGCAGGGTGTGCCAGGAGGCAGGGGCCACTGGCGCATCGATGTACTTGATGGTCTTGCGACTGCCACCCTCGACGTAATACAGCGAGACGTTGTTCTCCAGAGCATTGGCGCGGGCGACGTAATAGTTGTCGGCGTTTTTCCAGCGCCAGACGACGCCGCCTGCCTGGTCTTCCCGGCCCGCCAGGGGCTTGAACCGTGTTTCGACAAAGCCGTCGGTGATCGAGGTTCCGACTTTCACGCACCAGGGATAGGTGCCACGCCCATCCTGCAGCAACACCCTGTCAGAGTGAGTGGAGCCGGGCTCGGTAGTGATGACCCAATGGGGTGTACCTCCGCCAGTGACGCCGCAGCTCCAATAGTGAGGAGATGCGCCAAGGACAGTGCCATCGAAGCCTGGAGCCAGCGCACTCGCACTGGAAGCCAGCGCAGCCACGGTGATACCAATCAAGATGCGTTGCATGGTACTCTCCAATCAGCCGTGCGTAACCAGCGGGTGGACGACCAGGCCGATGAGGGCTGCCGCAACCACGATGACGGGTTCAGGGAGCTTCTTGAAGCGCCACAAGATGGCTGCGGTCGCGATTGCCAGCGCTGCGGTGATCCAGTCGGAGATGGAGCGCTGACCGATGACGATCACTGCGCCCGCGATGGAGCCGATGGCGGCGGCCGTGACGCCATCGACAAAGGCGATGACATCCGGGCGCTTGCCGTATTTCTTGAAGTACGGCGCGGGGATCACCGTGAACAGATAGCAAGGCACAAAGGTGGCGGCTGCCGCTGCCACGGCGCCCCAGAAGCCTGTGACCAGGTAGCCGATGAAGCCCGTAGTGATCACCACCGGGCCCGGCGTGATCATGGCCACCGCCACTGCATCCACGAACTGCTGGTCGGTCAGCCAGCCGTACTCCTTGACGACACCGCCGTAGAGGAAGGGCACGATCGCAAGGCCGCTGCCGAAAACGAAGCTGCCGGCATAAGCGAAGTACAGACCGATCTGCTTGAGCTTGGTCCAGTCGATGGTGCTGAGCGCGAACATTCCGACCAGTGGGGCCGCCACGCCGTTCAAATTGCCGCCGCGCTTGAGCCATGCAGGGGGTGCACGCCAGAACCACACCAGCACGCCAGCACCGAGGAACAGCCAGACCTCTTCCGACTTGGTGATCACCGTGACGGCTGCGCTGATCAGGAAAATAGGCCACAGCAGCTTGTCCTTGCCGATGCTCTTGGTCGTCAGCTTGTAGGCGCTCATGGCGATGATGCCGATCACTGCGGCGCCCACGCCATAGAACACCGACTGCATCCAGCCGATGCCGCCGTAGGCGACATAGGCCGCGCCAAGCGCCACGACCATGAAGAAGGACGGGACGACAAAGGCGATCCCTACGAGGGACGCGCCCAGAAACCGGTAATGGACATAGCCCAGGTAGATGGCCAGCTGTGCGGCTAGCGGCCCTGGCATCAGTTGGGCGAGGGCCAAGCCCTCCTTGTAGTCCGCTTCGGTGATCCATCGGCGCTTTTCCACCAGATCGCGGTACATATAGCCCGCCAGGGCCACGGGACCGCCAAAGCCCCAGGTGCCCAGGGCCAGTATGTAGCGCACGAGCTGCCAGAGCGTGTAGCCGGGGGAACTTGAGGCGCTGGCTTCGGGCGCCGTTGTTGTGTTGAGGTCGTTCATATGGGTCTTTGCAGTTGTTGATGCCTACGGCTTGCGCGGGCTGGAGAAATGGGCGTGGAGCGAATCGAGTACGCCGCCGATGTCGACCAGCAGCGCGTCGTCATCCGGCCAGCGCTTGCGCGCTCCGGCCAGAACAGCCTCGAAGCCGCAGGCCTCGGGCGTGGTCGCACCGCCTACGTCGAGCGCATGAACCATCTCCGCGAGGCGCGAGAGACCCCTGTCACCTTCCAAGCCAAAGCTCGTGAGCAGCACCTCGAAGGTCACGCGCTCGCCCACATGAGTGAAGGTCGCGCCATCGAAGTCGAAGCCCAGCGCATCTGCAGGGCAGTCGGCCGGTGCCTCCAGCCACTGGAAGCGTGCGTGCGGGTCGATGAAGCGCTGGATGAGCCAGGCACTGGCCAAGCGATCTACCCAGAGATTGCGGCGCGTCGCCCAGAGACGTCCTTGGTATTGCATGCGATCGCGCCGGGCTATGCGTCCAGCAGTGGCCTGTGGTTCGCCCGGCGACTGCAGGGCTTCGATGGCGTTGTTGAAGTCCCGCCACTGGGCTTCGGCGCGGATCGAGGTTTCTGCAGGGAAGAAGTCGATCCTGCGGATGGCTTCATAGGCCCGCGCGTGCTTGCGCTGCACACGGCCCAACTCGGTCGCGCTCAGGCCAGAAAGTGTCTGACGCGCTTGGGCCAGTTCTTCCAGCCAGGGGGTGTAGTCGACCGTTCGGTCGAAGAGCGCCTGGAAAGTGGCTTGTTCGGCTATATCGCGCGCTCGCACCTGTAGCAGCCAGGCTTGGCCACCTTCCTGCAGCGCATCGTCGGCAAGGGCTTGCAATTGCGCAGCTTGCTCAACTTGCGCTGGAAGCAGGTAGGCACCGTCGCGCAAGGCAGCACAGCCTAATGCCTTCACGGCGCGCCAAATCCGCATGCGTGGCGTAGCGCTTGAGGCGGGGAGGCTGATGATCAGAGCCAGCCAGGAGTCCGAAGTGAGAGTCATGGCAGCAGCTTAGAGCACCGTCATGAATGCTGCAATGCTGTAGCGATCTCTACAAAATCATTCCAAACTTCATCAAACAAGTCAGTACGATGGTATGCGCATGGCGACTGCTATGAAGAAGACCGCACGCTGTACTACTGCTCAATGTGCGATATTTTTGCCAGCCCAGACCACTTTGCGACGCAACCACGCCGAGCAGCTACAAATAAAGCTGCAGGCGTATGCCAAGTGGCCCGCTGATACGGCACGACGCAGTTACCGCCCCGTAGTGCACACAACCTATTTGCCGCCGAGCTGGCCGCACTGGTGGCAGAGCAAAAAGCAAGTGCAGCAAGCCGCAGCCGCTTTTATCGCTGGCTGGAAAAGCAGGCCAGCCGTGATGACCCTGTGGGTGATTTGGCCTATGACATCATGTATTGACCCAGTGAATTCCTGCTCAGGTGTTAACGTTGAAGGAAACGACGATGAGCACCCTGATGGAAGACGACATCAAGCGCTGGACAGCCAAGCGTAAGACGGCCCTTGTCCTGGACATCATCCAGGGCAAGACCACGATCTCGGAGGCCAGCCGGGCCTTCGACCTCAACCCCTCGGAGGTTGAGCAATGGGTCGATGAAGGCAAGCGTGGCATGGAGAACGCCCTGCGCACCAAGCCCTTGGAAGTCAAAGAGCAGTACGAGAAGCAACTGCGCGAACTTCAGCAGGCCTATGGCGAAGCCATGTTGGAGCTGCGTGCCAGAAAAAAGCTGGCGTCCCTGCTGGGCAACGAGGACGAGAAATGACCTGTGCAGAAACCGCTGGGTCAATACAATCACACATGACAAAGGCTTCCCGATAGAGGCTTCACTGCGACAAACGCGCAGCTACTTGGAAAGCAAGTGGGTATCGGAGGCGGTGATGGATGCTTTGGCCCAAGCCTGGCTTGAGTTTTCTGCCAACAGGTAAAGGCCGCGTTGAGTAGCGGACGGCCATCAGCGCGGTTGTGCTGATGGTTGCTTGCATACATTCCACGCGCTCTTTGCACTGTTGATTTCCACGCAAAACTGCCCCACACCAGAGATGTGGCATAAATCTTGGACACCATATGGCTGTCCTCAGCTTGAGATAGCCCCCCTGGGGCATCGGGGAGGTGCCAGCATCCACCAAGTAGAGCTGGAAGCTGCGCAGATATTCAACGATGGCCATGTCCGGCGAGGCACGATGTATATTGCCGCTCATGGCCTTCTTACCGGACTACCGCGTGAGCGGTTTAGAGTCGTCTCTAAGGCGCGGTGGTTAGGTCAGGACCGCTGTTTTCTCTGTTTAAGCCGCTATACATTCCACAGCAGCAGTGCTGCTTCGCCTTGCGTTGCCATACCGGGGTGGTTCAGGGCAATGGTTGCAGCGCAGTGGGCGCGGTGGTCTCGGTAAAACGTGATGCCTTGAAGCCATTCATCCCAGCTGTGCACCAAATCCTGCTCTTCGCAAGAGGCCAGGAACACCAGCTGAATGCGGTGGAGTTTTTGGCTGGCATCGCGCAATTGCAGTTGCTGCAATTTTTCATGATCGCGCTGTATTTTTTCGCGCCATTTGTTTTGCGTGCCAGCGCCCACCAACGCCACTTCGATCAGATATTTATCTTGTGTGTCTGGGCGGGTGGCGAGCAAATCCCCTTTCAAGGATTTCAGACAGTGATCGCCCAGTTGTTGGTAACTGGGGCGGCCTTCGCAGTGGTATCCATGCTGCAGAAAAGCAGCAAACAGCTCCCAGTTCAGCCATTCTTCATACGATGCCGTGCTGGCACTGAACGCATGCAAGGTGTGGGATTTCTGTGCAAACCAAGGCTGCAGAATATCTAGAACCGTGTGGGCAGGAGTGATGACAGACATTGGGGCAGTTTCAGTGGGACAGTAAAAAATGGCAGTGGATGGCGGGAGCCGTATGTTCGCTGTAGGTGCTGGAAAATGCGGGGGAGCTGATAGGGTAGTCCTTCAGCCGTTGTTGAATATACCTACCCATGGAAAGTCGTAACTTTGCTTTTTCGCCTTCCAAAACGATATGGGCATATTTCGTTGCCGTCCGCAACAGCGGGGCCATGGTTGCAAAAGCCTGGTCGATATCGGCCTGGAACTGCTCAGGGCTGTCGCAGCGAATCGCGGCAGAGCCGTAGCGTATGCGCGACTGCGCAAAGAAGTCGTCCAGATCGGCTTCGGTCAGCACGGACTGCACGTCAAAGTTGTAGTGGCGCAGCAAAAAATCGATAAATTGCGCGATATCGGCATCGGCAATCCCATCGATGTGCACCGTTTTTACCGCTTGCCCAGACAGCGGCACCTCGGTGTGTTGGTCGGTCAACAGCAGCCAATTGGTGGTTAGCTGGGCCAGAGCAGGGAGGTCGTAAGCCGTGCGCGGCGTTTGTATGCTTTCGCAGACCACAACGCCATCGCGGACGCAAGGGCGCAGGAAAACGGCAGGTGCTTGCTGGGCAGCAAGCTGTATACCACGCACTGCCATGGCGGCTTGCGCGCGGGGACTGGCCAGTAGCACGGCAATAGTTTCGGATGGCTGAGTGGAAAAATAATATGCGGCCATCAAAGGACTCTTTCTGTGCCCATGATTCTCAAAGTTGGCTTGTCCATTTGTCCAGGAAATCGGCCTCAAAAAAGAATAAAAAATTAAAATTTATTGACCATCGCATGGTGTTAGCCGCAAAAGCGATGTTTTCAGAACCTAACACCACTTTCCTTTGAGACCGATGCGAAGCATTTATGCATCGCTCCCTCATGGCAAACAAACCGTTGGCAAAGAGCTGTGGCGACAACTGCAGCCCCTGATTTCGCCCTTCACTCCTTCCGCCAAAGGCGGCTCACGCAAGCTCGGCGTGAGCAATAAAACCGCACTCAATCGCATCTTGTTTGTGCTGCACACCGGCATTTCATAGGAAGACTTGCCACAGTCTCTCGGCTACGGCAGTGGCAGGTCCTGCTAATCGCGACTCCCTGACTGGAGCGACAGCGGCGTCAGGCAACCAGCCTGACTCAGCCGACTGTGGGAAAGCCTGCAAGGACTGCTTCTGGCCGGAAGCACGCGATCGTCGTAATTCACCAAAGCTGTCAATCACTGGCCGCAGCAAACCAACCATGGACTGCTTTCGGGGACTTGACCGAAATGGTGCTCTCGGCCAGAAGCGGTACTCAAGCGCCGCACTATGAGCGGCGGTTCTAGGCTGGAAGCAGCTGTTCAACCTAGAGTTCCGAACGACTGCTAAGCTTTCGCTTCCGAGCTATTCAGCCGCCTTAAAGGAGATGCATTTTGGAGCCGCTTACCCTTGCCGGTACGTTAGCTACGGTTGTTGGCTTGCTGTCCAATTTCAAGGCAGAGCGCTCATCTGCGAGCTTGGACGCATTTATCGAATGGTTGCGTGAGAGCCATCACACTGGCCTTGCGGAGACCATAGTCCGGAATAAGGCGCTCTCCGACGAGTTGGCCAAACTGCTATCAGTCAACCACCAAGATCTGGTTTCGAGGCTCAACGCGCTGCAGGACCAGATCGCTTCGATTGCCAGCAGCATCGAAGGGTTTGGGGGGCTTGTAGACGTGCTTGATGCCACGCCCAAACTCTCAAGGCAGGCCCGATCAATCCTGCGGCAGATTGTTGAATCCCGCGCGCAATATGCGCTGGAGCACAAACTCAGCACTGGCCAGCCCCCCGAGTTCCTGTTCATCGGTGGTCCTGCTTCCGGCGAGATTCGGTACGATGAGCCGCAGTTCATGAACGAGGATCTTGATTCCCTAGTCGTCGCTGGGCTGTTACGCGTTGAGCTCGCCAGCAAGGGCTCCAGAAAGTTCTCTGCAACGCGCGAGGCCGCCGAGTTCGTTAGAAGAATCGGCTGAATCTACCTGGCACGAGGATCCATGCTGCATCTTTTAGCTTGGCAGGCACATATGAGCGCAGCTCGTAGTCCTGTTGGCCCCCGAATTCGTCTGCGCGCTGACGAAAATCTGCGAGTCGCCAATGAAATACACCGCGCAGATGACCACCATTGAAACGCAGGCATACCACGCCGATTTCGCTCTGCATACGCTTGGCTGGAAGGCCTTCCAGGACTTGTGTGCACAGGTCATGGAGGAAGAGCTTCAGACTACGGTCTCGGTCTATCGCGAAGCGCAAGACGGTGGGCAGGATGCTGTGTTCCTTACGAAAAGTCCTGATGGGCTCACCGCAGTGGGCACAGTGCAGTGCAAGTTCTCCAGCAAGCCCGACCAACGCCTGCGGCCGTCCGACATCACTGGCGAAATTGAGCATGTTGAACAGCTCGTTGCCAAGCAAATGGCAAGGGTCTACTACTTTGTCACCAGTATGGGCGTGGATGCGGATGTCGCGCGAGAAGTCCGCGAGCGACTATTGGCGCAGGGGGTTGTAGAACCCCATGTCGTCGGAAAGGAATGGTTGCTTTGCAAGATCAAGGCAAGCCCTCGCCTCCGAGCACTGGTTCCTCGCGTCTATGGGCTGGGTGATCTCTCAACCATCCTAGACGAGCGATGCGCCGCCCAGACCCTCGCACTATTGGGTGAGCATCGCAAGGCCCTCAACGTGTACGTGCCGACAGCTCCGCACCGAAATGCAGTTGACATCCTGGCGCAGCACAAGCTGGTACTACTTCTTGGAGCTCCGGCAACAGGAAAGTCCACGTTGGCAGCCATCCTTGCCATGATGGCCGTCGACAAGAACGACGTGCAGGTATTCAAGTGCGACGGGCCTATAGAACTGAAGCAGCACTGGAATCCTAACGACAACAAGCGGCTGTTTTGGATCGATGATGCTTTTGGCGCGAACCTGCTGATGCCGGATTATGTGAATGCCTGGATCGAGTTCATGCCGAAGCTCAAGACGGCACTTGACCATGGCTGTCACTTCATCCTCACGTCCCGCACTCACATCTGGAACGATGCCGCGCCGCGCCTGGGCTCTAGGAACCATCCTCTTCTGGAATCAGGAACGGCAGTGGTTAATGTCGGTGGTTTAACGCAATCGGAGCGTGAACAGATTCTCTACAACCACTTGAAGGCAGGCACTCAACCCCCAGTCTGGAAAGCGAAGATCAAGGATCACTTGTCTCAATTGTCGAAAGAGAGCAGTTTGCTGCCTGAGCTCGCGCGGCGCTTAGGAGACAAGGATTACACCGGGAACGTCACCAAGCTTCCTGACGACCTGCTGCGTTTCATCGCTCAACCACAGGAGTTCCTGGTTCAGACGTTCAAGGAATTGACGCCAGAGCAACAAGCTGCGCTTACGTTGGTGTTCCTCACGCGGTCCCGACTGCCGGTTCACCTGTTCCCCGACGCCGAAGCGGCATTGGTGGCAACGAGCTACGGCGTGACGAAAGCCAACATGGCTCAGGCATTGATGCAACTTGCAGGCTCCTTCGTCGTCCGTCGAAGTGACGGTGACAAGGAATACTGGGCGTTCTGGCACCCGACATTTGCCGATGCCATCAGTGCGATTCTGAGTAAGCGCCCGGACCTGATCGACGTCTATGTCCGGGGTGCCGGGCTCGACACCCTTCTGACAGAGGTGGTTTGTGAAGGCGCGGCTCCGGTTCGCGATGCCGTCGTGGTTCCACTCAGCAGCAGTGATGCGCTCGTCGTACGACTGCTAGAAACGCCTGATGAGGAAGGCGCGAACGAACAGCTGTTCGAGTTCCTGAACCGCCGACTCCCCAGGGATTTGGTGCAGAAGGTCTTGCGGCGGGCTCCCGAGCTTCTTGGCCGCCAGGGCGAGCGCTTGTCTTGGCGCCGTCTCCGCTGGCGGCAAGTAGTTCGTCTTCGTGCCACAGCTCATGAAATGGGGCTACTCGATGATGAAGTTCGCTTAGCGACGACATCCATGCTCGAAGAAGGCGCCCTCAGTTCTTTCGACGCTTCATTTGTCCAGGATGACAGCATCCTGGCAGTGTTTCGCCCCTCAGAGCTGATGCAGTTGACCGCCGGCCTGCTGGCCAAACTGGACTCGGAAGTTCAGGAGAAGATTTCCACCTGTCGGGAGGAGGCGGACCCAGACGGTGACATCGACAGCCAATTCGAGGAGGTTGCTGACTTCCTCGACAGCATCCGATACCTGGTGGAAGCGAATTCAGTCTTCCAAGAGAAGCACGACAAGCTGACCGCCAACCTAGATCAGGCTAAGAAAGACGTTGAGGCCAAGAAGTCCGACGACGAAGAGGAAACCAGTTTCTTCAGCAGCGTCCCCCGGGCGGCCGCGCAACGCGAACAGCAGGGTGGTCGCTCAATCTTCAGCGACGTCGACGAATGACATCGCGGTCCAGCATGCATGCTGGACCGCGCGGTTGGTCCTGGACACGCGCAGATACTCTTGAGGCGAGTGACTCGCTCAAGGGCCTTCAGGGCACAGGCTGCGGTTCAGCGAGCTGGCCAAAGTAAGTCATGCACACGGCTTGTTGGAAAGCTGCAGGCAACTGCGCCTGAGCGTGCAGATTTTCCACGGTACAAACAGCGACGTAGGGCTTGCTGCTTCCCTTGGCGGCCGTATAGCCCAGCAGTCCTTCAAGATCGTCGGGCAGCACTTGGTGGATCAGGTGGGCCCCCCCCGCAGGAAGTGCTGCAGCAATCGGAGTGTTGTCCGCAAAGGCCTGCGGGTTGTTGGTGTCTCCGTCGTGCACCACGCGGTAGGGAATGCTGAATGCGTTTAGCACGCGCTGGAAGGCCGGAATGTTCTTCTTGCCATTGCAGTCAACCAACGCAACCTCCCGACGCAGACGGACGTGCCTTTGGAAAAGGCCCATCAGGTCAGCGCCCCGCTCGAAGGCCGCAATCGCGCTGCCCTCCTCAAGCAGCACGACACTCTTGGCGAAGAAGAGTTCGTTAACGGTTGGGTGAAATCTCGCCACCGTTTGCAGGCGCTGCTTGTCTATTTGATGGGCCATCCCGGGAAACAAGTCCTTAGTGACCTGATAGCAGGCAGCATCGCCTTGCGCTGTCTTGAACATCCGTACGATGGCACGGTACCTGTTTGCGATGTCTAGGAAGACCGGCGAGTGCGTACAGCAGGCAACCTGCGTATTGGGCTGCGCAGCAAGCCGGTGCAGCACGTCCCGCATCAAGCGCTCCATCTGGGGATGTAGATAGAGCTCGGGCTCCTCGATCAGCAGGATGGTGCCGCGCTGAAGACCGGCGCCGGCGGCTTGAGAACCTTGAGCTTGCGCGTCAGCGAGAAGCTGGAGTAGCGTGATGACCAGCGTGCGTTGCAGACCATGGCCCTGATGGCCAACTTCTGTGTCGATGCCTGCCTGGGCATCGCGGATGACGAGCGAGGTCGACGGCAGAACCATAGTCCGCAGCTCCGGTGCCTCAGTACGAATCAGCGCTTGGCCTCCGACGACCTCGTTCAGGCTCTGATTAATGCGGTCCTGCAGGTCTCGAACTTCTTGAGCCTGCCGCTGCGGGTTGGCGGGGTCAGGACGGAAAAGCGCCAAAACGTCATCCAGGGCGGCTTGGAGCGCTGCCATTTCGGGACGCCGTGCCAAGCTGCGCTCAACGATGAGGTTGACCAATTTGCCGTACGTCGATGCGTCCTTCGCATTGGTCTCGTCGCTTGCCTCCTGGACTGCCCTCACGAAAATGGGACGAGGCAGGATGGAGTTTGCGTTGCTCTTCCAGTTGCCGCCACCACCGGGGTTGGGGAGCCAGGCAGCCTCACCAAGCGCGACCAAATCGGGGCGCTGCTCGCGCACGACAGCCTTGAGCGACTCCCTTGAGCCGACGTTGGGGCGCGCGCCCTTATTGGGCAGCGCGTCAATAATCGGCTGATAGTCTGCCGGGAACGCAGCCCAGGTTGTGTCTGGGTCAGGCCAGCCTACGAACTGCTCAAGGCCAGAGAAGGAGAACAGCTGTTCCTTCCAACCGCCCGCCTCGCCGTCCTCACCTGGTTCGAACCAGTAGCGCTTCTTAAGCACCCACCGGTCGCCGTCCATGCGACCACGAACAGCGACCTGGGCTTTCTCGTCGTCCGTGAGGCAGTCGAAGTGCCCGATCAGCTCTATGGCGTTTCCGTCATCGGTCTGGTGCCTGCGAAAAAGCGACGAGTCCTTGATAGAACTGCCACTGAGGAACACGGCAATAGCGGACAGCACGGAAGATTTGCCCGCATTGTTTTCCCCGATGAGGACAAGCAGGTCTTCCCATTCCAGGGTCACGTGCTCTATGCACTTGAAATTGTGGATTTCAAACCGGCGCAGGCGCATGCTTTTTCCTAGCTTTAGGTTGGGCTGCATTTGATGGAGTCGCTACTTTGCCATGGATGTAACCATTTGCAATCAGAATCGACTTTAAGGTTCCAAGACTGGACCGGCGCGGCGGCTATACGAAGCAACGCCGCCGTTCGATACCAGGTTTCGACAGACTGCAACCGCTGCAAACTAGACTTCAACAGCCAGAGGATGAACAACGGCACTGGCTCGTCTGCTGTCGGCGGTCCACTCAAGCAAACTAGCCAAGTGAGAGCGGAATGCTGGTCAAGGATGAGCAGCGTCGGCAACTAAGAGCAACGATTGTTTATTGCAACTGCCCCCAGTTCTTAGCCAGTACATAAGCATCGCCCAGCCAAGCTTCCTCGTTGGAAAAAACCAGCACCATGCGATCGTTACCCTTGTTCCAACCGATACGCTGACCACCCCAACCGACAGCCCATGCCGTGTTCGGCGCAATGTCGTTGTCGGTCCAAGTGAGGTAGCCGTAGCTGGCAAACAGCTTGCCGTTCTTGCGCGTGGCCGGTGTTGTGCCATTGGCGATTTGCTTGCTCATGGCTGTGCGCACGAAGTCACCAAAGCAGTCTTGCTGCTTGGATGATTCTTTGACCCACACCGCAAAGCGCATCCAGTCTTCAAGGCGCAAGCGCATGCCGGAATCTGCAAGACCGTTCTGCGCCCGATCTTGGACGTAGAGACCAGCATGCGCTGCCCCCATAGGATTGAGGACTTGCTCCTGAATCCACTGGTTCCAAGGCGTGTTCGTAGCGCGGCTGACCATGATACCCAGCGTCAGGGGGTCGGTGGACTTGTATGCAAAGACTTCGCCTGGTTTGTATGTCGAGAACACACCACGGGCAGCTTGCGTCACTGGGTCTGACGAAACCAGGTCCTCCAGGTTCAGCAGACCGACTCTCCAGTCTTGAACCTGCTCCTTGTTCCAAATGGTGCTGTCCGCATTGATCTGGGCCGTGCCGGACGACATGCGCAACAGATCATGGACTGTCGCTTCGCCAAGAGCCTTGCCCTGTAATTTCGGTATCAACTCACTGGCTTTGGTTTGCAGACTGAGCTTGCCAGCGCAAATGGCTCGACCAACTGCCATGGCTGTGACCGTCTTCCCCATCGAGAAGCCAAAAAACAATGAATTGGCATCGGCGGGCGCTTTGAATTCGGTGTGCAGCACGTTGTCACCATCAAGCAATGCAAAAGCCTTGGCCGGACGATTGGCCATCAGCGTGCGGGCTTCATTGATGACGGTTTGCTCAGCCGCTTTGGCTGATCTGACGTTCAACGCTTTAGGCTGCGGACTCGGGATGGTTTGATACCACCACTTTGGCCCTTTGGGCGTCAGTAGCCAATCGTCTGGTGCGGAAGCTCCGCCGTTACCGGCCACAGGGTTGTTCTGTGCATAACCGAACTGCACCGAGAAGGCCGACAGCACGGCGATTGCAGTGGCCGTCAGCGTGTGCATACAACGCTTTGTGTTCATGTTGCTCTCTTGTTATCTTTGCTTTTGGATAGAGGCTTGCCCACCGGCACATCCGCTGAGCCAGCGAAGACGAGTGACGTGGACAGCCTTGTTGGCTTAGTTCACTGGATTTCTGATCCAGCCTGCGATCTGATCCACCGCTTCACGCTCCATGCCGATAAAGCCATGCCAGTGCTGCGCATCGCATTCATCGCCAGTGGGGTCGGAGCCGCCATCCACCATCATCAGTTTCTTGACGGGCGCATTGCTCAGCCCCTTGAGAATCCAGGACGTTTCCACCGGCTGGCAGTGCCTGCAGGCATCCTTGGCATGGTGGTAGACCAGCACCGGCATTTGGATGGCTTTCAGGTCCTGGAGCGGCACAGCACCAGGGGTGGCATAGCGCACGATGCTGGAGGTCAGCACCAGGCCGGCGATGGCCGGATCGGGCACCTTGATCGCCATGGCCGTCGCTGACACCGTGCCCCGGCTGGTGCCAACGAGCCAGACAGGACGGTCGCTTTTTTGCTTCACGAACTCCAGCACTTTGGCGAGGTCCGTCATGTGCTCGGCCGTGACTCTGTCCGCAAAGTCCAGCTCCTTGCCGTTGGGGCGGCCAAGGATTGCCACATTGAAGCCGTTGGCTGTGAAGTACGGCGCTGAGCGCACCAAAAAATTGCTGCTAGTGGCTTTGCCGTTTTCCACCCTCCCATAGCCACCGCCACCACCGGGAAACAGCAGCACCGTGGCTTTGGCATCCGGAGTCGCTTCCCAAAACACCGTGGTGCTCACCCCTTCGCGAGTCGGAAGCTTGAATGTGGAGCCCTGGGCATGTACTGCAAATGTCGCGGCCATTAAAGCCGCACCTGCACAGAAGCTTCGCCAGAGGTGCTTGAAGGCTGGAGCAATAGGCTTGGAGATCATGTCTCCCTCTCTTTCTCTATTTTTCTGAAATCATGCCCTTGGCAGCACTGGCTGAGCAAGTCGGCACGGCACAAACGGGCATGATTGAGGCTTGAATGCCACTGCTGCGGATTTATGGGAGCTGCAACGGTCGCGTGTCTTGATTCAGACTCAAACTTTGCATCTTCGACATGCCCAGCTCAGACAGTCGCTCCCCTTGGCAGTGCAGGTCTGCAATGCGCTTGCCACTTTGCGCTACCAAGATGCCTTGCTCCGTGGTTGTCCGGCCATACACGACATAGCGGTAGTTGCCCTTGTCAAACGATACATAAGGCAGTGCCTGCGCAGTGGAGCCAGTGTGCGTGCCCTGTTTGAACGCGGTGCTTGCAGTCGCAGCATTCGCCGGGTAGACCATCTCTGGCGCTGCGTCCAGCGGGGCCAGTCGGTACGTCAGCTGACTACCGCTGCTGGCCATGCACAGCGATGCACGCTTTTTGCCGGTCGAGCAGGCAAACACCGGGGTCTCGTCGGCTGAACACAGCGTGGGCACTGCAGCTGTCTGGCCAGGTACAGGCTGCGCGGCTTGGATTTGCTCGTTGATCGTCGCTTGTGGCTGCTGTGGTGGTGCAGCTGACGGTGCAGGCTCCGAAGGTGCTCCTTCGGTCTCGGCTTCCATCTCAGTCATGCTGGCAGATGGTGCGGCAGACATTTGAGCCTCGACTGACTTCTTTGCTGCTGCTTGTGCGCGCAGCATACGGTCATAGCGATCCATGGCTATGTCATGGAAGTAGCCCATGAAAGGCATGAAGCCGTTAAGTGCCACTTGCAATACCCCGGTGTCTTCGGTGCGCTGCACGGTGTATGTCACTTGGCCACGAAGCTTGGTGCCATCCAATACAGCACCTTGCCGTTCGTAGATGGCCCGCATGTATTGCTCCATCTGCGGCTCGGCTTTCACAGCATCTTCCGGCATGACGGTTGTCAGCTGTGCCGAGCACATAGCTTTTCCAGTGTCGGGATTGCTGGCGTCGGTGGTGATGTTCTCAAGGGTAACAGCGGTGTCCTTGACCGTGAACTGGACGCGCTTTTGGCGCTCCTCGCTCATGTCCTTGTGCTGCTTGTCAAACTGCTGCTGGTATATCTGTTTGACCAAGCTGACTGTCTCCGCATCCGCACAAGTTGGCGTCTTGCTGCCACATCCAGCAAGCACGGCTGCAGCCGCGCATGCGCCACTCATTAGAGTTTTTCTCATTACTTCTCTCTCCTGTTTTATGTGTTTTATACGACTCAAATCTTAAAGCATTGTGTCGTATAAGACGTTGGCTCAAAAAGCACATTGGCAGACCCTCTGCGGACATGAGAGTCAAGGAGTCCGCCCCGTCGCAGCTGAGCGCCACGCCAGTGGTGAAGCTGCCCAATGCCGTCACACAGGCACTGGGGGCCAAGCTGCGCAGCTACCGCGAGCTGGCGCAAAAGTCGCAAGAACAACTGGCGCATGACGCCGAGGTGGAGCGCTCGCGCATCTCCAAGCTGGAGAACGGCCACATCAATCCATCGCTGCTCACACTTGCCACGCTGTGCCATTGCTTAGGGATCACGCTGGCAGAGCTCTTTGATGGCGTGACAGCCACGCTGCCACCTGCATCGCAAGGCGGTGAACTGCGCCGCCGCAACCAGGCGCATGCCGAAAAAAATCCAGCGCCGTCCAAAGCCGTTGGTGCCGATCACCGCACCAAACGCTCCAAGGCATAGGCGAGTCACTGCAGCTTGCGCACGCGCACCACTGCCAGCAGCCGCACCAACTCCGCAGACCACGACTCCGACTCGTAGTGCCAGAACACTGTCCATGGCTTGGCATCATCAGCCGGCAGATGCAGTTGTTTGGCGCGGCGACTGCCAAGACCCGTGGTCGGCAACCGCAGCCGTGCATTGAACGCTTGGAAGCTCGGTTCGCCACCGCCAGGGTCCAGCAACAAGATGCGCTGTGGTTGATACTTTGATCCAGTTGCGATGCCTTCCACGCCGACTGCCAGTGCCCAATGCCTGGTACGTTGGTGTTTGACCGATGCAAAAGCCACCGCCACCAACTCACCACGCATCAGCCAGTCCAATGCATGCCGATCTACATGCTCTGCGGCTCCGTACTTGGCCGTCAGCTTCAGTGGCAAAGCCAAGCTGTTGACCAGCTCTGCCCACTCATTGGCGTAAATGCCAGCAAAGTACTTGGGGCCGAAGGCTTTCCAGACCGCAGCCGCCACTCCATGCTTGCGCTGGCTCATGTCGTGCATGGCGGAGGCCTTTGCCAGATCGAAGATCACCAAGATCATGGCCAGCACATGCGTGCCGCAAGCGCCATCAAGCATGGACTGCTGCATGAAGCAGCGCACCGGCTCTTGGCGCTGTTGCTGCACGGTCAGCACATGGCCGGTCTGCAATGCCGCATGCACGCGCTGGAAACCGTAGGTGGTTCCAGATGCACGTGCCACCATCAGTAGTCCTCCGGCAAGAGCAGCGTGGTCACGCAGCGATTGGCTTCGGTGATGATCCAGATCGTGGGCAAGCTGCTACGCTTGTCTTGTGGCGTCTGTTGGAGCCTTTCGGCGTCCACCAGCCGGTAGACACTCATCACACGCATGCCCTGTTGGACCGACAGCTCATTGGTGGCTTTGTCTTCGGCGCAGCAGTCGCCCCAGTCGCCATGCACATGGCGTGAGATCAATGCCAGCGCACTAAAGCCGGTTTGCTCCAGCAGCGCCAAAGCACCTGGTGTTGCGACCATCTGGCCCAGCGCAAAGCGCGGGGCATTGCTCATCAACGTCATGCGGCGAGCTGCTGTGGGTTGAGAAGAATTTGCTGACATGGAATTACTCCTTGGTTGAACGTCAGACGCAAGAACTCCACGCGCGAACCACCGACACCGCTGTCCCACATGGGCGAGCACTGTCCTCCGCATGCGTGGAAACGGATAAAAAAAAGGACCGTCAAAGCGGTCCATGGAGAGATCAAGAATTCAAATTCGCAGTGACTTCACACCACCAGTGCAGGCGTTCTACGGCAGGTGCTGCAGAGCATTTAGCAACGCGGCATCGGTCGCATGGTGTTGGCTCACAATCCGCACCACATCCGCAGACATGGGCAGCAGCGCCGCCAATGTGCAGCACAGCGATTGCGTGCCATCAGAGTCCTGCCAGCTTGGCAGCTCCAGCAAGCGCAGTGTGCCCAACCGGCCATTCAACGTGGCATTGACCGCAGCCAGATCGGTGGCCCACCATGCAGCCAGCAAAGCGTGCTGCGAACGCTCTGGCAACTGTAGATACGGCCACGCACCACCGCCGTAATTCAGATAAGCGCACAGCAGATGCAGTTGCTCGACGGCTGACAAATCCAGCTGCTTGCCCAGACGCTCCAAGTTGCAAGCCACCGGGGCCACATCCAACGGCAACGGTGGACACGGCAACGCCATCAAGCGCTCGAACACCACCGCAGGCTCCATCGGCTGATCCGGGGTCACGGAGCCAAGAAACGCAGGCACGTCAAAGAAGCACGGACTTTGCGCACGTCCCAGTGCTGGCCAGTACAGCATCTCCAGCTCACTCGACACATCAACCAGCTGCTCCGCACTGAGCATGTCGGCCAGAACCGGCAACAAGCGCTGCAGCAGCACGATGCGGTTGTGGCGGCGAAATGCCAAATTGCTCGGGTGATTCAACTCGGGAATCAGGCAGTGATTCATCGAATAATGCTCTGTGCACATAATAAAAATCAGCGATATTTACTGATACATAAATTCATCAGAAAATTTGATTAATTAATGCATGGTGTTATTATATACAAAAGACCAAAAAAATACTGTATTTTATTAATTTTGCAACATTGTCGAAAACTAAATGTCGCGAAGTTATAAATCCAAATGCGAGTCGCTGTGTAAATTACAAAAAAGCCAGTGCATCTGCACTGCAATCCAGTGTCTCAGCCACACCTCTACAAACGGCAAGGCACTCACTGAGTGCAACAACTTGCTGCGCCGGCACGTACTCGCCAAGCCCTTCAATCGCCTATCTGATTCTAGGTAGCGATAAATCGCAATTACCATTAAATAGAAAGACAACTCTCATGAGTAAACAACGTTCAACCGCTTTGGCAGAGGATAAATCGCGCCCTCAAAAAACAAAGCAGAAAACTCTAAGGAAAAACAAATCAATCAAAACATTTAACTGCAACACTGTTCAAGAATATATAGATGCCAGCCAATCCAGCTCCACAAAACGTGCTTATGCGTCTGATGTGCGGCATTTCTTGACACATGGCGGCAGCATTCCCTGTACACCCAAGCGATTAGCGAAATACTTGGCAGAGTTTGCGAATGCAGGCTTGGCGGTTGCTACGTTGACGCGCCGCGTCACAGCCATACATAAAGCGCACTTGCAGCAAAAGCATCCCTCCCCGGCCCGTAGCGAGATCGTCAAGCAAGTCATGCAAGGCATACGCCGCACGCTGAGCACCAAACAGCGGCAAGTGAAGCCACTGATCAAGGAAGACCTGCTAGCCGCACTAGCTTTCATGGAGCACCGCCAGATGCCGGTCAAAGCAGCACGTGATCAGGCCTTGCTGCTGGTGGGCTTTGCTTCTGCAATGCGGCGCTCTGAACTGGTGAAGATTCGTATGGAGCACCTGCATCCCTCAGCCAGCGGCATTGAGATTGAGCTACCGATCAGCAAAACAGATCAAGAGCGGCGCGGGCGCACAGTGTTCATTCCACGCGCGACTGGCACACACTGCCCTGTCACTGCCCTGCTTCATTGGCTGACTGTCGCTGGCATCCATGAAGGCTATGTTTTTAGAGCAGTAAACCGCCACGGCCAGATTGCCAGCCAAGGACTGTCAGCCCAGTCTGTAGCTCTCATCGCAAAAGCCGCCGTAGCACAAGCTGGCGTAGATGCCAAGCACATCAGCGGCCACAGCTTGAGAGCTGGCTACTGCACCAGTGCAGCCGAACAAGGATTGCAGCCGTGGCAGATACGCGAGCAGACGGGGCACAAGTCAGATGTGACGCTGGTCAAGTACATACGCAGAACCACACAGCGGGCTATACCAAGCCTGCTTTGATGCGCCGTCCATCTGGTGTGAAGAACCTGCTCGCACAAGGCAACGGCAGCTGTGCAGCGATTGCGGCAGTTCATGCTGGTTGCCCGAACTTCCAATTTCATCCAAATGGCAGTCATCCCGAGTACATCGTCAGCTAACCTTCACTGACTGGTTTCTGGTGAGTAGCGGACTGTGAGCGGAAGCAGCCCAAAGATAGGGCTCAAGGTCCGCTCTCACAGGATAGGAAGTGGCGTTATCGACCCATAGCAGTCATTAGCTAGTGATAGAGGGCAAAGTTTTAGTGCTCTATCCTTTCTTTACTGGGCGGCGGATCAACACAACAACCAGCGTCACGACCGTCAGCGGTACGACGAAGCTGAGCATGACGCCCGAGAATGCTGGCAGCGCATCGTGCTGCTGCGCGGCCATGATCAAGTAAGCCACGTATGCGACGTAGTAGCCCAGAAAGACCCCGCCTTCCCAGCGAGCGATCTCGCGACCAGTCATGAACACGGGGAGGCAGGCAAACGACACTGCCACCATGACCCAGATGTCAAAGGCCAGCAGCGATGGAGCCATGTCCAACCCCAGGTCACCCGACACTAGGCCCGAGACACCCAGGCAGCCCAGAATGTTGAAGGTATTGCTTCCCACCACATTGCCCACTGCGATGTCCCGTTCGCCCTTGATGACTGCGGCGATGCTGGTGGCAACCTCGGGCATGCTGGTACCAGCGGCAACGATGGTCAGCCCAATGATCAGGTCGCTCACACCCATGGCCTTTGCGAAACTCACCGATGCTTGCACTAGGTACTCGGAGCCGAACACTAACGCAGCTAGGCCAGCGGCAATCAGCAGCAACTGAACCAGCAACCGATCGTCCCAGGCGCCGGGGGCAGAGGGTTTGATCTCACCCGCGTATTCGTCCTTGGCGAGCTGGGTTTCGCGCCGTGACTGCACGATCAGGAACACTGTGTAAGACACCAGCAGCACGAAGAGAAAACCGCCATCGAAAAACGAAAGTTGACCGTCCAACCCCAAGGCGAGCAAGAGAAAACATGCACCGATCATGATCGGTACCTCCTGGCGTATCAGCTGAATGTTGACCACCAGCGGTGCAATCAACGCGCTGATGCCAAGGATGAACAGAACGTTGAATATGTTGCTGCCCACCACGTTGCCAATGGCAATGTCGGTTTTCCCATCGAGCACGGCCCCCACGCTGACTGCAACCTCGGGTGCGCTTGTGCCGAGCGCAACGATCGTCAGTCCCACGACCAGCGGACTGATGCCAAACGACAGGGCCAGCTTGGAAGAGCCTCGCACCAACAAGCTGGCACCCATGACCAGCAAGAAAAGCCCGCCGAGAAATAGAAGGATGTTCATGACTGAGCACTGTAGCTAAGAATCAAGTGGCACAGCTTACCAGGCGCGTACCTTTATCGAGCCTCCATGCATGCCATAGCTCGCCATAAGTCCTCCTTATAGAGCGTCGGCTTCTGGCCGAGAGCGCCATTTCGCTCAAGACCCCGAAAGCAGTCGCTGGTTGGTTTGCTCCTGCCAGTGGTTGACAGCTTTGGGGAGCCACGACGATCACGTGCTTCCGGCCAATAGCAGTCATCCCGAGTACATCGTCAGCTAATCCTCACTGTGAATCACACCGGCTTCCGTGGAGGCTCAACTCCTGAGAGGATTGAGTCATGAACACTAAAGCTGCTCGTTTTAGCCCCGAGGTACGTGAACGTGCCGTACGTTTGGTGCAGGAATGCCAAGCGGATTACGCATCACTGTGGGGTGCGTGTGAATCGATTGCCCCCAAGATAGGTTGCTCGGTCAGCACCCTGCATGGGTGGGTGCAGCGCAAAGAAATAGATGCAGGCCAACGGCCAGGGTTGACCACGGATGAACGTGAGCGGCTCAAACAACTTGAGCGAGAGAACAAGGAACTGCGCCGTGCCAATCACATCCTCAAGGCTGCGAGCGCTTTTTTTGCACAGGCGGAGCTGGACCGTCGCATCAAGAGTTGATTGACTTCGTAGACAAGTACCGTGATGCCTATGGGGTCGAGCCAATTTGTAGGCTGCTGCAAATTGCCCCATCGGGCTACAGGCGCAAGGTTCAACAAAGAAACTGCCCGTGGCTGCGCAGCAAGCGCCGCCAATCAGATGAAGAACGTTGCAGTCATATTCAACGGGTGTGGCACGCCAATTGGCAGGTTTATGGCGTCGTCAAAGTCTGGAAGCAGATGCACCGAGAGGGCTTGCCGATTGCCCGCTGCACAGTGCAACGCTTGATGCGCCAGCTGGGCCTGGAGGGCGTGTCCGAATTTTTGTGTAAACGGTTCGGACTTCAATTGACGGAGATGCGGTCTCCGAACTGAATGGTAAAGCGGGTCAGCGCAGCCTTCCAATCCCGGATGGGCATGGTCCACTTCTGACTGATGTTGCGCAGGGCCAGATAGAACAGTTTGGTCAGCGCTTCGTCACTGGGGAACGAGCCCCGGTTCTTGGTCAGCTTCCTCAGGCTCATGTTGACCGACTCGATGGCGTTGGTGGTGTAGATGACCTTGCGGATTTCGGGTGGGTAGTCAAAGAACGGAATCAGCCGGCTCCAGTTCCTGCGCCAGGACTGGCCGATGGGTTGGTACTCGGCATCCCAGCGGGCCTCGAATTCACCGAGCATCAGCTCGGCCTCCTCGGCGGTGGTTGCCGTGTAGATGCGTCGCAGGTCGGCTGCCACTTCTTTGCGACGCTTCCACGAGACGTAGTTCAGGCTGTGGCGCACCATGTGCACGATGCACAGTTGCACCACCGCCTTGGGGAATACCGCCTCAATGGCGTCGGGGAAGCCTTTGAGCCCGTCGACGCAGGCGATGAAGATGTCCTGCACGCCCCGGTTGCGAAGTTCGGTGACGACCTGCAGCCAGAACTTGGCACCCTCGGTTTGCGCCAGCCACAGGCCCAGCACCTCCTTGTCACCCGTCATGGTGATGCCGATGGCCAAGTACACCGCCTTGACCCGCACAGCGCCCTCGCGCACCTTCACATGGATGCAGTCCAGATAGACGATGGGGTAGATTGCATCGAGCGGGCGGGATAGACGATGGGGTAGATTGCATCGAGCGGGCGGGCTTGCCAGGTCTTGACCTCATCGGCCACGGCGTCGGTCACCGAGGAAATCAGGCTGGGCGAGACCTCGGTGCCGTACATCTCCTCCAGGTGGGCCTGTATCTCGCGCACCGTCATGCCGCGGGCGTACAGCGAGATGATTTTGTCGTCGAAGCCGGCCCAGCGGGTCTGGTGCTTGGGGATGAGCTGGGGCTCGAAGCTGCCATGGCGGTCACGTGGCACCTCGATGGGCAACTCGCCGAAATCGCCCTTGAGGGTCTTCTTGCTCTTGCCATTGCGGGTGTTGCCAGTGGTGTTGGCTACCGCTTCGTTGCGTTCGTGGCCCAGATGCTCGGTCAGTTCGGCGTCTAGGGCTCGCTCCACCAGCAGCTTGGTCAACTGCTTGAGCAGGCCGTTCTCGCCGATGAGGTCTTCGGGCTTCTTGTAGTTGGCCAGCAGGCCAGACAGCAGTTCTTCGGGTACGTCGTGTTTCTTGGTGCTCATTGTGCTTACGGACAGGCCGGCTTGCGCCGGCGGTTGATTGTCCGTTTACACAAAATTCTGCACACCCTCCCACAAGAGCCACCACACCATGAACGCCATGGGACACGCCGTGCCGACCATGATTGGCGTCGACCATCGAGGCCTGATCGGCAAGATCCAGAAGCTTGTCCCTGACTACATGATGATGGGGGAGCGCGGCATGTATGACATGAAGGAAATGGAGATGCCGCTGCCAGACAACACCGCACCCATGATGACCGGCCATGGCCAGTTTGGCCCGATTGGCATGGGGGGCATGCTCAGCGTGCTCAAGGTTCGCAAGGATCAGAAGCCTGGCGACTACAGCGACCCGGGGCACTACCAGTTTCCCCCCGGTACGGTGGCGCATGAGTGGACGGGCTCTACCCCGGCAGCGGCCCGCCAGGACATTCCCCCGCCACAGGGGGGCGCGAATGCGTCGGCCGTGCAACACCACGGCCCGGGCATGTCACATTGAGGCCATCTGCCACCGGCAGGCCTGCCGCTAAAGCGCTGCAGGCTGCTGAAGTGCGAAGCACATGGCCCGTGCCTTGTTGGTGCCACCCAGCTGCAATCTATCGGGGTTTTAAGCCTCTAGCCCTTGAAATAACAACGGAGTTAGCTATGAAATTTTTAAACTTTACCGCGGGTGCTGGTCTGCTGCTGGGCACCCTGCTGTTGGCGCAGCCGTCGTGGGCGCAAGACCATGCGCAGCACTCGCATGCCCATGGCCCCGCCAGTGCTGCGGAGGCACAGGAACTGACCAGCGGGGAGGTGCGCCGCATCGACATGGGCACCCGCAAAATCACCATCCGGCATGGCGAAATCCAGCACCTGGACATGCCACCGATGACCATGGTGTTCACCGCGGCAGACCCCGCGTTGCTGGCCGGGCTGCGTGTGGGCGACGCCATTTGGTTTGTCGCACAGCAGGAGCAGGGCCGCCTGATGGTGACACGCATCGAGCGTGCGCCGTAAATGGAAATCTCGCCCTAGAACTTCTGCGGGCGTAGCACTTCGACATCGGCCAGAAACAGGATCATGGCGTAGTCATCGTAGTAATGCGCCTGCAGGTGGCTGGCAATGGCGTGGGCCGTGGTTTCATCGCACACCACTTCAATGCGGATGTTGCTGTTGGTGTCCCAGTTGGAGGTGCGAGCCCCCCGCGTGCCTTTGCCACGGGCATCGCTGACGGTGTAGCCATGTGCGCCCAGGTGTTCCAGGTCTTTGAGCACCAGGTTTTCCAGTGCTGCTTCTGTGATGATGGTCAGTAATTTGCGCATGTGACGGTGCATAGCCTCAGCTCCCCAGCAACGAGTGGGCCCATTGGGCCAGTGCGTAGTAGACAGGAATGCCCACCAGCACATTGAACGGAAAAGTGACGCCCAGCGAGGCGGCCAGTGACAAGGTGGGGTTGGCCTGCGGCACGGAGATGCGCATGGCAGCAGGTACGGCGATGTACGAAGCACTGGCAGCCAGCGTGGCCAGCATGGCCGTACCGCCCACCGACAGCCCCAGCCACACCCCCAGTGCTGTGCCGATCAGTGATGAGCACAGCGGCATGCCGATGCCAAAGGCCACCAGAAACAGTCCGTACTGGCGCAGGCTGCCAAACTGGGCCGCTGTGATCAGGCCCATTTCCAGCAGGAACAGCGCCAGAATGCCTTTGAACAGGTCGAAGAACAGTGGTTTGATGGGCGCCAGATTTTCCGGGCCGGCAATCCAGCCAATCAGCAGGCCGCCGATGAGCAGAACAATCCCCTTGCCCAGGAAAACTTCATGCGCCACAGCACCCAAGCGCATGTCTTTGGAAATTCCGCGTGCCAGCAGAATGCCCACCAGAATGGCGGGTATCTCCAGCACAGCTAGCAGCAGGGGCATGTGTGCTTCAAATTCGATATTCCGGCTGGTGAACCAGGCCACGGCCACCGCAAAGGTGGCCACGCTGACGGAGCCGTAGTGGGCGGCGATGGAAGCCGCATCTGCCCGCTTGAAGCGCCCCACGTAGTACAGCACCGGGAAGGCCAGCAGTGGCATCAGCATGCCCATGCCCATGACGGCCAGCATCTGCGGCAGCAGGGTGCTGAAAGGCTGCTTGGCCAGTTCAATACCGCCTTTCATGCCAATCGACAGCAGCAGCAGCATGCTGATCAAGTCGTAGACCGCCGCTGGCAGCTTGAGTTCGGAGCGCAACAGGCCTGCACCCAGACCCAGCAGGAAAAAAAGAATGATCGGATCCATGGGGGTCATCCTTTCTGCGACAGCAACGCATGGAGGGTGGCGCAGGGTGCCACGGGGTGTGTCTGGCGCTGGGTGCAGCTGCTGCGTGTGCGCCAGGGGTGCGGGGCAGTCGGGATGGGGTTTTTAAATGGCCTGATCAGTGTGAAAGCCATTATTTCAGAGGGGTTCGTGCTATATATTTTAGTTGTCATGATTGTCAATATGGTCGCGCGGCCTGGCGGTTGCCAGTGAAACCATGCGTATTCTGACAAGCTGCATGAATCAAATAAAGTCGATTAATATTTAAGAATACGCAATTTTTTACGAAGTATTTCGGCCATGAATCTCAAGCACCTGCGCTATTTTTGGGCGGTGGCTCACATGGGCAGTGTGGCAAGTGCCGCCCGGTTTCTGCATCTCACGCCACAGACCATCAGTGCCCAGATCAAGCTGTTTGAAGAAGAGCTGGGGGCCACATTGCTGCGCCCCGCCGGGCGGGGGCTGGAGCTGACAGAAGCCGGGCGTGTGGCGCTGTCGTACGCCGATGAAATGTTTGCGCTGGGCGATGAACTGCAGGCATCGGTGCGTGCCCAGGCCTGCTGTGCCCTGCCGGCCTTCAGGGTGGGTACATCGGTGTTTGTGCCCAAGTCTTTGACGCGGCAGCTGCTGGCCCCCATGAAGGAGCTGGCAGAACCCGTGCGCCTTATCTGCCGGGAGGGCCAGATTGATTGGCTGCTGGGAGAGCTGGCATTGAACCGACTGGACGTGGTGCTGGCCGACCGCCCCATGCCTGCCGGGCTGTCGGTACGTTGCCACAGCCACAAGCTGGGAGAGAGTGCGGTGTCCTTCTTCGCCACCCCGGCGCTGGCCACGCGGGATGCGGCCTTCCCCTCCAGCCTGCACGGCGCGCCCTTGCTGCTGCCCGGCCCGCATTCGGCGGTGCGGCGTGAAATTGACCGCTGGCTGGGCAAGCTGCGGCTGTCACCCAGGGTGGTGGGGGAGTTTGACGACAGTGCGCTGATGAAAGCCTTTGCGCAGGAGGGGGAGGGGTTTTTCCCTGCCCCTGCGATTCTTTCTGAAGAAATCAGCGTGCGCTACGGCGTTCAGGAGGTTGGGCGCCTGGAAGAAGTGCGTGAGGCGTTCTGGCTGATCAGTACCGAACGGCATGTCAAGCATCCTGCGGTCCGCGCGGTGCTGCATGCAGCGCGCACCTCGGTGTTCGCGCACTGAGCCTGCAGGTGGGTGTACGCCTGCGGCGTACCCACTCAGGCCCGCTGCCACGCGCGGTGGTGCTGGCGGCGCTCAGGCGGGTTGGCTTTCCTGGCAGCGGCGCAGCAGCCGCACATGCATGGGACGGGTGAAATGGGCGCCGTCTGGCCCGCAATGTGGCGCAAACGCTTCTGCCACGTGCTGGATCAGTGCCGGGGTCAGGGCATGGTCGGCAAACGTCGGGCGCATCATGCGCTGCTCGAAGGTCTGGAAATCTGCGTAGTGCACGGGCATGTCGAACCGTTGCTCGGCCACCTGTTGCCAGGCACCGGTATGCAGCGCGCGATCCACGGCAGACTGGGCGGCAGCACGCACTTCCCCCTCATCGTTGAACAGGCGCACGATGCTGTTGAGCGCACCATCGTAGACGGGCTCTGACACATACAGATGCCCGCCGGGGCGCAGCACACGGGCCACTTCGCCCAGGGCCACGTCCATCAGCGCAATCGGCACGTGGTGCAGGGATTTCAGCATCAGTGCGGCGTTGTTGCATAAATCGTTGCTCTTCCAGCGGTAGGCTTGCTGCATGAGTCAGCCCCGCAAACCCCGCTATATAGAACCAGCAACTGGAAGCAGTACAACGCATCCCTCAAAGCTCGAGGCTCTTTGACGGTGTGGCTGGACAAGGGTATGTGCTGGTTTGCCACGGCAAGTGGCAAACGCGGACGCAGTCGGAAGTTCTCTGATGCAGCAATCCAATTTTGTTTGACGCTCAAGAACCTGTTTGGCTTGGCACTGCGGCAGACCACGGGTCTTGCCGAGTCGGTGCTGCATTTGTGTGGGCTTGCTTGGCCGGTACCTGACTTCAGCACGCTGTGCCGGCGCCAGCTCGATTTGAATGTACAAGTGCCGTACACACGCAGCCAAGCGGGACTGCATTTGCTGGTTGATTCAACGGGAATCAAGTTCTTGGGTGAAGGCGAGTGGAAATGCAAAAAGCATGGCCCTGAGCGTCGTCGGCAATGGCGCAAGTTGCACATTGGCATTGATGCCCAGACGCTACAGGTCAGGGCTATCTGCGTGACATCCAACAACGTCAGTGATACCGGATTTGCTGCAGCAATTGCCCGAAGATGAGGTGCTGGAGAGCCTAACGGGCGACGGCGCTTACGACACGCAACCAGTCCATGAAGAAGTCATCAAGCGAGGAGGTATTCTCATTATTCCTCCTCGCAAGAATGCTCGAATACGCAAAGGCAAAGCCTTTGTGCATCGAAATGCGGCGATCGCTGCATGTCGAAGGCTGGGGCGAAGTATCTGGAAACGTTGGATCGGGTATCACCGGCGCAGCTTGGTGGAAACCAAGATGAACTGCATCAAACGATTGGGTGAGCGGCTGATGTCTCGTACCTTTGAGCGACAAGTCAACGAGCTGCACATTCGAGCAGCCATCTTGAATCGATTTACAGAACTGGGCCGTCCTCAGACGGCAGCCGTGGCATAGCCACGGCTGGGGTTTGGGGGAGCTTGGCCTGAAATCGATTTATGCAACAACGCCATGCTCGGCCAGTGCATCGACTTCCTGGCCAATCAAGCGCATTGTGGTACTCCCTCAACTCAATGGGAGACCATCATGGAATCCGTCGCCAGCGCTATCCATCGCGAGCCGTGGAACAAGGGAAAAATCGTGGGCCAAAAGTCCCCGTTCAAGGTCAAAGACATCTGGGCACTGCGTGTGCGACTACAGATGGAGCACCGAATCCGGGAGCTTGCACTTTTCAACCTGGGTATCGACAGCAAATTGCGGGGCTGTGATCTCGTGGCGTTGAAGGTCAGGGACGTTTGCCACGGTGATCAGATGGCGACACGCGCCATCGTTATGCAACACAAAACGCAGCGGCCTGTGCAATTTGAAATCACATCAACGACACGAGATGCCCTGCAGGCATGGATCAAGCATGCGGAGCTGAAATCCGATAGCTTTTTGTTCCCAAGCAGGATCCACAGGTCCCCTCATCTGGGAACACGTCAGTACGCCCGTATCCTAGCCCACTGGGTGGATGAGC
>NZ_AHIL01000012.1 GCF_000241525.1 Comamonas testosteroni ATCC 11996
GAGGTTGGCCGCCGTCTGCTCGGTGCGTGCCGAGAGATCCTGGTTGCCCGTGGCAATCTGGCCCGAAGCCGAGGAGACGGATTCCACGCCCGAGCGCACCTGGCCAACGACGGAGCGCAGACGCTCAGCCATGGTATTCAGGGACTTGAGCAGACGACCCAGTTCGTCATGACGGTCATTGCGTACCGTTGCCGTCAAATCGCCGGCAGCGATGGAGTCGGCCAGAGTTACCGCCTCATTTAACGGAGCGATGATCGAGCGCAGGATCAGAGCCGCCATCGCCAGGCCCAGCAGAACGATCAGGCCGCAGACCAGACCGATAGCCACATAGGCCTGAGACTGGCGTGCTTCGCCATCGGCAATCGCGCGCTGGCTGCGTTGCTCCTGCAACTGCACAAACTTGCGCTGCGCATCCACGTATACCTTGGCGTTGGGACGCAGCTGCTTCTCAACCAAATCGAAGGCCGCCGCAAAATCATTGTCCTTGCGCGCGGCCTGCACGGCGGCATTGCTCTCCAGCGTCGCGCGCCTGCGCTCGGCGACCTCGTCCAGCACCTTGCGTGATTCATCGTCAGTGACCAGCTCGTTGAGCTTTTTCTGCAGTTCGGTGATATGCGCAATCCCGTCACTCATCAGCTTGCGCTGCTGCTCCACCAGGTTTTCCTCGGAGGAAATGGCCGCGACGATGGAGCGATCCACGCTTTGCTCGGTCAGATGACGCCACTCGCTGGCAATGTTGGCAGCCATTCGGGTACGTGTGGCCTCCTTGGAGATGCTCACGTACACGCGATCCAGATAGATCAGACTGCCCGCAGACACCAGCAACAAACCCGCCAGCAAGCCAATCACCAAAGCCCACAGCTTTTGTGACACAGAGAACTGATTCAATTTCATTTTTTATCCATCTCAATAGATCAAGCAACACCGTGGCAGCCTTAACGAATTCAGAAACTCACAAGCGCTGTAGCCAATCCTTAATCGGCATCCTGGCGAGAGATTTAAGCTTTGTTACAAGCTACGACCGCAACAGCGCTCGTGCTATGACACCAATCATGATTGCGTACAGCCGCCTACAATCAAGCCGTGCCCAAAACCTATCTGAACGCCGATCTGCACTGTCACTCCGTCGTCTCCGACGGCACTCTGACGCCCGAGCAACTGGCTCTGCGTGCTGCCGAGCGAGGGGTGGAGCTCTGGGCGCTGACCGATCATGACGAAGTCGGTGGCCAGCACCGGGCAGCAGCCGCAGCCAGGTCAGCGGGGCTGGACTATCTGACAGGCACTGAAATTTCCGTCAGCTTCTCGGGCAGCGGCGTACATATCGTGGGCCTGGGCTTTGACGCCGAAAACGCAGCGCTGACCCAAGGCCTGTACGACACGCGCAACGGCCGCGGCCCACGCGCCCGCGAAATGGCCAGGCAGCTGGAACTGGCTGGCATTCCCGGCGCCTATGAAGGAGCGCTGCGCCATGCAGGCAACCCCGAGCTGATCTCGCGCACCCACTTTGCACGCTTTCTCGTGGAGAGCAGAGTCTGCAGCGACACCTATGAAGTCTTCAAACGCTATCTGACAGAAGGCAAGCCCGGTTATGTCGCCCATGTCTGGGCGAATCTGGAGGATGCCGTGCGCTGGATCGTGGATGCAGGCGGCGTCGCCGTGATTGCTCACCCAGCACGTTACGACTTGAGCCGCAACGAGGAATATGCACTGTTTTCCAAGTTCAAGGAACTCGGCGGCCAGGGCGTGGAGGTCGTGACCGGCAGCCATCGCCCACACGAATATGCGATCTATGCCGATCTGGCCCTGGAGTTCGGACTGGCCGCATCGCGCGGCAGCGACTTTCACAGCCCCGATGAATCGCAGATAGACCTGGGGCAGCTGCCCTATCTGCCCAGCCAGCTCAAACCCGTCTGGGAGCTGCTGCAGGACCGCATACAGCGTGCATAAATCACAGAGAGAGATTGCATGACCATCGTTTTTGAAGTCTACCCAGAGAACCCGCAACCGCGCATCATCAAGCAGGCGGCAGACATGCTGCGCAAGGGTGCCATTCTTGCAGTACCCACCGACTCCAGCTATGCCCTGGTCTGCCACCTGGATGACAAGAGCGCCGTGGACCGCATGCGCCGCATCCGGCAGATCAACGACAAGCACCACCTCACGCTGCTGTGCCGCGACCTGTCCGAGCTGGCCAACTATGCCCGCGTGGACAACCGCCAGTACCGCTTGCTCAAGCTGGCCACGCCAGGCCCCTACACCTTTATTCTTGAAGCCAGCAAGGAAGTACCCAAGCGCCTGAGCCATCCTTCGCGCAAGACCATCGGCCTGCGGGTGCCGGATCGCAAGGGTCTGCAGCTGCTGCTGGAAGAACTGGGCGAGCCCTTGCTGGCCACCACCTTGATTGCGCCCGGTGAGACCGAGCCGCTCAATGATGCCGAGTCGATTCTGGAGCGCTTCCCCCATGAGCTGGACGCAGTGGTCGACTCCGGTGCCTGTCCGCAGCAACCCACCACGGTGCTGGACCTCACGCCCATGGCCTTGAACAATTCGCCCGTCGTGGTGCGCCAGGGCATGGGCAGCCTGAAAGACATAGGCCTTCAGCCCGAATAAGCGCGGCCTCATGCAGGAAAAGCAGCTGCCGCAAGACTTTGTCCAGCGCCACTGGCCCTGGCTCATGGGCTTTTTGTGCGCGTACTCGGTGATGGTGGCTGTGCTGTTCTGGCAGGCGTCTCAGTCATGGCTGATCTATGCCCTGGCCACCCTCTGGACGGCGTGGGCAATCAGAGCCTATGGCAAAGACCAATCATTCCATGTCTCTCCAGGACTGTCGGCACATGAGGATGACTCCATGCTGCGCCGCAGAGTCCTGCTGGGAACAGCTATCTGCCTCCATTTCGGCTTTACCGTCGTAGCCATTTACGGCTCTGTGCACGAAATTCGCTGAATCAAAGCTCTTCATAGGCCAGCTCGCGGGCACGAGCCGGACGCGCCTGAGTGGCCACAGCTGCGCGCGGAGCTGGCATGGCAGAAGGAGCCAGACCAGGCGACTCATCGTCATCGAGTTTGAAGGCACCCACCGCCTGCTGCAGATCCTGCGTGCGCGCATTGAGCGCAGCAGCGGCCTGCGTGGCCTGCATGACCAGGGCGGCATTTTCCTGATTGGTGCTGTCCATGTGAGCCACGGCCGTATTCACATGGGCGATGCCCTCGCTTTGCTGCTGCAGTGCACCGGAGATTTCGCTCAGCAGGCCTGTGACCTGGCCCACGGACTGCATGATTTCCTTCATGGTGCTACCTGCCTGGCCCACCAGGCCAGAGCCGCTTTCAACCTGAGTCACGCTGGCCGTGATCAGCTCCTTGATCTGCTTGGCCGCTTCGGCACTGCGCTGCGCCAGCGAGCGCACCTCACTGGCCACCACGGCAAAGCCACGCCCCTGCTCTCCGGCACGCGCCGCTTCAACGGCCGCATTGAGGGCCAGGATATTGGTCTGGAAGGCGATACCTTCAATGACCTGAATGATGTCCACAATCTTGCGCGAGCTGCCGCTGATGGCATCCATGGTGTGAACGACCTGGTCCACCACATCACCGCCACGTCCGGCCGTGGCCGATGCTGTGACCGCTAGAGAACTGGCCGAATGAGCACGCTCTGCGTTCTGGCGCACGGTGACGGTGAGCTGCTCCATGCTGGCTGCGGTTTCGGTCAGCGCGCTGACCTGCTGCTCGGTACGGCTGGAGAGGTTGGTGTTGCCTGCATCAATCTCGTAGGCCGAAACGGCCAGCGAATCAGTGGACTGCTTGATACGGCCCACCAGCTCGGTCAGCGTGTCTTCCATGGTGCTCAGTGCCGTCAGCAAACGTCCGAACTCGCCTTCGGCATTGGAAGAGAACTCCTTGCTCAGATCACCTGCCGCCACGGTCTCGGCAATCAGGATGGCTTCCTGCAGGGGCGCGACGATGCGGCGGCGCAGGCTGACCCACGACCAGGCGCAGGAAATGCAGACCCAGGCCCCCAGTGCCAGCAGCCACCAGCGCGAACGCTCCACCTCGGCCATCAGGCTCTCGGACTGCTGCGCCGTCAGCGATCCCGCCTTGAGCACCTCCAGCACATCGGACATTGCTGACCATGCAATTCCCATCAAAGCCAGCACAAAAACGCTGATGCTGACAAACGCGATCACCAGTCGCTTGCTTACCGTCATATCGATCCCCTTGCCCTGTCCTGCCGAACGCCGTGTTATGTATTGATTTCATCAACCCACACAAAACCTGTTCCGCCTTGCAGGCAGCAACCGCGGATTTGCGCGAGTTGCATTTTGCAACATCTGGTTTACCACACAACTATGTGCAACCCGCATTTCTGCAACAGCAAACCGGCTTGTCCCGGCACAAGACAGCAGCTTGGCGCGTCGTCTGAGACAATCAACACGTGGAACTCACCGAACTCATACAAACCGTACTGATTTACGCACTGCCCGTGCTGTTCGCCATCACCATTCATGAGGCGGCGCACGGCTATGCTGCGCGTCACTTTGGCGACAACACGGCAGCCATGATGGGGCGCATCACGCTCAACCCCATCAAGCATATCGATCCCATCGGCACCATCTTGATGCCGCTACTGCTGTATTTCGCTACCTCGGGCGCGTTTCTTTTCGGCTACGCCAAGCCCGTGCCCGTTCGCTTTGACCATCTGCGCCACCCCAAGCGCGACATGATCTGGGTAGCGCTGGCCGGTCCCGCCTCCAATTTCGTGCAGGCCGTGTTCTGGGGTCTGCTGCTGATCGTCCTGGTAGGTTCAGGTCTGCACGAGCGCTTTTTCCTGGAGATGTGCCGCGCCGGCATTCTGGTCAATCTGGTGATGTGGGCGTTCAATCTCTTTCCGTTGCCGCCTCTGGACGGCGGCCGCATTCTGGTCGGTCTGCTGCCCTGGAAACAGGCGCAACTGGTGGCGCGTGTCGAACCCTATGGCTTTTTCATCGTCATGGCACTGGTGATTGCCGGCGTGGTCGGCAGCTACTGGCTGCGCCCGTTGATGAGCCTGGGCTACTCGGCCATCGATCTGATCCTCTACCCCTTCATGGCCTTGCTGCGCTGAACCCCGCGCCTGGTCTGCTACTGATATCTGTTGTTGATCCCTATGAGCACTACCCGTTTTCTGACCGGCATCACCCCCAGCGGTACCCCACACCTGGGTAACTACGCAGGCATGATGCGCCCCGCCATCGAAGCCAGTCGCGACAAGAATGTGGAGAACTTCTACTTTCTGGCCGACTACCACGCGCTCATCAAGTGTCAGGACCCCGAGCGCGTGCAGCGCTCGACCATCGAAATCGCCGCCAGTTGGCTGGCCGCCGGTCTCGACCCCGAGCATGTGACCTTCTACCGCCAGTCGGACATCCCCGAGATTCCGGAGCTGACCTGGTTCCTGACCTGCGTGACCGGCAAGGGCCTGCTTAACCGCGCCCACGCCTACAAGGCGGCGGTGGACAAGAACAATGCATCCGGCAGTGAACCTGACGACGGGGTGACCGCCGGTCTTTTCATGTACCCCGTGCTCATGGGTGCCGACATTCTGATCTTC
Organism: Comamonas testosteroni ATCC 11996; assembly: GCF_000241525.1. Classification (GTDB taxonomy): domain Bacteria; phylum Pseudomonadota; class Gammaproteobacteria; order Burkholderiales; family Burkholderiaceae_C; genus Comamonas; species Comamonas testosteroni. The sequence goes on from NZ_AHIL01000012.1 coordinate 5,585, forward strand.
AACGCCAACAAGGTTCCTGTGGGCCGCGATCAGGTGCAGCATCTGGAGATGGCGCGCGACATGGCGTCGAGCTTCAACCACATCTACGGCAGCGAGTACTTCACGCTGCCTGAGGCCGTGGTGGAGGAGTCTGTCGCCACCCTGCCCGGCCTTGACGGCCGCAAGATGAGCAAGAGCTACAACAACACGATTCCGCTGTTTGCGCCGCGTGAACAGCTCAGAAAGCTCATCAACAGCATCACCACCGACTCGCGCGCCCCCGGCGAGGCCAAGGAAGTCGAAGGCTCGGCCCTGTTCCAGATCTATCAGGGCTTTGCCAGCGAAGAGGAAAGCGCCGCCCTGCGCCAGCAATATGCCGAAGGCATTGCCTGGGGCGATGCCAAGCAGATCCTGTTCGAGCGCATCGACCGTGAAATCGCCCCCATGCGCGAGCGCTATGAATACCTGATTGCCCACCCCGCAGAGCTGGAAGAGATTCTTCAGGCCGGTGCCGTCAAGGCACGCAAGCTGGCGACGCCTTTGCTGCAGCAGCTGCGCGGCGCCGTGGGCATCCGCAATCTGGCACAGGCCAGCAAAGCCAAGACCAAGGCCGCCAAGACTGCACTGCCCCAGTTCAAGCAGTATCGCGAATCCGATGGCCAGTTCTACTTCAAGCTGGTGGCCGCTGACGGTCAGCTGCTGCTGCAAAGCCTGGGCTTTGCAGCCCCCAAGGAAGCGGGGCAGAGCATTGCCCAGTTGCAGCGCGAAGGCGCGACGGCTCTGGCCGCCATCAAGCCGCGCCTGCAGACACTGGATGGTGTCAGCGATGACCTGGTGATCCAGGCTCTGGAACAACTGCGTGAGGCGGCCGAGCAATAGCTCCTCGCTGCCCGATGGACGCTGCCTCTGCATTCAAAGGACAGCGTGGATGCAATCCTTCGCACTAAAGGAACTACCGATGCGTATTGCTGCTCTGGATGACGATCCACTACAACTGGAACTGTTGCAACAAGTCGCGACGGAAGCCGGGCACAGCTGTCACTCCTACCTCAAAGGGGCAGCCCTGCAGCAAGCCCTGCGCCGCGAAAGCTTCGATTTGCTGCTGATTGACTGGGAGCTGCCCGATGTCAAGGGGCCCGATATCGTGCGCTGGGTGCGCGAGCAGATCAGCAAGGAAGTGCCGGTCATCTTTGTGACCCACCGCAGCGAAGAGGCCGACATTGTCGAAGGCCTGGCCTGTGGTGCCGATGACTTCATGATCAAGCCCGTACGTGCGGGCGAGCTGCGTGCTCGCATCTCCGCCCTGCTGCGCCGCGCCTATCCGCTGACAGCACAAAGCGTGCTGGACTTCGGTCCCTACCGCTTTCTCACCACCACCAATGGCATAGAGATGGACGGCCAGCCCGTGGAGGTCACGCACCGCGAATACACGCTGGCACTGACGCTGTTCCAGAACCAGGGCCGTTTGCTCTCGCGCGATCATCTGCGCGAAGTCGTCTGGGGCCATAACGCCGAGGTGCAGTCACGCTCGCTGGACACCCATGTCTCGCGCCTGCGCAATCTGCTGAACTTGCGCGCCGGTCAGCCCTATGCCATTTCAGCCGTTTATGGCTATGGTTACCGCCTGGATGCCCCCGAAGCTGCGCAGCCCGCAGCCCCAGCTGCCTGAGTTCTGCAGCCCCCATAACCCGCCCTTAAAGATGCCTGATTTACGTCAAAACCTCTTTTCCGTCCACTCCCCCATGCCTATTCTGGGTGCAGGCATGCTGTGGGTGGCGTTTGGAGGGATGACGGCAACAGGTCTGGCTCATGCCCAGATCACGCCCCGCGGCAACGATGTCATTGCCCACCACGTGGTGACTGGAGATACGCTGGAGACGCTGGCAGCACGCTACCTGGGCGACCACATGCGCTGGACAGCACTGCAAAGCCACAACAAAGTGGAAGACCCCTTGCGCCTGCGCCCAGGTTCGGTGCTGGAAATTCCCACGCGCCTGTTGCGCGCCGCGATGGCTTCGGTGGTGTTTGTGCAGGGCGATGTGCAAAGCACACGCTCTGTGAGCCATCTCGCAGACTCCGTCAACGCGCCGCCGCAGCCTGTGCAAAAAGGCCAGCTGCTACAGGAGGGCGATTCGCTGCAGGTTCCCGCCAACGCCTTTGTCTCTGTGCGCCTGGCAGATGGCTCACTGGTGCGCGTGCAGTCCGAATCCGATGTCGAGCTGCGCCAGATGCGCCGCAAAGGCCGAGCCGGCACTCTGCAGTCCGTCATCGATCTGCGCGAAGGCGCGATTGAAGCAAAAGTGTCCAGACAGACCAATGGCGAGCGCCGCTTCGAAGTGCGCACCCCGGCGGCCTCGACCAGCGTGCGCGGCACCCAGTTTCTGGTAATGAGCGATGACGAGGGCCGCACGGCTGCTGCCGTCGACGAAGGCTCGGTCGCCGTACAGACGGGCCAGCCCTCAGCCTTGCTGAGGCCAGGTCAAGGTCTGTCCGTTTCCGCCAACGGCCAGATCGGCAGACCCACCGCCATGCTGGAGGCTCCCGATATTGCGGCCTGGCCCTCTCTTGTCGAAGACGCCAGCTGGGTCAGCCTGCCCCTGCCTGCCATGGCTGGTGCCGTGCGTTACCAAGTGCTGCTGGCTCAGGACAGGGAGCTGACCCAGATCGTGCGCGGCGGCATGTTCACCAGATCACCTGCACGCCTGACGGGAGTGGAAGACGGCAGCTACATTGCGGCCATTCGCGCCATTGACGCCAACGGCATTCCTGGCAAGCGCAGCCTGCAGGCATTGCGCATCAAAGCTCATCCGGTGCCGCCACTCTATGAGTCTCCAGCACCTGAAGCCACCATCGGACAGGGCCAGCAAGGCCTGCAATGCACCCAGGTGGCGGAGGCCTCGGCCTACCGCATCCAGGTAGCTGCCGCCGACGGCAGCTTTGCCCAGCCGCTCATCGACGCCAACGACCTCAAGGACTGCGCCCTGCCTGCCGAGGCGCTGGCCAGGCTGCCTGTCGGCGAGTACCTGTGGCGCGTGGGCAGCATCCGCACGCTGGGCAACGGCCAGCCGGATGCGGGCCCCTTTGCCCCCCCTCAAAAGATGAAACTGGCCCTGGCACCCAAATCGCCCGAGCTGCAGATCGGCGGCGCGCCCGGCGAAGGCAGCAGCCATATTCACTGGGCAGGTGAAGAGGGTCAACGCTACCGCATCGTGGTGGCAAGCGACGCCGGTTTTACGGCACCCCTGATCGACATCTGGGTGACCCAGCCTCAGTGGAGCACGCAGGACCTGCCTCCTGGCACCTACTATCTGCAGATGCAGGTTGAGGACGCCAACGGCCTGCGCAGCAATCTCTCTGCCGCGCGCCAATTCCAGACCGGCAACTGGGTGACCTCGTCCGAGGGGCAGACGATGACTTCCGGCGACGGTTCACGCCTGATGCGCCAGTAAAAACAATAGCTGCCAGCGCTTGAATTCCATGAAACTTCATAGGATTCATATCTTGATCGCTTATGTAGCAAGCGCTGGTAGATATTGTTTTATGTGCTTCTCACCGAATCGCCCATATGGTTGAAGCTCCCAACCTGCGCAAAAGCCGCTTGCAGAACCTGCGCCTGAGCTGGCTGCTGCTCAGCACTTTCCTGCTCGGCATGACCTGGTGGCTCAGCGGCCCGGGGCAGCTGGCACGTCTCAACGGCATTATTCAGGACACCTCGGCCTGGCTGCACCAGCGTCCTGCCTCGCCCGATGTTGTCATCGTGGCCATCGACGATGACAGTATCGACAGCATAGGCCGCTGGCCCTGGCGGCGTGCACTGCACGCCGCCGTGCTGGAGCGCATCACCCAAGGCCAGCCTCGCGCCATCGGCATGGATGTGGTCTTCAGCGAGGAAGACTGGGATTACCCCGGAGACGATCTGCTGCTGCAACGAGCATTGCAAAAAAGCGGCAATGTAGTGCTGCCCGTCACGCGCGCCGCGCAAAGCGCTGCCACCACCCCTTTACAGAGCCTTGCCAGCGAGGCTGCTGCTCTGGGGCACACCCAGATGCCTGTGGATGCCGACGGTGTGGTGCGACGCTTTTATGCGCAGGAAGGCAAGGCCGGCCAGCTCTGGTGGCATATGGCGCTGAGCCTGTACTGCGTGGGCCAGACCACCCGCCCCTGCCAGCCATCTGCCCCATCTCCAGCAGACCCGGTTGCAGCCAACTCCTGGCAAAGGCTGCAGCCCCAGTTCATCGCTTTTGCCCGAGCTTCGCGGGACCGCCAGAACAGCCTGGGCTCGCCGTTCACCACCTACTCCTATATCGACATCCTGCGCGGCAATATCCCAGCGGTCGCTTTTCGCGGCAAATACGTGCTGATTGGAGCCACTGCCGCAGGTCTTGGCGAAAAATTCACAGCCCCCATCGGCTTTGATGCGCGCCTGATCTCGAATGTGGAAATGCTGGGCCATGTGCTCAACGGCATCCTTCAGGACACACATCTGGAGCCAGCCTCTGCCACGCTCAACCGCAGCCTCAATCTGCTGCCCGTGCTGCTGGGCCTGCTGGCTCTGGCCTGGCTCGGGCCTTCTGGCGGGCTGATCTCCAGCATCCTGCTGGCCTTGCTCAGTCTGTCGATAGCCGGTTTGGCGCCACGTTGGGGTCATGTGCAGACAGCCCCCGCTGCGGCACTCCTGAGCCTGTCGCTTGCCTACCCGCTCTGGAGCTGGCTGCGCCTGCGCGCCGCCACACGCTTTCTGGCTCTGGAGCTGCGCGATCTGCAAGGCCAGGTCCTGCCCGCGCCCTCGCTCAAGAGCGATGCATTCGATCAGCGGATCGACGCTGTGGAGCAAGCCTCGCGCCAGCTGCGCGCATTGCATCATTTCGTCAGCGAAAGCCTGCGCCAGCTTCCCTCGGCCACTTTTGTCTGCGACCGCGAAGGACTGCTGCTGCTTGCCAACACGGCCGCGCACCGCTATATCGAAAGCCTGGGGCACAAACTCCAGCAAGGCGACGATCTGGTCGCCCTGCTCCACGGCCTGAACAGCGCCAGCAGCGACGGCGGCCGCGCTGCCAGCAACACACCACTGCTCACACACAGTGCATTGCAGCAAGCCACTCTGTCACGCCAGAGCGAAGGGCGCGACACCCAGGGCCGCCACTTGATGTTGCTGAGCCAGAGCTTCGAGGCGCCGCCTACCACGGGCTGGCTCATCACCCTGGTCGACATCAGCGACCTGCGCAGTGCACAGGCCCAGCGCGACCAGGCCATGCAGTTCATCTCCCACGATATCCGCGCCCCGATAGGCTCCATCATCACATTGCTGGAGATGCAGCGCACAGGCAAGCGCATCGAGTCGCAAGATGCACTGCTTGACCGCATTGAGGGCTATGCCCAGTCGTCTCTTGAGCTGGCAGACGATTTCGTGCATCTGGCCAGAGCCCAGCAACAGCAATACCGCAGCGAGGTTCTGGATCTGGGTCTGCTGGCGGATCAGGCCGTCTCGGATTGCTGGACCCTTGCCCAGCAGCAGAACATGCAACTGGCGTTCGAGCTGCCGGATGCCGAAGCCTGCGTGCATGGCGACCCCGGTCTGCTGCACCGCGCCGTCATCAATTTGCTGACCAATGCCATCAAGTACGGCAAGCCGCAAGATACCGATGCCAGCGCCCTTGTGGAAATCCGTATTGTTGAGCAAGGCAGCCAATGGGGCATTGCCGTGCGCGATCACGGCCCCGGCATGGATGAGGAGTCGCTGACCAGGCTCAGCCAGCCCTTCGAGCGCCTGCAGCAGCACCAGCGCATGGATGGCGTGGGCCTGGGCCTGGCCTTCACGCGCACCGTGGCACAGCGTCATGGCGGCAGCCTGCAGATAAGCAGCCAGCTGGGCCAAGGCAGCAGCTTCACATTGCTGATACCCAAAGCCTGAGCCCAGAGACGAAAAAGCCTCAGAACTTTTCAGTTCTGAGGCTTGACGTTTTTTGGTGCGGCTGGCAGGAATCGAACCCACGACCCCTTGGTTCGTAGCCAAGTACTCTATCCAGCTGAGCTACAGCCGCAACAGGGTTGTATTCTAGCAGCGCAAAAACGGCTCCCGGACCAAATCGACAACTTTTTCGCGTGCATGCAAAGAAAAAGCCTGCCATCGATGAAGACGGCAGGCTTTCATGCAGCTTGGTAGGGCGTGGCGGACTTGAACCGACGACCAAAGGATTATGAGTTTCGGCAGGTTTGTGCTTGCCTAGGGAAGTGTACCGAAGTGCACCGAAACCTGCAGAAGCTAAAAGTATTTTAGTGACAGTAAGTTAGCGAAATTTGATGGAGTTCGATAGAACTGGTGGGTGTACCGCTGGTGTACCGAAAAACCCAGGCCAAAAGCCAAACAAGCTCTTCACAAGAGGGTTTGAATTGCCGGTAGAAACTAAGAATTTGCCCTCCTTTCCACATCGTCCAACAACTCTATGACCCACACGCATGAAGCGCGAATCGACTCCTTGTTTTAGAGCGTACCTCCAACCAGGTCAACATCTGCCATTACCGGATTGGACAGAAAACTTACCCACCGCCTACGAGCGGGCACGTGAAGATTGGTGGAGCCAACTTGATGATGCCAACCGCAAGCACTGGATAGCCCTCTCGGGCGGGAGCGGGACGGTTACAGACGCTTGGGAAGCATTCCTAGCGAGCAAAGCACGCGGCCCTGTCTTTACATAGACCCTTAGCAACTACTGCACTGGCACTGCAGATTCACGGCCTTATCACTGCACTTACACCGCAAGTTCACTGCATCGCCACTGCAGTCTCACTGCAAATTCACTGCCCCAACAGGACGCCATCACATGTGCTCGCAATGGAGCACATTTCGGCTTGCGTGTGCCACTCATTAACTCAATGATTTAAAAAGAAAAAATCATTAAAAACCACCTACAGCGTGTCACGTTCTTTATGTTCCACTAAGCAGCGAAGTTCGTTCAGTTGAGTTGCCGCAGTGTCCAAGACACTCCATCGAATATCGACCACGTGCCGCAATGCAGTCGGTATCAGCAAAACATCAGCAACTCTCAATAGGGCATCAGCAAAAGATCAGCAGAACATAAGCAAAAGATCAGCAAGCCCTAAAGAGTTGACCTCAGGATGCGCTTAAGGACGCGCATTTCCACCTTCCCCTCAGGCCATCCATTTGGCAGACCCGCACCGGCCAAGGCCTGGAAAAAATCCAAGTAACGCCAGCGCTCAAAAAGCAGAGGCCAATTTTTCCAAGCGGAGCGTGGGCGGATGGCCTGCACCCAGCAGTTGCTCGATATAGCCCATGCATAACTGTCTATCCACAGCTCACGCTAGGTAAAAAGAAGGTAATAAGAAGGTAAAGGGCAAAAAATTGACAAAAAAACCAATGATGACAATACCTTGAAGACACCCTGCGCGATGCTATGCGGATAAAGCGCGACGCTATGCGGATGAAGAGCGATGCTATGCGGAAAGGGGCGCGACGCTATGCGGAAGTTCTGAGCAACCTCTGTACCCGAACTGGGGTCTGTGGTCTAGCGTGTTGAATGAGTCGGCCTGCCATCTGCATGGCACCGGGAGTTGGGTCTTCTTGATGAATGCGTTTGCGAAGCACTGGAACATCACGGACCTAACGATTGCCAATCTAGAAGACTTCGCCAGTTCGTACTGATGGCGCTGGGCAACCCGTGCCGCCATCGCATGCAGGGTGTTTCCAGCTCACCAATCAGCAACCAGTACCAGGAAATGCTGGCTCGTCCTCGCTGCCGGAAGTGCAGCCGTTTTCTGCGTGATCAGTTTCAGTTAGGTTCCTGCTCAATAAGTCAGCGCTGCATCATCGAAATAGCTCGAATCCATGCGCCCAAGCGTTGAAGCAGATAAATTCAAAAAATAAAAAACACATACACGACAACAAGTTAAGCGTTGCTTGTCTCATTTTCACTATATTCACCATACTTCCGCTGATCAGTTCATTTGCCCAAACTTCGCTCATACCCGATGTGTTTCGGTTGTTTTTGGAGTAAGAGCATGACAAAAGAACAGACCCTGGTCAGCAAGTACGGAACTTTGATGACATTGGTGCATTTGGCTCAAGAACTTCATCGTTCGCCCGATGGCCTGCGTATCAGCTTGCGTAGCAATGCAGGATGGGCAAGCCAGGTCAATGCGGCACGTAAAAAATTCGGGCGCCGCGTTTATTTCGACACTGCGAAGATTGCCGCCATCATTGATGACATGAGCTGAGCTAGGGTTCTGCATGTTGATGTCTGAACTCGTTGATGCGCTGCAAATTGAGGCGTTGCTGCAGTAGTCGCGTATGGAGGATTCATTCGAGTGTCTTAAACAACGCGCAGACGAAGCACAGGCTCATGCAGAGATACAACGAGCAGCTCGTAAGCCCGTTGAGTTGTTTCTTCGTGGCTTGGACGATCAAAGGCGTGCCATGCCAAATCAGATAGCAAGATCGTCACTCTTTGCTCCTATAGCTAGAGGGCGGCGAGAGCAGCTCACCGAGGCACTACTTGTGACGCGCGCAGATGCTGTCATGAGCTATTCGGGAGAGCAGCTCAATGAAGCTGATGCGGATATTGCGTTGCAACTATTTTTCGAGACCAAAAATCAACCGTTGGGCTTGCCAATAAAGCTTAATCGTGCAGCTTTTCTACGTGCGATGGGCAGGCAAACAAGCTTGAGTCAGTACCAGTGGCTCATGAGGCGGATGAAAGCGCTAACCAAGGCAACACTCATCGTTGAAGCAAGGCGATCGGACGGCAACAGGAAGTACCGAGTGGGGAAATTTGATGCGTTTCACATTGTCCAGAGCTTTTACTATGACCCCGTCACAAAGAGCTATACCTTCACCCTGGATTCGCGATGGGCAGTGCTATTTGGCAACGAGGAGTACGCCCTTCTGGATTGGGAGAAACGAAAGCAAATAGCCAGGGGACAAGATATGGCCAAGGCTCTTCAGCGGCTTATAGCAACGTCTAGTGACCTCGTACAGCGCTATTCGCTGGAACGGCTCAAGGAAAAAATGCAGTATCGGGGGAGGATGCGAGATTTCAAGAAGGCATTAGTGCGAGCATGCCAGGAACTTGAGCGTTTGAGCATCGTTGCCAATAGCAAAGTCGAGATGAGTACAAAAGGCAAGCAACAGCTATCGCTTTGGATAGCTGTATCCGCATAGCGTCGCTCTTAGCATCGAGCACCCACTTGGCGCTACTGCAAGGTATGGCTGATGGCAGCGGTTGCCATGCAGCGGGCGCGCTAGATCAATATGAAACACATCACAACCGCCGCCACATAGCCTTGGGCACTACCCAAAATCAGCGATTAGACCTCCCGCATAACCGATCTACTTCTCGTAACGGTGGAAATTGGGGGTACTCCCCTGCACCAGCAGATCAAACACAACCCGCGCAAAGTTGGCCGCTTTGTCTGGGTCGGCCAGCAACTGCATCATCTGGTTCTGGTGGGCTTCGCTGCTGTCCATGATGGCGTCGTCTATCGCCTTAGAGAAGTCGCCCAGCATGGCCTGTTCGGGCGAGTTATTCTCGATCTGCTTCATCACCTTGGCGTTCTCGCCCACCTTGTCGCGGATGGTGTAGACGTAGTTCACCATGTCCTTGTCGGTGAGCTGGTCGGTAACAAACACCTCGTTCAGGCGGTGGATGATCTGCGACAGAAACTCTTCCTTCTTGTCCTGCGGCTTAGCCGTACCCAAGCCTTCGCCGGGCTCCAGCTTGTAGTCCGCGCTGTTTTCTTTGAGCACCAGATCCTGCTGGCGTATCTTGGCCACACGGTAGTGGCTCAGCACCACGTTGCCCAGGTCAATGTCGTCTTCCTCAAGCAAAGTTTCGCGCAGCATGGGCCGCAGGTTGCGGGCGTATAGGCTCAGCTTTTCCAGGTCGGTGTCGTCGTAATCCACGATCTGCGACATGAACTCGTAAAACCGCACAAAGGTGCCCAGGTCTTTCTTGAAAATTTCCAGGGCGTCCTTTTCCTTCTGACATTCCTTCAGGCTTTTCTCGGCGTTTGCAATCAGCACAGCATCGCCCGTCTTCTGGGTGCGATCAAACATCTCCTTGGCGATCTTGAAAGCCTCCACCGCTGATTTGTAGCGCAGCTGCCAGCGTTGCACCGCCGGCTTGCAAATGTTGGCAATGGCCGCGTTGCTCTTGTTCTTCACATAAAACGCCGCGCAGAACTGCTCCACCTCCTGCCACGTAAAAATGCTCCCTGCCCGCAGCTTGTCCTGCAGCGCAAAGATCAGGTTCGGGTCCGACACATCCAGCAGCTCTGCCGTCTGGTAGTACGGCTGAAACGCCTCCAGAATCTCATCCGACTCATTGAAGAAATCCAACACATAGGTGCCCGTCTCGGCCTTGTTCGGGTAGGTGCGGTTCAGGCGCGACAGCGTCTGCACGCACTCCACCCCGACCAGCTTCTTGTCCACATACATAGCGCACAGCTTGGGCTGGTCAAACCCGGTCTGGAACTTGTTGGCGACGATCATCACCTGGTAGTCGTCCGAATCGAAAGCCTTGCGCATGTCGCGGCCCTTGAGGTTCGGGTTCATATTCGTCTCGGTGAACTTCTCGCCGATCTGGCCCGCCGCAGCCGGGTCTTTGTCGGTGAACTCCACCTCACCCGAAAACGCCACCATGGCGTGAATCTTCTGATAACCCTTGTCGGTTATGTACTTATCAAAACACTGCTTGTAGCGCACCGCCTCCTTGCGCGAGCTGGTCACCACCATGGCCTTGGCCTGCCCGCCCAGCAAGCCCATCACGTTGTCTTTGAAGTGCTCCACGATCACCATCACCTTTTGGGCAATGTTGTGGTCATGCAGGCGCACCCATTGGTTCAGCTTGACCTTGGCGCGCTTGCTTTCCACCTCGGCATCGGCGTCCTGCACCTTCAGGGCCAGCTTGTAAGCCACCTTGTAGTTGGTGTAGTTCTTCAACACGTCGAGGATGAAGCCCTCCTCAATCGCTTGGCGCATGCTGTACACGTGGAAAGCCGCAGGCTTGTTGGTGGCGGAAGGCACCTCGTCCGGGCGCGGAACGCGGCCAAACAGCTCCAGCGTCTTGGCCTTGGGCGTGGCGGTAAAAGCAAAGTAGCTCAGGTTGCCCGATGCGCGGCGCGACGCCACCGTGGCGGCAATGATGTCGTCGCTGTCCAGTTCCGCAGTCTCATCCCCCGCTTCACCGGCCTCCTTCATCAGTACTTCTTTAAGCTGCCGCGCCGTGGAGCCGCTTTGCGACGAATGCGCCTCGTCCGCAATGATGGCGTAGCAGCGCTCCTTCAGGCTCACGCTGTTTTCAATCGCCTTCAGCACAAAAGGAAAGGTCTGGATGGTGACGATGATGATAGGCTGGGCCGACTCCAGGGCTGCGGCCAGCTTTTCAGACTTGGAACCATCGCCCTCTTTGTTGTTGATGCGCCCCACCACGCCATCGGTGTGCTCGAACTGGTAGATCGTGTCCTGCAACTGCGCATCGAGCACCGTGCGGTCCGTCACCACAATCACCGAGTCAAACTGCTTTTTGCCGTCATGCTTGTACAGCGACGAGAGCTGGTGCGCCACCCAGGCAATGGAGTTGGACTTGCCCGAGCCCGCGCTGTGCTGAATCAGGTACTTCTGCCCCGGCCCCTCGCTGCGCGCCGCCGCCAGCAGCTTGCCCACCACGTCCCACTGGTGGTAGCGCGGGAAGATCAGGCTTTCCTTCTTGTACTTGCGGCCTTCCCAGTCTTCCTTGTCCTCAATCTGCAGGTGCACAAAGCGGGCCAGGATGTTAAGGAGGTTGTCTGGCAGCAGCACCTCGTTCCACAGGTAATCGGTGGCGTAGCGGTTAATGTCCTGCGGCACATCGTTGCCCGCGCCGCCGTCTGCCGTGCCTTTGTTGAAGGGCAGAAAGTACGTGCCCTCCCCCTCCAGCTTGGTTGCCATGTGCACCTCGTACTGGCTCACCGCAAAATGCACTAGCGCCCCGCGCTTGAAGGTCAGCAGCGGCTCCGGCTTGCGCGCCACGGGGTCAACGGGCAGGCGCGTGGTTTTGTACTGCCGCACAGCGCGATCCACCGCCTGCTTGAATTCGCTCTTTAGCTCCAGCGTGGCTACCGGCAGGCCGTTGACGAACAGCACCAGGTCAATGCGCCACGCTTTTGCCTTGGTTCCGGTCTCGGCCAAATGAGCTTCGGACGCCCACGGGCTGTACACCAGCTCCGGCACCACACGCAGGCGGTTTTTGGCGTAGCGGGCCAGCGTGTCCGGGTTCAGATCGTGCTCGGGCTTGAACTGGCACAGCGACAGGCGCGCATTGCGGTCGCGCAGCTCGTGGCGCAGCACCCCCAGCGTGCCAAAGGTGCGGCTGTCTTTGTGCGTGGCATTCGGGTCGGCTTTGCCCAGTTGCGCAGCGATCAGTTGCAAGAACTTCTGCTCCGCATCCTTAGGGTGGTTGGCGCAAAACCTTTGCCACTGCGCGTCTTGCGTCTCTTGCACAAAGCCCAGCGCATCCTCGGGGTACAGGGCCAGTTCGCGGTTGTACTTTTCCGGCGAGCCTAGCAACCAACCATTTGCCAGCAACTGGCGAATGATGTCGTCTTGAAAGATGCGTTCGGTGGCTTGGTCGCTCATAGTCAAGGAAGGTTTGGCTTTGTGGGTGAAGGCAGTCAGGCGGCGGCTTGCCAATCGCGCACGTCGATCTTGCCGGTGACGGCGGCGGAGATCAGGGCTGTGCGGCGTTCGTGAATGAGGGCCAAGCTAGATTCAACTTGGCTAATAAGAACATCTATCTTTGAGGTTCGTTCTTTTACGTAGGCGATGATTGCGGAACGTTCCTCAGCTGGAGGTAGAGGAATTTCAAAACCGTTAATGTTTTCAACAGTTAACTGGTTAATCATAGAGGTTAGGAAAGAGCCAGACTGGTATTCAAAAAGCTGAGAATTAAGAACCCAGAAAATATAGGGATTAACCTCTGATCTGAAAACCATCATAAATGCACCGTAAGCCAAACCAGCTGCATTTTCTTCAATCAATGCATTCTTACCAATTAACGCTCTGCTGCCGTTTCTTGAGCAGATCAGTATGTCGTTTAAACGGGTGATGATTCTTTCATGAATATACTTGTTCACATAAACATTGTCGCCAAAGGCGATTTTCATGTTCTGAACATTTGATGACCTTAAAACCAATGTTCCCTCGCCCTCATCAACAATGTCCTCAGGGGAGTAGGTCAAGCCGTTTCTGGCTTCACCTAAAAATCTGAGCTTTTTCATTTCCCAATGCGCAGGCACCTCACCCAGCCACTCCACGCCGGAGTCTTTCATTGGGGCGTTGGGGTTGAGGCCTTTGGTGACTGCGTGGCTGATGACGGCTTGGCGCTTTTCCTTGAGTAACTCAATCAGCCGCTGCTGCTTCTCGATCAAGGCATCAATCTTCGCCGTTTCGTGGTCGAGGAAAGCGGCGATGGACAACTGTTCTTCTACATTTGGAATCGGACAACCTATATCGCCCAATAACTCTAAATTTAGGCCATCTCGAAGGTCGCCTCCGGCCATGTTTCTGATGTTCTGGTAGTTTGAGTACAACCACCAGAATAAATAACGTGAACTCTGTAAGTTTTGAGGAACGATGGCAGCCATAGACTGATTGCATGTAGCATCTATTGCAAGCTGCGCAATCATTCCTTTCGTTTTTCCCTGCCCCGCAAGCGCCATCACCAGTGCATTTTTAGGAATCCATTTCGCACTGCTGTTTTTGTAGGCAGCTTCTGTAATGTAGGTTGATACTTCCGAAATTAGGCCTTGATTTACTTCGCCAGAATTAATCCAAGGCACTACCCCATTTTCCCAATACTCCTCAATAGCCTTGGATGGCGTACCTCCGGCATATAGTTTTGCAATCCAGCGAAGATGTACAGAATTCCAGTGCTTTGGTGTTCTTTCTGCCCATTGGAGTTTTGATTTTTCGTACTCCGGATAAGCCTTGTACCGACTCACGAATGCACCTCACGCAGCAGCGCCATGATTTCTGTACTCACGGCATCCAGATCGGCGTCAATTTCTTCCAGTGGCCGTGGCGGCTGGTACTGGTAGAAGTGGCGGTTGAAGGGAATTTCATAGCCGACGATGCCGATCTCGCCATCCTTGGCGTCGCGCTTGCTGGCGTCTATCCACGCATCGGGCACATGGGGCTGCACTTCGGCAATGAAGTAGGCTTCGTTGACTTCATTCACCGTGCGGTTGGGGTCCAGGGCCACGTTTTCAAAATCGCGAAGTTCACCATCGGCTTGGTATTCGATGACTTCTTTCTTCACCTCGAACAAACCGTAGAGGGGATTGGCTTTGCCTTTGTGAACCTTCTTGACCACTTTTTCGGCGGCAGGGTTCTTCCAGCTCACGGCATCGGCGATCTGCTTTTTCTCTTTCGCGCCCAGCGTGATACCTGCTTTTTTGCTGGCGGCCTTGATGGCTTCGTCATAGGCATTGAAGTCGTCGTGCTGGGCGCTGCCGATTGCGCTTTGCAGGGCGCGGGCCTTGAGCAACACGGCCTTTTGTGCCAGCCAGGTGCGGGCATCGAGCAGATCTTTGATCTGCTTTTCCTTGAGGTCGGCAAAGTCGCGCTTGAGGTGGGCGCGTATTTCTTCGGCGTAGTCGTCCAACTGGCCGTAGAGGTCACAGTCGGCAGCGTCTTGCCAGTAGGGCTGGCCGTACTCGGCGTAGACCCACTGCATGGCCGCATTCAGGTTGCCTGACTCAAAGCGCAGGCTGGCGATGCGTTCATCGCTGAACTGCCACGACAGGCGCAGGGGCCGCTCAATGGTGATGCGGCGGTAGCCAAACTCGTGCGTAGCAAAAATTTTGCTGGCAAAGGTTTTGACGGCTTCGGGCTTGGGGTTGGTAGCTTGGCGGCCCCGGTTGCTTTTGGCTTCCGCCGGTTTGTTGAGCGCCTGCGCATCGACCACCGCAAATTGGCCGAAGCAACGGGTGATGGTGGCAATGTCGGCCTCGTCCATCACATTGCGCTTGCTGCCCAGCGATTTGCGCATCTTGCCGCAGAGGTTGGTGCCATTGATGAGCTGCACCTTGCCTTTGCGCTCGGCAGGCTTTTTGTTCGACAGCACCCACACATAGGTGGCAATGCCGGTGTTGTAGAACATGTCGGTGGGCAAGGAGACGATGGCTTCGAGCAGATCGCTTTCCAGAATATGGCGGCGGATTTCGGATTCGCCTGAGCCTGCGCCACCAGTGAACAGCGGCGAGCCATTGAGGATGATGCCGATGCGCGAGCCACCATCCTTCACATCGCGCAGTTTGCTGATGAGATGCAGCAAAAACAGCAGCGAGCCATCGGACACCCGCGGCAGGCCGGGGCCAAAGCGGCCGTCAAAGCCTTTGAGGGTGTGTTCGTCGGTAATGTCGCCTTCGATCTTTTTCCAGTCCACGCCAAAGGGGGGGTTGGAGAGCATGTAGTCAAACTTGCTGGCGTAGAGGTGGTCGTTGGACAGCGTGTTACCGAGCTTGATGTTGCTGACATCCTGTCCCTTGATGAGCATGTCGGCCTTGCAGATGGCGTAGCTCTCGGGGTTGAGTTCCTGACCAAACGCGCGCATTACGGCCTGGGGGTTCAGCTCGTGCACATATTCCATGCCCGCCGAGAGAAAGCCGCCCGTGCCCGCTGTGGGGTCGTAAATGGTGCGGATGATGCCAGGCTTGGTGAGGGCTTCATCGTCTTCCATGAACACCAGCGAGGTGGTGAGGCGCACGATGTCACGCGGGGTGAAGTGCTCGCCCGCCGTCTCGTTGGAGCTTTCGGCAAACTTGCGGATCAGTTCTTCAAACACCAACCCCATGTCGTGGTTGGAGACGACCTTGGGGTGCAGGTTCATGGTGCGGACTTTTTGCACGACCTTGTAGAGCAGGTTGGCATCGTTGAGCAGGCCAATGAATTCGGCAAACTTGAAGTGGTCAAAAATCTCGCGGGCGTCTTTGGAGAAACACTGGATGTAGCGCTCCAGATTGGCCTTGATGCCCGACTCGCCCAGGGTGCTGAGGTCCATGGGCGAGGTATTGAAGAAAGACAGACCGCCGGTGGCGCGCAGAATCAGCTTTTCTCTGGCCTCTTCGGCAATGGCCATTTTTTCGACCTTGGCGGCTTCGGTCAGCACAGCGGGCTTGCTGCCCTCCAGCACACATTCCAGACGGCGCAGCAGCGCAAAAGGCAGGATGACGCGGCCATATTGGCTCTGCTTGAAGTCGCCGCGCAGCAGGTCGGCCAGCGCCCATAGGTCGGCGGCGAGGTTGTTGGTTTCTTGGGTCATGTGTTACGAACGAGGGCTTGGGGTTTCAACCCTACGAGGGCGAGTATTGCACGGGCTTAGGGGTTGATTTCCGAACCGAGGCACAGGCGCTGGCCTACAAAAAACAAAGCCCGAACTGTTGCCAGATGCCGGACTCAAAAATCTGTGGGCGGAAATCTGCATTGCCGTCCGAACCGATCACCCAATGCGGGATCTGTATGAATCGCACCTGGCTGTGCGCAGCGGCAGATAGTTCACCGCTCGTTCCGCTACGAAGCATCGTCAGCCTGGCAGATTAGCTCCGATGACATGCAACAGCGGCAGGAATACCATGGCGGCGGCTTTAAATGCCGAACGCACTCTATGCGCCGGACATAGGCAACTTTGATCTACCGTAGAACCAAGAACCTTCGTGCAGTGCAAATTTTGCTCGGACCTACCAAGTTGGAAAGCACGGTTCGCTACCTGGGTATAGAGGTAGAGGATGTTCTTGAGATTTCAGAGCAAACAGAACTTTAGCGAGAATTCCGGCAGCGGGGCCTGGCCTTCGACTGCCTGCTTCACGGCGCATAGGTGACGTTCATCACAACGGTGCGACTGGCTGTAATCGCTGCACATCAGACATCCGGTAGATGGCTCGAGCGACAGCAATGGGGGGCGGATTGCGACATTGAGCCACACTACCGATAAGTTCTGCGTGGTTTGGGGTGGGATTGAATGCAGACCACTGGTGGGTTTGGGATGCGAACCAGTGGAGGTTTTGTTGTGCAAACGTCTGGTGGATATGCTGCTAATACTCAACCAAGCTCTGTTCAGTTCCAGAGTTTAATCAATCGAGCAAGTTTGATTCACTTCTCTTGTCCAGCTTCGCTACCAAATCTTCTGCCCTTAAGTGGGTATAGCGCTTCAGCATCTGCATAGACTTGTGCCCGCTGATGGCAGACACCTCTTGATCGCTGAAACCTTGCTCAACTAGGCGACTTACAGCCTCATGGCGGAGATCGTGAAAGTGAAGGTCATGAAATCCTTCGCTTATCAAAATTTGGCGCCAAACGCGATCGTACTGCCATGGTCTTCTCTGCCCATCCCTGCCAGGCTCTCCGAAAAATATAAGGCGTGTATCGCCAGGACGAACAGGATTAGAAATAGCCTCTTGCATCACTTCGGTAGCCCGCCGGCTGAGAGGAACGGTTCGTGGCTCACCATTTTTAGTGTCAAGCAGTCTGACGATACGGCGCTCCATGTCCACGTGCTCTAGCTTTAATGACGTTATTTCGGATCGGCGCATTCCGGTCTCAATAGCCAACTCCACAATCCACTTCAACATGGGATTGCTATGTGCTGCCACTGCGGCAAACAATCGAGCTTCTTCACCAGCATCCAAACGCCGGTCGCGGGCAGCACCAGGAGTAGGCTTCCTAATCAAGCGCACCGGGTTGTAGACGAGCCCTACGCCCCATTCACGCATAGCCACAGCGTACAGATGGCCTAACAGCGCTAAGTCAAGCCGAACTGTGTTGGCAGCCTTGCCATCAGCCAAACGCTGATCACGGAATTTAGCCACCAGCTCGGGCGTCACTGCACTCATGGAGTACGCCCCAAAGAACTTCGTCAAGGCAGCAAGATGCGACCGCTCACCGAGCTGGGTGTAATGCTTTTTGGTGGGAGTGACTTCAACCGCATAGCGCTCCAGAGCCTGGACCAACGTCATGCGATCGGCGGACTGTCTACGAATGTACAAGCCGCGCACCATTTCATCCTCAGTCGTGCGAGCCCAATCATCGGCATCTCGCTTGACGCGGAAAGTCTTGATGGCGGTGGGAAAGCCGCGCTTGCGGATGATGGCCTTCCAGGTGCCAGAGGGGGTTTTGATGATGCTTGCCATGAGGTGCCTTCGGTTCAATGTACCGAAACTGTTACCTCAGGGGCTATGGTGAATAGCCTTCGCTACAACAGTGCAAGCCTAATCTGTTGTTTCCATTAGAAAAAATGGTAGGGCGTGGCGGACTTGAACCGACGACCAAAGGATTATGAGTCCTCTGCTCTAACCAACTGAGCTAACGCCCCAACACTGACAACAGCCGTGGCTGCCACCAGAAAAACTTCGCCATTGTAGGGCCTAACGCTTGTGGCTCAGAGCATTGCTCACCAGTTTGGATGTGATATCGACAATCTGGATCATCTTGTCGTAGTGCATGCGCGTGGGGCCGATGACCCCCAAGGTACCGACCACCTTGCCGTCGAGTTCATAGGGAGCACTCACTACGGACAGATCTTCAAACGGTACGGTCTGGCTCTCGCCGCCGATATAGATGCGCACGCCATCGGCCTGATTGGAGAAGTCCAGCAACCTGAGGATTTGCGTTTTCTGCTCGAACAGGTCAAAAGCACGGCGCAGATTGCCCATGTCGCTGGAAAAATCGCTCACGGACAGCAGATTGCGCTCGCCGGCGATCACCACATCCTCGCGATCATGGTTGCTCATGACCTCAGTGCCTACATTCACCGCCGCCTGCATGAGGCTGGCAACCTGACCCCGCAATTGCTCCACCTCGGTTTGCAGCCGCGAGCGCACCTCCTCCATTGTCAAACCGGCGTAATGGTGATTGAGGAAATTCGAGGCTTCTATCAGTTGCGAGGACTCGTAATCCACATCCGTGAAGATCACACGGTTTTGCACATCGCCTTCGGGCGAGACGATGATGACCAGAAAGCGCCGCTCCGACAGGCGCACGAACTCGATATGCTTGAAGACGGAGCTGCGACGCGGCACCATGACCACACCCACGAACTGGGAGAGGTTGGATAGCAGATTGGCCGCATTGGCAATCACCTTCTGCGGCTGTTCAGGCATCAGGCCGGGCGTTACAAGATCGCTGCGATCCACTGTCAGCATGGTGTCGACAAACAGGCGGTATCCCCTGGCTGTCGGCACGCGGCCTGCCGATGTGTGAGGGCTGATGATCAGACCCATCTCTTCCAGGTCGGCCATCACATTGCGTATGGTGGCAGGCGACAATTCAAGCCCGGATGCACGTGAAAGAGTGCGCGAGCCGACTGGTTGACCGTCAGCGATGTAACGCTCGATCAGCGCTTTGAGCAATAACTTGGCACGTTCGTCGAGCATGATTTCATTTTAATGATGTAATTTCCCAGATGACATCCACGTTCCACCATATTGCCCTGATCGGCAAGTACCACACACCCGCAGCAGGCGTTCCGTCCGATGCAGCCAGCGAAGCGCTGCAACGGATTGCCGGTTACGTGCGCAGCCTGGGTTGTGAGGTGATTCTGGATACCCAGTCCGCCATCTACGCGGGCCTGCCCGATTACCCGAGCATGGACGTGGACGGCCTGGGAAGGCATTGCGACCTCGGCCTGGTGGTGGGCGGCGACGGCACCATGCTGGGCGTGTGCCGCCATCTGGCGCGCTATGGCACGCCGCTGGTCGGCATCAACCAGGGGCGCCTGGGTTTTGTCACCGATATCGCCCTGGATGAATTCGAAGCCTCCATCACGCCCATACTGCAGGGCGAGTACGAGGAAGACGAACGCACCCTGATGAATGCTCGCGTCATGCGCGACGGCCAGTGCGTGTTTGAAGCCCAGGCCATGAATGATGTGGTGGTCAACCGTGGCTCGACCTCGGGCATGGTGGAGCTGCGCATTGAGGTCGGCGGCAGCTTTGTCTCCAACCAGCGCGCGGACGGCTTGATCGTAGCCACCCCCACGGGCTCCACCGCCTATGCGCTATCGGCCGGCGGCCCCATGCTGCACCCTTCGATTCCGGCCTGGGTGATGGTGCCCATAGCGCCGCACAACCTCTCCAATCGCCCCATCGTGCTCTCCGACGCCCAGGAAGTGACTATCGAGGTGGTGGGCGGCCGAGGCGACGCCAGCGCGAACTTTGACATGCAGTCACTGAAATCGCTGCAGCATGGCGACCGCATCCTGGTGACGCGCGCCGATCACAGCGTGCACTTTCTGCACCCCAAGGGCTGGAATTACTTCGACACCCTGCGCAAAAAGCTGGGCTGGAACGAGGGAGGCGTCTGACCATGGCCTTGAAGCGCATCGTCCTGCGGGACTTTGTGATTGTCCAGTCACTCGATCTGGACTGGCAGACCGGCTTCACGGTGCTGACCGGCGAAACCGGGGCCGGCAAATCCATCATGCTCGACGCTCTGCAACTGGTGCTGGGCGCACGAGCCGATGCACAGGTGGTGCGCGAAGGCTGCCCTCAGGCCGATATTTGCGCAGAGTTCGATTGCCCACCCCATCTTCATGAGTGGCTGGAAGAGTCGGGTTTTGCGCAGGAACAGGATTTGCTGCTGCGCCGCGTCATTGACAGCCTGGGCCGCAGCCGTGCCTGGATCAACGGATCGCCCGCCACGGCCACGCAGCTGCGCCATCTGGGCGATCAGCTGATCGACATTCACGGCCAGCATGCCTGGCAAAGCCTGACCCGCCCGGACGCAGCACGCGCCATGCTGGATACCTACGGCGGCATTGAAACGACCCAGCTCAAATCGCTTTGGCAGGACTGGCGCCAGAATCATCAGGCTCTGGAGCAGGCGCTCTCGGCCCAGGACAATCTGCAGCGCGAACGAGAGCGCCTGCAATGGCAGATTTCCGAACTGGACAAGCTGTCGCCGCACGCCGAAGAGTGGGATGAGCTCAATGCCCAGCACACACGTCTGTCACACGCGCAGACCCTGATGGACTCGGCCCAGTCCTGCCTGCAACTGCTGGAGGATGACGATGCGGGAGCGGCCACCCCCTTGGGCAGGGCCCACCACATGCTGCAGGACCAGGAGCACCTTGAGCCCGAGTTTCAGAGCATTGCCGACGTACTGGGCTCCTGTGTGGCCCAGTTGCACGATGCCCGTCACTCGCTGCAGGCCTATCTGCGCCGCGCCGATCTGGACCCCGAGCTGCTGGCCGATCTCGATGAACGTCTGTCGCTGTGGATGCAGCTGGCGCGCCGCTACAAGCGCACGCCCGAGGACTTGCCCGCCCTGCTCGAAGGCTGGAGACAGGAGCTGCACCAACTGGATGCTGCCGTCGATGTGGAGGGGCTGCGCGCCAAAGAGCAGGCCGCCCACCTCAGATATCAGGCCGAGGCGCGCAAAATCTCGCAGCAGCGCACCCTGGCAGCACCACGCCTGTCGCGCGCCATCACCCAGTCCATGCAAAGTCTGGGCATGAAGGGCGGCCGTTTTGAGGTGCAGCTGGAGCATGCCGATGCAGCCAGTCCCGCCGGCATGGACAGCATCACTTTTCTGGTTGCAGGCCATACCGGCGCCACGCCCAAACCCGTTGCCAAGGTGGCATCGGGCGGCGAGTTGTCGCGTATCTCGCTGGCCATTGCCGTGACCACCAGCGAACTGGGCCAGGCCGGAACCTTGATCTTTGACGAGGTGGACTCCGGCGTGGGTGGAGCGGTGGCCGAAACCGTGGGCCGCCTCATGCACTCGCTCGGCGATTCGCGCCAAGTGCTGGCCGTCACTCACCTGCCCCAGGTCGCTGCCTATGCAGACCAGCACTACCGGGTGACCAAGCGCCCCAAGTCAAACACCACCATCAGCAGCGTGGACCCGCTGGCGGGCGAGGAGCGCGAGATGGAGATGGCCCGCATGCTGGGCGGCGAGCACCTGTCCGAAGCAACCATGGCCCATGCCAGAGAAATGCTGGCCATGGCAAGATTGCCTGCAAAGCAGGTCGCAAGCATCGCCCTGCGCCCATCGGGCACCCAGGCCCGAAATGCCAAGGCCAGCACTACAGCACGCAAAAGCGGCAAAGTCAGAGGAGTTTGAAATCATGTCCATGGAGATTGTTCTGATCAGCGGCATGTCCGGATCGGGCAAATCCGTTGCGCTGCATGCGCTGGAGGATGCTGGCTACTACTGCGTCGACAACCTGCCCCCGGAACTGCTGCAATCCTTTGTGGAGCTCAAGCTCAACCATCAGGACGAGAAAGTGGCCATCGCCATGGATGCACGCAGCGCCAAGGGCCTGCCTCAGTTGCCTGACCAGCTGCGTCGCCTGAAAAAGCAGGGGCTGATGCCACGCATGATTTTTCTCGATGCCGACAGCAGCACTCTGATCAGGCGCTTTTCGGAAACCCGCAGGCGCCACCCTCTGTCTCCGGGCTCCCAGACGAACGAGCGCCAGGCACTGGAGCTCGATATTGAAAAGGAGCGCGAGCTGCTGGGCCTGCTGCGCGACCGCTCCATCGTCATCGACACAGGCGACCTCAAGTCGGCGCAGCTGCAAAGCTATATCAAGCAGATCATCGAAGCACCCACAGGGCAGATGACGCTGATGTTCCAGTCCTTTGGGTTCAAGCACAGCATGCCCACAGACTCTGACTATGTGTTTGACGTGCGCATGCTGCCCAATCCCTTCTACGACAATGAACTGCGTGCCTTGACGGGCCTGGACAAGCCGGTTGCCGACTATCTGGGCGCCTTGCCCGAGGTGCAGCAGATGCAACTGGATATACAGCAGTTCCTCGAACGCTGGCTGCCGCTGCTGGCCAGAGATCACCGCAGCTATGTCACCGTGGGCATAGGCTGCACGGGCGGGCAGCACCGCTCGGTCTTTCTCGTCGAAGCCCTGGCCAAGCATTTCGAGAAGCACTGGCCCACCGTGCGCCGCCACCGATCACTGGATTTTCGTGACAAATTCATCCAGGTCTCGCAGCAGTTTCTGGCCCCGGACGCCATCCAGCCGATCAGCTGAACCGCATGCTCAGCCCTCAGACGTCAGCCATGCAGGTGCTGCTGCTCGAAGACGACCCGGCCATTGCAAGAACGATTTGCTACGCTCTGGAGCGCGAGGGCATAGCCGTCACCCACAGCCTGCTGATTGCCGATGCGCGTCAGCAGTGGAGCAGGACAGCGTTTGATGTACTGCTCATGGATGTGGGCCTGCCCGACGGCAACGGCCTGGACTGGTGCCGCGAGCTGCGCTCTGCCGGCTCCATTGTTCCGGTACTGGTGCTCAGTGCCAGAGGCGAGGAGATGGACAAGGTTCTGGGCCTGGAACTGGGCGCGGACGACTATCTGACCAAGCCCTTCAGCCCCCGCGAGCTGCTGGCGCGCACCCGAGCCCTGCTGCGTCGCTCCAGGCAATTTCAGCCTGCAGCGACCGCCCAGCTTGCGAAAGCACTGCAAATAGATGAGCAAGGACAACGGGCTCTGATCCACAGCAAGGCGCTGGATCTGACCAGGCGCGAATATCAGCTGCTGCAGAGCCTGGTCAACGCGGCAGGCCGTATCCTGAGCCGCGACGCCTTGCTGGAGCAAATCTGGGGGCTGGACAGCGAGAGCACGGACCGCACGGTGGATACCCACATCAAGACCCTGCGCGCCAAACTGCGCGAGCGTTTGCCCGATCAGGAGCTCATCGTCACCCACCGCGGTCTGGGCTATAGCCTGAACCAGCCCGGATAGCCGGTATGCGTCTGGGCCTGCGCCTCTTCTTTGCCTTCTTCCTGATCAACGGTCTGGCCGCCTTTTTCGTGCTGCGCGTCTTCATGGTGGAGATCAAGCCCAGCGTGCGCAAGGTGACCGAAGACACGCTGGTGGAGACCGCCTATGCGCTTGCCACACTGGCCAGTGCCGACATGGAAAAAGGTCGGCTGCAAGCCGGTGCGGACAGCACGTTTGCTGCTCAGCTTCAGGGCTACACACAAAAGCCGATACAGGCCTGGATCTGGGACACACGCAAGACCACGCTGGATCTGCGCATCACCGTCACCGACGCCCGGGGTATGGTGCTGTTCGACTCCCAGGGCAGGGACCAGGGCGCCGACTACTCGCGCTGGCGCGATGTCTATCTGACGCTGCGCGGTGAATATGGCGCACGCACCACGCGCGCCGTCAAGGAGGACGAATCCAGCAGCGTCATGTATGTCTCCGCGCCCATCATGGTGGACGGCCAGATTGCCGGGGTGCTGACCGCATCCAAGCCCTCCAGCTCGGTACAGAAAATCGTCGACGGCGCGGAGCAGAAGATTCTGCGCGGCGGCCTGCTGTTTGTGCTGCTGTCCGCCGCCGTGGGCTGTGCCGTGACCTGGTGGTTTGTGCTTCACGTGCGCCGGCTGCGCAACTATGCGCAGCATGTACAGGCCCCCACCCTCAACGAGTCTGCCCATCCCGCACAGGCCTCTGCTCCTGCGGCCATACCCGACATGCCCGGCGAGCTCGGCGAGCTGGCCCAGGCCATGGACAATATGCGCAAGCGCCTGGAAGGGCGCGACTATATCGAGGGCTATGTACGCGCCCTGACCCACGAACTCAAAAGCCCGGTGGCCGCCATACGCGGCGCGGGCGAGTTGCTGCAGGAAGAGCTGCCGCCCCAGGACCGGGCCATGTTTGCCAGACAGGTGGTGGAGCAGAGCCTGCGCCTGCAGAACCTGATTGACCAGCTGCTGCAACTCAGCCGTCTGGAGCAGCGCCAGCAACTGGACACCAGCCATGGCTGCAGCCTGATGGAATGTGCCCGGCAAGCCATGGCCTCCCTGCAAAGCCATGCAGAGCAACGCGGCATGACCATGCGCCTGAGTGGCGTGGACAGCAGCGGCCCCTGGGAGACCGGCCTGGTCACCCTGGCCATCAGCAATCTGCTGCAGAACGCCCTGGATTTCTCTGCAGAGAACAGCGTGATCGAGCTTGAGCTGGCGCCGCACCGAATCACTGTCAGTGATCAGGGCCCGGGTGTTGCCGAGCCCTTGCTAGCCCGCCTGGGCGAGCGCTTCTTCACGACCCCCAGACCCAACGGAGAGCGTAGCGGCACCGGGCTGGGCCTGTCCATCGTCACCCGCATCATGCATCTTCATGGCGGCAGCATGCAGGTACGCAATCGTCACCCCGGCCTTGTCGTGACACTGGATTTCGCTCCCCAAAGCTGAGCAACCAAGGCTTTCGGCCAGGACTTCACACCCGCTTCACAGACTTCATTGCGTCCACACAGTCGCTGCCGACACTGCGTCCTGAAACCCCTCATTCAGGAGCACGCATGAAAAACCGACTGCTGTTCAAGACAGTCTCACTGCTGATCGTTCTGGCCTTGCTCATGGCCGGCCTGTCCATGATTCAGGATGTGGTGAAAGACCGCATCCGCAACCGCGACTACGCCGTGCAAAGCGTGGTCTCCAGCCTGGCCGGCACGCAGACGCTGATTGGTCCTGCCCTGGTGCAGAACTGCACGGAGACAACCAGCACGACCAACGGCAAGAAAATCGAATACAGCACCCGGGAATTCCAGCGCATGCTGCTGCCCGACACGCTCAACCACGACGCCAATGCCAAGATGGAAGAGCGCTCGCGCGGCCTGCACCATATCAACACCTATGTGCTGCACGACCAGATATCAGCCGGTTTTGCCAACGCCGCGCAGTATGCGGAGCTGCCCAAGCCCAGCGAGCCCAACGCCGTGGTGCGCTGCAAGAAGGTCCTTGTGGCATTTGCGCTCAGCGACCCCCGTGGCATCCGCAGCGCGACGCTGCAGGCCAACGGCCAGGATCTGGCGGTCGAATCCGGCACGCCGCTGGAGCGCTACGGTAAAGGCATTCAGGCAGAGATTGACGCCAGCCTGCTGAAAAAAGGCCAAGCCCTGAACCTGGACCTCAAGCTGCAACTGCTGGGCACCGAGCAGCTCGCCTTCAGCCCCATCGCCACGGAAAGCAAGGTCACGCTGACAGCTGACTGGCCCCACCCCTCGTTTGGCGGCAGCTTTCTACCCAGCCGACGCGAGGTGACGGACAGCGGCTTCACCGCCAGCTGGGAGCTGTCCTCGCTGGCCACCTCTGCCAGCACGGCCTTCACCCGCCAGCAACGTCTTTGCAGCCCCGGCTACTGGGGCAGCTCGGAAACCTATGCCGCCTCTGCAGCCCGTGGCCATGACGACAGCGGCCCCTGCCTCGAAACCATGGACACGGAGTTCGTCAACCCCGTCAATGTCTACTCGCTGAGCGAGCGCGCCACCAAATACGGCATTCTTTTTGTGATCCTGACCTTTGTCGCGGTCGGCCTGTTCGAAGTCATGAAAAAGCTGCGCGTTCACCCCGTGCAGTAC
Organism: Comamonas testosteroni ATCC 11996; assembly: GCF_000241525.1. Lineage (GTDB taxonomy): Bacteria > Pseudomonadota > Gammaproteobacteria > Burkholderiales > Burkholderiaceae_C > Comamonas > Comamonas testosteroni. The sequence goes on from NZ_AHIL01000012.1 coordinate 31,939, forward strand.
CTGCTGGTCGGCTCGGCCTTGTGCAGCTTCTTCCTGCTGCTCATCAGCCTGTCCGAACACCTGGGCTTTGCCACGGCCTATGCGATAGCTGCCAGTTCCTGCGTGGCTCTGCTGGCCTTCTATGCCAGCCACATTCTGGGCAGCATCAGGCGCGGCCTGCCGTTCGCGATTGCCATTTCGGCCCTGTACGGCCTGCTGTATGTGCTGCTGCAGCTGGAGCAGACCGCTCTGGTTGTCGGCTCCATCGCCCTGTTCGGCGTACTGGCCCTGGTCATGGTCTGCACCCGTCATGTGGACTGGTATGCCTTTGGGCGCAGCGAGAGCGAAGCGCCAAGCAAGTCTTCGAAACAAGAGGAGGCCGCATGAACCAGTCACGGCACACCCCGCAGGCCCAGGCCTTGCTGAACACCTCGTCGCGCCATCTGCTCGGCCAGCCTTGCCAGCTCAGCGTGCAGCAGTACCAGCAACTCTGGCTGAGTGCACAAAGTCAGGGCGACCGCAGCGCGCAGCAAGTCCTGCGCCAGCAGGTGGTGGCCGCCGGCCGGCAATTGCAGGCGCAGCGCAGCAACCCGCAGGCCAGGGCCCTGTGGCTGGCCTTGATGGGGCTGCGCTGCTCCATGCTGATACCCAGATTGCGCTTCTGAAATCTGCAGCCATGAAAAAAGGTGACGCCGGCCGTCACCTTTTTTTCATTCATGCGGCAGGCGCTCAGGCCAGCTCGGCATCGAGCAGCTTGCGGATGGGAGCCGGCAGACCCAGCTCGGCCCAGGCCGCTGCATCCGCCCAGCACGATTCATCGACCTCTGACACCAGGGCTGCATGCGCCTGATCGACGGGCACCAGAACCGGATGCAGGTGCAGATCCTTGTGGGTCAGCACATGCAGAAAGCCTGGAAGATCCTGCCAGCCCCGGGTCCCGTCCTGAGACCAAGCGGCCTGCGCATGGCTTTGCAGTGCCGCGTAGTCTTCAAAGACCGGCGGGCTGTAAAGCCCGGCCCAGATACCGGCTTGCGGACGCTTTTGCAGCCATACGCGGCGCTGTGCATCCACCGCCAGCAGCAGCCACCAGGACTCGGAGCTGCGCTTGATCTTGCGCGTGCGCACGGGATAGTTCTCCGGGTTGCCGGCGCGGGCCGCCCGACATTCGGAGTGCAAGGGGCACACCAGGCAAGTGGGCTTGCGCGATGTGCAGACGCTGGCGCCCAGGTCCATCATGCCTTGGGTGTAGCGCGGCATGGCTTCGTGCAGATTCTCGGTGGGGCACAGTTGCTGGGCGTGTTCCCAGAGCTGCTTTTCATTTCTGGACTGCGCCAAGTCCGCATCGAACGCCAGCACCCGTGTGAGAACACGTCGCACATTGGCATCCAGAATCGGCACCCGCTCGGAAAAGCAGAACGACGAAATGGCGCCGGCCGTGGAACGGCCAATGCCTGGCAGGGTCGCCAGTTCTTCGGCCGTTTGCGGAAAAGCCCCGCCCCATTGCTCCATCACGGTCTGCGCGCATTTATGCAGATTGCGCGCACGGCTGTAGTAGCCCAGGCCGCTCCACAGCGCCAGCACGGCATCCTGCGGAGCAGCAGCCAGGCTGGCCACATCCGGAAAAGCATCCAGGAAGCGCTGGTAGTAGCCCAGCACGGTACTGACCTGGGTCTGCTGCAGCATGATTTCAGACAGCCAGACGCGGTAAGGGTCACGGGTTTGCTGCCAGGGCAGATGATTGCGGCCATGGCTGGCCTGCCACTGCACTACGGCTGTGGCAATCGAAGGGAGAGTCAAGATTTCAAGCTACCAGGTTGATGTCCAACGGCATGGACACGGCCTGCGGCCGTTCGGCCGCAATCGGATCCAGCAGTTGTGCCGATGCGCTGATCAGCTGCGTCTGCAGCATTCCCAGGCGGGCTTGCGCATTTTCCATCTCGGCAATGCGCTCCTCCAGCTCAGTGGCTGCACCGCTGATCCGGTCCACGGCCTCCAGGCGGCGCGTGTAACTGCGTTTACGTTCGCGCAATTGTGCATCGACCGGCGCAGTCAGTGATTTGCTCCACATATCCACATCGTTCGATGCCGCTTCAAACACCGTGCGCAGACGCAGCGCCAGCGCCTTGATCAGGCGCTGCGAAAAGTCGGCACTGCCGAGCCTGATGACACTGCTGAGCCCCAGATACTGGGTGTAACTGCCCTCGATGCTGCGCAAGTCGTCCTTGAGCTCGGACAGCACCAGCTGCGGCGGCGTCTGCAGGGAGAAGCCGAACTCCGCATTGAGCTCCTTGAACGAGGCACTCATCATGGTCTGGATTTCATCGGCCTGGACCTGCACCCTGGCAGCCACGGCATGCAGACGCCCGAAGGTCTGCTCATAGACGTTGCGCAGGCCCAGTTTGAGCCCGCGCTGATCCAGGGTCTCTTTGAGCTGCGACAGTTCGGCCTTCAAGGTTCTCGAGCTCAGAAGCCGGAACAGCTCCTTGAGCATGCGCAGATGGATGCTGCGCATGGCCTGGATGCGGCCGGCACTCTGATCGAACTCCTTGTGCTCGGCCTCGATGCGGGCACGCATGCCGGCAATCACCGTCGCATTCTTTCCGCGCAGGCCGCAGAGCTCGGCCAGCTGGTCGTCGAGATCGCCGCGGCGCATATTGATGACGCGCTCCACCTGCGATCGCAGTTGTTGCACATTGGTGCGCACTGCGGCCTGCAGCACTTTCTGGCGCTGCCCCATGATGCCATTGGCCAGAAGGTCTTCAAAAGCGGGCAGACCACTGGCCTGAAGCAGACTGTCGTTACGCCCCACCTTGGCGACCAGTCCCTTCTGGGCGGAGATGGGCAGCACGCGCTCCAGCGCCACCCCCAGCAACTGGGCCGAGTCCTGCTGCTGACGGCGCAACTGGGCATGCACCTGCGCGCCAGAACTCAGACTGTCCCACAGCGTATCCACCTTGTTGAGCACCACCAGACGCGACGCAGCCAGGGCGTCATCGTCCCCCACCTTGCCAGCTCCTGCCGGCAGCACATGGTCGCGCCAGATGGCAAGGTCGGACTTGGTCACGCCGGTATCGGCGCCCAGCACAAAGACCACGGCATGTGCCTGGGGTATCAGATTGACGGTCAGCTCCGGCTCGGCCCCCACTGCATTCAGGCCAGGCGTGTCGAGAATCACCAGTCCCTGTTTGAGTAGAGGATGGGGCATATTGATCAAGGCATGGCGCCACATCGGCACCTCAACCCAGCCGTCGGCATCGACCATGGGGTTGTCGGCAGCCTCGTCGTCATGCCAAAAGCCCCAGGCCCTGGCCTGATCGATGGAGACCTTGCGCACCTCCGCCACCTTGGCCAGCGTGTCGGATATCTGCTGCGCATCGGCGATATCCAGCGGCTGCTGCACCCAGGCGTCGGGGCGCATGCGCCACTGGCCCAGGCTCTCCGGCGACTCTCTGGTATCGATGGGCAGCAGACGCAGGCAGGGTGGCAGCTCCGGCTCCCAGCCCAGCTCCGCTGGACACATGGTGGTGCGGCCTGCACTGGCCGGCATCAGCCGACGGCCGTAATGGGCAAAGAAGACAGCGTTGATAAGCTCGGATTTGCCGCGCGAGAACTCAGCCACGAAGGCCACCATGACCTTGTCCGAGCGCACCTGCTCTTCCAGTCTCTGCAAGCGCTCCTGCACCGAGGCGTCCAGCAGATCCTGGGCAATCAACCATTCACGCAGCTCCTGCAGCTGGGTGGCAAAGCCCCGTCGCCATGCACCATACTGACCAAACTGCTCGTTGAATGAAGCTGACACATCTACCCCTCTTGTTTGTCTGAGTCGCCGTGTCAGCCATGGCTGACAGCCTGATCAATATATAGCATTGCCCCTTGACAGCATCTACGGCTCTTCCAGAGGCTGGCCTGATATATCTAGTCGCAAAGTATCTGCACGCAACGACGCAGAACAGCGCCAGTGCCTGGACATTGGCAACGCCCCTGAGGCATATCAAGCATCAAAATGAAATTGTGACGTCAAAACATGCCTGAACGCATACTCAAACTGCGGTATTAGCTATCAAATTCAGAGAGTTTTCGCGACTTTCTGGCAGCGGGCGCAGTAATAGGTGCTGCGCTGCCCCTGGCGCATGAGCTGGATGGCGGCACCGCAATGCGAGCAAGGCTGGCCATCGCGGCCATAGACCTGGGCCTCCAGCTGAAAGTGCCCTTCCATGCCGTTGGCTGCGGAAAAGTCGCGCAAGGTCGTTCCGCCTTTCTCCACCGCCAAGGCCAGCACGGTGCGAATGGCCTCATACAAAACCTTGACCTTGCGCCTGCCCACATCGCGCGCCGGTGTTGCCGGGTGAATCCGCGACAGAAACAACACCTCGGAAGCATAGATATTGCCGACACCGACCACCACGCTGCCGCTGAGCAGCAACTGCTTGATGGGCGAGCGACTGGCGGCCAGCCCGGCCTGAAAGGCATCCAGCGTGAATCCCTCGCTCAGCGGCTCCATGCCCAGATGGTCAAGCAGCTTGCGCGCCAGGGCATCACCCTCATCCGGGACATAGATCACGGCACCGAAGCGGCGCGGATCATGCAGGCGCAGCAAACCGCGCGATGTCTGCAGGTCGAAGTGATCATGCGCACCGCCAGTGCCCAGCGGCTCCTCGTCGCGGCCCGCAAAGCGCAGGCTACCCGACATGCCCAGGTGCATGAGCAGCAGACCTTCGCTCAGGTCCAGCAGCAGATACTTGCCGCGCCTGCGCACCCCCAGCACGACTCTGCCGGCCAGTGCCTGTGGCAACAGTCCCAGAGGCCAGCGCAGGGGCTTTCCCAAGGTGGCTTTCTCAATCTGCGCACCCGCAATGCGGTCAGCAAAAGAGCGGCGCGTAACCTCGACTTCGGGCAACTCAGGCATGCAATCTCTTCTTCGCCAAGTGTTCAACAAGCTTGGATTATTATGGGCCGATGGTTCATCCTCTACGTTTTCAGGGACTCGCCGTGGCCGCCGTTGTGGCCATGGGATCGGCAATCGCATCCGCCCAGACCGTCGACCCGCCATCCCGGCAGGACAAGATCGAGCAAAGCACCGATCTCGAACAGGCCGCAGAGCGTGAGAATGAGCAAGCAGCTCTGTCTGCCGAGCTGTTCTACGAAATCCTGGTCGGAGAGATGGCCGCTCAGGAAGGTGCTCTGACGGACGCTCAGGCCCTGATGATGGAGGCCGCACGCAGCAGCAACAACGAAAAGCTCTATCGCCGCGCCACCGAACTTGCCATTCAGTCCCGCTCGGGCGACCGCGCACTGCGCAATGCCCGCGCCTGGCTGGAGGCCTACCCCGAATCACGCGATGCCAACCGCGCGGTGCTGCGCATTCTGGTGGTGATGAACCGCATTGCAGACTCGGGCAGCTATCTGCGTCGAGAGGTCGAGCTGACCCCGCAAGCCAATCGCAGCGCCACTTTTCTGGCCATCACCCAGCTCTACAACAATGCCTCGGACAAGCCCCTGGCCGCCGATGTGGTCGAGCAAGCGCTGGAAATCGATTTCAAGGACCCGAAGAACGGCCCCATGGCCTGGGCCGCCATAGGCCATATGCGCCTGATCGCCGGCCAGAAGCCCGCCGCCCTGCAGGCCTTGCAGAACGGCGCCAAGCTGGGTCCCGAGTCGGGTGCCGTCGCCTTGCTGGCCATGGAGCTGCTGGAATCGGGTTCCGCCGAAGTGGAGCCGCTGGTCAAGCGCTATCTTGAAAAGAATCATTCGCCCCAACTGCGCCTGACCTATGCCCGCGTGCTGCTGGGACAAAAGCGCAATGCCGATGCCAAGACCCAGCTGCAGCTCATAACGCGCGAGGCACCCGAATTTCCGGAAGCCTGGGTCATGCTCGCCAATTTGCAATTGCAGGATGGCGAGCTCGATGCTGCCGACGTTTCCCTGACACAGTTCAGCGCTCTGCTGCCCAAGCTGCCTGAGGGTGTGGGCCGCGCTGCTGGCGAATCCCAGCTCTATCTGCTCAGGGCCGATCTGGCCGAGAAGCGCCAGCGCTACGACGAAGCCGACATCTATCTGCAGCGCATTCCCGATGCCGCCAACCTGCTCAGCGTGCAGGCCCGGCGCGCCGATCTGCTGGCTCGCCAGGGCAAGGTGAAGGAAGCTCGCGCCCTGATCCAGGCCATTCCTGCAAACGGCCCCAACCAGAAGCGCCTCAAGCAGATTGCCGAGGTGCAGCTGCTGCGCGACGCCGGCCTGAACAAGGAAGCCTATGCGCTGCAAGCCCAGCTGCTGAGCCAGGCACCCGATGATGTGGAGCTGGCCTATGACACAGCCTTGCTCGCGGAAAGAGCCGGAAATTTCAGTGAGATGGAGCGCCTGCTGCGCGACATCATCAAGCGCAAACCCGACTTCAAGCATGCGTACAACGCACTGGGGTACTCCTACGCGGATCGCGGTATCAAGCTGGAAGAAGCGCAGACCTTGATCCAGACCGCTCTGGACATGCAGCCCGGTGATCCATTCATCACCGACAGCCTGGCCTGGGTGCATTTCCGCCGCGGCAATCTGGACGAAGCCGAAAAACTGCTGGAGCAGGCCTATGCCACGCGTCAGGATGCAGAAATTGCCGCCCACCTCGGGGAAGTCCTCTGGGCCCAGGGCAAGCAGGACCGCGCCCAGCTCATCTGGCGCCAGGGCATGAAGGCAGACAGCAGCAATGACACTTTGCTGGAAACGCTCAAACGCCTCAAAGTGACGCCATGAAGCGCAGCCCGACTTTCTTGAAAATTCTTCCAGCCCTCGGACTGGCTCTGGCAGCGGCCATGCTCGGCGGCTGCGCACAACCTGCACGGCAGTTGCAGCCCGATGTGGCGGCCAGCCACCACTGGTCCGGCCGCATGGCGCTGCAGGTCCAGGATGCCCAGCAGCAATCCTTCAGCGCCGGTTTTGAGCTGCAAGGTCAGCCCGAGAGCGGCACGCTGCTGGTCTTCAACCCGTTGGGATCCATCATGGCCCGCCTGCAGTGGACGCGTGCCGGTGCCACCTTGCAGCAAGGCGATCAGATCACCCAGTCAGACTCCCTGCCTGAACTCATCACCCGCATGACCGGCAGCGATATTCCCGTCGCCGCACTGTTCGACTGGCTGCAAGGCAAGGACACGGCCGTGACCGGCTGGCAGACAGATCTTTCGCGCATCAGCGATGGTCGCCTGCGTGCCGACCGCATCAGCCCGCCACCCGAGGCCTCTTTGCGCATCGTTCTCGATCAGGACGCTCGCTGACTGGCAGGCAACCCGGTGCTATCGTTGCACCGTTTTTCTCCTACTGATACATACACGCCATGCACTCGCTTTATGACGTGCCGGCCCCGGCCAAGCTCAATCTTTTTTTGCATATTACCGGCCGCAGGCCTGACGGCTATCACCTGCTGGAGTCCGTCTTCATACTCATCGACTGGCATGATGTGCTGCATTTCGAGCGTACGGTCAGCAGCCAGATCAGCCGTGAAGACCTCAACGGCGTTGCCCTGCCTGCCGATGATCTGATCACACGCGCGGCCCGCGCCCTGCAGCAAGCCACAGGCTGCACGCAAGGCGTGCGCATAGGGATTGAAAAGTACCTGCCCGCCCAGGCCGGCATGGGGGGCGGCTCATCCGATGCGGCCAGCACGCTGATGGCGCTGAACCGCCTCTGGAATCTGAACCTCTCGCGTCAGGAGCTGCAAAGCATAGGCTTGAAGCTCGGCGCCGATGTTCCCTTTTTCCTCTGCGGTCACTCGGCCTGGGTCAGCGGCATCGGCGAAATCATCACCCCGCTGACAGGCCGCAATGCCTTGCCGGAGCAGCAGTTCCTGGTGGTCAAGCCCGAACAGGGCTTGGAAACTGGCAAGATTTTTTCCAGCGAGTTCCTGAAACGCGACACAAAGCCTGCTATAGTTGCGGACTTCGCTGCAAATCACTTCGGCTTTGGCCGAAACGACCTGCAGCCGGTCGCTGAAGGCTTGCAGCCCGAAGTGATGAAAGTCAGAAGCTGGCTCGAATCACTCAAATTGCATGCTAGAATGACGGGCTCTGGAAGTGCGGTATTTGCACCGATAGCGCAAAGCATTGATTTGAGCTGTGCTCCTGGCACATGGCAGATCAAAGTTTGCAGAAATCTGGAAAAACACCCACTTAATAGCTGGATTCCAGAGAACAAGTTATAAGGCTGTTTGTCTTCGACAAAAGGCCTGTGTAGGGGAGTCGCCAAGTTGGTTAAGGCACCGGATTTTGATTCCGGCATGCGAAGGTTCGAATCCTTCTTCCCCTGCCAAACATCTTCTTGCGTCATAGCAACCCACAGCACTGGGACGCACAATGCATTCACATCACTCTGATTTCATGGTCTTCACAGGCAATGCCAATGCTGGCATGGCCGAAGAGATTGTTAAGCACCTCGGCACCTCTCTTGGTGCTGCTGACGTTGGCCGTTTCTCCGATGGGGAAGTCGCGGTCGAGATCAAGCAGAACGTTCGCGCCCGCGACGTTTTCGTGGTTCAGTCCACCTGCGCTCCGACCAACGACAACCTGATGGAGTTGCTGGTCATGGTCGATGCCCTCAAGCGTGCATCGGCCGAGCGCATCTGCGCCGTGATCCCCTACTTCGGCTATGCCCGCCAGGATCGCCGCCCCCGCTCCAGCCGCGTGCCCATCACCGCCAAGGTGGTGGCCAACATGCTGCAGGCAGTTGGCGTCGAGCGCGTCCTGACGATGGACCTGCACGCCGACCAGATCCAGGGCTTCTTCGACATTCCCGTGGACAACATCTACGCAACCCCTGTGCTGCTGGGTGATCTGCGTCAGAAGAACTACGAAGACCTGATCGTCGTCTCCCCGGACGTTGGCGGTGTGGTGCGTGCTCGCGCCCTGGCCAAGGAACTGGGCTGCGATCTGGCCATCATCGACAAGCGTCGCCCCAAGGCGAACGTGTCCGAAGTCATGCACGTGATCGGCGATATCGACGGCCGCAACTGCGTGATCATGGACGACATGATCGACACCGCCGGCACGCTGGTGAAGGCTGCCGAAGTGCTCAAGCAGCGCGGCGCCAAGAACGTGTACGCCTACTGCTCGCACCCCATCTTCTCGGGCCCGGCCCTGGAACGCATCGGCAACGGCAGCGCTCTGGACGAAGTGGTTGTGACCAACACCATTCCTCTGAGCCCCGCAGCCCAGCAGTGCGGCAAGATTCGCCAGCTGTCCGTGGCCGGCCTGTTTGCCGAGACAATTCACCGCATTTCCACAGGTGATTCGGTGAGTAGTCTGTTTACCGCTTAAAATTTCTGGTTTTTCGGCCTCGAGCCCAAGCAAACCTCCTTCGGGAGGTTTGACCGTTTCGAGGCCACCGCAAGAATCCACGGCCTTGCTGCAAGGTGCAGATTCTTTTATCAATCGGGCGAGACTGGTCGCGGTCCGTCCATCTAGGAGTTAGTTATGCAATTCGTCGCTACTGAGCGCGCCAAGCAAGGTACGGGTGCGAGCCGCCGTCTGCGTCTGTCGGGCAAGACCCCTGGTATCGTCTACGGTGCTGGTGAAGCCCAACTGATCGAAATCGATCACAACGCCCTGTGGCACGCTGTGCACAAGGAAGCTTTCCACTCCAGCATCCTGGACATGGATATCAACGGTCAAGTGACCAAGGTCGTGCTGCGCGACGTGCAGTTCCACCCCTACAAGAAGCTGGTGCAACACATCGACTTCCAGCGCGTTGACGGCAACACCAAGCTGCACATGAACGTGCCCCTGCACTTCGAAGGCGCTGCTGAATCCCCCGCCGTGAAGGGCGAGAACTGCACCGTGACTCCTCTGATGCACGAACTGCAAGTGATCTGCGAACCCGCAAACCTGCCCGAGTTCATCAAGGTGGACCTGAGCGCTCTGACTTCCAAGTCCGTGCTGGGCCTGCAAGCTCTGAAGCTGCCCAACGGCGTGAAGGCTGTGGTGCGTGGCGCCAACAAGAACCCTTCGCTGATCTCCATCAAGCTGCCCGAAGTGGCTCCTGCCGAAGGCGCCGCACCTGCTCCCGCAGCTGCTCCCGCCAAGAAGGGCAAGAAGTAATTCTTGTGTCTTCGGTACAGCGGCTGCCGCTGTACTCCAAGAAAAGGCCCACCTCGGTGGGCTTTTTCTTTGGGCCACGCAGAACCAGCGTGCCAGCCCAGCTTTGCTAGCAAGAAGATAATCCAGCAATGATCAAACTGTTTGTCGGCCTCGGCAATCCCGGCCCTGAATATGAAGACACCCGGCACAACGCCGGCTTCTGGTGGATTGATGCGCTGGCGCGCGAACTCAAGGTCAGTCTGGTTCCCGAACGTAGCTACTGGGGACTGATGGCCCTCACCAGCATCCACGGCCAGAGCGTCTGGCTGCTGGAGCCGCAGACCTTCATGAATCTCTCGGGCAAGTCGGTAGGCGCGCTGGCGCGCTTCTTCAAGATCCAGCCAGAGGAAATCCTGGTCGTGCATGACGAGCTGGACTTCGAGCCCGGCGTGGTCAAGCTCAAGCTCGGCGGCAGCCATGGCGGCCACAACGGTTTGCGCGATATCCATGCCCAGCTGGGCTCGCCCAATTACTGGCGTCTGCGCGTGGGCATAGGCCACCCCGGCCACAAGGGCGAGGTCGCCAGCTGGGTGCTCAAAAAGCCGGCCCCCGACCAGCTCAAGCTGATCGAAGACGCCATCGCACATTCGCTCAAGGCCTGGCCCGAGATGGTGGCAGGCCAGATGGACAAGGCCACTCTGGCCATCCACACCACCAAGGCGCCCCGCCCCAAGCCTGCCCGCAAACCGGCACCCGATGCCGCCCAGCCCGCTGCTGGCGAGGCCTGAACCTGAGGCAGAATGAAAAATAGCTCCTGAATAAGGAGCTATTTGCGCTTGATATACAAGGAATTCAGACTCAAAAAGCCTTAACTTTCTTTCTTGGCCTGCGTAAGCTGCTCATATTTCTTGAACAGCACCTCACGGCTTTCGATGTACTCTGGGTTCACCGGTATGCAGGCCACAGGGCAGATCTGCACGCACTGCGGCTCGTCAAAATGGCCTACGCACTCGGTGCACTTGTGCGGATCGATTTCGTAGAACTCCTCACCCATATAGATGGCATCGTTGGGGCACTCGGGCTCGCACACATCGCAGTTGATGCATTCATCGGTAATCATCAATGCCATATGCCAGCTCCTGTGCAGTTCTCGGTATCGGCCCACATTATCCCAAGCTCCCCAAGACATGGCAGCACCCGGGACAAAGCCGCCCCCTCCCGGACGCGGCACAATTGCCGCTATGCTGCGCAGCACGCAAACACCGTGCCTGAGCCCACTTCACGATGAAACAACGCCCCACGCCATGAGCATCTTCTTGCTCAAACGCCTGCTCACGCTGATCGCCACATTGCTCGGCGCCTCCATCGTGGTTTTTGCCGTGCTGGAAGTCCTGCCCGGCGATGCAGCCCAGATGCTCATGGGCCCCGACGCCGAGCCCGAGGCCGTGGCGGCCATGGTTCAGCAACTGGGCCTGGACCAGCCCGCGCTGACGCGCTACTGGCAGTGGATAGCCGGCCTGCTGCACGGCAACATGGGCGACAGCTACGTCTATGGCTCGCCCGTGGCCGAGCTGGTCTGGGAACGCCTTGCGGTCACCGTGCCGCTGGCCATCATGGCCATGTGCATCACCGCCGTGCTGGCCATTGCGGCGGGAGTGTTTGCAGCGGCCAACCACAAGCGCTGGGGCGATGTGGGCCTGATGGGCCTGGCCCAGATCGGCATTGCCATCCCCAACTTCTGGTTTGCGATTCTTCTGATCCTGCTGTTCTCGGTGAAGCTGCAATGGTTCTCGGCCGGCGGCTTTCCGGGCTGGAGCGAGGAGGCCGGCGGCGGCTTCTGGCCTGCGCTGCAGGCACTGCTGCTGCCTGCCATTGCGCTGGCCGTGGTGCAGGCCGCCATCCTGGCGCGCATCACCCGCTCTGCGGTGCTGGAAGTGCTGCGCGAGGACTTTGTACGCACGGCCCGCGCCAAGGGGCTGTCACGCGGCGCGGCGCTCTGGCGTCATGTGCTGCGCAACGCCATGATTCCCGTCGTCACCGTCATGGGCCTGCAGTTCGCCAACCTGCTGGCAGGCACCATCGTGGTGGAGAACGTGTTCTATCTGCCGGGTCTGGGCCGGCTGATCTTTCAATCCATCTCCAACCGCGACGTGATCGTGGTGCGCAACTGCGTGCTGCTGCTGGCCGCCATGGTGGTGGTGGTGAATTTTGTCGTCGACGTGCTTTATGCCGCCATCGACCCCCGCATCAAGGCCGGCGATATATGAGCAGGCAGACCGATACTCGCGCTAGCGTGCCCAACTACCCGACACGCGCCTTCACGCGTGCACAGCCCCAAGGCTTTGGCCGACGCGCCCTGCAGCACCGCAGCTTTGTGCTCGGCGCCCTGCTAACGACCTTGCTGATTGCCGCCGCACTGCTGTCTTTTGTCTGGACGCCGGGCTCGGCCCATGAAGTGGACATGGACGCTGCCCTGCAGGCCAGCAGCAGCCGGCACTGGCTCGGCACCGACGCCTTCGGGCGCGACACGGCCTCGCAGATTCTGGTCGGTGCGCGCGCCTCGATTGCCGTGGGCCTGATCGCCGTGGGCATAGGACTGGCGCTGGGCATGGTGCTGGGCCTGGTCGCCGCTGCACGCCGTGGCTGGGTGGAAGAAATCATCATGCGGCTGGCGGACTTCACCTTTGCCTTTCCAGCCCTGCTCTCGGCCATCATGCTCACGGCCGTGTTTGGAGCCGGCATGGTCAATGCCATCATTGCCATCGGCATCTTCAACATCCCCACCTTTGCGCGCATCACCCGCGCCTCGGCCAATGCCATCTGGGCCCGCGACTACGTGCTGGCCGCCAGAGCCTGCGGCAAGAGCCGCACGGCCATCACGCTGCAGCATGTGCTGCCCAATATTGCGGCAGTGCTGGTCGTGCAGGCTACCATTCAGTTTGCGCTGGCCATTCTGGCCGAGGCCGCCCTCTCCTATCTGGGGCTTGGCACGCAGCCGCCCCAGCCATCCTGGGGGCGCATGCTCAGCGAAGCCCAGACCCTGATGTTCCAGGCGCCGCTGCTGGCCGTCTGGCCCGGCCTGGCAATTGCCTTGTCGGTGCTGGGCCTGAACCTGCTGGGCGACGGTCTGCGCGACCTGCTGGACCCCCGACTGACACGCGAGCGTTGAATCACCATGGCTTTGCTTGAAGTCTCCAGCCTCACCATCAATCTGCAGACCCATCGCGGCCGGGCTCAGGCCGTGCGCGATGTGAGCTTTACGCTGGAGCGCGGTGCCACGCTGGGCCTGATCGGCGAATCAGGCTGCGGCAAATCGCTGACGGCATTGGCGCTGATGGGCCTGCTGCCCGAACATGCACAGGTGGACGGCAGCATCCAGCTGGACGGCCAGGAGCTGCTGGGCCTGGGCGAGCGCCAGCTCTGCGCCCTGCGCGGCAACCGCATGGCCATGGTGTTTCAGGAGCCCATGAGCGCCCTCAACCCCGTGCACAGCATCGGCCGCCAGGTGGCAGAGCCGCTGCGGCTTCATCTGGGAATGAGCCGCGCCCAGGCTCGCGCCCGCGCCACCGAGCTGCTGGAGAGGGTGGGCATTGCGCAGGCTGCGCAGCGGCTCGATGAGTATCCGCACCAGTTCTCCGGCGGCCAGCGCCAGCGCATCATGATTGCCATGGCTCTGGCCTGCGGTCCCGATCTGCTGGTGGCCGACGAGCCCACCACGGCCCTGGATGTGACGGTTCAGCAGCGCATTCTGGATCTGCTGCAGGAGCTGGTGGCCGAGCATTCCATGGCGCTGGTTCTCATCAGCCATGATCTGGGCGTGATTGCCCAGAATGCGGAGCAGCTGCTGGTCATGTATGGCGGCACCGTAGTGGAATCCGGCATGACGGAAGCGGTGTTCGCCAGGCGCGCCCACCCCTATACACGCGGCCTGTTTGCTGCACACCCTCAACTCCACGCCGCAGAAGGTACAGTCCGTCTGCCCACCATTGCCGGAGCCGTGCCAGAGCTCGTGGATCTGCCCGCAGGCTGCCCGTTTGCGGGCCGCTGCGCCCACACCCAGGACGAGTGCTATGTGCAGCGCCCCCAGCCTCGCACGCTGCACCAACCCAGCATGGCGGCACCAGCCTCTCTTTCCTCCTGGCGCCAGCCCCATGTGGCGCGCTGCCTGTATGAACAGGTGCTGACGGCAGGAGCCAGGACATGATCAAGCCGGCCGAATCTTCTGAAACAGGAACCAGCAGCGCAATCCTGCTCAGGGTTAGCGGCCTGAAACGCGCATATTCGCGCCCCCGTACATCGCTGTGGCACAAGCCCGAGCCGCTGCAGGCACTGCGCGGCGTGAGCTTTGAACTGCAAGCGGGACAGAGCCTGGGCGTGGTCGGCGAATCGGGTTCCGGCAAGTCCACACTGGCGCGCCTGGTCATGGCGCTGGACCGTCCCAGCGAAGGCAGGGTGGAACTTCTGGGCCGCAATCTGCACCGTCTCTGCGAACAGGAACTGCGCGCCGCACGGCGCGACTTCCAGATGGTGTTTCAGGACCCCTATGGATCGCTGGACCCGCGCATGACAGTAGAAGCCATCGTCAGCGAGCCTTTGGGAACGACTCATGAAAAGCTCAGTCGCCCTGCCAGGCGTCAGCAGGTGCTGAGCGTGCTTGACCAGGTGGGTCTGCGCGTACAGGACGCCGACAAATATCCGCACGAGTTCTCGGGCGGCCAACGCCAGCGCATTGCCATTGCCCGCGCTCTGATTACCCGCCCCCGCCTGATCGTGGCCGATGAGCCGGTCAGCGCGCTCGACGTCTCGGTGCAGGCCCAGGTGCTCAATCTCATGCAGGACCTGCAGCGCGAGCTGAGCCTGTCCTATCTGTTCATCAGTCATGACCTGGCCGTGGTCCAGCATGTCTGCGATCAGGTCATCGTGCTCCATCAGGGTGAAGTGGTGGAGCGCGGCACACCGCGCAAGCTGTTCTCAGCCCCCGACCACCCCTATACCCAGGCCTTGGTCAAGGCCGCACCGCGAGTCATCTGAACCGGGCCGCCAAACAGTTGCTCACACTCGCAGCAGCGATATGCCTGCGACCACAGCAAAGACTGCTCCGACTGGTGTAAAAACGCATATGAAACAAGTCCGCTCCCCGCGATGACTTGCAGCGCTTTTGATGGCCCCATGCGGCCAGCCCCCCCATCGGAGACTTTGTTGATGCTCAATCGCCGCTCCTTGCTGGCCAGCTCGGCTGCCAGCTTGCCCTTGTTCGCTGCCTGGCCTGCCATGGCTCAGGCCAAAAAAGACAGCGTCACGCTGGCCATGACGCTGGAGCCGCCAGGACTGGACCCCACAGCCGGGGCTGCTTCCTCGATTGCCGAAGTCGTGCTCTACAACGTGTTTGAGACGCTGACCAAGATCAACTCCGACGGCAGCGTCTCGCCTCTGCTGGCCGAGAGCTGGGAAGTCTCGTCCGATCTCAAGACCTATACCTTTCGCCTGCGCAAGGATGTGAAGTTCCAGAACGGCGAGCCCTTCAACGCTGCCGCCGTCAAGTTCTCGTTCGACCGCGCGGCAGCCGACAAAAGCACCAACAAGGACAAGCGCACCTTTGCCAATCTGAGCACCAAGGTCGCCGACGAGCATACGGTGGTGCTGACCAACCAGGAGATCGATCCCGACTTTCTGTTCATGATGGGTCAGGCCACGTCCATCATCGTCGAGCCCAAGAGCGCCACCACCAACGCCAGCAAACCCGTGGGCACCGGCCCCTACAAGCTTGCTGCCTGGGCCAAGGGTGCATCGGTCACGCTGACCGCCTGGCCCGACTATCGCTCGGTACAGAGCATTCGCATCAAGCGCGCCGTGTTCCGCTTCATTCCCGACCCCGCAGCACAGGTTGCCGCCCTGCTGGCCGGCGATGTCGATGCCTTCCCGCGCGTCTCGCCGCGCAGCGTGCCCCAGTTCAAAGCCAATGCCCGCTTTCAGGTGGTGGTGAGCAACTCGCGCGCCAAGACCATTCTGGCCATCAACAATGCGCGAAAGCCTCTCAGCGACATCCGCGTGCGCCGTGCCATTGCCGCCGCCATCGATCGCAAGGCCGTGATTGCCGGTGCCGCCGACGGCTATGGCGTGCCCATCGGCAGCTACTATGTGCCCTCAGCCTTTGGCTATGTGGACACCACAGGTGTCAATCCCTTTGACCTGGAAAAGGCCAAGGCTCTGATGGCTGAAGCAGGCATCAAGACCCCGCTGACGCTGACCATGACGCTGCCGCCAGCGCCCTATGCGCGCCAGGGCGGTGAGCTGATTGCAGCCCAGCTGGCCAAGATCGGCATCCAGCTCAAGCTGCAGAATGTGGAATGGGCACAGTGGCTGTCGGGCACCTACACCAACAAGAACTACGACCTGACCATCATTTCGCATGTGGAGCCGTTTGATCTGGGCAACTTTGCCAAGGCCGATTACTACTGGGGCTACCAGTCCCAGGAATTCAACGAGCTTTTCGACAAGATCAAGCACACACCGCGCCCTGCCGACCGCGCACGCCTGCTTGGTGATGCACAGCGCCTGCTGGCGCATGATTCGGTACACGGCTTTCTCTACACTCCGCAGTGGGTGACCGTGGCAAACAAGAAGCTGCGCGGGCTGTGGAAAGACATGCCGGTGTTTGTCAATGACTTGTCTGCTCTATCCTGGGGATAGAGCATCACCGCCTGAGGCGCTACGCACCTTCCCCCTGGCCGGGCGCCCCTCTCTCTATGTGCTTCGCACTATGGGAGGGGACGGAGGGGGACGATAGCCTCGCGGCGGGGCGGTGCGGCCGGCACAGGCCCTTGCCCGCTGCCCCCTGTGCTGGGGCGCGCCAGTTTTAAGAGTGTTTGCCTCTAGCGTTGCACCATCACAAGACGAAGTGCGAGCGCGCCGAAAACGGTGGCAGCGATGCGGTTAAGCCAGCGCTGGGCGCGCACGGAGCGCTGCAGGATCTGGCCAAACAGCCCCGAGAAACAGGCGATAGAGCCAAAGACCAGCCAAGCGGCTGCCATGAAGACGCTGCCCAGCACCATGATCTGCACTGGCACGCTGCCACGAGCGGGGTCGGTGAACTGGGGCAAAAAGGCCAGAAAGAAAATCAGCACCTTGGGGTTGGTCAGGTTCATGACCACGCCTTTGCCCACCCAGCCCATGGCGGAGCGCAGAGTCAGCACATCGCGCTGCTCCTGCGCCCTGGCACTTTCTTCGACGCTGACCGGCGCATGCCATGCGCCCCAGGCCAGATAGGCCAGATAGGCGGCGCCGCAGAGCTTGAGCGCGGTGAACAGCATGGGCGATGTCGCCACCACGGCCGCCAGCCCCAGCGCCACGGCGGCCGTATGTCCGACAAGGCCCAGACACAGGCCCAACACTACGCACAGCCCCACGCGCCAGCCGCGCTGGGCCGACTGCACCAGCACAAACAGATTGTCAGGGCCGGGGCTCAGACCCAGCAGCAGGGCTACACCAAAGAATGTGATCAGGACTTCCCAGGTCGGCATTTTCAGATCTCTTCAAAAACAATAGCCACTTGCGATGCATCGACAATGGCTGCAGGCCTTTTTGACAAACGACTCACTTCAACCCAGGCCCAGCGCCGTCACGCCCAGGGCAATCATCACGGCCCCCGCAATGCGCAGGGCCCGGTCGCCCTCGCCCAGCAGCCTGCCGCCGATCAGGGCCGCGAACAGCATGGACACCTCGCGCGCGGGAGCGACGTGAGAGATAGGCGCGCTTTGCACCGCATACAGCACCAGCACATAGGCAATGGGGCTGAAGAAGGCCACCACGGCCGCATAGCGCCACTGCAGACGCCACAGGCGCTTGGTCTCGGGCCAATCCCGGACGGCCAGCGGCGCCAGAATCACCAGCCGGATCAGATTGCCCACATAGTCCACCAAAATCGGCGACATCAGCAGCATCTTGACGGCATAGCTGTCCACCACCGTGTAGCTGGCAATGAACAGCCCCGTCAGCAGGCCGTAGTAGAGACCGGAGAGCACGCGCTGGCGCGCCTCCAGATCCTGCCCCTCTCGAATGGCCACAATCATGCGCGGGCCGCCCGCGATCAGGAACACGCCCAGCACCACGCCCGCAATGCCGGCAGCCCCCAGCGTTGAAATCTGCTCCCCCAAAAACATCACCGCCACCAGCGAGGAGATCAGCGGCCCGCTGCCGCGCGCCAGCGGATAGACCACGGTGAGATCGGCCACGCGGTAGCCGCGCAGCAGCACCACGAAATAAGCCACATGCAGCACGGCGCTGGCGGTGACGAACGCCCACTCCATCCAGCCCCAGCCCGGCACCACATCCTTGCCCAGCCACCAGCCCAGCGGCAGCCAGATGACGGCATTGCAGATGGCGGTGTAGAGCGAAAAACGGGCATCTCCACCCGCCTTCTTGGCCACGATATTCCAGCCCGAATGGATCAGGCCGGCCAAAATGATGAGAGTGAACGCTTGCAGGGACATGGGAGCCAAAAATGCAAAAGGCCGCGCGACGCGCAGCCTTTTGAAAAGAAAAATTCAGTTGCTCATCTGGCCAGGTATGGCCGACACCTCATGAAACTGGCGCCAGCCGTCAGAGGGATGCCGAGCAAGAGCCGCCTCGCAGCGAGGGCATCGTCCCCCTTGGGGGAATGCGCGCAGCGACTCAGGGGGGATCATTTACTTGCGGGCTGCAATGAGCGACAGGAATTCGCGGCGCAGTTCGGAGTTGGTGAGGAACGCTCCACGCATGACGGAGTTCAGCATCTTGGAATCCATCTCGCGCACGCCACGCCAGGACATGCAGAAATGCGAGGCTTCCATGACCACGGCCAAGCCGTCGGGTCGGGTCTTGTCCATGATCAGGTCGGCCAGCTGGATGATGGCCTCTTCCTGGATCTGCGGGCGACCCATGATCCAGTCCACCAGACGCGCGTACTTGGACAGACCGATCACATTGGTGTTCTTGTTGGGCAGCACGCCGATCCAGATCTTGCCGATCACGGGACACAGGTGGTGGCTGCAGGCGCTGCGCACGGTGATCGGGCCGACGATCATCAGCTCGTTCAGATGCTCTGCGTTGGGAAATTCGGTGATGGCCGGCTGATGCACATAACGGCCGCGGAACACTTCGTTCACATACATCTTGGCCACACGGCGTGCCGTGGCGCGCGTGTTGTGGTCGTGCACGGTGTCGATGACCATGGAGTCGAGCACGCCCTGCATCTTCTCCTGCACCTCGTCCAGCAGCTTCTCCAGCTCGCCGGGCTCGATGAATTCGGCAATGTTGTCGTTGGCGTGGAAACGTTTCTTAGCTGCCTGCAGCCGCTCGCGGATCTTGACCGAAACGGGTGTTCCTTCGGCTGAGTTGTCTTTTTTCATGTCGGCGAGATCTCTGAACATCCAAGAATGGTACCAGTGAATCAACTTCCCGAAGCTACAAAGGATTTGCCGTCCAGATGTACGTTTACAAGGCATTGGAAGCTATGGTTTCAGGAGCAATCCCCCAATCGGACTGCGCCCGGCGCCGAAGATGGCGAGCCAGTGCCGCCGCGCAGCGAGAAGGAAGAAGGCGCGGGGGCCGGGCTCAGGGCTGCTACAGCTTGAACTCCGCGATCAGCGGCAGATGATCCGACATGCGCCACCAGATGCGCCCCTTGGGCACCTGCAGCCCCAGAGGGGTCAGGCCGCGCACATAGATATGATCGAGCTGCGCAATCGGCAGCCGCGAGGGATAGGTCAGAATTCTCTGCGTTTCCTCGTATTCGAACAGGCCGAAGCCCGCCAGCATGCGCTTGATCTGGTTGCCCCAGTCATTGAAGTCGCCCGCCACCACCAGCGGCGCATTGGGCGGTACCTCGCGCTCGATGAAACGCTGCAGCAGTGCAATCTGGCGAATGCGGCTGCCCGGAATCAGGCCCAGGTGCACGACGATGGAATGCACGCGCTTGCCGTGGATGTCCAGCTCCACATGCAGCAAGCCGCGCTGCTCGAAGCGATGGTCCGAGATGTCCTCGTGCTGGTAGCCGATCACCGGCCAGCGGCTGAGCAGCGCATTGCCGTGCTCGCCGTCACGGGTGTAGGCATTGGTCAGATAGACGGACTCGTAGCCTTCGGGAGCCAGGTACTCGGCCTGCGGCACATTGGGCCAGCGGTCGAAGTACTGCTCCTCCTTGCGGTTCATCTTGCGCACTTCCTGCAGGCAGACGATGTCCGCATCGAGCTGCTCCACCGCAAGTCCCAGATTGTGAATCTCCAGCCTCCTGGCAGGACCCAGGCCCTGCACACCCTTGTGAATGTTGTAGGTGGCCACGCGCAGGATCTGCGGCTCTGGCGGCGTAAACAACTGAACTTCAGACATAGGCACTGATGGTTTCAAGGCTGTTGCCTGCAGCGGCGCTCGACCAGCGCCGGCTCGAAGCGCGGCAACAGCAAAATAGCTTCTGCGTTGGAAGAAGAAAAGCAGCGCTGGGCTGCCTCACGCCAATCATGCCAATCATGTGCGGTGTGCTCCCTGGGATTCAAGTGCACGGTCAGGTGAGATGGCACACGAAGGCCGAAGACACGCTCCTGGTTATGGCTGACGCCCGGCGCGTAACGATGCAGCCACTGTGGATAGATGGCGTAGACGTTCTCGAGTTCCCAGTCTGTCAGGCAACAGTCCGGCGCATGCGCATCGATGCCGGTTTCCTCCTGCACCTCGCGCACGGCGGTTTCATGCCAGTCCTCGTCCAGGCTGTCCTTGCTGCCCGTGACGGATTGCCAGAAAGGCTCGCCCTCGGGCGCCGCAATGCTGCGACGCAGCAGCAACACCTTCCCGTCTTCACGGTAGATCACGACCAGCACGGACTGCGGAATCTTGTAGGGCCTGACTTCCATCGCAGCATATTAGCGCGCCCAGGATGACAGCAGGCTGAGTCGCCCTGCTGCTTGATAGCCATCAATATTCATAGCTGCAACCGCTTGCTATTCATTGAATTCAGAGTGAAAACCATCTGAATTCCAAGATTGACAGGCGCAAGCAGCTCCCGATTTCAAAGCAACAAAAAAGCGCCAGCCGCTTTCGCGAACTGGCGCCTGGGTGTG
The DNA here is from genome assembly GCF_000241525.1 of Comamonas testosteroni ATCC 11996. Taxonomy (GTDB): domain Bacteria; phylum Pseudomonadota; class Gammaproteobacteria; order Burkholderiales; family Burkholderiaceae_C; genus Comamonas; species Comamonas testosteroni. Next base: position 53,063 of record NZ_AHIL01000012.1, read on the forward strand.
AACAGCGACCGGCGCTGTTCACGGGGAGCTTGGCAATCAAGCCTCAGTGGTCGTCACGGCCACGTTGCGCAGCTTGATATGCAGCTCGCGCAGCTGCTTCTCGTCCACGGGCGAGGGAGCCTGGGTCAGCAGATCCTGGGCGCGCTGGGTCTTGGGGAAGGCGATCACGTCACGGATGGAGTCGGAGCCCGTCATCAGCGTGATCAGACGATCCAGGCCGAAGGCCAGGCCGCCGTGGGGAGGCGCACCGTACTGCAGCGCGTCCAGCAGGTAACCGAACTTGGCGCGTTGCTGCTCGGGCGTGATGTTCAGGGCTTCGAACACCTTGGCCTGCACGTCGGCGCGGTGGATACGCACCGAGCCGCCACCCAGTTCCCAGCCGTTCAAGACCATGTCGTAGGCCTTGGCAATGCACTTGCCGGGGTCGGTCACCATCAGTTCTTCGTGGCCATCCTTGGGCGAGGTGAAGGGGTGGTGCACAGCGGCCCAGCGGTCGTTTTCCTCGTCATGCTCGAACATGGGGAAGTCCACCACCCACAGCGGTGCCCACTTGTCTTCGAACAGGCCGTTCTTCTTGCCGAATTCGCTGTGGCCGACCTTCAGGCGCAGAGCGCCGATGGAGTCGTTGACGATCTTTTCCTTGTCTGCACCGAAGAACAGCAAGTCGCCATCCTGTGCACCGGTGCGCTTGAGGATTTCAGCGATCGCTGCATCGTGCAGGTTCTTGACGATGGGCGACTGCAGGCCATCACGGCCCTTGGCCACTTCGTTGACCTTGATCCAGGCCAGACCCTTGGCGCCATAGATCTTGACGAACTCGGTGTAGCCGTCGATCTCGCCGCGCGAGATTGATGCGCCGCCGGGCACGCGCAGGGCCACGACACGACCGCCCTTGGTGGTGGCGGGGGTGGAGAAGACCTTGAAGTCCACGTCGCCCATGCAGTCGGTCAGCTCGGTGAACTCCAGCTTGACGCGCAGGTCGGGCTTGTCCGAACCGAAGCGGAAGGCCGCGTCCTGGTAGGTCATGATGGGGAACTCGCCCAGATCCACGTTCAGCTGGGTCTGGAACACCTCCTTGATCATGCGCTGGAAGATGGCGCGGATTTCTTCTTCGTTCAGGAAGGAGGTTTCGCAGTCGATCTGCGTGAATTCGGGCTGACGGTCAGCGCGCAGGTCTTCGTCGCGGAAGCACTTGGTGATCTGGTAGTAGCGGTCGAAACCCGAGACCATCAGCATCTGCTTGTACAGCTGAGGCGACTGGGGCAGAGCGAAGAATTCACCGTCATGCACACGCGAGGGCACCAGGTAGTCACGGGCGCCTTCGGGCGTGGACTTGCCCAGCATGGGGGTCTCGATGTCGATGAAGCCTTCCTTGTCGAGGAAGTTGCGCACCTGGATGGCGGTCTTGTAACGCAGCATCATGTTGCGCTGCATCACGGGACGGCGCAGATCCATCACGCGATTCGTGAGGCGCACGGTTTCCGACAGGTTGTCGTCGTCCAGCTGGAAAGGAGGCGTGACGGAAGCGTTGAGCACGTTGAGCTCATGGCACAGCACTTCGATCTGGCCGCTCTTGAGCTTGTCGTTGGTGGTGCCGGCGGGACGCGCACGCACCACACCCTTGACCTGCACGCAGAACTCGTTGCGCACGTCTTCGGCCACCTTGAACATCTCGGCGCGGTCGGGGTCGCAGACCACCTGCACATAGCCTTCGCGGTCGCGCAGGTCGATGAAGATCACGCCACCATGGTCACGGCGGCGGTTCACCCAGCCGCACAGGGTCACGGTTTCGCCCATTTGGGCTTCGGTCACCAGACCGCAGTATTGAGAACGCATTGCCATGAAAATTCTTCCTGCACCTTAGGGGTGCGACAAGGTTGTTTGTTTGGATTCTTCGATCAGTGCGAGGTCTGGCGGAGCCACCACGCCCATCGAAACAATGTATTTGAGCGCCGCATCCACACTCATTTCCAGCTCGATGCATTCGCTCTTGCGCACCAGCACGAAGTAACCCCCGGTGGGGTTGGGCGTGGTGGGCACGAAGACGCTCACATATTCATCGCGCAGCAAAGCCGCCACTTCACCGCTGGGCTGGCCTGTGACGAAAGCCACGGTCCATACGCCCTCGCGCGGCCACTGCACCAGCACTGCCGTGCGAAAAGCGTTGCCGCTGTCGGAGAACACGGTGTCCGAGACCTGCTTGACGCTGGAATAGATGGAGCGCACCACGGGAATGCGGCGCACCAGCGCATCACCCCAGCCCACCAGCTTGCGGCCGATGAAATTGCTGGCAATGCCGCCCACAAGCAGCAAAATCAGCAAGGTCAGAATAACGCCAAAGCCCGGAATATGCATGCCCAGCAATCTGTCAGGCTGCCAGGCCTCCGGAAGAATGGCCAGCGTCTGATCCAGCGTTCCGATGATCCAGTTGAGCACGCCCAGCGTGATCACCAGGGGAACGATGACCAGCAAACCGGCAATCAGCCACTTGCGCAATGCAGACATAGTGTGGGTAAGCCTCAGGAATTGGCGGGCGCAGGGGCAGGGGCTGCAGCTGCTGCGGGTGCAGGGGCTGCGGCACTGTCACTGGATGAAGAGGTGCTTGCAGCCGGCTTGCTGCCGCTGTTCTTGAAGTCCGTGGCATACCAGCCAGAACCCTTGAGCTGAAAGCCCGGAGCGGTGAGCTGCTTGGAAAAGGCCTCGGCCCCGCAAGCTGGGCACACGGTCAGCGGCGCGTCCGAGATTTTCTGCAGCACATCCTTGGCGTGACCGCAGGAGCCACACTTGTATGCATAGATAGGCATAGCGCTAAAAACGGGGGAAGTGCAAAAACCCTCAATTATAGGCGCCGCCCCTGGTTTTGCTGCGCTGCGCAAGCAAGCCCCGGTGCGGCCGGTTTGCACTCTCAAGCCTTGATCTCGGCAAAGGACTCTATTTCACGGTGATGGTTGCTGATCCACTGCGGCAGCAGCGAGCCTGCCAGCATGCCGGCAACCGCAGCCAAAAGACCAGCCAGCTGCTGTGGAAAAGCCTGGTTGAGCGCAGGCGTGACCATGAATACCAGCCACACACCGATGCCCAGCGCCACGGCGCTGATGGCGCCCTGGGTGGTGGCCCTCTTCCAGTACAGGCCGAACACCAGCGGCACGAAGGCGCCCACCAGCGGCACCTGATAGGCACTGGCGACCAGCTCATAGATGGGCGTGCCTTCCATGATGATCGAATAGGCCAGCACGCAGGCCGCAAACACCAGCACGCTGATGCGCATGGTCCTGAGGTTTTCCTTGTCCGTGGTGTAGGGACGGAACTGGCGCCAGATGTTCTCGGTGAAGGTCACGCTGGGGGCCAGCAAGGTGGCCGACGCGCAGGACTTGATGGCCGAGAGCAGCGCGCCGAAGAACAGCACCTGCATGGCAAACGGCATCTTGTCCATCACCAGGGTGGGCAGCACCTTCTGCGGATCATCGGCCAGCAGGGCCGTCGCTTCGGTGGGCATGATGATGAGCGCACTGGCCACCAGGAACATGGGCACGAAGGCAAAGATCACATAGCAGGCACCGCCGATGATGGTGCCGCGCACGGCCGATTTTTCGGTGTCAGCCGACATCACGCGCTGGAAGATGTCCTGCTGCGGAATCGAGCCCAGCATCATGGTCACGGCAGCGCCTATGAAGAAAACGATTTCATGCAGCGAGGGCTCTGGCAGAAACTTGAAGAGATCGCGGCTGGTGGCCAGATCGACCACCTTGCCCGCGCCACCCGCCATGTCACCGGCAAAAAAAGCCAGTATCAGCAGGCCTGCGACCAGGATGATCATCTGCACGAAATCCGTCACGGCCACTGACCACATGCCGCCGAACAGGGTGTAGACCAGCACCGAGAGCACGCCGATCGTCATGCCCATGGGAATGCTGACGACACCGCCCGAGAGCAGGTTGAACACCAGGCCCAGCGCCGTGACCTGGGCTGAGACCCAGCCCAGATAGCTGAGCATGATGATCAGCGAGCAGATCACCTCGATAGTCCGGCCATAGCGCGAGCGGTAGTAGTCGCTGATGGTCAGCAGATTCATGCGGTAGAGCTTGGCCGCGAAAAAGCACCCGACCAGAATCAGGCACATGCCCGCGCCAAACGGATCCTCTACCAGCGCATGCAGACCGCCTTCGATGAACTTGGCTGGCACGCCCAGCACCAGCTCGGACCCGAACCAGGTCGCAAAGGTGGTGGTGATGATCATGTAGAGCGGCAGATGACGGCCGGCAATGGCGAAGTCCGCCGTGTTCTTCACGCGTCTGGCAGCCCACAGGCCGATGCCAATGGTCACAAGCAGGTAGACGATCACCAATGAGAGCAGCACGCTGGCACTCCTCGAACTCTAAAGAAAAGGAAAGCTCAGAAGCGGATGCGCAGCAGAACCTGCAGCACCACCAGACCGATGACGAAACCGATGCCGCCGCAGAGGATGGCCTGCAGCAGACGGTTGGTCGTTTTCTGCTGCTGCAGCAGCTCTTTGAGCAGGGTCTCGCTGTCATTGCCGGCTCCGTGCCTGGACAGATACTGGTGCAGCACGCGCGGAATGTCGGGCAGGATCTTGGCGTAGCGCGGCGCCTGTGCCTGCAGCTCATGCCATAGGCGCTGCGGCCCCATCTGGTCCAGCATCCATTTCTCGAGGAATGGCTTGGCCGTGCTCCACAGATCGAGGTTGGGGTCGAGCTGGCGCCCCAGACCCTCGATATTGAGCAGCGTCTTTTGCAGCAGCACCAGCTGGGGCTGGATCTCGACCTGGAAACGGCGCGAGGTCTGGAACAGGCGCATCAGCACCATGCCCAGCGAGATTTCGGCCAGCGGCCGGTCAAAATAGGGCTCGCAGACGGCGCGGATGGCTGCCTCCAGCTCCTCGACGCGCGTCGTGGCAGGTACCCAGCCGCTTTCCACATGCAAGGCGGCAACGCGCTTGTAGTCGCGGCGAAAGAAGGCCAGGAAGTTCTGCGCCAGATATTCCTTGTCGAACTCGGTCAGCGTGCCGACGATGCCGAAGTCCAGCGAGATATAGCGCCCGAAGGTATCGGGCTCCAGGCTGACCATGATGTTGCCCGGGTGCATGTCGGCATGAAAGAAGCCGTCACGGAACACCTGGGTAAAGAAGATGGTCACGCCATCGCGCGCCAGCTTCGGGATATCCACGCCAGCTTCGCGCAGGCGCTCGACCTGGCTGATGGGCACGCCCTTCATGCGCTCCATCACCATCACATCCGTGTGGCAGTAATCCCAGTGGATCTCGGGGATCAGCACCAGATCCAGCCCATCCATATTGCGGCGCAGTTGCGCGGCATTGGAGGCTTCGCGGATCAGGTCCAGCTCGTCATGCAGATAGTTGTCGAACTCGGCAACCACTTCCCTGGGCTTGAGCCGCTTGCCATCATGGGAGAGCCTTTCCAGCCAGCTCGCCATCATGTGCATCAGCGCCAGATCCTTGTCGATCACGGACTTCATGCCCGGGCGCAGCACCTTGACGGCGACATCGTGCTCGACGCCAGCCTTGTCGCGAACCCTGGCAAAGTGCACCTGGGCGATGGACGCGCTGGCCACGGGCTCACGCTCGAAGCTGATGAAGATCTGCTCCAGCGGCTTGCGAAAGGAACGCTCGATGGTGTCCACCGCGATCTGGGAATCGAACGGCGGCACGCGATCCTGCAGCTTGGCCAGTTCCTCGGCCACATCGGGCGGCATCAGGTCGCTGCGGGTGGACAGAACCTGACCGAACTTCACGAAGATGGGCCCCAGCTCCTCCAGCGCTTCGCGCAGGCGCACGCCACGTGGCTTGTCCAGCTTGCGACCGAAGGTCAGCACGCCGCGCAAGCTGCGCAGGCGCGGATGCGGAATCCCGGAGAGCACCAGCTCGTCGAGTCCATAACGAAACACCACCCAGAGGATGGCCCAGCCTCGCAGAAAGCGGCTCATGGCTGTGTGTAATCGGCTCCGGGCATGGCTGCCACGGGTGCCGTGCCGGCAGGATTGGCCACATCGGCAGCAGAGGCAGACTTGCTGCCCATGCGTGCGCCGACGAACTGACGCAGCCCCTGTGCGGCCGTGCGTGCAACCTTGCCAATGGTGTGGGCCGGCACATCGCCAATCAGGCGAGCCAGATCTTCCTCCACATCCCACTTGACGTTATCCACCAGCCAATTGATCTCGGCGGCAAACTGCACATCGCCTTCAATGCGAATGCTGGGCTTGTCGCCACGCAAGGCCGTCTGAGCCAGCGACAGAGGTGAGGTCTCGGTGACTTCCAGCATCAGATCGGGGGCTGCCTCGGCAGGAGCCACGTCGAACAGGCCTGCAGGAGTGACCAGCAAGGCGACCGAATACTGGCGCCATTGCACACGCGCAATACGCCCCTTCTGGCGCACGAGGCGATCCGTGGCCTCTTTTTCCTGCATCAGCACATGATTGAGGAAAAGCACCAGACGCTGGTGCATTTCACTCACCAGCCATTCAGGAGCTTGGGGACCGGCCATCACGCGTTCGACGAGACCGCCCAGAAAAGAAAAAGGGGACTGTGTTGCCATAGTCCCCGATTATTCATGAAATTGATTCCCCCCTGTGGCGCTTTGCGCCTTCCCCCTGAGGGGGACGGCAGCTTCGCTGCGCGGCGGCGCTTGCTTGCTGCCTCTGGCACAGGGTGCGCCAGACAGTAGGGCTTACTGCAGCGCCTGCACGCCGGCGACCAGCCAGCCGCTGGTGCCACTCTTGGGCTTGGTCATGTTCCAGACTTCACGGAAGGGGCTGGGGCCTGCCGATGCCTCCTCGCGGATCATGCCGGAGAACTCGACGCTGGCCATATAGCCATTGCCCAGGTCTTCGATGCCCAGCAGTTGCGCATCGATCATCAACACATCGGTGTGGTTGGGCTCGCCCGCGCGCTGCGTCTCGCGCTCGGACAGCTGGCCGCGGATTTCCGTGAGCATCTCGTCGGTCATCATGGAGCGCAAAGTGGTGATGTCGGAACGATCCCAGGCCGACTGCAGCGTCACGAAGTTGCGCTTGGCTGCAGTGAGAAAGCCTTCGGCATCGAAGTCTGCAGGCACGCCCCAGTTCTGCGAACCCGACAGGGCAGAGCCGATCATGGAGCCGCCAGCTGCAGCTGCGGCTTCAGGAATATGGTTCTGTTCCCAAGGACGAGCCGACGCATCATTGCCCACTTTTTCGGGGTTGTACTGACGTGCCTGAGGTGCATTCACATCACCGCCCAGATTGCCTGCGCCCTGAAAGGCGAATGGACTGCTAGCGCTTTGCACGGCAGGCGCTGCCTTGCGACGGCGCATGATCATGCCGACCACCACCATGATCACCATGGCCAGCAGACCGAACATCAGCATATTGGCAAAGGCTTCGCCCATGCCCAGCGAGTTGGCCAGCCAGGCCAGGCCCAGGCCTGCGGCCAGGCCGCCCAGCATGGCGCCCCATGGCTTCTTGGGTGCAGCGGCCGGAGCCGCTGCAGGTGGAGCAGCACGGTTTTGCTGCGCTGCATTCTGCTGCCCAGCCTGCTGGGCATTCTGAGCGGGAGCACGAGACGCTTCGCGTTGAGTGACGTTGCCCGACTGCTTGCCCAACGATGAGCCACCGCCCATGCGTTTTGCATCGGCCTGACCATGTGCCACCACCAGCATTGCCACCAAGGCGATTGACCAAAGTTTCTTCATCTCATCTCCCTTCTTATAGAAAGTCGCTACAAATCTGCGCACAGGGCGCACTTAACACTTGATTCCCACATGCAAGGCACAGACGCCTCCTGTCATGTTGTGATAGTCCACATGGCCAAAGCCGCATTGCTGCATCAGGGCCTTGAGCTCCTTCTGGCCCGGGTGCATGCGGATGGACTCAGCCAGATAGCGATAGCTTTCGGCGTCGCCGGCAATCATCTTGCCCATGGTCGGCAAAATCTTGAACGAGTACCAGTCATAGACCTTCTCCAGCGGTTTGGCCACCTTGGAGAACTCCAGCACCAGCAGCTTGCCGCCGGGGCGCAGCACGCGGTTCATTTCCTTGAGCGCTGCATCCTTGTGCGTCATATTGCGCAGGCCGAAGGCCACGCTGACCAGATCGAAATAGTTGTCGGGGAAGGGCAGCTTTTCAGCATCGCAGACCAGCGTGGGCAGGATCACACCCTTGTCGGTCAGACGGTCACGCCCCACGCGCAGCATGGCTTCATTGATGTCGGTGTGCACCACCTGACCGCTGGCCCCCACCTTCTTGGAAAAAGCCAGGGACAGATCCCCTGTGCCGCCCGCGATGTCCAACGCCTTGTCGCCTTCCTTGAGGTTGGCCACCATCAGCGTGTAAGCCTTCCAGGCGCGGTGCAGTCCACCCGACATCACGTCGTTCATGACGTCGTACTTGGACGCCACAGAGTCGAACACACCGCGTACGCGCGATGCCTTCTCGCTTTCATCAACAGTCTGGAATCCGAAGTGTGTGGAGCTCATAACAAAGAATGCTAAGCAGGCAGTGCTTGCGCGTACAGCGACAACCCCGTATGGCTACAGGCTTTGAAGCACTATGGTTTTTTGAAAGAATTCGCCTTGAGCGCTTATTTCACGAGCGCTTAAAGCTATTGGAAATATAGCACCAGCCTCAATAACCCTGTGCCGTACGCATGGGCTATGTGGCGTGTACGGGACGTTGCTGCCGGCTTTTGAGCCGACATGCAAGCCCCTGACAGTCAAAGCTCAATGCACGCTGCAGCCATGACCGCCGGCGCCCTTCTCGGGCATGGGCGTATCGCGATCCATCCCGGCTTCTTCAAGGCGCTGCAGATATTGCTGCCACAGAGCATCCTGCTGGCTACCCAACTGGTAGAGGTATTCCCAGGTGTACAGACCGCTTTCGTGCCCATCGCTGAAGAACGGCTTGATGGCGTAGTTGCCCACCGGCTCTATGGTGTTGATGCCCACATCGCGCTTGCCGGTCTGCAGCACTTCCTGGCCCGGGCCATGACCTTGCACCTCGGCCGAGGGCGAGTACACGCGCAGCAACTCGAACGGGATGCGGAAAGTCTTGCCGTCCGAATAAGAGACCTCCAGCACGCGCGATGCACCATGCACGGTCAGCGACTGGGGGGTGGGAGTGTTGGCTTGCAGTCCTGCCATGGCTTTCTCCTAATCAATGCATAAAAGGGCAGCCTCAAGCTGCCCTTTGAATCTCCCGACGGAGACGAAAAACATCACGCGGCCCAGAGGGTCAACGCCTTTTGCAGCACTTCATCCACCTGCGGCAGCTGGCGGGCAATCTCAGCTTCGCGCTCTTCATTGCGCTCGCGCTGGGCCGCAGCCCAGACCGAAGCGGGAAAGTGGCTGTCCCAGTCATAGCGCGCAATCACATGCCAGTGCAGATGCGCCACCATGTTACCGAGAGCCGCCAGGTTGATCTTGGTCGGGGCCAGCTGCTCGCGCAGCACGCGCTCCACCAGGGCCACGGCATCCATGCAGACAATGCGATCCGTCGCGCTCAGATCCGAGAACTCGGCCGCATGATCATTCCAGACCACGCGATAGAAGGCCGGAAAGCCCTGCTCGGCGGCCCGGATCACACGCAGCTTGTCGCCGCGCCAGACCAGCGCACCGCCGTCGGCAGTGCACAGAGGACAATTTTCAACCAACATCTGAAATCTCCATTGCAATGCGTCTTACCCACATCACTGCGATGTGACCCCTGCGCAGGCCACAGACACCGAGCAAGGGCCTATGCCGGCCCCGCCGCCCCGCGCCGAGGGTGTCGCCCTCCTTTGGGAGAAGGCGCGAAGCGACTCAAGGGGCATCACACCAGCACGCGCTCGATACCGCCCTGGTTGGCGCGATTGACATACTCGGCCATCCAGTTCTCGCCCAGAATGTCGCGCGCCATCTCGACCACGATGTAGTCGGCTTCGAGCAGCCCGTTGTTCAGGTCGTTGCCATAGCGGCTCAGGCCCTGCAGGCAGCTGGGGCAGCTGGTCAGGATCTTGACGTTGTCCTGAGCGCCCAGCTGACCGTTGTCGCGCAGCGCGGCCTCGCCCTTGCGGATTTCCTCGGTCTTGCGGAAGCGGATCTGCGTGGAGATGTCGGGACGCGTCACGCCCAGCGTGCCGGACTCGCCGCAGCAGCGCTCGCTCTTGAGCACGTTGTCACCCATCAAGGCCTTGACGGTCTTCATCGGGTCCTGCTGCTTCATGGGCGTATGGCAGGGGTCGTGGTACAGGTACGAGCCCTTGTTCTGCAGCGTGATACCCTTTTCGAGCAGATATTCGTGGATGTCGATGATGCGGCAGCCGGGGAAAATCTTGTCGAACTGGTAGCCCTGCAGCTGGTCATAGCAGGTACCGCAGCTCACCACCACGGTCTTGATGTCCAGATAGTTGAGCGTGGTCGCCACACGGTGGAAGAGCACACGGTTGTCCGTGATCATCTTCTCGGCCTTGTCGAACTGACCCGAGCCGCGCTGTGGATAGCCGCAGCACAGATAGCCGGGCGGCAGCACGGTCTGCACGCCGGCATGCCAGAGCATGGCCTGCGTGGCCAGACCCACCTGACTGAACAGGCGCTCGGAGCCGCAACCAGGGAAGTAGAACACCGCCTCGGTATCCGACTTGGTGGCCTGCGGGTCGCGGATGATGGGCACGTAATCCTTGTCTTCGATATCCAGCAAGGCGCGCGCCGTCTTGGTGGGCAGACCACCGGGCAGCTTCTTGTTGATGAAGTGGATCACCTGCTCCTTGATGGGAGCCGTACCCACCGATGCGGGCGGATGCGCGGTCTGCTTCTTGGCAACAGCCCCCAGCACGTCGGCCGCCAGGCGCTGGGCCTTGAAGCCCACGCCCACCATGGCCGTGCGCATGAACTTGATGGTGTCGGGGTTGGTGGCATTGAGCATGGCCATGGCCAGCTTGTTGCCGGGACGGAAGCTCTTCTTGTCCATCTTGCGCAGCAGATTGCGCATATTCATGGTCACGTCGCCGAAGTCGATCTTGACCGGGCAGGGGTTGAAGCACTTGTGGCAGACCGTGCAGTGGTCGGCCACATCTTCGAATTCCTGCCAGTGCTTGATGGACACGCCACGGCGTGTCTGCTCTTCGTAGAGGAAGGCCTCCACCAGCAGCGAGGTGGCCAGGATCTTGTTGCGCGGCGAGTACAGCAGATTGGCGCGCGGCACATGGGTGGCGCACACGGGCTTGCACTTGCCGCAGCGCAGGCAGTCCTTGACGGAGTTGGCGATGGCGCCGATGTCCGACTGCTGCATGATGATGGATTCATAACCCATCAGGCCAAAGCTGGGCGTGTAGGCGTTGGTCAGGTCGGCAAACATCAGCGACTCGCGCGGCGAGCGACCGTCGTGACTCTGGTGCGCCAGGGCATCCCACTCTTCGTTGCGGATCAGCTTGCCCTTGTTGAAGCGGCCTTCGGGGTCCACACGCTTCTTGTAATCGGCAAACGGTGCCAGCTCGGCATCCGAGAGGAATTCCAGCTTGGTGATGCCGATGCCGTGCTCACCCGAGATCACGCCGTCCAGACTGCGCGCCAGCTCCATGATGCGGGCCACGGCTTCGTGCGCGGTCTGCAGCATTTCATAGTCGTCGGAGTTGACAGGGATGTTGGTGTGCACATTGCCGTCACCGGCGTGCATGTGCAGCGCCACCCAGACACGGCCCTTGAGCACCTTCTGGTGAATCTCGTTGACGGACTCGCGCAGCGGCTGGAAGGCAGCGCCCGCGAAAATCTTGGACAGCGGCTCCTTGAGCTGGGTCTTCCAGCTCGCACGCAGGCGGTGATCCTGCAGCTCGGGGAACAGCGTGGCCACGCCGTCCAGCCAGCCCTGCCAGAGCTCGCGCACCTCGGCCACCAGCGCCAGAGCCTGCTGCACGCGGTCTTCCAGCAGCTCGGCGCTGGGGATGTCTCCGGCATCGTCGCTCTTGCCCAGAGGCAGGTCGGAGTGCCTGAAGAAACCGCTCAGCTCGTCGCAGAGCTTGAGCTTGTTGCGCAGCGACAGCTCGATATTGATGCGCTCGATGCCATCGGTGTACTCGGCCATGCGCGGCAGAGGAATCACCACGTCTTCGTTGATCTTGAAGGCGTTGGTGTGGCGCGAGATCGCGGCCGTGCGCTTGCGGTCCAGCCAGAACTTCTTGCGCGCCTCGGCGCTGACGGCGGTAAAGCCTTCGCCGTTGCGCGAATTGGCAATGCGCACCACCTCGGCCGCCACGCGGGCCACTTCGTCGGCGTCGTCACCGGCGATATCGCCCAGCAACACCATCTTGGGCAGATGGCCGTTGCCCTTCTTGCTCTTGGTCGCGTAGCCCACGGCCTTGAGGTAGCGGTCGTCCAGGTGTTCGAGACCGGCAAGCAGCACGCCCGAGCGCTTTTGCTCGGCGAACATGTAGTCCTTGATCTCGACGATGGAGGGCACGGCATCCTTGGCATTGCCGAAGAATTCCATGCACACGGTACGCGTATGCGCCGGCATGCGGTGGACCACCCAGCGCGCGCTGGTGATCAGGCCGTCCGTACCTTCCTTCTGGATGCCGGGCAGACCCGAGAGGAATTTGTCGGTCACGTCCTTGCCCAGGCCTTCCTTGCGGAAGGTGTGGCCGGGAATGTCCAGGCGCTCGGTGCGCACATGGGTCTTGCCGTCCGCCTCGAAGTACTTCAGCTCGAAGCAGGCCATCTCGGCATCGTGAATCTTGCCGAGGTTGTGATCCAGACGCGTGACTTCCAGCCACTGCGCATCGGGCGTGACCATGCGCCAGGACACCAGATTGTCCAGGGCCGTGCCCCAGAGCACGGCCTTTTTGCCGCCCGCGTTCATGGCGATGTTGCCGCCGATGCAGGAGGCCTCGATGGAGGTCGGATCCACGGCAAACACAAAGCCGCCGCGCTCGGCCGCATCGGCCACGCGCTGTGTCACCACCCCGGCTTCGGAGTAGATGGTGGGCACTTCGTGATCCACGCCGGGAATCATGCGCATCTCGACTTCGCTCAGCGCTTCCAGCTTCTCGGTGTTGATGACCACCGAGCGCCAGGTCAAAGGTATGGCGCCACCCGTATAGCCGGTACCGCCTCCGCGCGGAATGATGGTCAGACCGAGTTCGATACAGCCCTTGACCAGACCGGCCATCTCGGCTTCGGTATCGGGCGTCAGCACGACAAACGGGTACTCGACGCGCCAGTCGGTCGCATCGGTCACATGGGCCACGCGCGACAGACCGTCGAACTTGATGTTGTCCTTGGCGGTGTATCGACGCAGCGTCTTCTGCGCACGGCGGCGCAGCTGCTCTGCCTCGACAAAAGTGGCGTTGAATTCATGCACGGCGCGGTGGGCCGCTTCCACCAGCTGGCCCACCAGCTGATCGCGCAGCGCATCCTCATTGGGCTCGCGACGCTTGTCGATCTCGGCCAGGCGATGCTCCAGCGCCTCGACCAGCGACTTGCGGCGGTCGGGGTTGTGGATCAGATCGTCCTGAAGATAGGGATTGCGCTGCACAACCCAGATATCCCCCAGCACTTCGTAGAGCATGCGGGCAGATCGGCCGGTTCGGCGTTCCTGACGCAGCTGATTGAGCACATCCCACATGGATGAGCCCAGCAGACGAATCACAATCTCACGGTCAGAGAACGATGTGTAGTTATAGGGAATCTCGCGCAGTCGTGCGGGTTCGGCAGCCTGTGCCTGGAGGGCGGCAGCCAACGCAATCGGTACATTCATGGGGGTAGACCGTGTCGGGCGCCCTCTGTGTGGCACCCCTAAGCCAGTGGGATGACGATTTTAAGCGACGGCGGCTCAGCCATGCTTTGCTATGGGTTCTGAGTGGCCAGCCCTGCTATCGCCAAAGCAGCAAGCCCCTCCGGCATTCCCCAGGCGATTCGCCGCATGGCAGTGCACAAAGGCGCTGCGAACCCGTTCACCGCTGCACGCAGCCCAATGGTAGATGAATCTTCCATAGGCTATTTAGACAAAAATCATACATTTCCGAATCAAAAACAACTCAATACGAAAGACTACCAACAACAAACGAAATGCCGTTGACCTAGAATGGCGCAGCTTCGCGCACCATCAGATGTCACCGGATCGTCATACAAAGGCTTGTGACTGCGGGTTCTGCCCATGGTGCGGCGCGTTGCCCATGCAAACAATGACATCCATATGTCATACGGATGACTTAGTGTGCATCACCGCATATTTCGTCAACGATCGTTAGAGGAGCCTTCATGCAATTCAAGCAACTGGCCATGGCCGCCGCCGTCGCCGCTACTACTTTCTCGGCACAAGCCGTCACCGAAATCCAATGGTGGCACTCGATGACTGCCGTGAATAACGAGTGGGTCAATGACCTGGCCAAGCAGTTCAACGAAAGCCAGAAGGATTACAAGGTCGTGCCCACGTTCAAGGGCGTGTACGACGAATCCATGACAGCCGCGATTGCAGCCTTCCGCTCGGGCAACGCCCCTCACATCCTGCAGGTGTTTGAAGTGGGTACAGCCACCATGATGGCCTCCAAGGGCGCGACCGTGCCCGTGGGCAAGGTGATGCAGGACGCCGGCGTCGCTTTCGACCCCAAGGCCTATATCCCCGCCGTGGCCGGTTACTACACGGCCCCCAACGGCCAGATGCTGAGCTTCCCCTTCAACAGCTCGACAACCATCTTCTACTACAACAAGGACGCCTTCAAGAAGGCCGGCCTGAACCCCGACGTCGCCCCCAAGACCTGGCCCGAAGTCTTTGCTGCCGCCAAGAAGCTCAAGGAAAGCGGCCACAGCTGCCCCATGACCCTGGCATGGCAAGGCTGGACCCAGCTGGAGTCCTTCTCCACCTGGCACAACGTGGAATTCGCCACCGAGCACAACGGTCTGAGCGCCAACGGCTACAAGGCGCGCATGAAGATCAACTCGCCTTTGCACGTCAAGCACATCGACAACCTGGCCGCAGCGGCCAAGGCCGGCGAGTTTGTCTACAAGGGTCGCGCCTCCACTTCCCAGGCTTCGTTCACCGCGGGTGAATGCGCCATGATCCAGACTTCGTCCGGCTTCTACGGCGATGTGGCCAAGAACGCCAAGTTCAACTACGCCCTGGCTCCCCTGCCCTACTATCCCGATGTCAAGGGCGCTCCCCAGAACACCGTGATCGGCGGCGCTTCGCTGTGGGTCATGGCCGGCAAGAAGGCCGAAGAGTACAAGGGCGTGGCCAAGTTCTTCGAATTCCTGTCGCAGACCAAGGTGCAGGCCGCTTCGCACCAGCGCACCGGCTACCTGCCCGTGACCATGGCGGCCTATGACCTGACCGAAAAGTCCGGTTTCTACGCCAAGCACCCCGGCACCGACACCGCCGTGACGCAGATGATCCGCAAGGTGACCGACAACTCGCGCGGCATCCGTCTGGGCAACTACGTGCAGATCCGTACCATCGAGGATGAAGAACTCGAACAGGTGTGGGCTGGCAAGAAGACCGGCAAGCAGGCGCTGGACTCCATCGTGAGCCGTGGCAACGAACTGCTGGCTCGCTTCGAGCGCTCCTACAAACAGTAAACCCTCCAGGCACCCGCAAGGGTGCCGCCAAGGCCTGCGGGGCCTTCAAACAAGGCTCTGCACCCCCAAATACCCCGTTGACTGCACCCAGGCTCCGGCGGTTTTTTTATTTGTAACTCCTCATGGAAAAACGCGTTCTTTTCCGATCCAAGTGGCTTCCCTGGGTGCTGATCGCCCCCCAGCTACTGATCATCGGCATCTTCTTCTTCTGGCCCGCCGGTCAGGCTGTGCTCCAGTCATTCCAGATGGAAGACGCGTTCGGCATGAGTACCGAATGGGTTGGCCTGGACAACTTCCGCCAGTTGTTCGCCGACCCCACCTATCTGAATTCCTTCAAACGCACGGCACTGTTCTCCGTGCTGGTGGCCGGCGTCGGCATTGCCGTTTCGCTGGCTCTGGCCATCTTTGCGGATCGCATCATCCGCTTTGCCATGGTCTACAAGACCTTGCTGATCATCCCCTACGCAGTGGCTCCCGTGATTGCGGGCGTGCTGTGGGTCTTCATGTTCTCGCCCTCCATCGGTGTGGTGACCCATTACATGGGCAAGCTGGGCTATGAATGGAACCATCTGATGAACGAAAACCAGGCCATGGCCCTGATCGTCATCACCTCGGTGTGGAAACAGATTTCCTACAACTTCCTGTTCTTCCTCGCCGGGCTGCAGTCCATTCCCAAGGCACTGATCGAAGCCGCGTCCATCGACGGTGCCGGCCCATGGCGCCGCTTCTGGAACATCCAACTGCCGCTGCTCTCGCCCACCACCTTCTTCCTGCTGGTGATCAACGTCGTCTACGCCTTCTTCGACACCTTCGGCATCATTGATGCAGCCACGCAGGGCGGCCCCGGCCAGTCGACATCGATTCTGGTCTACAAGGTCTACCAGGACGGTTTCAAGGCGCTGGACCTGGGCGGCTCCGCAGCCCAGTCCGTGATCCTGATGCTGATTGTTGTCGTGCTGACTGTGATCCAGTTCCGCTATGTTGAAAAGAAAGTGCAGTACTGATCATGGTCGATCGTAATCCCTGGCTTGCCTTCATCTCCCACGCCGTGCTGCTGCTGGGTGTGGCCATCGTGGCCTTCCCGCTGTATCTGGCGCTGGTCGCATCCACCCATACGGCGGACGCCATCGTGCAGTCCCCCATGCCGCTGCTGCCCGGCTCGCACATGTGGGAAAACTACCGCGAAGCCCTGCTCGGCTCGGGCAAGCTCGGCTCCAACACCAATGTCGTGCAGATGATGTGGGTGAGCTTTGTCGTGGCCATGGTCATCACCGTGGGCAAGATCGCCATCTCGCTGCTGTCGGCCTTTGCCATCGTCTACTTCCGCTTCCCGTTCAAGATGGTCTGCTTCTGGGCGATTTTCCTGACCCTGATGCTGCCCGTGGAAGTGCGTATCCTGCCCACCTACAAGGTCGTGGCCGAGCTGGGAATGCTCAACAGCTACGCCGGCCTGACCCTGCCGCTGATTGCTTCGGCAACCGCCACCTTCCTGTTCCGTCAGTTCTTCCTGACCGTGCCGGACGAGCTGGTGGAAGCTGCCCGCATCGACGGCGCCGGCGCCATGCGTTTTTTCAAGGACATTCTGGTGCCCTTGTCCAAGACCTCGATTGCCGCGCTGTTCGTGATCCAGTTCATCTACGGCTGGAACCAGTACCTGTGGCCGCTGCTGATGACCACCTCGGAGGACATGTACCCCGTGGTGATCGGCATCAAGCGCATGCTGGCCGGCGGCGAAGCCGCTGTGGACTGGAACATTGTGATGGCGACCGCCATTCTGGCCATGCTGCCCCCGACAGCCGTGGTGATGCTGATGCAAAAGTGGTTCGTCAAAGGCCTGGTGGATACCGAGAAATAAAGCTCGCCCCCACTGCCTCCACCACCTTCTTTTGACCCATTGAACGAATACCTGGAATACCTCTCATGGCATCCATCTCCCTGAAGAACATCGTCAAGCGCTACGGCACCGGCAAGTCCGCCGTACCCGTCATCCACGGCATCAACGTCGAGATCAACGACGGCGAATTCATCGTGCTGGTCGGCCCCTCGGGCTGCGGCAAGTCCACCCTGCTGCGCATGATCGCGGGCCTGGAAGAAATCACCGACGGCGACCTACTGATCGGCAGCAACAAGGTCAACGACCTGGAGCCCGCCAAGCGCAATATCGCCATGGTGTTCCAGAACTACGCGCTCTACCCCCACATGAGCAACTACGAGAACATGGCCTACGGCCTGAAGCTCGCCAAGGTGCCCGAAGACGAGATCAAGCGCCGTGTGGACAAGGCCGCCAAGATTCTGGAACTGAGCCACCTGCTGGACCGCAAGCCCCGCCAACTCTCTGGCGGCCAGCGCCAGCGCGTGGCCATGGGCCGCGCCATCGTGCGCCAGCCCCAGGTGTTCCTGTTCGACGAACCCCTGTCCAATCTGGATGCCAAGCTGCGCGGCCAGACTCGCCTGGAAATCCAGAAGCTGCACGCCGAGCTGGGCATCACCAGCCTGTTCGTGACCCATGACCAGGTCGAGGCCATGACCCTGGCCCAGCGCATGGTGGTGATGAACGGCGGCAATGTGGAGCAGTTCGGCACGCCCGAAGAGGTCTATCACACACCCGCCTCCACCTTTGTGGCGGGCTTTATCGGTTCGCCTCCCATGAACCTGCTCAAGCACTCGCCCAACGGCAAGCCCGGCATGATTCTTGGCATCCGTCCCGAGCATATCGACCTGGTGGAAGCCGGCGGCGTGGAGTTCAAGGTCCAGACCGTGGAACTGCTGGGCGCCGAACGCCTGCTCTACGGCAAGGTGGGCGACGAAGACGTCACCGTCCGTGTGGAAGAAGGCAAGCCCTATCCCAAGCCCGGTGACACAGCCCGCATCTCGGCGCGCGAAGACCGCCTGCACTGGTTCAACGCCGAAACCGGCAAACGCGCCTAAATCGAAACTCCCCCTGAGCGGCTGCGCCGCTTCCCCCTCTCTCGCTACGCGGGAGGGGGACGACACCTTCGCCGCAAGGCGGCTCTTGCTCGGTGTCTCTGAGATGGGTTGCGCCAGTTCTCATCGACGCGCCCAAAGCTACCCTGAAGTATGAAGCCGCAAACTTTGTTGGACTCACTATGACGAATGCTTTGAAACCCTGGCCCTACCCCCGTTGGGTGGCCCACCGCGGCGCCGGCAAGCTGGCACCGGAGAACACCATGAGCGCCTTCCGTCTGGGCGCGCAACATGGCTACCGCTTCTTTGAATGCGATGCCAAGCTCAGCCAGGACGGCGTGCTGTTTCTGATGCATGACGCCACGCTGGAGCGCACCACCAACGGCCACGGCATTGGCGGCGCACTGAGCATGGGCGAGATCGCCCAGCTCGACGCCGGCAGCTGGCACTCACGCGCCTATGCAGGCGAAGCCCTGCCCACGCTGGAAGCCCTGGCGCGCTGGTGCCTGGCCAACCATCTGCACCTGAATGTGGAAATCAAGCCGACCCCGGGCCAGGAGCTGGAAACCGGCCGCGCCTGCGGCGAGCTGATGCAGCGCATCTGGCCGCAAGCCGAGGTGCAGCCGCTGTTCACCTCATTCAAGTCCGAATCGCTCAAGGGCGCCCGCGAGACCGCACCGCATATCCCGCGCGGCCTGCTGGTGGACAAGCTGGCCGACGCCAGCGGCGACGCCGACCT
The DNA here is from genome assembly GCF_000241525.1 of Comamonas testosteroni ATCC 11996. Classification (GTDB taxonomy): domain Bacteria; phylum Pseudomonadota; class Gammaproteobacteria; order Burkholderiales; family Burkholderiaceae_C; genus Comamonas; species Comamonas testosteroni. Next base: position 72,278 of record NZ_AHIL01000012.1, read on the forward strand.
GAAGCTGGCCCTGGAGCTGGACTGCAGCGCCATGGTGCTCAACCATGCGCTGTGGACGCCCGAGCTGGTGGCCAAGGTACATGGCGCAGGCCTCTACTGCAGCAGCTACACCGTCAACGACCAATGGGCCGCACAGCGCCTGATCGACCTGGGCACGGACGGGATCATCACCGACCGCGTGGACCTTTTCAGCCCCGCGCAGACAGGCGAGCAGCTGTAAATCAGTAGCTGCTTACGCAGATCCACTAAGAACTTCAGCATCAATCAATGCTGAATTCCTTTCAAATCAAGCGTAAACAGCTTCTATATTCATAGCAAAACAAAAGCCCGGCCACCCAAAGCGGCCGGGCTTTTTTGCGTTCACCACCTCCAATACTGGCACTGACAAATCAGGGCGGCCGCGCAAGGGCCTAGGCACAGCGCCTCAGGGGGTGTCAATCCAGTTTCGTGCCGGAGGCCTTGACGGCGGCCGCCCAGCGCGGAGTCTCGGTGGCCAGGAACTTGCCGAAGGCCTCGGAGCCCAGGAAGGCCGGATCGGCGCCCTGCTCCACCATGCGGCTCTTCACATCGGGCAGGTTCATGACCTGCTGGAAGGCGTTGCTGAGTTTGGCCGTCACGTCCTTGGGCAGACCGGCAGGGGCGAGAAAGCCATAGAAGCCCACCACCTCGAAGCCCTTGAGGCCAGACTCGATGGCGGTCGGCACCTCCGGCAGTGCGGGGTTGCGCTCCTTGCTGGTCACGGCCAGAGCGCGCACCTTGCCCTGCTTGTGATAGGCGGCCGCCTGCGGAATGCTCTCGGCCATGAACTGCACCTGGCCGCCGATCAGATCGGTGAACGCAGGCGCGCTGCCCTTGTAGGGGATGTGCACCAGATCCACGCCTGCGGCGCTCTTGAACATCTCGGGCACCAGATGGCTGATGCCGCCGTTGCCGGCCGAGCCGAAGTTGATCTTGCCGGGGTTGGCCTTGGCGTAGGTTGTGAACTCGGTCAGCGTCTTGGCCGGCACCTTGTTGTTGACCAGCAGCGCCAGCGGCTGCATAGCAGTGCGGGCAATCGGCGTGAAGTCCTTGAGCGTGTTGTAGGGCAGCTTGCTGTAGAGCGCAGGGTTGATGACCATCACGCCGGTGTTGGCCAGCATCAGCGTGTAGCCGTCGGCGGGCGAGCGCATCACGTCCTGCGCCCCCACGGAGCCGCCCGCTCCTGGCTTGTAATCCACCACCAGCGGCTGACCGAGCACGCCCTGCAGCTTGTCGGTCAGCAAACGGGCATGCTGGTCCAGCGGGCCGCCGGCGGGAAAGCCCAGCACGATGCGAATCGGCTTGGTCGGAAAGGCGTCCTGAGCCTGTGCGCCTGCGGACAAAAGCAGGCCTGCGCCAGCCATCAGGCCGGCCAGTATGTTCATTGAAGTCTTGTTCATTGTTGTCTCCTTGGTTTTAGAAATCATCGGCCGCACAAAACGCTGTCCGGGAAGTCTGATCGGCAGCCTGCCTGCGCTGGATAACGGCATTCGAGCCATGATTTGAACCATGACGGGAGCCGGCCGGCATAAAAAAGCGCTTCTCGAGGGAAGCGCTTGGGTGCCTGAGTGCAAAGCGGCAATCAGCGCTTGGGTTGCCAGGCCAGCGCCTTGTTCTGCTGCTCGGCCACCTGGGCAATGCTGAGCTTGTTGGCTGCTTCATCGCGGCGCTTGGCGGCATCACCACCCAGCTCCATGGCCGCCAGGTTGTACCAGAAGTAGGCCCTGGCATTGTCACGCGCCACGCCCTGGCCCTGTGCATAGACCATGCCCAGGTTGTACTGGGCAGCGGCATCGCCCTGCTCGGCCGCACGCTGATACCACTGCACGGCCTTGCCGTAATCGCGCGCAGCGCCCTGGCCTTCGGCGTACATCACGCCCAGGCGGTTCTGCGCACCGGAATGGCCTTGCTCGGCTGCCGCGGCATACCACTTCATCGCCTGAGCAGGGCTGGCTGCACTGCCCTGGCCGTCCGCATACAGACGCGCCAGATTGAACTGAGCCGAGGCATCGCCCTTGTCGGCCGCGCGGCGGAACCACTGCATGGCCGTCGCATAGTTCTGCGCAACGCCACGGCCTTCGGCGTACAAGGTGCCCACGTTGTTGATGGCCGCTGCATGGCCTTGCTCGGCCGCCTTCTGATACCACTGCAGGGCCGTGCCGTAGTTCTGGGGTGTGCCCAGACCTTCGGCATAGATGGTGCCCAGGTTGTACTGGGCATCGGCGTGATTCTGGTCGGCCGCGCGCTGGAACCATTGCGCCGCATAGGCTGGGCTTTGTTCCACACCCAGACCGTAGAGATAGAGACGGCCCAGATGGTTCTGACCGTCGGCATTCCACTGCTCGGCACTCTTCTGGAACCAGGATGCCGCCAGCTTGTAGTCACGCGGCACACCCACGCCATCCATATACATGCGGCCCAGGCTGTTCTGGGCCCTGGCGTCGCCCTGCTCGGCAGCGCGCTGCAGCCACTGGGCGGCCTGAACGGGATCCAGCTTCACGCCCACGCCGTCGGACAGCATGGAGCCCAGCTGGTTCTGCGCTTCCGCATGACCTTGATCGGCGGCTTTCTTGAACCAGTCTGCAGCCGTCATGTAGTTCACGGCCACGCCATTGCCCTTGATGTAGCGCTGACCCAGCTCGAACTGGGCCGTCACATGGCCTTGCGCAGCGGATTTTTCCAGCCACTGGGCAGCGGTGCTGAAGCTCTGGGGAACGCCCAGGCCTTCCTGATAGAGGTGGGACAGGTTGTACTGCGCCACGGCATTGTTCTGCTGCGCCGCGCGGCCGTACCACTGGGCAGCCTCGCGGTAGTTCTGCGGCAGACCCTGGCCGTTGGCATACAGCGCACCCAGGCTGTTCTGGGCGCCCGCATGTCCCTGGGCTGCGGCCTTGCGGAACCACTGGGCAGCGGTGGCTGCATTCTGGGGCACACCCTGGCCATGCACATACATCTCGCCCAGCTGGTTCTGCGCCTTGGCATCGCCGCGCTCGGCAGCCTGCAGCGGACCGGCCGTGGAGGCCACGCGCGCGCCTGCAATCGGCAGCGGGCCGTATTGCAGACGGCTGAATTCAAACTGGGGGCCCGATGTGGCGGCTCTGGAATCGCGCAAAAAATTCATGCGACCTTCCGCACCGGTTTGCGCTGATGCGCTCTGGGCAAAGGCCGCCAGACTCGACATGACCAGCGCTGCGATGGGAGTGAACTTCATTCCGGTACGATTCCTAGACGCTTGTTGTTACATCAGACATACGATGACACCAACCTGCGAGCGTAACTGATTCTGATAGCAGCTTCGATAAGGAATCCCTCAATCGCGGCATCCTAGCCACAGTTTTTTGACATTTGGCCGTGACATGAAAAAGCCCGGCAAAGCCGGGCCTGGAGCGATGGACAGGTTTCAGCCTCTGCTCATCTGCTGGCGCACATAGTCCGCCAGCACCTGCATGAGCTCGGCAAAATGCATGCGCAGCGGCTCGAAGCCCGCATTCGGCTCGCGCGTGTCCTCATCCATATAGACGGGGCGACGGATCTCGATCTGCATCGAGTGGCGATTGAGCTGCGGCTGGCCTATGCGCCCGATCAGCTCCACGCCCTTGTAGGGCTCGTTATAGGCCACGCTGTAGCCAAAGCCCTTGAGCGTATCGCCCACCAGATGGATGAACTCGGGCGCACAGGTCGTGCCGTCGCGGTCGCCCAGCACGAAGTCGGCCAGCGGCGGTGCATCGCTGCGTCCCAGTCGCTGATACACATCATTGGGCATGGAGTGCAGATTCAGATGCCACACAGCCCCGAAGCGGGCCACGCTGTCGTCGATGGCCTGCGCCAGCGCCGCGTGATAGGGGCGCCAGTAGCGCTCGATACGGTGCTGCACCTCGGCAACGGTGCGCTTGCGTTCATACAGGGGCGTGGCCACACCGGCCTTGCTGATGCGCTGCCAGATCAGGCCCAGCCCCTGCTGGGTCTTGATGCTGGGCGACAGCGGCACCGGCCACTCGCCCTCGATCTGCGCGGGGTCCAGGTCAGACTCGTTGCGGTTCGGATCGACATAGGTACGCGGAAAAGTCGCTTCCAGCAGCGTGGCACCAAACTCGGGCCAGCGCTCCCAGAGCGCGGCCACATGCGTGTCCTCGCCACGGCGCAGCAGACTCATGGGCACGACGGCGCCGAAGTCCTCGGGATAGGCCGTGCCGCTGTGCGGCGAGTCGCAGACTATGGGCAGAACCTCGCCCCGGGCCGGGTGCACCAGCACCGGCTCGGCCGGTCTGGCTTGCAGAAAATCAGGCAAAGACATTGATGCCTTCATCAGTCCAGCTTGATATTGGCGCGCTTGGCCACGGCCGTGTAGCGCTCGATCGCAGTCTTGATCTGCTTGGCAAACTGCTCGGGCGTGTTGCCCATGGACTCGCCGGAGATGGACTTCTGCTTTTCCAGGTAGTCGGGCGAAGCCATGACCTTGTGGGCCGCAGCATTGAGCTTGTCGATGATGGGCTTGGGTGTGCCCGCAGGCGCCACCAGGCCGAACCAGCCGCCGTCGCCCATCTGGGGATAGCCCAGCTCGGTATAGGTGGGCACATCGGGCAGCACATCGCTGCGCTTGAGGGCCAGCACGGCCAGGGGACGCAGCTGGCCAGCCTTGATATGCGGCAGGGTCGAAGGCAGGTTGTCCGTCATGGCATTGACCTGTCCGCCCAGCGCATCGGTAATGGCCTGGCCCGCTCCCTTGTAAGGAATGTGCAGCAGCTGGATGCCCGCCAGGTTCATGAAGTTCTCGATATTGGCATGACCGAGCGATCCCGTGCCCGGCGAGGCAAAGGTGTACTTGTCGGGGTTGGCCTTGGCCAGCGCGATGAATTCCTTCATGGTCTTGGCGGGCACGCTGGCGTTCACCACGAAGACGCTGGGCACGCTCATCACATTGGTGATGGGAGCAAAGTCCTTGATCGCGTCATAGGGCAGCTTGCGGAAGATGGCCGGGTTGGAGCCATGGGTGGACACCGTGGCCATACCGATGGTGTAGCCGTCGGGAGCGGCCTTGGCGATTTCCGAAGCGCCGATGGAGCCGCCGGCTCCGCCGCGGTTGTCCACCACCACGGCCTTGCCCAGTATCTGGCCCATCTTGTCGGCCAGCAGACGCGCCACCATATCGGTGGAGCCGCCCGCGCCAAAGGGCACGATCAGGCGGATGGGGCGATTGGGGTAGTCCGCTGCTGCATTGGCAGCGAACGCGGGGGACAGCGCGGCGGCCGCTGCGCAGGCGGCAATGGACGACAGAACGGTACGACGAATGGCCATGCGGCTTCTCCTTGGATCTCGTGAAAGACTGGTTATGGGTCGGCTCGGAGCGCTTCACCGAACGCTCCGACCTTTGTTTCATTCTGTGCCGCAGGCCGCATGGCGAAAAGCGACAAGACGGCACGCAAGTATTACCAACCGTCATAATTCAAGCCGTCATGCGCATGCACTCTCCGTCCCTGTCCGAACTTCACGCCTTTGCCGCGGCCGCCCGCCTGGGCAGTTACTCGCTCGCCGCGCAGGAGCTGTATGTGACGCAGGGCGGCATCAGCCGGGCCATTGCCAGGCTTGAGGAGCATCTGGGTTTTGCCCTGTTCGAGCGTCTGGGCAGACGCAACGCGCTCACTGCGGCAGGACAGGACTATCTGCAGGCGATAGAGCCTGCCGTGATGGCGATCGAGGCCGCATCAGCCGCCGCGCGCAGGCGCCGCCACGGGCCCCAGCTGCGTCTGTCGGTCATTCCCACGCTGTTCAGCCACTGGCTGATTCCGCGCCTGCCCGACTTCAACCGCCGTCATCCGCAAATCATGCTCTCCTTCGCGCCCTACCGGCGCGACGATCCGCTCAATGCGCCGGAGATCGATGCCTGGATTCGCGTCGGCAGCCAGCACTGGCCGGCAGGCGTGGAGGCCGAATATGTGATCGGCCGCGACCTGATACCCATCTGCCACCCGCGCGAGCTGCAGGGGCCGAACCCCATCCGCAGCGAGCAGGATTTGCTGAACCGCCCGCTGCTGTTCCACACCAACTACCCGGGCAACTGGGCCAGCTGGATGCAGGCCCGGGGCCTGAGCCAGCCCTGCCCCGCCCCGGTCGCGGACTTTGAGACCGTGGCCCTGCTGGTGCAGGCCGTGGCAGCCGGCATGGGCACAGCCATGGTTCAGCGCTGCCTGGTGGAAGAAGATCTGGCATCGGGGCGCGTGGCTCTGGCGCTGGATGCCCCGGTGCATATCGAGCGCGGCTACTTTCTATGCCAGCAAGGCAGCCGCCCTCCGACGGAGGCCTTAAAGCAGTTTCGCCGCTGGATACTGGAGCAGGCCGGTCCCGGCGCCGTCAGCGACTGAGGCCCGGCCGGACACTGGCGCGAATACAACAGACACTCTTGAGTCATATCAAGATTTCACGCAAAACTGCTTTCCAGCCAATGCGCCAATCAGCGCCAGGCTCTGGAAAGCACCCACTGGCAACAGGCACTTGTGCAGACCAGTGCGGCATAGCCGAGCATCTTGCCATCGCGTGAAAACAGCCAGAGACTGGCCAGCAAAACCGCCGCACCCAATATGAAATTGATAGCTACCTGCACAATGAAGGATTGGGCTCCAGCCTTGTTTTTCTTGAATATTCGAGCGCAGACCGCCAGGCCCAGCGCGAGAAAAAAAGCCGGGGCGACGAAGTTGAGTAAATGATTCACGCTCGCAACAAAATCCATGGCAACAATCGATTCCAAGGCTTTGAGACCGGGGGGTGCCCAATCCGGTTCTAAATTTTATAATCCCCTGTTATGGCAGTCTGGGCTTTAGGTATCAATCACCACACGGCGCCGCTCGATATGCGGGGCCGTTTTGCGTTCGCGCTCGATCAGATCGCGCCGACGCTGCAAGGCCTGCGCGCATCCCTGTCCCACGCGGGCCGGGCTCACAGTGCCGTGGAAACCGCCATCCTCTCCACCTGCAACCGCACCGAGATCTACTGCGCTGCCGACGCCCCCGCCATGGATCACACCATGCACTGGCTGGCCAGCAGCGGCGGCGTAGCGCCTGAGCTGCTGCGCCAGCACTCGTATCTGCTGCAGGACGGCTCGGTCGCCCGTCACGCCTTCCGCGTGGCCTCGGGCCTGGACTCCATGGTGCTGGGCGAGGCCCAGATCCTTGGCCAGATGAAGAACGCCGTGCGCGCTGCCGAGACCGCAGGTGCCCTGGGCACCACGCTCAACCAGCTGTTCCAACGCAGCTTTGCCGTGGCCAAGGAAGTGCGCAGCTCTACCGAGATCGGTGCGCACAGCATCTCCATGGCTGCCGCTGCCGTGCGTCTGGCCGGCCAGCTGTTCGAAGACCTGAGCAAGATCCGCGTGCTGTTCGTGGGCGCGGGCGAGATGATCGAGCTGGTCTCCACCCACTTTGCCGCCCGCAACCCCAGGCAGATCACCATCGCCAACCGCACCATGGAGCGTGGCGAAAAGCTGGCGGCCCAGTTCGGCGCCGGCACCATGCGCCTGGCCGACCTGCCCGAGCATCTGCACGAGTACGACGCCATCATCAGCTGCACGGCATCCACCCTGCCCATCATCGGCCTGGGTGCCGTGGAGTCCGCTCTCAAGAAGCGCAAGCGCCGCCCCATCTTCATGGTGGACCTGGCCGTGCCGCGCGATATCGAATCCGAGGTCAAGAACCTCAACGACGTCTATCTCTATACCGTGGACGATCTGGCAACCGTCGTGCGCACCGGTCAGGCCCAGCGCCAGGCCGCCGTGCAGCAGGCCGAGGTCATCATCGACACCGGCGTGCAGAGCTTTATGCAATGGATGGACCAGCGCAACCCCGTGGGCGGCGCGGTCTCGCTGATCCAGCAGGTCAATGCCCAGGCCGACGAATGGCGTGCGCTGGAAATTGCCCGCGCCAAAAAGCTGCTGGCCAAGGGCGAAGACATTGACACCGTGCTGGAAGCGCTCTCGCGCGGCCTCACACAGAAAATGCTGCACGGCACCATGGCCGAGCTGCACAAGGGCGACGCCGAAGAGCGCGCCCAGACAGCGGACACCGTCTCCCGTCTGTTCCTGCGCGCCAGCCGCAACCCCAGCAAGCTTTAGCGGCGCTCGCCCGCTTTGGCGCTGCCGTCCTCGTGCAGCGCATGGCCCGGCCGTGGCCTGCCCTCCCTCCTTCCTGACTCCACAAAGGTGAGCACCCTCACCTTTCTCAAGCCCTAGGTACCCCCTATGCAAGACTTTTTGCGCAACCAGCTCGAACGCTACGCCCAACGCCTGCAGGAGCTGGATTTCCTGCTCTCGCGCGAAGACATCATGGGCGACATGAAGCAGTACCGCACCATCTCGCGCGAACATGCCGATGTGACGGCCATTGCCAGCCGCTACACCCGCTACCTGCAGACCGAAGCCGACATCGCCGCTGCGCGTGAAATGCTGGACGACCCCGACATGGCCGAAATGGCGCAGGAAGAGATCGGCAGCGGCGAGGCCGAGCTGATCAAGCTCGAGGACGAGCTGCAGCGCCTGCTGCTGCCCAAGGACCCCGACGATGCCCGCCCCGCCTTTGTCGAAATCCGCGCCGGCACGGGTGGCGACGAGTCGGCCCTGTTTGCCGGCGACCTGATCCGCATGTACACCCGCTACGCCGCCAACGTGGGCTGGAAGGTGGAAGTGATGAGCGCCAGCGAAAACGAAATCGGCGGCTACAAGGAAGTCGTGCTGCGCATCGAGGGCGACAATGTGTACGGCGCGCTGCGCTTCGAGTCGGGCGGCCACCGCGTGCAGCGTGTGCCCGCCACCGAAACCCAGGGACGCATCCACACCAGCGCATGCACCGTGGCCGTGATGCCGGAGCCCGACGAGGCCGAGGCCATCACGCTCAATCCTGCCGATCTACGCATCGACACCTTTCGCGCCAGCGGTGCCGGCGGCCAGCATATCAACAAGACCGACTCCGCCGTGCGCGTGGTCCACCTGCCCACAGGCATCGTGGCCGAATGCCAGGACGGCCGCAGCCAGCACAGCAACAAGGCCAAGGCCCTGCAGGTGCTGCAGGCCCGCATCCAGGAAAAGGAACGCAGCGAGCGGGCCGCCAAGGAAGCGGCCATGCGCAAGGGCCTGATCGGCTCGGGCGACCGCAGCGACCGCATCCGCACCTACAACTTCCCCCAGGGCCGCCTCACCGACCACCGCATCAACCTCACGCTGTACAAGCTGCTGGCCGTGATGGAAGGCGATCTGGGCGATGTGATCCAGGCCCTGCAACATGCGCGCGAGGCCGAGCTGCTGGCGGAGCTGGCCGCATCCTGAGGCCACAGGCATTGCCCTGCGACAGGGGCCAGCCAGGCTGCAGCCGGCTCGAACCCGGCCCACTCGAACGACTCGCCAGAAATGGGGACAATTTCAAGATGACACAGCGCTTTTTGCCGGTTCTGGTTTCTGCCCTGCTATCGGGCCTGTTGTTCGCATCGACCGCCGCCCAGGCCCAGGCCTTGCGCAAGCCATCGGCCTATGACTCGGGTGCGGGCAGCCCGGTCGACGCCAGCGGCAACCGCAACGCTCCTGCCAGCCTTCCGGCCCTGGCCAGCCGCGCCGATTTCGACCGCGTGGCCCGCATCTTCGACCCAGCCAGCGCCATGCCCCATGTGCTGTTTGTGATCGACCGCCAAAGCAAAAGCACGCCGCTGCATTTCATCAACACGCCGCGCTATGCGTTTCACGAAGATTTTCTGCGCGCCAAAGGCCTGCTGCAGGGCGGCAAGCCTGCGCTCAACCGCAATTACCGCGAACCGGGCCGCCGTTTCATTCTCGGCACTCTGAGCTGGCAGCCCGCGCTCAAGGACTACAGCTACGAGTTCTGGGAGGGCGACCAACTCACGCCCGAGCTGCTGCAGACCACGGCGGCTGCACTGAAAACCGGCTTCTTCGCCCCTGTGCGCTTCAAGGCCAACTCCACTCAGCAGGAAGCCGTGGCCCAGCAGGCCGGTGTTGCAGCAGTCACCCAGGCCCAGTTGCTGGGTGCCCAGACCTATCTGCCGCTGAATCAGGGCCAGGCCGTGGGCCGGCTGCGCATCCTGAACCAGGACGAAGAGGTGAATGATCTTGAGCCCAGGGACATCGTGCTGCTGCGCGAAGTGCCCATCAGCCTGCCGCCCGTGGCCGGCGTGGTGACGGAAAGGCCGTCAACCGTGCTGTCTCATGTCAATTTGCTGGCGCGCGGCTGGGGCGTACCCAATGCCTATGTGCAAAAAGCTGCCGAGCAATATGCTGCCTTCAACGGCCGCTGGGTGCATATCGACGTACAGCCCACCGGCTTTGCGCTGCGCGCCGCCACGGCCGCCGAACAGCAGAGCGCCGAAAAGCAGGCCCTGCACCACCCCGCCAAGCGCCGCAAGGTCTTGCTTCAGCCCGATCTGCGCCGCAGCGAGCTGGTTCCCCTGGCCGCCCTGCGCAGCGCAGATCGCCGCCGCTGCGGTGCCAAGGCCGCCAATCTGGGCGAGATCCAGTCCGCTCGTCTGGCAGACGTCAGCGTGCCCGATGGCTTTTGCATTCCGTTTGCTGCCTATGCCGACTTCATGCGCGCCAACGGCCTGGCCGAGCGCATTGCCCGCATGCGCCAGCAGCCCGGCTTCGCGGCGGATGCAGGCATCCGAAGGCAAGCCCTGTCCGCGCTGCAGGCCGAAATCGAGCAATGGCCCGTCAGCCCGGCCGTGGCCGATGCCTGGACCCAGCGCTGGTCCGCCCAGCTAGGCAGCCAGGGCGTGTTCGTACGCAGCTCTTCCAGCTCCGAAGACCTGCCCAACTTCAGCGGAGCAGGCCTGTACACCACCGTGCCCAATGTGCGCAGCGGCACGGATCTGGCCGCCGCCGTGCGCAAGGTCTGGGCCTCGGTCTACAACTTCGAGGCCTGGGAAGCCAGACAGGCAGCGGGCATAGACGACGCGCAGGTGATGATGTCGGTGTTTGTGCAAAAAGCCGTGGACTCCTCTGCATCGGGCGTGATGATCACCCGCGACCCCTTCGATGCCTCGCACCGCTACATGAGCTATATCGCCGCCAAGCGCGGCATAGGCATCCGCGTGGTCGAGGGCCGGCGGGTTGCAGAGCAGATCCTCTACTCCAGCCGTAGCAAGGCTGTGCAGGTGCTCAACCGCTCCCAGGACGATGTGGCGCTGCAGCTGGATGCCAAGGGCGGCGTGCGTGAAGTGGCGGTAACTGCCGGCCGCGCCGTGCTCAGCGACGCACTGGTGCAGCGACTGGCCCGCGCCGGAGCCGGTATCAAGCAGCGCTTTGGCGGCAAGGACCAGGACATCGAGTGGGCCGTGCAGGGCGATCAGCTCATCATCCTGCAGGCGCGCCCCTTCATCTCGGCGCCCGGACGTTAAGAGTTCGCCATGCTGAAATTCGACTCACCTGTCGTGGTTGAGCTGCTGCAAGCCCAGGGCTGGACCTCGCAGCGAGAGGTCGCCATACCCGCGCCTGTGCAAAGCGCTCTGGACCGTCAGCCCCGACTGGCCGGCCATCCTGCCGTGGCTGCACTGCAGAACCTGGCGGGCTTGCACATCGGCCAGGTGGGCAAGGGCCGGGAATGCGCAAGCAGCGATATAGAGTTTGACTGGCTCGAAGCGCATTTCACCGGCGAAGATGCGGACGACGCCCTGCTCTCTTGGGAACAGCGCCTGAACACCCGGCTGATACCACTTGCCGAAGTTCACCATGCGCACGGCCAGCTGCTGATGGCGGGCGATGGACGCTGCTTTTCCTGGTCCTTTGTAGGTATGAGCTTCGAGGGCGAGAATCTTCAGCAGGCGCTGGAGCATCTGTTGCTGGGCATACGTTCGCGCCCCATGCTGGAGCCCGGCCAGCCATCGTCCCAGCTGTACGGCACGCTCTACAAGGCGGACGCCCCCGAGATATACCCTTACTGAATTTCCGAAGAAGATGGCCGCCGGCCAAGCCATGACCGAATTCTCGCCCCCCTCTTTCTCCGTCGCTCAAGCCCTGCAGCAAGCCGCCAGCCAGGGTCTGGCGCGTGTCGATGCACAGATGCTGCTGCTGCACTTGATGCAGCAGCCAGCGCATGCCCGCGCCTGGCTCATCACCCATGACGGTGATCTACTGAACGCAGAGCAACAGGCCCGCTGGAGCCAGCTGTGCGCCCTGCGCCAGCAAGGCACGCCAGTCGCCTATCTGACGGGAAGCAAGGAGTTCTACGGCCTGGATCTGGCCGTGGACAGCAGGGTGCTGGACCCGCGCCCCGATACCGAGACCCTGGTGGACTGGGCGCTGGAACTCATGCCCCAAGGGCAGCCCGCTCGCGTCGTAGATCTGGGCACGGGTAGCGGTGCCATTGCCCTGGCCCTGCAAAGCCAGCGCCCCGCAGCCCGGGTCATCGCCGTGGATGCCAGCGCCGATGCCCTGGCCGTGGCCCGCAGCAACGCCGCCCGGCTCCAACTGCCCGTGCAGTTCGCCCATGGCAGCTGGCTGGAGCCTTTGGACGGGCATGAACCTGTCGATCTGATCGTCAGCAATCCGCCCTATATCCGCGCCGACGACCCGCACCTGGCGGCGCTGACCCACGAACCGCTGTCGGCCCTGGCCAGCGGCGCGGACGGACTGGAGGACATACGCAGCATCATCGACCAGGCTCCGGAGCGACTGAAGGCGGGCGGCTGGCTGCTCTTCGAGCATGGCTGGGATCAGGCCGAAGACGTGGCGCGGCTCATGCAAGCGGCCGGCTTCGAGCAAGTGCAGCACCGCCACGACCTGGCCGGCATTGCGCGCTGCACAGGCGGCTGCCGAAGCGGCAAGGCTTGATTTCCAGACCTCCACCCCAAAATATCCAGTCAGCAAGATTTCCTCACAGCATCGCATTGCTTGCGGTCGGTGAAATAATTGCAGACATCGCGGCTGGTACCGCCATTTCCAAAATCCGGAGCCCACTATGAGCAACACTCAACAACGCATCGACGACCTGGTCAAGAACAACGACATCCTGCTGTTCATGAAGGGCAACGCCAGCTTCCCTCAGTGCGGCTTCTCCGGCCGTGCCATCCAGATCCTCAAGGCCTGCGGCGTGGATGCCAAGTCCATCGCCACCGTGAACGTGCTGGAAGATCAGGAAATCCGCCAGGGCATCAAGGACTACAGCCAGTGGCCCACCATCCCCCAGCTCTACATCAAGGGCGAATTCATCGGCGGCTCGGACATCATGATGGAGATGTACGAATCGGGCGAGCTGCAGCAAGTGCTGGCCGCCAAGTAAGCCCAAGCTGTCTGCAAGCCACCGGCCCCCGGTGGCTTTTTTCATGCCGCCCCCCAAACCCGCGCCTGCCCATCACTGCTGTATCCATATCGATGGCAGCGCCCTGCCCAACCCCGGCCCCATGAGCCTGGGCGTGTTGCTGCAGCTGCCCGACGGCAGCCGCCATACGCTGTCGCAGGATCTGCACCGCAGCGGCTGCAACAACGAAGCCGAGCTGCGGGCCCTGATGGCAGCCCTGACGCTGGCACGCGATCTCGGCGCGCGCAGCCTGACCGTGCGCACCGACTCCCAGGTGCTGCTGGAGCAGCTCGGCCCGCCCACGGCCAAGCCGACGCGGCCGATTGCACGGCTCAGCCAGCTGTTCGAAGCCGCCCGTGCACAGATGCAGGGCTTTGACGAGCTGGTGCTGCAATGGGTGCCCAGGCACCGCAATACCGAGGCCGATGCGCTGGCACGCATGGCCCATTCAGCAGCCGCGCTTCAGCACTGAAGCCAGTACAGCTGCCTGCCACAGGCTTTATGTGGTCGAATAGAGACTCCTTGATAACCGGCCGCAGGCACGTCGGCGTGCCGCAGCAGCCCTGCCTATGAGTGTGTCCCAAAGCCTTGCGGTGATTGTTCTGCTGATTGTGCTCAGCGCCTTTTTCTCTGTGGCGGAGATTTCTCTGGCCGCCTCCCGTCGCCTGCGCCTGCGCCAGATGGCCGACGACGGCAACGAGGGAGCCGAGCATGCGCTGCGCGTACAGGAGCAGCCGGGCGAATATTTCACCGTGGTGCAAGTGGGACAGAATGCCGTCGCCATCCTCGGCGGCATCGTAGGCGAGGGTGCGTTCAGCCCTGCGCTGACCGAGTTCTTTTCGATATGGTGTTCGCCCAGCCTCTCGACAACGCTCGGCTTCCTGCTCTCGTTTTTCATAGTCACCTCGGCCTTCATCCTGCTGGCCGATCTGTTGCCGCGCCGCATCAGCATGAACGAGCCCGAGCGCTATGTGGTGCGCGTGCTGGCGCCCATGCGCTGGTTTGTGGTGATCTTCAAGCCCATCATCTGGTTCTACAACCTGGCGACCGACACCCTGTTTCGCCTGCTGGGCCTGCCTGCCACGCGCGACGAGCGCATCACCAGCGACGACATCCTGGCCATGACCGAAGCGGGCACCAAGGCCGGCGTGCTGGCCGCCCGCGAGCAGCAGGTGATTGCCAATGTGTTCGAGCTGGACTCGCGCACCGTGGCCTCGGCCATGACCCAGCGTGACAGCGTGGCCTTTTTCTACCGCGACGACAGCGACGCCATCATTCGCGCCCGCATTGCCGAAGAGCCCTTCTCCACCTACCCGGTCTGCGACGGCGATATCGACCATGTGATCGGCTATGTGGATGCCAAGGACCTGTTCCAGCGCGCGCTCAACAACCAGCCGCTGTCGCTCAGAGACGACAGCCTGATCCGCAAGGTGCTCATCGTGCCCGACCGCCTGACGCTGGCCGAGGTGCTGGAGCAGTTCCGCATGGTGCACGAGGACTTTGCCGTCATCGTCAACGAATACAGCCTGGTCGTGGGCGTGGTGACGCTCAACGACGTGATGAGCACGGTGATGGGAGATCTGGTCGGCCCGACCGACGAGGAACAGATCATCCGCCGCGACGAGCATTCCTGGCTGATCGACGGCATCACGCCCATCGAGGACGTGATGCGCGTGCTGCATCTGGACGATATGCCGCATGACGACGAGTACGAAACGCTGGCCGGCTTTCTCATGGTCATGCTGCGCCGCGTGCCGCGCCGCACCGATACCGTTACCTGGGGCGGCTTCAAGTTCGAGGTGCTGGACGTGGACAGCTACCGCATCGACCAGGTCATGGTGACCCAGCTGCCCGAGCCCGCGGCCGAATCTGCCGCACCTTCGGCGGCCGCTGCGGCCAAGGTACAGGGCAGCGCTGCCCAGGCCCAGGCTGGCAAAAGCAGCCACTCCTAAATCAGCAGCATCTTTCGCTTACCCCAAAAGGACTTCAGGTTCTTTTCTTGCTGAAAACAATGAAAAGAGAGCGCTAGGTGCTCTCTTTTTTTCTGTATATCGCCACGGTATCAGGCCGACTGGGGCTCTTCCACCAGCCAACGCCGCTGGGCGCCGAACACGGCATTCGGATACTGGGGCTGGCCCCGGCTGCCGTTGTAGCGGCCCAGTGCCATATAGGCATCGCCCTTTTCGCGATCCATGTAGTGGCGCAGGATCACGCAGCCGAAGCGCAGATTGGTCTGCATGTGGAACAGCTTGCCGATATCGCCGTCACCGATCAGCCGCATCCAGAACGGCATGATCTGCATATAGCCTCGCGCACCCACACTGGAGATGGCGTATTTGCGATAGCCGCTCTCCACCTGAATCAGGCCCATGACCATGGACACATCGAGGCCCGCGCGCTTGGACTCATACCAGACGGTCTGCAAGAACTCGCGCCGGGCCTGAGGATCAGGCTTGCGCTTGGCCAGCTTGTCGCTGCAAGCCACCAGCCAGCGCAGATAGCTCATGCGCGCCTCGGTGGAGGTGAATTCCAGCTCGGGCGGAGCCCCTGAGCCAGCCACCGCTGCACTCAGAGCCGTACGTACCGAATCCGCCAGCGGCTCCTCGAGCTGCCCGCCGGCCCATGCCGTTTGCGGCAGCAGCCAGCTTGCCGACGGAACGGCAAACGAGGCTGCGGCAGTCAGGCAGGAGCGACGGTTGAGAAGGGCTGCTGGCATTGATACGGCAGCTTACAGGCCCAGGCGGCTCTTGAGGTGGCTCAGCACCTCATTCGTCGCCAGCTTTGTGGCTTCCGTGTCGCGGCGCTGCTGGTACTCGACCACGCCTTCCTTCAGGCCACGGTCGCCCAGCACCACGCGGTGGGGCACGCCGATCAGCTCCCAGTCGGCCAGCATGGCACCTGGGCGCTCGTCGCGGTCGTCGAGGATCACGTCCACGCCCAGTGCCAGCAGCTCGCCATAGAGCTTCTCGGCCTCGGTCTTCACGGCCTCGCTGCGCCCCATGCCGATGGGGCAGATCACCACGGTGAACGGCGCAATCGCATCGGGCCAGATCATGCCGCGCTCGTCGTGGTTCTGCTCCACGGCAGCAGCGGGCAGGCGGGTCACGCCAATGCCGTAGCAACCCATCTCGAAGTGCTGGGGCTTGCCGTTGTCGCCCAGGAAAGTGGCGTCCATGGCCTTGGAGTACTTGGTGCCCAGGTAGAACACATGGCCGATTTCAATGCCGCGCTCGATCGCCAGCTCGCCCGCGCCGTCGGGCGAGCGGTCGCCAGCCACCACATTGCGCAGATCCGCCACCACGGCGGGCTCGGGCAGGTCGCGGCCGAAGTTCACGCCGGTGATGTGGAAGTCTTCCTCGTTGGCACCGCAGACCCAGTCGGCCATCACGGCCACATCGCGGTCCACCACGATGTTCACGGGCTTCTTCAGACCGATGGGGCCCAGATAGCCGGGCTTGGTGCCGAAATGCTCCTCGATCTCGCCCACGGTCGCGAAACGGAAGCCCGCCAGGCCTTCGACCTTGCCGACCTTGATCTCGTTCATCTCGTGGTCGCCGCGCAGCAGCAGCAGCCACACCTGTGTCTTGACGATCAGACCCTTGTCGTCGAGCTCGTCCGTGGCCAGCACCAGCGACTTCACGGTCTGCGTCAGGGGCAGACCCAGCTGCTCGGCCACGGCTTCGCAGGTGCTGTTGCCGGGTGTGGCGACCTTTTGCAGGGCCTGGGCGGCGGCAGGACGGACCTGGGCGGGCGCCAGGCTCTCGGCCTTCTCGATATTGGCTGCGTAGTCGCTGTTCGGGCAGTAGACGATGGCGTCCTCGCCCGTTGAAGCGATGACCTGGAACTCTTCGCTCAGATCGCCGCCAATGGCGCCCGAATCGGCACGCACGGCGCGGTACTGCAGGCCGAAGCGGTCGAAGATGCGCTTATAGGCTTCGCGCATGGTCTGGTAGCTGATCTGGGCCGCATCGCGATCCTTGTCGAAGGAATAGGCGTCCTTCATGATGAACTCGCGACCGCGCATCAGGCCGAAGCGCGGACGACGCTCGTCGCGGAACTTGGTCTGGATCTGGTAGAGGTTCTTGGGCAGCTGCTTGTAGCTCTTGAACTCCTGGCGCGCGATATCGGTGACCACCTCTTCGGAAGTGGGCTGGATCACGAAATCACGGCCATGGCGATCCTGGATGCGCAGCAGCTCGGGGCCCATCTTCTCGAAGCGACCGGTTTCCTGCCACAGCTCGGCAGGCTGCACCACGGGCATAGTGGTTTCGATGGCGCCGGCGCGGTTCATTTCCTCGCGCACGATGGCCTCGACCTTGCGGATCACGCGCAGGCCCATGGGCATGTAGTTGTAAATGCCAGCACCCAGCTTTTTGATCATGCCAGCCCGCATCATGAGCTTGTGGCTGACCACTTCGGCGTCGGCCGGAGCTTCTTTCAGGGTGGAGATGAGAAATTGGGAGGCTTTCATGGAACTGGCAATTCAGTGGAAATAGGCATGGCCCGCTTGTCGATCACAAGGGGCCATGCATAATGAACACAATTCAAAAATTTGGGGTTTGATTATGCTTGACCGGGACGGATTTCGCCCGAACGTCGGCATCATCCTGCTCAACCAAAGAAACCAGGTGTTCTGGGGAAAACGCATTCGCACCCACAGCTGGCAGTTTCCGCAAGGTGGCATTGATCGGGGTGAGACACCCGAGCAAGCCATGTTCCGCGAGCTGCACGAGGAAGTGGGGCTGAAGCCCAATCACGTTCGCGTGGTTGCCCGCACCAGGGACTGGTTGCGCTACGAGGTGCCAGACAGGTACATCCGCCGCGACGCGCGCGGGCATTACAAAGGCCAGAAGCAGATATGGTTTTTGCTTCAACTGGTCGGGCATGACTGGGACTTGAACCTGCGTGCCACCGACCACCCTGAGTTTGATGCCTGGCGCTGGAATGACTACTGGGTTCCTCTGGATGTGGTGGTCGAATTCAAACGCGGCGTCTATGAAATGGCGTTGACCGAGCTGGCGCGCTTTCTGCCGCGCGGCGAGCAGCAGCGCAACCGCTATCTGCGCAGCGGCATGCGGCCGCGCGAGCAGGAGGCAGGCCAGAGCACTGGCGGCACTGCCCATCCGGGGCAGCACCATCAGGTCATGTACCCTGCCCGTACAGGGAGCTTTCGCATCAACCCCGGCATAGAGCTGCCGCCTGGTGCCAGTTTTGACCCGGACCCGCAGACCGGCATAGACAATCCACCCGATCACAAGCCTCTGCAATGAACAAAGCCGTAATGCCTCGCAGCATTACGGCTTTTTTGTCGGCGGCCTAGGCTCAGTGTCCGGCCACCACCATATTGTCGCGGTGCATCATTTCGGGACCGGCCGAGTAGCCCAGCAGCGCTTCGATCTCCGAGGAGCTCTTGCGGCACAGCAGCCGCGCCTCGGCGCTGGCATAGCTGGCCAGACCACGGGCGATCTCGGCGCCGTTCTCATCACGCACTGCAATCACTTCACCACGCGAGAAATCGCCTTCCACGGTGATCATGCCTATGGGCAGCAGGCTCTTGCCTTCATCACGCAGCTTGGAGACGGCACCTGCATCCACGGTCACCGAACCACGCAGTTGCAGATGGTCGGCAATCCACTGCTTGCGCGCCTGCATTTTGTGCGTGTTGGCAACCAGCAGCGTGCCAATGGACTCGCCACGCGTCAAGCGCAGCAGCACGTCTTTCTCACGCCCCCAGGCAATCACGGTGGAAGCACCGGAGCCCGCCGCACGCTTGGCCGCCAGGATCTTGGTGATCATGCCGCCGGTGCCGATGGACAGACCCGCTCCGCCGGCCATGGCTTCCAGCTCGGGGTTGCCGGCTTCGGCCACGTCGATGAACCTGGCATCGGGGTTCTTGCGCGGATCGGCGCTGTACAGGCCTCGCTGATCGGTCAGGATGACCAGTGCATCGGCCTCGACCAGATTGGCCACCAGCGCGCCCAGGGTGTCGTTGTCGCCAAAGCGGATCTCGTCGATCACCACCGTGTCGTTTTCGTTGATGACGGGCACCACGCCCAGTTGCAGCAGCGTCAGCAGCGTGGTGCGGGCGTTCAGATAGCGCTCGCGATCGGCCAGATCCGCATGGGTCAGCAGCACCTGGGCACTGGGCACGCCTTCGCCGCGCAGCTTGGTCTCGTACATCTGGGCCAGCCCCATCTGACCGACGGCAGCAGCGGCCTGCAACTCATGCACCTCGGTCGGACGCGTGGCCCAGCCCAGTCGCTTCATGCCTTCGGCAATGGCGCCGCTGGAGACCATAATGACTTCGCGCTTGACGCCGTCTTCACCATTCACCAAGGCCGCCAGCTGGCGACTCCACTCTTCAATGGCGGCCTCATCCAGACCACGACCTTCATTCGTAACCAGGCTGGAGCCGACTTTGACGACGATGCGACGGGCATCACGCAGCACATTGGAAGACATGAGAATTTACAGTGTTTTAAGCCTCTAATGCTTATGGGAAAAGCGCAAGAAGCTATTAAATTCAAAGCAAAACAGCGCACCAAGTGCGCTGCTGGGTTATACCCTCTAGCTTATTCCGGATCGTAAGAGGCGAAACGCGGATCGGTCATATCCAGACCAGAATCCTCACCTCCCGCAAAACGAGGATCGATCTCCTTGGGAGCCTGCTCGGCCAGCTGCTGGTTGTGCACATGCTCGTAGATCTTGCGGATCAGCGGTTCGCAGCCTTCGCGGGTCAGCGCCGAGATCTCGTAGACCGGACCCTTCCACTTGAAGCGCTTGACGAAGTCCTTGACCTTGGCGGCACGCTCTTCCACGGGAACCATGTCCAGCTTGTTGAGCACCAGCCAGCGCGGCTTGTCGTAGAGCTCGGCGTCGTACTTCTTGAGCTCGGCCACGATGGCCCTGGCCTGCTCGACCGGGTCCACGCCCTCGTCGAACGGTGCAATGTCCACGATATGCAGCAACAGTCGGGTGCGCTGCAGATGGCGCAGGAACTGGTGACCCAGGCCCGCACCTTCGGAGGCGCCCTCGATCAGACCCGGGATGTCGGCCACCACAAAGCTCTGCTCGGCAGCCACGCGCACCACGCCCAGATTGGGATGCAAGGTGGTGAAGGGATAGTCGGCAATCTTGGGACGGGCGTTGGAGACAGCCGTGATGAAGGTGGACTTTCCCGCATTGGGCATGCCCAGCAGACCCACATCGGCCAGCACCTTGAGCTCCAGCTTGAGGTTGCGGCGCTCGCCGGGATAGCCGGGAGTCTTCTGGCGCGGCGCACGGTTGATGGCGCTCTTGAAACGCAGATTGCCGAAACCGCCGTCACCGCCCTTGGCAATGGTGATGACCTGGCCGGGCTCGAGCAGCTCGAACAGCACCTCACCGGTATCCGCATCGCTGATGATGGTGCCCACAGGCATGTTCAGTGTGATGTCGTCGCCGGCTGCGCCGAACATGTCGGAGCCCATGCCGTGCTGGCCGCGCTTGGCCTCGTGGCGACGCGAATAGCGGTAATCCACCAGCGTGTTCAGGTTCACATCGGCCACGGCGTACACATGACCGCCACGGCCGCCGTCACCACCGTCGGGGCCGCCAAATTCCTTGTATTTCTCGTGCCGGAAAGACACGCAACCATTGCCGCCGTCACCGGCTGCAATGTCGATAAAAGCTTCGTCAACGAACTTCATGAGGCATCCAGTCTACAAAATCGGTGCGCCCCAGAAGCCCCGGGCCACACTTGAGTGCTCTATTACCATGCCCCATCTGCCAGAAATCTGCTGCCTGGAGCCTTTTCAAACAACAAAGCCCCGACAAGTCGGGGCTTTGTTGGAGTCACAGACGACTTATGCAGCCGTGATGTTGACTGTTTGCTTGGACAGAGCGCCCTTCACACCGAACGACACGTGGCCGTCAACCAGTGCAAACAGGGTGTGATCCTTGCCCACGCCAACGTTCTCACCGGGGTGGAACTTGGTGCCGCGCTGACGCACGATGATGGAACCAGCTGTCACCAGCTCGCCACCAAAGGCCTTCACGCCCAGCATTTTTGGCTTGGAATCACGTCCGTTACGCGTAGAGCCGCCGCCTTTTTTCTGTGCCATGACTTAGCTCCTAAAATTAAGCAGCGATTGCCACGATTTGCAGTTCGGTGAACTGCTGACGATGGCCTTGGCGCTTTTGATAGTGCTTACGACGGCGCATCTTGAAGATGTGCACTTTGTCGTGCTTGCCGTGAGCAACCACAGTTGCCTTTACAGATGCACCGGACACCAGGGGGGCACCAACCTTGATTTCAGCGCCGTTGCCGACGGCCAAAACTTGGTCGATCACGATTTCCTGGCCTACGTCCGCAGCAATCTGTTCTACCTTGATCTTTTCGCCAGCTGCAACGCGATACTGCTTGCCGCCGGTTTTTATGACTGCGTACATTGAAAACCTCTAAAGTCTGAGAGTTCCATGAAATGATTTCCACGGAGCCGGCAATTCTAGCACGCATGCATTTTCTCTGCTGCCATACCCCCAGGAAGCGCTTCGAGATCTCCGCAAGCGCGACCGTGGCCGCGCACAACGGGATGCCAGGCGCAAGCATGCGGCAAGGCCTGCTCCTTGTAAGCGACTGCAATGCCACAGACCGCCCGCAAAGCCTCTGTTCACTTGAACGGGCTCTGAGGACACCACGCAAAACCCTGTTGCATCTTCCTATAATCGTGAGTCCACTTGGCGGTTCATCACCTTGACTACAGAAATTTCCACATCCAATCCGCTTGCCTTGATCGCAGATGACATGCGCGAAGTGGATATCGTCATTGCTCAGCGACTGACAACCAGCGTCCCCCTGATCGCACAGATCTCCCAATACATCATTGCCGCCGGCGGCAAGCGCCTGCGTCCGGCGCTGCTGCTGCTGATCGCCGGCGCCCTGGGCCATCAGGCCAAGAGCAAATACATCCTGGCCGCCGTGGTGGAGCTGATTCACACCGCGACCTTGCTGCACGACGATGTGGTGGACGAATCCACGCTGCGTCGTGGCAGGGCCACGGCCAACGAGACCTTTGGCAACCCTGCCAGCGTTCTGGTCGGAGACTTTCTGCACACCCGTTCCTTCCAGATGATGGTGGAAGTGGGCAGCATGCGTGTGCTGCAGATTCTGTCCGACGCCACCAACGTGATCGCAGAAGGCGAAGTCCAGCAGCTCATCAACACTCATGATGCTTCGCTGAATGAAGCCGGCTATCTGCACGTCATCCGCTCCAAGACCGCCCAGCTATTCGAGGCCAGCGCACAACTGGCAGCCGTGCTGGCCGATGCCACGCCTGAAGTGGAGCAAGCCTGTGCAGCCTATGGCCAGGCACTTGGAACGGCATTCCAGATCATTGACGATGTGCTCGACTACACCGGCAACGCTCAGGAAATGGGCAAGAACCTGGGCGATGACCTGCGCGAAGGCAAATGCACCCTGCCCCTGATCGCTGCCATGCAACGCGGCAACGCCGAGCAGGCCGCTATCGTGCGCAACGCCATCGAACAAGGCTCTACGGATCAGCTGGATGCCGTGGTGGAAATCGTGCGCAGCACCGGCGCCCTGGACGTTGCCCGAGCCGCCGCGCACGCAGAAGCCCAGCGCGCCATTGATGCTTTGACTGCGCTGCCAAGCAATGCATACACCGCAAGTTTGCTACAATTGGCTTCTCAGCTTTTGGAGCGCCGCACCTGAATCGCCAGGTGCACCACGGTGCTCGGCAAACAAAGCCTGCGGGGTGTAGCTTAGCCTGGTAGAGCGCTACGTTCGGGACGTAGAGGCCGGAGGTTCGAATCCTCTCACCCCGACCAATTTCATTTTTTTCACAGTTTCTTGCGCCATGTTCAATGACGCGGCATTGGCGCATGCCTGCGCCTCTGGCGAGCTGCCGTTTGTCACAACAAGAATGGTAGGATAGGTCCTCTCCCACCTCTCCCAGACTTGGATACATGGCCGCTGCCGACAATCTGCAAAAGAACGCCTCTGCGCCCATCGCCATCCCAGGTTTAGGCAGAGCCCTGATTTCTGCAGGAAAGGTTTCGCAGCAAGCCGCCGAGAACGCCGCCAAGAAAGCCGCCACAGGCAAGACCCCGTTCATTACCGAGCTCAGCCAGTCTGGCGAAATCAGCGCACTGGAAATTGCCGAAACCATTTCCATGATGTTCAGCACTCCGCTGCTGGACCTCAACGCCATCGACGTCCAGCAACTTCCGCGCGAACTGCTGGACCCGAAGATCAGCAACGCCTATCGCGTGCTGGCACTCAGCAAGCGCGGCAATCGGCTCACTATCGCCACGGCAGACCCCACTCAGCAGGAAGCTGCCGAACAGATCAAATTCACGACCCAGTTGCTGGTGGACTGGGTGGTTGTCGAGGCCGACAAGCTGCAAAAGCTCGTCGAGCAGACCAGCAAGGGCGTCAGCGAATCCCTGGACTCCTATTCCAGCTCCGGGGACTTTGACTTTGACGACGTCAAGATCGAGGATGCCCCCGAGGAAAAGGACAATGCCGTCGGCGCCGAGGTCGAGGATGCGCCGGTCGTCAAGTTTCTGCACAAGATGCTGCTGGACGCCTTCAATATGCGCGCGTCCGACTTGCACTTCGAGCCCTACGAACACAATTACCGCGTGCGCTTTCGCATCGACGGCGAGCTGCGCGAGATTGCCTCTCCCCCAATTGCGATCAAGGACAAGCTGGCTTCGCGCATCAAGGTGATCTCGCGCCTGGACATCTCGGAGAAACGCGTTCCGCAGGACGGCCGCATGAAGCTCAAGGTCGGCCCCGACCGCGTCATCGACTTTCGTGTCAGCACCTTGCCTACGCTTTTTGGCGAGAAGATCGTGATCCGTATCCTGGATCCGAGCTCGGCCAAGATGGGCATCGACGCCCTGGGATACGAGCCCGAGGAAAAAGAGCGCCTGCTCAAGGCCATCAACCGCCCCTACGGCATGATTCTGGTCACCGGCCCCACGGGCTCGGGCAAGACCGTGTCGCTCTACACCTGCCTGAACCTGCTCAACCAGCCGGGCGTGAACATTGCCACCGCCGAAGACCCCTCCGAAATCAACATGCCTGGCGTCAACCAGGTCAATGTGAACGAGAAGGCAGGCCTGACCTTTGCCGCTGCGCTCAAATCCTTTCTGCGCCAGGACCCGGACATCATCATGGTCGGCGAAATCCGCGACCTGGAAACCGCCGACATCTCGATCAAGGCTGCCCAGACCGGGCACCTGGTGCTGTCCACGCTGCACACCAATGACGCTCCGACCACGCTGACGCGCATGCGCAATATGGGCATCGCCCCTTTCAATATTGCCTCCAGCGTGATTTTGATCACCGCCCAGCGCCTGGCGCGACGCCTGTGCGCGCAGTGCAAGGAGCCTGCCGACATACCGCATGACGCCCTGATCGAGGCGGGCTACGATGAAGCCGAACTCGACGGCAGCTGGGTCAGCTACAAGCCTGTCGGCTGCCCGGCCTGCAACAACGGTTACAAGGGACGTGTCGGTATCTATCAGGTGATGCCCATCAGCGAAGAAATTCAACGCATCATCTTGCGTGACGGCAGCGCCCTGGAGATTGCCGAACAGGCCAAGGCCGAAGGAGTACGCTCTTTGCGCGGCTCGGGCCTGCATAAAGTCAAGCTGGGTCTGACCTCACTCGAAGAAGTGCTGGCGGTCACCAACGAATAAAACCAGTATCAGTGAGGGAACGCCATGGCAAGCGCAGCGTCCAAGGGAATCAAGGAATTTCTCTTCGAGTGGGAAGGCAAGGACCGCAACGGCAAGATCGTTCGCGGCGAGACTCGTGCCGGTGGAGAAAACCAGATCCAGGCCATGCTGCGCCGCCAGGGCGTGACTCCGTCCAAGATCAAGAAGCGCAGGACCCGCGGCGGCAAGAAGATCAAGCCCAAGGACATTGCGCTGTTCACGCGCCAGCTGGCCACCATGATGAAGGCCGGCGTGCCGCTGCTGCAGTCTTTCGACATCGTGGGCCGGGGCAACACCAACCCCAATGTCACCAAGCTGCTCAACGACATCCGCTCAGACGTGGAAACCGGCACCTCGCTGAGCGCGGCCTTTCGCAAGTTTCCGCTCTATTTCAACAACCTCTACTGCAACCTGGTGGAGGCCGGCGAGGCCGCAGGTATTCTGGAATCGCTGCTGGACCGTCTTGCCACCTATATGGAAAAGACGGAGGCCATCAAGTCCAAGATCAAGTCGGCGCTGATGTACCCCACGTCGGTCATGATCGTGGCCTTTGTCGTGGTGACCGTGATCATGATCTTCGTGATCCCGGCCTTCAAGGAGGTCTTCACCTCCTTTGGCGCCGACCTGCCCGCGCCCACGCTGCTGGTGATGGGCATCAGCGATTACTTTGTCCAGTACTGGTGGCTGATCTTCGGCGTGCTGGGTGGCGGCATCTATTTCTTCATGCAGGCCTGGAAGCGCAACGAGCGCGTGCAGCAGTTCATGGACCGCACCATACTCAAGCTGCCCGTCTTCGGCGTGCTGATTGAAAAGTCCTGCGTGGCCCGCTGGACGCGTACGCTGTCCACCATGTTTGCTGCCGGCGTGCCGCTGGTCGAGGCGCTGGACTCCGTGGGAGGCGCCTCGGGCAACTATCTCTACAAAAACGCCACCGACAGGATTCAGTCGGAAGTCTCCACGGGCACCAGCCTCACGGTTGCCATGGCCAATGCCAATATCTTCCCTTCCATGGTGCTGCAGATGTGTGCCATCGGCGAGGAGTCGGGCGCCATCGACCACATGCTGGGCAAGGCCGCCGATTTCTATGAGAGCGAAGTCGACGAAATGGTGGCGGGTCTGTCCAGCCTCATGGAGCCCATCATCATCGTCTTCCTTGGCACCTTGATCGGCGGCATCGTGGTGTCCATGTATCTGCCTATCTTCAAGTTGGGTCAAGTGGTCTGATGATTTCCGAACTGGTGTTGAATGCCGCTGCCGGCGGCGTCCTGGGCTTGCTGATCGGCAGCTTTCTGAATGTGGTCATCCACCGCCTGCCGCTGATGATGGAGCAGGAATGGCATGCCGAAGGCGCGCAATGGGCCGAAGAACAAAAGGACAAGGGCGCCAGGATCGAGCTGCCGCCGGCCAAGCCTGCTGTCACGCTGAGCCAGCCTCGTTCGCGCTGCCCGCATTGCGGCCATCAGATTGCCTGGTACGAGAACATTCCCGTGCTGAGCTATCTGTTCCTGCGCGGGCGCTGTGCCGAGTGCAAAAAGCCCATCAGCCTGCGCTACCCTGTGGTTGAACTGGTCTGCGCCGCGCTGTTTGCCTTCTGTCTGGGCCGCGACGGCCTGACCGTCACCGGCTTTGCCTGGTGCGGCTTCAGCGCGGCGCTGCTGGCGCTTGCACTGATCGACTGGGACACCACGTTCTTGCCGGATTCCATCACTCTGCCCCTGCTCTGGGCCGGCCTGATCGCCTCCGCACTGCAATGGACCAGCGTGCCTCTGCAGCAATCGCTGTGGGGCGCCGTCGCAGGTTATATGTCGCTATGGCTTATCTTCTGGGCCTTCAAGCTGGCAACGGGCAAGGAAGGCATGGGCTACGGCGACTTCAAGCTGTTTGCCGCACTCGGTGCCTGGTTTGGTTGGCAGGCACTGGTACCCATCATTCTCATGGCATCGGTCGTGGGCGCCGTCATCGGTATTGCGCTCAAGATCAACAGCAAGCTGCGCGAAGGTGGCTATGTACCCTTCGGCCCCTTCCTCGCCGGCGGCGGTTTCGTCAGCCTGATCTGGGGCCCGCAAGCGGTGCTCAGCTTTGCAGGCCTGTAAGCCATGAAAGTCGCACCTGAGCGCTCACCATTCAGACTGGGGCTGACGGGCGGCATCGGCAGCGGCAAAAGCACGGTTGCGGCCAGGCTGCAGGCACGCGGCGCAACGCTGATTGATGCCGACCATATCTCGCGCAGCCTGACGGCAAGCAGCGGCATCGCCCTGCCCCTTATCGCCCAGGCTTTTGGTGCCGATCTGATCGACGCGCAGGGCGCCCTCAACCGCGTCCGCATGCGCGAGCTGGTCTTCGCCGACCCGTCCGCGCGGCAACGCCTAGAGGCCATACTCCACCCCCTGATCGCCGATCAGACCCGGCAGCAGCATGAAGCGGCCGTTGCAGCCGGCAGCAAGCTCGTCGTGCACGACATTCCGCTGCTGGTCGAGTCCGGCCACTGGCGAACACGCCTGGATGGCGTGCTGGTCGTGGACTGCCGCGAGAGCACGCAGACAGAGCGTGTCATGGCGCGCAGCGCCCTCACACACGAGGCCGTGCAGGCCATCATCGACGCCCAGGCCACGCGCACCCAGCGTCTGGCCACGGCCGACTGGGTCATCTATAACGATGACGGGGTCACAATCGAAACTCTCCACGCATATACCGATCAAATCGCTGCATGGTTCGGGCTATGATGCAGGCCATGGCTTGGCCTGTGCGTGTGATCGCCGCATGTGCACGTTGACCGCTGATTCCTGTGCACCCCGAGGAGCCCAGCAAACGTGATCCTGTACGAATATCCTTTTAACGAGCGTCTGAGAACTTATCTGCGCCTTGAGCAGCTGTATCGCCGTCTGCGCGAGCTGCTGACCCGCGCGCATTCGGTCGATCATCATTTCGCCCTGATCACCATCTTCGAGATCATGGACGTGGCCTCGCGCAGCGATCTGCGAGCCGACATCATCAAGGATCTGGAGCGCCAGAAGCACCTGCTGGACGTGTTGCGCGACAACCCCGATATTTCCCAGCACATGCTGCATCAGGTGGCGCGCCAGGTGGAGAGCTGCTTTGCCACCATCAATGCACAGACCGGCAAGACCGGCCAGGCGCTGACCGAGAACGAATGGCTGATGTCCATACGCAGCCGTGTGGGCATACCCGGCGGCACCTGCAGCTTTGACCTGCCGGCCTATCACGCCTGGCAGAACCTCGATCCGCGCTATCGCCAGCGCGACCTCGAAGACTGGGCCGGCGAACTGACCCCGCTGGGTCAGGCGCTTGAGCTGATCCTGCAACTGCTGCGTGAAACCGGCATTCCCCAGCGCGTGGTGGCCGAGCAAGGCGTGTTCCAGCAGGCCATGCCGGCCGGCCGCAGCTTCCAGCTGCTGCGCCTGCGCATAGACCCGCACCTGAATCTGGTGCCGGAGATCAGCGGCAACCGCCTGCTGGTGTCGGTGCGCCTGCTCAAGCTGGCCCATGGCAGCAAGCCCCAGCCCAGCAATGACGACGCCACTTTCGAGCTCACGCTCTGCGCATAAGCAAGTCCCCGACAGTCTTCTCGCCCCCGATTGAGCCGCACATTGCGGCTCAATGGCTTTCAGGGTCGGCCACCCGTGTTTTCCAGCTGTGATACATCTACGCCATGAGCACTGACAAGCAATCCCCCACCATGGTGAAATGCCCGACCTGCGGCGGCCCCAGCGTTTTTTTGCCCAGCAACAAATTCCGCCCCTTCTGCAGCGAGCGCTGCCGCAATATCGATCTGGGCGCCTGGGGCAATGAAGAGTTCCGCGTTCCGGCTCAGACGCCTCCCGAAGATGCGCCGTTTGGTGATCCACGCACCGAAAACCAATAGTCTCTAACAGAAAAACAAGAGCGCCTTCCACCCGTCACCTCTTGATTTCAGCTTGTTTATCCAAGCAAATCGAGACTCAACAGGCGCAAGGCGCTCTCCATTCAGGAGCGTAACGCTTCAATTCTCAGGCTGCTGCGCCTCGTAATGGCTTTGATCAAAGACCAGGCCGCGCTCCTCGCTCAGCCATTGCAGCACGGGATAGGCGCCCGGCAGGACGGGGTGCACATCAAGCGGCAACTGCTGCCAGGCCATCTGCTGGCCCTCGCGCATCTCGAACTCGCCCGTCCACTGCGTCACCTTGCACCAGTGCAGACGGACCAGCGCATGCGGGTAGTCATGCTCCGTCACCTTCCAGGCATGGGCCTGGCCGATGGTCACGCCCAGCTCTTCGATCAGCTCGCGGCGCAGAGCCTGCTCCACGCTCTCGCCTGCCTCCAGCTTGCCGCCAGGAAACTCCCAGTAGCCCGCATAAGGCTTGCCTGCAGGGCGGCTTGAAATCAGCAGCGCCCCATCGGATTCGCGCAACAGCACGCCCACGGCCACTTCCGTGTGCTTGCGCTGCGCCTGTGTTTCAGCAGTCACTTCCACAAGGCTCTTTCTTCATTCCAGGTCTGCTTCTTCAGCCAGACCGTCCACATCTTCAATGCGCTTCTTGACCGTCACGGGACGCTCGTTGCGGCCCGCATAGTCGCGCGCGAACTGGTGGGCCACACGGCCGCTGCGCGAGCCGCGCTCCAGCGCCCAGACCAGGGCTTCGGGCCTGGCCGCCTCAATGGTGGCCTGGTCCATGCCCAGCG
This sequence comes from Comamonas testosteroni ATCC 11996, assembly GCF_000241525.1. Classification (GTDB taxonomy): domain Bacteria; phylum Pseudomonadota; class Gammaproteobacteria; order Burkholderiales; family Burkholderiaceae_C; genus Comamonas; species Comamonas testosteroni. The sequence continues at coordinate 101,986 of NZ_AHIL01000012.1, forward strand.
CGGACAGCCACTGCGCCACCACGCGCAGGTATTCGTCCTGGCTGAAGGGGTAGAAGCTCACCCAGAGACCGAAGCGCTCGGACAGGGAGATTTTCTCCTCCACCACCTCGCCGGGGTGGATCTCGCCGTTCTCGCTTTTTTGCTGCGCAAGGTTGTCCGTCATGTACTCGGGCAGCAGATGGCGGCGGTTGCTGGTGGCATAGACCAGCACATTGGGCGTGGCCGCGGAAACCGAGCCGTCCAGCATGGATTTCATGGCCTTGTAGCCGGGCTCGCCCTCTTCAAAGCTCAGATCGTCGCAATAGATGATGAATTTCTCGCTCCGGCCGGCGACCACGTCGACGATGTCGGGCAGATCGGTCAGATCGGCCTTGTCCACCTCGATCAGACGCAGACCCTGGGGCGCATAGCTGTGCAGGCAGGCACGGATCAGCGAGGACTTGCCCGTGCCACGCGCACCCGTCAGCAGCACGTTGTTGGCCGTGCGACCGCTGACGAACTGCTCGGTATTGCGCGCAATCTTTTCCTTTTGCACATCGATGTTCTGCAGATCGGACAGCTGCATGGCGCCCACATGGCGCACCGGCTCCAGCACGCCGCAGCCGTTCGCGCGCTTGCGGTAGCGCCAGGCAATCGCCGCATCCCAGTCGGCAGGCGCCTGCAGGGGCTGGGGCAGCACGGACTCGATGCGCTGCATCAATTGCTCAGCCCGCTCGACCAGGCGCTCCAAAGGGTTCATCACATCTTGCACGACCAAATCTCCATCTGTTTTTATAGCTGCTAGCGCTTGATGGATATTGATTTCAGATTAAAAAGCAATCAAAACTCAATATAGACAAGCGAAAACAGCTCCTGAAATTAAAGCACCCAAATAGGGGCGCTCACCAGCAAGGGACAGCGAGCAAGCGCCGCCGCGCAGCGAGGCTGTCGTCCCCCTCCCATAGCGCGCAGCGCGTAGAGAGAGGGGGAAGCGGCGGGGCCACCCAGGCGCCGCCGCTCAGGGGGTGCTCAATTACGACCGGTAATCCGCATTGATGGTCACATATTCGTGACTCAGATCGCAGGTCCACACCGTCTGCGCGGCATCGCCACGACCCAGCACCACGCGCACCACGATCTCCTGCTGCTTCATCACGCGCTGACCGTCTTCTTCCTTGTAGGAAGGGTTGCGTCCGCCGTCGACCACCACATGCACGTCGTCCAGGTACAGATCGATCTTGGTCTGATCCAGATCGGCAATGCCGGCATAGCCCACAGCGGCCAGGATGCGGCCCAGGTTGGGGTCCGAAGCAAAAAAGGCCGTCTTGACCAGGGGCGAGTGGGCAATGGAGTAAGCGACCAGGCGGCACTCATCCTCATTCTTGCCGCCCTCGACCTTGACGCTGATGAACTTGGTGGCGCCCTCGCCATCGCGAACAATGGCCTGCGCGAGCTTTTGCGCCACTTCCAGCAATGCAGCCTTGAGCTGCTCGCCCTCGGCGCTGGAGAGCGCCGTGATTTGTGCGTTGCCTGCCTTGTGGGTGGCGATCAGCACAAACGAGTCATTGGTGGAAGTGTCGCCATCAATGGTCACGCGGTTGAAGGAGCCGTCTGCCAGCTCCTTGACCAGGGGCTGCAGCAGCTCGGGTGCGATCGCCGCATCGGTAGCCAGAAAGCCCAGCATGGTCGCCATATTGGGACGGATCATGCCCGCACCCTTGCTGATGCCGGTGATGGAGACCGTCTTGCCGCCAATGCTGACGCTGCGGCTGAAAGCCTTGGGCAAGGTGTCGGTGGTCATGATGCCTTCGGCTGCCGTGGCCCAGTTATCAGCCTTGGCGGCAGCAATGGCCTTGGGCATGCCCGCCACGATGCGGTCCACGGGCAGCTCTTCCATGATCACGCCGGTGGAGAAAGGCAGGATCTGGCCCGCGCTCAGGTCCAGCTCCTTGGCCAGAGCCGCGCAGGTGGCACGGGCATTGGCCAGACCGGCTGTGCCGGTGCCGGCATTGGCATTGCCGGTGTTGATGACCATGGCGCGGATGCCGGTGCCGGCCGCCAGATGATCGCGGCAGATCTGCACGGGAGCGGCGCAGAAACGGTTCTGGGTGAACACGCCGGCCACCGAGGCGCCTTCGTCGAGCAGGAACACCGTCAGGTCCTTGCGATTAGCCTTGCGCACGCCGGCTTCGGTAACACCAATGCGAACGCCATTGATCGCCAGCAGATCAGCGGCGACGGGAGCGGAAAGATTCACGGACATCTCTGTATGTTCCTAGAAAAGTAGAAGACACCCCCTGAGCCGCTGCGCGGCTTCCCCCTCTCTCGCCTGGCGGGAGGGGGACGACATCCTCGCTGCGGGGCGGCCCTTGCTCGATGTCTCTCGCCTGGAGCACGCCACTGATTCACAGTCCGCGGGGCAAGTTCGGACTGCAAGCAAAACGTTCCCCATTATCGGAACAAACAGAGGCCTGATCGGACTTGCCGGATTTTGTTGCGCAAAAAGCTGCGCCCCAATGCAAACACGGGCCGCAGCCCGTGTTGTTCGATAACGCATGCTCCAAGCCAGAGACGGCCAGCAAGAGACGCCCCACAGCAATGAGCCCCCTTCAAGGGGAAGGCGCCCAGCGCCTCAGGGAGTCAGGACAGCTTGCCGTGGCAAAGCTTGAACTTCTTGCCGCTGCCGCAGGGGCAAGGGTCGTTGCGGCCCACATGCACGCCTTCGGGCATGGCCAGAGGCTCGGCCAGCATCACGTCGTCTTCGATGCTCATGCCTTCGGTTTCCGAGGGCGAGGCATAGTTCATGTGCTCCAGGCTCTGCGCGCCGCGCTCGTTCATGGCAACGGCGGCTTCGTCCATCTCTTCGCGAGAGCGGACCTGCACCGTCATCAGCACGCGGGTGACTTCGGTCTTGACCTGATCGATCAGCTGGCGGAACAGCTCGAAAGCCTCGCGCTTGTATTCCTGCTTGGGCTGCTTCTGGGCATAGCCGCGCAGGTGAATGCCCTGGCGCAGATAGTCCAGCGCAGCCAGGTGGTCGCGCCAGTTAGTGTCGAAGCTCTGCAGCAGCACGGCACGCTGGAATTGCGTGAAGTTCTCCTGACCGATCAAGGCCACCTTGGCATCGAACAGATCGTGGGCTGCCTTGACGACCTTTTCCAGAATGTCTTCGTCGGTGATGGATTCCGAACCCGCCACGTCCTGCTGCAAGGAAAGATCGATCTGCCATTCGCTGGCCAGAGCCTTCTCCAGGCCGGGCACATCCCACTGCTCTTCCATGGAATCGGCCGGCACATACTGGCGCACCAGGTCGGTGATCACGTCCTCGCGCATGGCGGCCAGCATGCCGCCCAGATCGGTCGAATCCAGAATGTCGTTGCGCTGCTGGTAGATCACCTTGCGCTGGTCGTTGGCCACGTCGTCGTATTCCAGCAACTGCTTGCGCATGTCGAAGTTGCGTGCTTCGACCTTGCGCTGCGCCGACTCGATGGAGCGGGTCACGATGCCTGCCTCGATGGCTTCGCCTTCGGGCATCTTCAGGCGGTCCATGATGGCCTTGACTCGGTCCCCCGCGAAGATGCGCATCAGCTGGTCGTCCAGGCTCAGATAGAAGCGCGAGGAACCGGGGTCGCCCTGGCGGCCCGAGCGGCCACGCAGCTGGTTGTCGATACGGCGCGACTCATGACGCTCGGTGGCGATGATGCGCAGACCGCCCAGCGCCACGATCTTGTCGTGGGCCACCTGCCAGTCGGCACGCAGCTGCTCGATCTGCTGCTGGCGCTCGGTCTCGCTGAGTGCCTCGTTGCTCTCGATGGCCTTGAGCTGCTTGTCGATATTGCCGCCCAGCACGATGTCGGTACCACGACCGGCCATATTGGTGGCGATGGTGATCATGCCTTCACTGCCCGCCTGGGCAATGATGTCGGCCTCGCGCTCATGCTGCTTGGCGTTGAGCACCTGATGAGGCAGCTTTTCGCGGGTCAGCAGCTGGTCGATGATTTCAGAGTTCTCGATCGAGGTCGTGCCGACCAGCACGGGCTGGCCGCGCTCGTAGCACTCGCGGATGTCCTTGATCGCCGCGTCGTACTTTTCCTTGGTGGTCTTGTAGACGCGATCGAGCTGGTCCTGGCGCTTGCTGGGCTTGTTGGGCGGCACCACCACGGTTTCCAGGCCATAGATTTCCTGGAATTCGTAGGCTTCTGTGTCGGCAGTACCGGTCATGCCCGACAGCTTCTTGTACAGACGGAAGTAGTTCTGGAAGGTGATCGAGGCCATGGTCTGGTTCTCGGCCTGAATGGCCACACCTTCCTTGGCTTCCACGGCCTGGTGCAGGCCATCGCTCCAGCGGCGGCCTGCCATCAGACGGCCGGTGAACTCGTCCACGATCACGATTTCGTCGTTCTGCACCACATAGTGCTGATCGCGGAAATACAACTGGTTGGCACGCAGCGCGGCGTACAGATGGTGCACCAGAGAGATATTGGAGGGGTCGTACAGGGACGAGCCTTCGGCGATCAGGCCGGCATGGGCCAGCAAGCGCTCGGCCGCTTCATAGCCTTGATCGGTCAGGTAAACCTGATGGGATTTCTCATCGACCGTGAAATCGCCGGGCTTGGTCACGCCTTCACCCGTGCGGGGATCGGCTTCGCCCTCCTGGCGCACCAGATTCGGCACGATCTGGTTCATGGCCACGTACATGGCCGTGTGATCTTCAGCCGGGCCGGAGATGATCAGCGGAGTACGCGCCTCGTCGATCAGGATGGAGTCCACCTCGTCGACGATGGCGTAGTTCAGCACGCGCTGCACGCGGTCGCCGGGCTCGTACACCATGTTGTCACGCAGGTAGTCGAAGCCGTATTCGTTGTTCGTGCCGTAGGTGATGTCGGAGTTGTAAGCCTGCTGCTTTTGCTCGCGCGACAGATTGGGCAGATTGATGCCCACCGACAGACCGAGGAAGTTGTACAGGCGAGCCATGGTCATGGCATCGCGATTGGCCAGGTAATCGTTGACGGTCACGACATGCACGCCCTCGCCCGACAGGGCATTGAGGTACACGGGCAGCGTCGCGGTCAGCGTCTTGCCTTCACCGGTGCGCATTTCGGCAATCTTGCCATCATGCAGCGCCATGGCGCCCAGCATCTGTACATCGAAGTGACGCATCTTCATGACGCGCTTGGAGCCTTCACGCACTACGGCAAAGGCTTCGGGCAACAACTCGTCCAGCGCCTCGCCCTTGGCAACGCGGTCCTTGAACTCCTGCGTCTTGGCGCGCAATGCCTCATCGCTGAGCTTTTCGTACTCAGGCTCCATCGCATTGATGCGAGCGACTGTTTTACGGTATTGCTTGAGCAGCCGGTCATTGCGGCTGCCGAACAGTTTGGTGAGGAAATTGGTGGCCATGCGTGCGAAGGCACATTGCTTTTTTGCATGTTGCGCAAAGCAATGTGTCCAGAATCCCTTGATTGTTGGTCTTCAGATGGGGCCGTCCCTGCGGCAGTCAAGAGCCACACCCGAAATGGGTGAAAAAACCTCCTGACGCACCCCAAACAGGGACAGGACCAAAAAATGATTCTAACCGCGCAAGCCGGCCTTGGCTTTTCGCTACTCCAGAGCACGTATGGGATTGCACTGCACGCGCAAATAGCCAGCACTGCGGCGTTCATTCCCGGCTGAGCTAAGCTCGGGCTTGCCCTTGCCCAACTGTTTGCCGCTCGCATGACCATTGTTCGCCGCCATCACGCCGTAACTGCCATCAATGCCATGGAGTCTTCTCCCACATTGGCGCGCCTGGCAGCACTGACTCAGGACTCCAGCAACCGGCTCAAAGCCGTTTTGCCCCTGGTTCCGCCCATGCTGCGCGCCAGCTTGCAGGCTGGCCCCATCGATGAAGACGGCTGGTGCCTGATCGTGAAAAACAACGCAGCGGCAGCCAAAGTGCGCCAACTGCTGCCAGCCATGGCGGCTCATCTGCGCACCAAGGGATGGGCTGTCACCAGCATCCGCATCAAAGTTCAGGCCCGATAAGGCTTTTTAGGTACTAAAAAACAAAAAAGGCCTCCGAAGAGACCTATTTGTTTGGTGCCGGTTGTCGGATTCGAACTGACGACCTACCGCTTACAAGGCGGGTGCTCTACCAACTGAGCTAAACCGGCGAAGACTGAATTCTAACGTAGAAATTCAGCCCCAAAAGAAGAATCCTGAAATTTCCCGATCTACCGGCAAAAACACTGGCCGGACTACTTCACACGCTTGAGCGCCGGACGGCCGCCTGCGGGTGGCGGCGTACGAGGCGCATCATCTTCGTCGGAAGCTTCTGCTTCCGCCTTGACAGGAACCAGTTGCACCACGCGCTCGGCCGAGGACTCCTCTTCCGACTCCATATCGGGCTCGACATCCTCCATCGATGGCGCATCGCCATCCTCGGGGACTTCGTTCTCCTCGGGCGGGAAGGCCATGCCCTGGCCGGTCTCGCGGGCATAGATGGCCATGACGTTCGCCACAGGCACCATGATTTCCCGGGGCTGGCCGCCAAAGCGCGCCTTGAATTCAACATATTCATTGCCGATCAGCAGGCCGCTGGTCGCGTCATAGCTGATGTTGAGCACGATCTGACCATCACGCACAAACTCCATGGGCACCTGGGTGCTGCGATCCACACGCACGGCGATATGCGGCGTCAAACCATTATCGGTACACCATTCAAACAGAGCCCGCAGCAGATACGGACGGGTTGAAGTCGTTTCAGGGGCTGTCATCTCGTTTCCTGACGAATCAAATCCAGAAGATTGCAAAGACAAAAAAGCGGGCAGATGAAGGAAATCCCTTCAGCATGCCCGCTCTGCGCTCATGTGCAATTACTTGCGCATGACCTTTTCCGAAGGCGTCAGCGCTTCAATGTAAGCGGGACGCGAGAAGATGCGCTCGGCATACTTGAGCAAAGGAGCGGCATTCTTGGACAGCTCGATGCCGTAGTAGTCCAGGCGCCACAGCAGCGGAGCAATGGCCACATCCAGCATGGAGAAGTTCTCGCCCATGATGTACTTGTTCTTCAGGAAGATGGGGGCCATCTGGGTCAGGCGGTCACGGATATGGGCACGAGCCTTTTCCAGAGCCTTTTCATTGCCCTTGACGTTGCGCTCTTCCAGAGCGCTCACGTGCACGAACAGTTCCTTTTCGAAGTTCAGCAGGAACAGGCGCACACGGGCACGGTCCACAGGGTCGCCAGGCATCAGCTGAGGATGGGGAAAGCGCTCGTCGATGTACTCGTTGATGATGTTGGACTCGTACAGAATCAGGTCGCGCTCGACCAGGATTGGCACTTGACCATAGGGGTTCATCACGGCGATTTCTTCGGGCTTGCTGAACAAGTCCACATCGCGGATCTCGAAATCCATGCCTTTTTCAAACAGCACAAAGCGGCAGCGGTGTGAGAAGGGGCAAGTCGTTCCCGAATAAAGCACCATCATGGTGGAGACTCCTAAAAATCAAAAAGAGTGGGTTGCCCACGGCACCCCACTCTGCACTAACACGGTTTGGCTGCAGACAACTTCTGCACGGCGGCAAAGCTTATTTCACGTCTTTCCAGAACGCGGCATTCAGGCGCCAAGCGATAAAGATGAAGAAGGCCAGGAAAATCAACACGCCCACCCCGATACGGGTTCGGGTGTTCTGAGCCGGCTCCCCCATCCATTGCAGGTAATTCACCAGATCGCCAACTGCCTGATCGTACTGCACTGCGCTCATCTTGCCAGGAGACACCTGCTCCCAACCCTTGAAGACCTGGGTCTTAGTTCCATGGTCGTCATGTTCTTCGAAGATGGCGCGACGCTCGCCCTGCAGCTCCCACAGCGCATGCGGCATGCCTACGCTGGGAAAGGCGAGATTATTCCAGCCTGTGGCCTTGGTGTCATCCCTGTAGAAAGTACGCAAGAAGGTATACAGGTAATCAGCTCCCGAGCCGCCCGAGCCGGCGCGCGAGCGCGCGATCACGGTCAAATCGGGAGGGTTGGCACCGAACCACTCCTTGGCTTCCTTGGGATTGATGGCTGCCTTCATGGTCTCGCCCACCTTGTCGGTGGAGAACAACAGGTTGTCCTTGATGTCCTGATCGGTCAGACCGATGTCCTTCAGGCGGTTGAAACGCATGAAGGCAGCGGAGTGGCAGCTCAGGCAGTAGTTGACAAAGATCTTGGCACCGTTTTGCAGGGATGCCGTGTCGCTGGTGTTGACCGGCGCCTTGTCCCAGTGGATGCCGCCTTCGGAGGCTTGCGCGGCACCGGCAATACCCAGGGCCGCAACCAGGGTCAGAATCAGTTTCTTCATTCTTGTTCTCTCCTGCTTCAGTGAGGCTTGAAGGTCACACGCTCGGGCACGGGCTTGGTCTCGCCCAAGCGACTCCACCAGGGCATGAGCAGGAAGAAGCCGAAGTAGAACAGCGTGCCGACCTGAGACACCTTCTCGCCAATCGGCGATGGAGGCTGCACACCCAGATAGGCCAGGACGACGAAATTCACCACAAACACTGCATACACATATTTGTGCCAGCTGGGACGATAGCGGATCGACTTGACCGGGCTGCAATCGAGCCAGGGCAGGGCAAACAGGATGATGACCGCACCACCCATGACGACCACGCCCCAGAACTTGGCGTCGATGGACAGCATCATGGCGATGGCACCCAGCGCCACGATGGCCACAGCCCCCTTGGCAAAACCGGGCAGGCGCGACTTCAGAATGCCGTAGCCGGCACCCAGCACCACGCAGGCGATCAGCACATACATCATCTCGCCGGTGATGGCACGCAGCATCGAATAGAAGGGCGTGAAGTACCAGACAGGGGCAATGTGATTGGGCGTCTTGAGCGGGTCGGCAGGGATGAAGTTGTTGTACTCCAGGAAGTAGCCGCCGAACTCGGGCGCAAAGAACACCACGGCCGAGAACAGGAACAGGAACACCGTCACGCCAAAGATGTCATGCACCGTGTAGTAAGGGTGGAAGGGCACGCCATCCAGAGGGCGACCCTTTTCATCCTTGGGCGCATTCGGACCCTTGATCTCGATACCGTCGGGATTGTTGGAGCCCACATCGTGCAGCGCCAGCAAATGCGCCACGACCAGACCCAGCAGCACCAGGGGCACGGCGATCACGTGGAAGCTGAAGAAGCGGTTCAGCGTCGCATCGCCCACCACATAGTCGCCGCGAATCAGCAAGGCCAGATCGGGACCGACAAAGGGGATGGCGGAGAACAGGTTCACGATCACCTGGGCGCCCCAGTACGACATCTGGCCCCAGGGCAGCAGATAGCCCATGAAGGCTTCGGCCATCAGCACCAGGAAGATGGCGCAGCCGAAGATCCAGACCAACTCACGCGGTTTGCGGTAAGAGCCGTACAGAAGACCGCGGAACATATGCAGATAGACCACCACAAAGAACGCCGAGGCGCCCGTGGAGTGCATGTAGCGGATCAGCCAGCCCCAGGGCACATCACGCATGATGTATTCCACGGAAGCAAACGCCTTTTCGGCGTCGGGCTTGTAGTGCATCACCAGGAAGATGCCGGTGACGATCTGGATCACCAGCACCAGCAGCGCCAGCGAGCCGAAGATGTACCAGAAGTTGAAGTTCTTGGGAGCGTAGTACTCCGACATATGGACGCGGTACGCATCGAATGCCGTCGGAAACCGGTTCTCCAGCCAGTTCATGGCCTTCGCTCCGGTCGTGGAGTTCGGGTCGATTTGCTTGAATTCGTGGGCCATTGTTCTTGTCTCCCTCAGGCTGCCTTGGTGTCTTCACCAATCAGCAGCTTGGTGTCGGACAGATACATATGTGGCGGCACCTGCAGGTTGTCCGGCGCTGGCTTGTTCTTGAACACCCGGCCGGCCATGTCAAAGGTGGAGCCATGGCATGGGCACAGGAAACCGCCCTTCCAGTCTGCGGGCAGCGAAGGCTGGGGCCCGGCAACGAACTTGTCGGTGGGTGAGCAGCCCAGGTGGGTGCAGATGCCCACGACTACCAGGATTTCAGGCTTGATGGAGCGCGCTTCATTTTGCGCATAGGGAGGCGTGAACTCTTCGGGATGACGCGCCGATTTCGGGTCCGCCAGTTCGCCATCGAGGCCAGGCAGGTCCTTGAGCTGCTCGGGTGTGCGCTTGATGATCCACACCGGCTTGCCACGCCACTCGACGGTGAGCTTCTCACCATCCTTGAGATTGGAGATATCCACCTCTACCGCAGCACCTGCTGCTTTGGCTTTTTCAGAAGGCTGGAAGGAGCTCACAAAAGGGACGGCCGTTGCCATACCGCCCACGGCACCAGCACATGCTGACGTGATGATCCACGTGCGCTTGCTGGAGTCGACTGGAGAGTCACTCATGGATTTCCTCGAAGTACATCGCTTGATTTGGGGTCAACTGCAAATTCTAGCGGTGGGGTTATGGTTATTCCAGCCCCAGTCCGACGTTGACAACCGCCAAAGTCACGCAATACTGCGCTATCTCAAACTCTTAGTGACTGGAACTGCTTATGGGCATGATGCAAGAATTCCGTGAGTTCGCAATCAAGGGAAACGTCATGGATCTGGCCGTGGGCGTGATCATCGGCGGCGCGTTCGGGAAAATCGTTGACTCCGTGGTCAACGACCTCATCATGCCTCTGGTGGGCCTGTTCTTTGGCAAGCTGGATTTCTCCAACCTGTTCGTCGTTCTGGGCACCATGCCCGAGGGAGTTCCTCGTACTCTGGATGCACTGAAAAAAGCCGGCATTCCTGTGTTTGCCTACGGCAACTTCATCACGGTTGCCGTGAATTTCGTGATTCTGGCGTTCATCATTTTCATGATGGTCAAGCAGATCAACCGCCTCAAGCGCGAGGCACCTGCGGCACCGGAGCAAGCACCCGCTACCCCTGAAGACATTCAGCTGCTACGCGAGATCCGCGACAGCCTCAATCGCAAGGCTTGAGATCCTTCAGGTCTGATGACTGCAAGCCTGCCGGCCCGGCAGGCTTTTTTCATGGGAGCGCATGCCGTGCATGCATCCGGACGGCCAACGCACTGAGCCGCCGCTGAGCAAGCGTCAGCTCGCCAGACTGCGGGCCATGTGCACGGCTTCGAGCAGGCTGGCCTCGTCGGCCACGCCCAGGCCGGCAATGTCAAAGGCTGTGCCATGGTCGGGACTGGTGCGCACCAGCGGCAAACCCAGGGTCACGTTGACACCTTTTTCCACACCCAAATATTTGACTGGGATCAACCCTTGGTCGTGGTACATCGCCAACACCGCATCGAATTCACCCGGGTGATCTGGCGTATTTCGCGCCCGCATGAAGACCGTGTCCGGCGCAAACGGCCCCTGCACATCCATGCCTTCGGCCTGCGCTGCCGAGATCGCTGGGGCAATGATCTCGATTTCTTCACGTCCGAAGATGCCGCCCTCGCCCGCATGCGGATTGAGCCCTGCCACGGCAATGCGAGGCGCACGCCCCAGGCTCCTGCTCAGCGCCTGATGCGTGATGCGCAAGGTCTGCAGGATCTGCGGCCCGGTCACGGCCTCAATGGCCTCGCGCAGCGAGACATGGATGCTGACCAGCACGGTGCGCAACTCGTCGTTCGCCAGCATCATGCGCACCGGCATCTGCTCGAGCGAAACGCCCGCATGGGCGGCCGCCTCGGCCTGCAGGAGTTCCGTGTGCCCGGGGAAAGTCACGCCTGCCAGATGCAGCGCCTCCTTATGCAAGGGCGCCGTGACCAGGGCGGCAATCTCGCCACGCAAAGCTGCTTGCGCGGCCCAGACCACGCATTGCGCAGCGGCCTGCCCGGCCGCTGCGCAAATCTGGCCATAGGGCTGAGGCCCCGCCAGCCCCGGCAGGTTCAGCAGTGCGACAGCACCTTCTGGAACAGACCAGGCTTCGCCCGGCTCATCGATCACCACCACGGGCTGGGCGATGGCCTGATCGCCGTCGGCGGCCCGGGCTGCCAGCGCTGTCGCCCGGCGCAGAGTCTGCAACTCGCCCACTACAAAGCAGCCGCGCATGGCCTGTGGTGCAGCCCGAAAAGCCTTGGCGATGATTTCAGGCCCTATGCCTGCGCAGTCGCCCTGGGTGATGGCGATGGTTTGGGTTGAAGCAATGACGGACATAGGCATCCAAAGCGCCGCAAGCTCCTCGGTTCCCAAGTGCTTGCAGCCATCAAAAGTGAGAGACGAAGGTCCGGGAACTGATCAGGCCGGGTTGTCGATATCGATGAAGCAGTGCTCCAGCCCGCACTCCTGGGCCACATGGGCCGCCACGGCAGGCGCGCCGTAGCGCTCAGTGGCGTGATGGCCGGCAGCGATAAAGCTCACGCCCATCTCTCGCGCCAGATGCATCTGGGGCTCGGAGATCTCGCCAGTGATATAGGCATCGGCGCCGGCGGCAATCGCGGACTCGAAAAAGCCTTGAGCACCTCCGGTACACCAGGCCAGCTTGCGAATCGGCCTGCGCTCTTGCGCACCGGCCAGCGTCACCTTGCGCCCCAGCACGCCTTGCACATGTTCGGCCAGAGCGGCGGCATCGGCAAAATCCACATCGGCCAGCCAGCCCAGGTTCTGATCGCCGAATGCGGCCTGACCCTGCGCGCCCAGCCTGGCACCCAGTTGCGCGTTGTTGCCCAGTTCAGCATGGGCATCCAGCGGCAGGTGATAGGCAAACAGATTGATGTCATGCGCCAGCAGCAGGCGGATGCGCTCCTTGAGCCAGCCCGTGATGCGCCCATCCATGCCGCGCCAGAACAGGCCGTGATGCACGAAGATGGCATCGGCCCCGGCCTCGATCGCAGCTTCGATCAAGGCGCGGCTGGCCGTCACACCGCTGACGATGCGACGAATCTCGCTCTTGCCTTCGACCTGCAGGCCATTGGGTCCGTAGTCCTTGAAGCGTTCGGGCTGCAGCAAGGCATCGAAGGCCTGCAACATGTCTTGGCGGGTGGTCATCATGACCATGATTGTCGCACCCTGATTGTTTCAAAGTAAGGAGCATCTATCGCATGCCGTACAAGCATTTCAACACTGATAATTGCTGAAAATATTGGACAGCATGCGACAGCAGCTATGCTTTTCAAGTGAACAGACTTTGGTACTGGTCACGCAGCAGGTTTTTCTGCACCTTGCCCATGGCATTGCGCGGCAGCTCCGTCACGACAAAGCAGCGCTTGGGAATCTTGAAGTTGGCGAGCTGCGCTTTCAGTTGCGCGACGATCGCCTCGCTGCCGGGCGAATGCCCCGGCCTGGCGACCACCACCGCCACACCCACCTCACCGAAATCCGGGTGCGGCACACCGACCAGAGCGCTCTCAGCCACACCGGGCATGTCGTTGATAAAGCCTTCGACCTCCGCCGGGTAGACGTTGTAGCCGCCGCTGATGATCAGATCCTTGCTGCGACCCACAATGGTGATATAGCCGCGCTCATCCACCCTGCCGACGTCGCCGGTCCTGAACCAGCCGTCTGCAGTGAACTCCTGCGCTGTTTTTTCAGGCATGCGCCAATAACCTTTGAAGATATTGGGTCCGCTGACCTCGATGGCACCGACTTCGCCCGTGGGCAGCGGCTGGCCGCTGTCGCCCGCCACGCGTACCCCCACACCGGGCAGCGCAAAGCCCACGGTGCCGCCGCGGCGCTCGTCCTGCCCGCCGTGGCGAGCATCGGGACCGTAGGGATTGGAGGTAAGCATGATGGTCTCGCTCATGCCATAGCGCTCGAGAATGGTGTGGCCGGTGCGCTGGCGCCACTCGCCAAAGGTCTCGATGAGCAGCGGTGCCGAGCCCGAGATGAACAGCCGCATCCGGCTGGCCGCCGCCCTGGTCAGCGTCGGCTCGGCCAGCATGCGCACATACAGCGTGGGCACGCCCATGAACACGGTGGCGCGCGGCATGGCCGCGATCACGGCCCTGGCATCGAATTTCGCCATCCAGATGATCTTGCTGCCATTGATCAGCGCGCCATGGATGGCGACGAACAGCCCGTGCGCATGAAAGATCGGCAAGGCGTGGATCAGCACGTCGCCGCCCTGCTCGCGCGTGCGCCAGCCCCAGTACTGCTTGAGGATGAGCGCGTTCGAGAGCAGATTGCCATGCGAGAGCATCGCTCCCTTGCTGCGCCCTGTGGTGCCACTGGTGTAGAGGATGGCGGCCAGATCGTCGGCCTGGCGCGGCACAGGCGCATGCTCCTCGTCGAAGCGCAGCGCCTGCTCCAGCAGGCTGCCGTCCTGCGCTTCGCCCAGCGTGAAGACATGCTGAGTGCCGCAGTCCGCCGCCACCTTTGCCACCCAGTCCGCATTGGCGGGCGTACAGACCACCACGGCGGGCTCGGCATTGCCGATGAAATATTCGATTTCGGCGCTCTGGTAGGCAGTGTTGAGCGGCAGGAACACATGGCCGGCGCGCAAGGTGGCCAGATACAGCATCAGCGCCTCGACCGATTTTTCCACCTGCACCGCGATACGGCTGGCGGCGGGCAGATCGAGCGAGGCCAGTAGATTCGCCATGCGTGCGCTCATGCGGTCCAGGTCGCGCCAGGTATAGAGAAGCGGCGCGTCGGCCGGAGCCTGGGGCGATACGGCCTCGATGGCGACCTCGTCCAGATCGGCCGGGAAAGCCGCGCGCAGTGCGGCGAACATGTTCATGTCAGACATATGGATAACTCTCTTTGCTGGAAACCGCTTCATTGCCCCGCCATGGCGCGCTCGGCCACGGCTTTTTGCTTCTTGCCGTCGGCCTGGGCCCAGGCCTCGAACTCCTGGGGCGATGCCGAGGGATAGGCCACGACGCCCTGCTTTTCGAGCTTGGCCTTGACTTCCGGGTCGCTCAAGGCCTGGCGGCTGGCCTCGAACAGCTTTTGCGTGATCTCCCTGGGCAGCTTGGCCGGCCCGTAGAGACCGAACCAGAGCGTGAAGTCCGCCCCATCGATGCCGGACTCCTGCATGGCCGGCAGATCGGGGAACAGCTGCGAGCGCTGGGCCGTCGTCACGGCCATGATGCGCAGCTTGCCGCCAGCGGCCATGGGCATCACCGAAGGCGGCGTGCCGAAGGTCATGTCCACATCGCCCGCACCCACGGCCTGAATCGACGGCGCGCCGCCCTTGAACGGCACATGCAGCATGTCGATGCCGGCGGCATGTGCAAACGAAGCCCCTGCCAGATGCGTGACCACGCCCGTGCCAGACGAGGAATAGCTGAGCTTGCCGGGGTTCTTGCGCGCCCGCTCTATCAGGCCGGCCACGGATTTCTCGGGAAAGTCCTTTTTCACCGCCAGCAGCATCGGCGAATCGCTCCAGCGCATGATGGGCGTGAAACTTTTGACGCCGTCATAGCGCGCACTCTTATAGAGAATCTGGTCCGTGCCATAGAGATTGGCGGAGCCCAGCAGCAGGGTATAGCCATCCGCAGGTGCCCGCGCCACCATATCCGACGCAATCGTCGTGCCTGCACCGGGGCGGTTGTCCACCACCACCGCCTGGTTCAGCACCCGCCCCAGCTTCTCGCTGACGATGCGCGCCACCGCGTCGGCACCGCCGCCGGGCGGAAAACCCACCATCAGCGTGATGGGGCGCGACGGGTAGGCGTCCGCCAGCGCCAGGGCGCTGGCGCTCAGCAGGCAGGCCGATACCAATGCTTTCTTGAACATGCTTGTCTCCTTGATGGAAGCTAGGGTTGTTTTTTCGGCGCCAGTGAGGCGCTAGCAGCCTTTGAAAACCGGTACGCGCTTCTCGCGCCAGGCCAGGCCGCCTTCGCGCAGGTCCGCGGACTCGACCGAGCGCTGCACGTCGCGCGCAATCGCCTCGCGATCTTGGCGACCACTTGCAATCAGGTTCAGGTGTTTCTTCATGCCGGACAAAGCCAGGGGCGCCATTGCGCTGATCGTCTCGGCCAGAGCCGCCACGGTCTCGTCGAGCTGCTGCGGCGCCGCCAGATGCGTCAGAAAGCCGCAGGCTTTCATCTGCTCGGCATCCAGGCGCTCGCCGGTCAGGAACAGGCGCTTGGCGGTATCGAGTCCCAGGCGGCTGACATAGCGCTCCATTCCCGAGGCATAGAAATGCAGGCCCAGCCGCGCTGCAGGCATGAACATGTCCGCCGCCATCGAGCCCACGCGAAAGTCGCAAGCCAGCGCCAGATCGGTCGCGCCGCCATAGACGCCGCCCTGGATGGCGGCGATGGTCACCGCACGGCACTGCTCCACCACGTCCACCATCTCGCCGAAGCTGCTGCCTTCGCTCTGGCTGTTTTCGATTTGTGATATATCGTAGCCACTGCAGAAATACTTGCCTTCGCTACGCAGTACCAGCACCCGTACATCCTTTCTGCGATTGACGCTCTGGATGGATTCCATGAGCACCGGCAAGTCATCGGGCGCCAGGCGGTTTGCCACCGTGGGACGCTGGAGAGTAATGGTTGCGATATGGTCTTGGTAGTGCAGCCTTGGATTCATGCGTATCAGACATATAAATAGATATATCTAATATTGAACAATGAACCTCAAATCTTCACCAAGGGAAGAAACCCTAGACGCACCCAGCATGCAGGACCGCATCCGCCTGGCGCTGGAGCAGGATCTGCGCAACGGCGCGCTGCTGCCCGGCGCTGCCATCGACGAGCAGGCACTGTGCGAGCGCTTCCAGGCTTCGCGCACGCCGGTCCGCGAGGCCTTGCTGCTGCTGTCCGCCAAGGGGATGGTGAGCATTCTTCCGCGCGTGGGCATTTATGTACGCCATCTCGATCCCCGCGAACTGGTCGCGATGATGGAGGGGCTTGCCGAGCTGGAAGGCGTGCTGGCGCGCCTAGCGGCCCGGCGCATCAATGCCGAGCAGAGAGCGCAGTTGCAGGCAGCTCTCGCGCAGACTGCGGCCCATGCCCAGAAGGCCGATTCGATAGCCTATGAGCAAGCGAATGCCAGGCTGCATGATCTGATATATCAATCCAGCGGCAACACCTTTATCGTCGAGCAAACCCGCGAGGCCAGACTCCGGGTCGCACCGTACCGCAGCAAGATGTTCGAAAAGCCAGAGCGGCTGCTGCACTCCCAGGCCGAGCATGAAGCCGTGGTGGCCGCCATTCTGGCGGGCCACAGCGAAGTCGCTGCCGAGGCCATGCGCAACCATATATCGGCGGGCGGCAGCGCCTTTGCCGACATGGTGCTGAGCGCCGTGTCGGCACAGGTCATACAGCCGCGCCGCCGCAAACGCGCGAGCAGTGAAAAAAAAGGCAGCCACTGCTGACTGCCTTTTTCATCCGTCTGTGCAGACTCACGCCTTGCGCGGCTGCCAGCCCTTGCAGGCCAGCGGCCAGAAGCCCATGGCCATGCCCAGCACGCCCATGGCCGCCACATAGTGGGCAGGAGCCATCACATCCACCTGCTGCCACACGGACACCAGCATCGGGGTCAGGCCGCCAAACACGGCATAGGCCATGTTGTAGGAGAAGGACAGACCGGTGAAGCGCACTTCAGGCGGGAAGGCCCGCACGCCCACCACAGGCAGCAGCGAGATGGAGCCCACGAAGAAGCCCACGGTCGCATAGTTGCAGATCAGCGATGCCTCGTTGCCGGGCAGGTTCAGATAGAACAGATAGGCAGTGGCCGTCATGCCGCCCCAGCCGATGAGCATGGTCAGCTTGGTGCCGATCTTGTCGGACAGCCAGCCCCAGAACACGCAGCCGATGGTCAGCGTCACGGTCGCCACGGCATTGGCCTTCAGGGCCATGGCAGGCTCGATGTGGAACACCTTTTGCAGATAGGCCGGCGTGAACAGGATCACCACCACGATCGCCGTGGACAGCACCCAGGTCATCAGCGCCACGACAACACAGGCTTCGCGGTGGTCGCGCAAGATGGTCTTGATCGGCAGTTCGCGGTCAGCGGCCTTGCGGGCCTGCAACTCCTGGAAGATGGGGGTCTCGTGCAGGAACTTGCGCAGATACACCGACACCAGACCGAAGACACCGCCCAGAATGAAGGGCAGACGCCAGGCCCAGTCGTGGATCTCGCCCTGGCTGTAGGTGCTGTTGAGCCAGACCCCGATGATGGAGCCCAGGAAAATGCCGCCGGTAATGCCGGAGGTCAGTGCGCCGATCGCAAAGCCGTAACGCTTCTGGGGAGCATGCTCGGCCACGAACACCCAGGCACCGGGCATTTCACCGCCGATGGCAGCACCTTGCATCACGCGCATCAGCAGCAGCAGGATGGGAGCGGCCAGGCCGATGGTTTCATAAGTCGGCAGCAGGCCGATGACCAGGGTGGGCACGGCCATCAGGAACACCGACAGCGTGAACATCTTCTTGCGGCCCAGGATGTCGCCGAAGTGGGCAATCAAGATGCCGCCGATGGGGCGCGCCAGATAGCCGGCCGCAAAAATGCCCAGAGTCTGCAGCTGGCGCATCCACTCCGGCAGCGAAGCAGGAAAGAACAGACTGCCAATCACATTGGCAAAAAAGACGAACACCACGAAGTCATAAAACTCCAGCGTTCCGCCCAGGGCCGATAAGCCCAGGGTCTTGTAGTCCTCCCGGTTCAGGAGACGATTCGTCGCTGCAGCCGGCGTGTCAGCCGATGCAGCGTGGTCAAGCGTAGTCATGGTGTTTCCTAGATCGAACAGCAGGACAGCGCGGATAAGGCCGCTGATCACGGGTCAACGTGCAGTGGCAGACCGATTGCGGCGGGCTTCAGATACAAAGCCACACCAGACCGAATATGAGCACCTTGTGGGCAGTCACTTCAGTAACGGCGGCGTAAGCGCAGTCGAAAAAACATTCTAGGGTTTTCACTCATAGCTCCTGGCCGCGCAAAACTACAGATGCCTGCAGTCCTATAGCCATCGCTCCTGCAATCTGCAAAGCTTTGCGTTAAGCAATTGCGTGCAAGCAAATGTTCGCTTCGACGCCCGGTGCAGCCATGCTTCACAATGTGGGCTTGTTCCCCTCACTACCTATACGCATTACATGAAACGCACCTGGTTGCTGTTTTCGCAGGTCGTCACCGTACTGGTGGCTATCTATTTTGTAGTGGCTACCCTACAGCCCACATGGCTTCAGCGCGGAAACATCCGCAGCAGTGCCGGTGTTTCGCTGCTGCAGGCTCCATCCACTCCGGCTGGTGAAGTCGCTCCCGGCAGCTTTGCGCCTGCCGCGCGCAAGGCTTCGCCCGCCGTGGTCAGCATCAACACCAGCAAGGCGGTTCGCCACCCGCGCGCCAACGATCCCTGGTTCCAGTTCTTCTTTGGCGATCAGGGTCCGCAAGAGCAATCTGGTTTGGGTAGCGGCGTCATCATCAGTCAAGATGGCTACATCCTCACCAACAACCATGTGGTGGAAGGCGCCGACGATATCGAGGTCACGCTGACCGATAGTCGTCAGGCCAAGGCCAAGATCATAGGCACAGACCCAGAGACCGATCTGGCCATTCTCAAGATCGAGCTCGACAAGTTGCCCGTCATCGTGCTGGGCAACTCCGATCAGGTCGCCGTGGGCGACCGCGTGCTGGCCATCGGCAACCCCTTCGGCGTGGGCCAGACCGTGACCAGCGGCATCATCAGCGCTCTGGGCCGCAGCCAGCTGGGCATCAACACCTTCGAGAACTTCATCCAGACCGACGCTGCCATCAACCCGGGCAACTCCGGCGGGGCGCTGGTGGATGCCAACGGCAATCTGCTGGGCATCAACACGGCCATCTACTCGCGCTCGGGCGGCAGCATGGGCATCGGTTTCGCGATTCCCGTCTCCACAGCCAAGATGGTGCTGGACGGCATCGTCAAGGACGGCAAGGTCACGCGCGGCTGGATCGGCGTGGAACCCAACGAGCTCTCGCCCGAGCTGGCCGAGACCTTTGGCGTCAAGGCCGATGCCGGCGTCATCATCACCGGCGTGCTGCAGGCCGGCCCCGCCGCCCAGGCCGGCATGCGCCCTGGCGACGTGATCGTCAAGGTGGGCGAGACTGCGACCCGCAATGTCTCCGAACTGCTGACGGCCGTGGCCTCGCTCAAGCCCGGCGAAGCCGCCAAGTTCGATGTGCGCCGCGGCGACAGCGAAGTGGTGCTGAACATCACTCCGGGTGCCCGCCCTGCAGCCAGCACCCTGCAGCAGCAGAGCCGCCCACGACGCTGAGTGCAGTGTCATTGAGCCCACAAGCCAGCGCTAGTCGCTGGCTTTTTTCATGCTCCGGCCGGGCCAGACACCACTTCTCCAACAGGACTCGTCAAGAAAAATGGCTAAAGCGCCGATGGAAAAAGCACCGGTAGCCATCAAAACAAAAGCCCTTGAATTGCTTCAAGGGCTTTGCAGGAGGTCGGGGCGAAGATCAGTGGCCGTCCGTGGATTTCTCCACTTCCGTGCCTGTGCCTTCCTCGGCATCGGGCGCACGCGATACCCGGCTGAACCAGCCGGCTCCCAGAATGCCGATCTCGTAGAGCAGGCACATGGGCAAGGCCAGGGCCAGCTGGGAAATCACATCGGGCGGCGTGATGACAGCAGCAATCACAAAGGCCAGCACCACGAAATAGCCGCGGAAGGCCTTGAGCTTCTCGATCTCCACCAGACCAAAGCGCACCAGCAGCATCACCACGATGGGCACCTGAAAGGCCGCCGCAAAAGCGATGTAGAGCGACAGAATCGCTTCCACATACGAGGCGATGTCGGGCGTGGCCGCCACGCTGGCCGGCGTGAAGTGCTGGATGAACTTGAACATATTGCCCAGCACAAAGAACTGCACGAAGGCAATGCCGGCGTAGGCCAGCAGGCTGCCGAACATGATCAGCGGCAGGGCGAACTTCTTCTCGTGGCTGTACAGGCCCGGCGCCACAAAGGCCCAGATCTGGTACATGATCCAGGGCAGCGCCAGCAGCACGGCCACCATCATCAACACCTTGAGCGGCACGAAGAAGGGCGAGAAAACGCCCACCGCAATCAGCTTGGCGCCGGGCGGCATGTGCTCCTTGATGGGCAGGGCGATGAAGTCGATCAGGCCATCAGGGCCCGGCCAGAACATCAGCAGCCCGACGCCGATCAAAACGCCATACAGGCTGTAGAGCAGGCGATCACGCAGCTCCATCAGGTGCTGGACAAACGGCTGCTCCGTGCCGGCGAGTTCGTCTTCTTTAGAGGGTTCGGACATGGTGCAAAACCGCGTCGGAGCCCGATCGGCTCCACACGCTTGAGAAACAACAACGCCCGCGGATCACGGGCAAAGAGCGACATGCGGGCAGCCAAGCCGGCCCACTGGGGCCGGCCATGGCCGACCTTGCGGCCGGCAGGCTGCTGAGCTGCATGTTCAATGGAACTTCTTGGGGCGAAAGCGCGCCACGCGTGCCGCGCCCGACTGGACCTTGCTGCGTACCCCCGCACGGGCCTTGTACCACTGGGGCACGGCACCGCGCTTGACGCGCCAGTTCTTGCGCGGATGGCGATAGCTGGGCACCACGCTGCTGTGCGTATCCAGACCTGTGTAGCCACCTTCCGCGTCATAGGAGCCGAAGGACGAAGCCGAAGTCATGTTCGAGTCGTCGCGCAGATCCTTGGTCGCATCGCTCCAATCCTTTTCAAGATCGGAGGCCTGATTGCGCATGCTGGACTCCACGTCCCGCGCGGCGGTCTCGACCGTGTCCTTCATCTTGCGCAGCTCATCGAGCTCCATGGAGCGGTTGACCTCGGCCTTGACGTCGGACACATAGCGCTGTGCCCTGCCAAGCAAGGTGCCCACCATGCGGGCCACGCGCGGCAACTTCTCGGGACCGATGACCACCAGGGCCACGGCACCGATCAGCGCCATTTTGGACAGGCCAATATCAAACATCTAAATGTCAGTCCTGCCGCGATCAGCTCTTTTGCTTGGCTTCCACGTCGATGGTGGCCTTTTCGGCGGCCTGCTGGTTGGCCACTTGGCCGGCTGCAGCGTTGGCGTCGGCGTCAGTCGCGCCGTCCTTCATGCCGTCCTTGAAGCCCTTGACGGCACCGCCCAGGTCGGAGCCGATGTTCTTGAGCTTCTTGGTGCCGAACACCAGAACCACGATGAGCAGCACGATCGCCCAGTGCCAGATAGAAAACGAGCCCATGAGAATCTCCTAGAAATTGCAAACCATTTTAGACGGGGCTTGTGACAGATACGAATCAATCACCCAAAAAGCCTGCAACGCACGGCTCTATCGCCGTGTGCAGCCCTCGCCTGCGCCTGATCAGCCCTTGAGCCAGGGGCGCGGGCCGCCCATGACGTGCAGGTGCAGATGGTGCACTTCCTGGCCGCCTTCGCTGCCGGTATTGACCACGATGCGGAAACCGCCATCGGGATAAGGGTTGCAGCCCTGCTCCATCGCCAGTTTTGGCGCCAGCGCCATCATGCGGCCCAGCAGGGGTGCATCCTCGGCACCAACCTGGGCCATGGAGCGGATGTGCTTCTTGGGAATCACCAGGAAGTGCACGGGCGCACCCGGGTGAATGTCATGAAAGGCGAACAGTTCCTCGTCCTCATACACCTTGCGCGAAGGAATCTCCCCCTTGGCGATGCGGCAGAAAATGCAATTGGCGTCGTGATCGTGATCGTGATCGTGATCGTGGTCGTGGTCGTGGTCGTGGTCGTGGTCGTGGTCGTGCATGGTCTCTTGTATCTCTACGGTTCGGTACTCCGGGCGCCCTGCCCATGACCCGGGAAGCCAGAAAGCAGGCAATGGCGTCGCCCCCTGCGGAGGCTACCCCTTATTCTCGTTGAATCGCAGCGTCTGCTTGACGCCAAGGTGCTCGCGGTTGAGCTGCAGCCATTGCTGGCCGCGCTCGCGCCCCAGCTCGAACAGCTTGCGCACCATGCCCATGTCTGCGCGCACCTTGCTCGAGGCGCCAAAGGGCTTGAGCACCGAGCCGCCATCGATGCGGTGCATCAGCACATGCTTGTAGCGCTCGGGGTCCAGGCGCTTTTGCTCCAGCAGCTTGACCACGAACTCGATGGCCCGCAGCTCGGCCAGCAAGCTGGCGTTGAAGGTTATTTCGTTCATGCGGTCCATGATCTCGCGTGCCGTATCGGGCGAGACATCGGACTCCTTGGGATTGATCTGCACCAGCAGGATGTCCCGGCTCCTGGTCTCGTAGATCAGCGGATACAGGGCCGGATTGCCCGAAAACCCGCCGTCCCAGTAGCACTCTCCGTCAATCTCCACCGCCTTGAACAGCTGCGGCAGGCAGGCCGAAGCCATGATGGCGTCTGCCGTCACCTGCTCGCCCTTGAAGATCTTGCCGGCGCCCGTGCGCACATTGGTGGCGCAGATGAAAAGTTTGGGCACCACGCTGGGGTGCTCGGGATGCGCCAGCATCTCGAAGTCCACCACCCGGGTGAGCAACTGGCGCAGCGGGTTGATATTGAGTGGATTGGTCTGATAGGGCGACAGAAACTGGTTGAGCACGCCCATGAACTGCTTGCTGCCCGGCAACGGCGCGGCCCAGAACATCTTGCCCACGCTGCCCATGGTGCCCACGCCCTCCCACAGCTCGCGCAGAGACTGGCGCGCCAGCTGCCGCCCCAGGTAACGGGCATCGTCCACCTTTTTTTCCTGCGCGGCCGCCTGCGCGAAGCCATGGGCCAGCGCCACGGCATTCATGGCACCGGCGCTGGTGCCGCTGATGCCTTCGAAGATCAGGCCGTCATCGTCGAGCAATGCATCCAGCACGCCCCAGGTCAGCGCACCATGCGATCCCCCACCTTGCAGGGCCAGGTTGAGGGTATGGGAAGTCTCTGCAGCCATGGCACGATCCTGTGAAGGTTGAGGAACCAGGTAAGGGGCTTGGAACTGTCGCTACGAACGCACAGCGGACATATCCAGCGAATCTGCGCAATTTCCGCAGCTTATCCAGCACTGCGAGCATTGCACAGGCCCGGCACCCGTGTCAGCCTGCCGTTCCGAATCTGTTGCAGTGCAGCAAAACCGCTTGCAAAAACAAAAAAGCCCCGGCCGTAAAGCAGGGGCTTGGGTGTCTGGCAAGTTCTGCTCAGGGCTGGATCGCACGATTCTTGTTCATGGCGATCATGCCGCTGACGATGCGGTAGAGGAACCAGATGGAGATCAGCACCCAGGCGGGGTTGAAGATCAAGAGGCCCAGCAGGAAGAACGGGAAGGTCACGGCATAGAGCACGATGGCCCAGAGCACGCTGCGCAGGCGCCAGGAGAAATGGCTCTCCTGCCAGGTGCCGCGCGCATCGTCGCGCTTGACCAGATCGATGACGACTGCAATCAGCAACAGCAGCACACTGACCTGCGCGCCCGGCAGCACTGCGGCCACGGCCACGATCAGGTGCAGCAGATAGCTGACCCAGCCCCAGGCCTTCAAGCCCTCGACCTCGGCAGAGCCGCTGCTGTTTACATCGATGATGTCGCGATCGTCATTCATGCGCTTCCTCCTTATTGCTTGGCCGCCCCTTCCTGAGCAGCGCGTTCCTGGGCCTTGCGCAGGGCTTTTTCCTCCAGACCGCTGGTGCCCTCGCGGCGCTCCAGCTCGGCCACCACCTCTGCGGGTGTCAATCCGTAGTGCGACAACGCAATCATGGAGTGAAACCACAGATCCGCCACTTCATAGAGGATCTTGCCCTTGTCCGCGCCATGATCGACATCCTTGGCGGCCATGACCACTTCGGTTGCCTCTTCGCCGATCTTCTTCAGAAAGGCATCGGGCCCCTTGTGCAGCAGGCGCGCGACATAGCTTTTTTCGGGATCGCCACCGTTGGCGACCTTGCGGCTTTCGATCACGGCAGCCAGACGGGCCAGTGCGCCCTCGACCGACGCGGTGTTTTGTTCAGACATGACTTTATTTATAGATGGAAGCAGGATCTTTCAAGACCGGATCGACAGCCAGCCACTGTCCGTCCTTGAAAACGCTGTAGAAGCAGGAGTGGCGACCGGTATGGCAGGCAATACCGGGATCATGCCCCTCTTGCGTGATCTTGAGCAAAACCACGTCGTTGTCGCAGTCGATGCGCATCTCATGCACGGTCTGCACATGGCCGGACTCCTCGCCCTTGAACCACAGCTTGTTGCGCGAGCGGCTGAAGTAGACGGCACGCCCGAGCTCGGCGGTCTTCTCCAGTGCCTCACGGTTCATCCAGGCGAACATGACCACGTCGCCGCTGCTTTGCTCCTGTGCAATCACGGGCACCAGCCCCTGCGCATCCCATTTGACTTGATCGAGCCAGCTCATTGCAGACCTTTGTTTTGTATAGCTGCCAGCGCAGGCTGACAAACAATTTCAACCACAAAACATACGGAAAGCCGCTTGTAGCCTGCGCAAGCTGCTCTCAAAATAATCTTATAAACGCACGGGAATGCCACGTGCGCGCATGCATTCCTTGGCCTGCTGCACGGTGTATTCACCGTAGTGGAAGATGCTGGCGGCCAGCACGGCATCGGCGCCGCCAATGGTCACGCCATCGGCCAGATCTTCCAGATTGCCGACACCGCCCGATGCGATCACGGGCACGGCCACGGCATCGGCCACGGCACGCGTGAGCTTCAGATCGAAGCCGCTCTTGGTGCCGTCCTTGTCCATGCTGGTCAGCAGGATCTCGCCGGCACCACGCCTGGCCATCTCCTCGGCCCAGCGCACCACGTCCAGCCCCACGTTCTTGCGCCCGCCATGGCTGTACACATCCCAGCCCGGCCCCATGGGTGTGCCGCCGGGGCCGATGCGCTGCTCGTCCTCTGGCGTGCGGCGTTTGGCGTCGATAGCCACCACGATGCATTGCGCGCCGTACTTGTCGCTGCAGGCATTGATGGTGTCCGGGTTGGCAATGGCGGCGGAGTTGAAGCTGGTCTTGTCGGCTCCGGCATTGAGCAGGCGGCGCACATCTTCGACGCTGCGCACGCCACCGCCCACGGTCAGCGGAATAAAGACCTGCGAAGCCACGGCCTCGATGATGGGCAGGATCAGGTCGCGACCATCGCTGGTGGCCGTGATGTCCAGAAAAGTCAGCTCATCCGCACCCTGGGCGTTGTAGCGTGCGGCAATTTCCACCGGGTCGCCCGCATCGCGCAGCTCCAGAAAATTGACGCCCTTGACCACGCGGCCGCCGGTCACGTCAAGGCAGGGAATGATGCGTTTGGCAAGCATGGACCAGTCTCGGAATATCTACGAACAAGGAGGCCAAAGATACCACGGCATCGCCGCTGCCCAGGGCATCTGCCGACGGCGCCCCCTTGCCGCTGCCATGGCATTGCCACCCGGCCACAGCCATCGCATCGCGAGTCAAACCTGCTCGATTTGAAACGTTTCAACTGAGCAGCAGCCCCTATACATAAAGCGGCACAAAATCCCTGCGCTCCCAATTGAATAACAGCAAACACAGAGCAGGCTTCAGGATTTATTGTTTTCAGCCGCAATTCCTTCCTTGATCAATATTCCGGCTGCGATTAATGGTCGCACATAGGACCATCGCCCACTCCTGAGCAGGCATGCCACTGGCGATCCCAAAGTAAAGGCACTGATATTCTCAATGCGCGGCCTCCACACCTGCGAGAAGCTGCACTGCCGAGAGCGGCACACGTCTGAATGACAAGCAAAGCTATTGCAGACTATGCTTCGGCAAGCTGCCTGATGTCAGGGTTGACAGCAATGCAAAGCAGTCTCGCCCGGGAAGCGAAATACCTTAAATATTGTGTATAAAACCCCAATTCGGAATCCAAATATTCATAGCGTAAAAAGATGTTTCTTTTTACGCTGCTTTCTTGTTCGGATTGTTTTTGCTAGTGAAACTATGAAAAAAATAAATCAATAGTTTTTAATACTGTGACAGTGTTGCATCCCTAAATAATTGACCGAACCCGGAAACCCATCCCGTTCGATGACTGTATTGAGGCACAGGTGATCATCATGGATATGAGACGCCAATATTTCGGTACCGACGGAATCCGTGGGCGGGCTGGGTATTTCCCCATCACGCCGGACTTCGCTCTGCATCTCGCCCATGTCGTCGGACGAATGCTTCATCGCAACGAAGAGCGCCCGACGGTGCTGATCGGCAAGGACACGCGCATCTCAGGGCATATGCTCGAAAGCGCCTTGGTGTCAGGCTTCAATTCCTCTGGCGCGGATGTGGTGCTGCTTGGGACGCTGCCTACACCGGGGGTGGCCTATCTCACGCGGGCCTTGCGGGCCAGCCTGGGAGTGGTCATCAGCGCCAGCCACAACACCTTCGAGGACAACGGCATCAAATTCTTCAGTGCCAAAGGCACCAAGCTGCCCTACGTCTGGGAGGTAGCAGTCGAGCAAATGCTGCTCGATGAGCCGCATTGGGTCCCGGCGATCGCACTCGGAAAGACCCAGCTCCTGGAAGACGCCGCCGGTCGCTATATCGAGTTTTGCAAGAGCACTTGCGACCATGCATTCACCTTGCGAGGACTGAAGATCGTGGTCGATGCCGGCCATGGTGCGGCCTATCAGATAGCGCCCATGGTCTTGCATGAACTCGGGGCCGAAGTGGTGGCCATAGGCTGCGCTCCCGATGGCATGAATATCAACCAGGGGGCCGGAGCCGCACATCCGGAGCTCCTGGCCACGACAGTTTCCGGTTGCGGTGCAGATTTCGGCATTGCCCTGGATGGCGATGCGGATCGCCTGCTGGTCGTCGATGCCGCCGGGCGGCTCTATAACGGGGACGAGTTGCTGTACCTGATCGTCGCCGACCGCCTGGAGCATGACGAGAGCATTGCGGGCGCCGTGGGCACGCTGATGACGAATATGGCGGTGGAACGGGCATTCGGGGTGCTGGATGTGGACTTCATGCGCACCAAGGTCGGCGACCGCTATGTGCTTGAGGAACTCAGCCGCAGGGGCTGGACCTTCGGCGGCGAGGGGTCAGGCCATCTGCTGATACTGGATCGGCACAGCACGGGCGACGGTCTGGTGAATGCCCTGCAGATATTGCAAGCCTGTGTGCGCACCGGCCGCACGCTGTCGCAATGGCTGCTGCCGGTGCAGCTCTACCCCCAGGCCTTGCTCAATGTGCACTGGTCGCCAGACCGGGATTGGCGCAGCAATGCCTTGCTGGCACGAGTGCAGGCACAGGTCGAGGCCGAGCTGGGCTCTACCGGGCGTGTGCTGGTTCGTCACAGCGGCACGGAGCCGCTGCTGCATGTGATGGTGGAAGCGCAGGATGGCGATCAGGCCAGTCGCTGTGCCGAGCGACTGGTCACGGCTGCCAGAGACGGTTAGCCCGTTGATGCGGTCGCGCCGCTCATGCTGCAGACAAAGCCGGCACCGATGGCGACCAGCATGAGGAGCTGGCTGACATACCCGAAGCAGCGCGTGAAAGATGATTTTGAGCAGGTACGAATGAAGAACGTCTGATACCAATTGACTCAAAGGGAGAACGCAATGAATCAGGACTCCGAGGCTCTTCACGCCAAGCCAGACATCGTGCAGTTGCTCATCGTGTCCGGGACCAGGCCCGAAATCATCAAGCTGGCCCCTGTCTATCACGCACTGAAACAGACGCACTGGGCGCGCCCCATCTGGCTGCACACCGGCCAGCATGGCGACATGGCCGCGCAAATGCTGGATTGCTTTCATATCCAGCCCGATCATGTACTGCAAAGGCAAGGAAGCTCACTGCTGGAATTCGCTACAGGCTGCCGGACTCAACTGGAGTCCGTGCTCACGGATACGAGCTGTGAGGCAGTGATCGTGCAGGGCGACACAGAAAGCGCGTTTCAGGGGGCATTGGCCGGCTTCTACCTCAAGGTGCCCGTCGTCCATGTCGAGGCCGGCCTGCGCACCTACAACCTGCACCGACCTTTTCCGGAAGAAGGCCTGCGGCAGATGATAGGGCGCATCGCCAGCCTGCATCTGGCCCCCACCCTCAGAGCCCAGCAGGCACTGGAGCGCGAAAACGTGGGCAAGGAAAAAATCGAGCTCACCGGCAACACCGTCGTCGACGCCCAGCTCTGGGCCAGCCAGCATCACCACATCCATCGCCGCATGCAGGGCCGAGGCCATATCCTGGTGACCATGCACAGGCGAGAGAACTGGGGCCCCGATGTGGACCATGTGTGCGAAGCCATTGCCGATATCGCGCGCGAGTTTCCCCAGATGCCGGTGCTGTTTCCGGTCCACCTCAATCCGGTGGTCAAGGAGCCCGTATACCGGCTGCTGGGCGGACTGCCCAATGTCAAGCTGACAGAACCGCTGGATTACCTGGCCATGCAGCAGGCCCTGGCCGATGCCTGGCTGGTGCTGACCGATTCCGGCGGACTGCAGGAGGAGGCGCCGACCTTCAAGGTACCTGTGCTGGTCTTGCGCGACGAGACCGAGCGTCCCGAGGTTCTGGAAGCCGGTTGCGCCGCCTTGGTTGGGGCTGACAGAAGCAGGATCGTTCAGTCCGTGCGCCACCTGATGCATGACGATGCTGCCTACCGGAGCATGCAGGCCAGCAGCAACCCGTTTGGTGACGGGACTGCAGCACAGCGCACCGTAAAAAGACTGCACCAGATGCTGAGGCCTGATCAAGCTGACCTGGCACAGAAAGCCGCAGAAAGGACGCCTCATGTCCTGGCTTGACCTGTTCACCGGATACCTCTATGTCCTCAAGAGCATCGCCATCGTCATTGCGGTAGTGATCTTCATCAGCGGACTGGACGATCTGTTCATCGACCTCTTTTACTGGGGGCGGCGCACCTGGCGTGCACTGACCGTGTACTCGCGCCATGAGCAGATGAATCACAAGGCCTTGCTCGGGGTGGACGAGAAGCCGCTGGCCATCATGGTGCCCGCCTGGCAGGAGCATGGCGTGATCGGCAAGATGGCGCAGCTGGCGGCAACCACGCTGGACTATGAGAACTACCACATCTTCATCGGCACCTACCCCAACGACCCCCAGACCCACGCCGATGTGGAGCAGGTCAGAGCCCATTTCCCGAATGTGCACAGCGTGGTCTGCGCACGCCCCGGGCCGACCAGCAAGGCCGACTGCCTCAACAACGTGCTCGATGCCATCTTCCAGTTCGAGCAGCGCTCGGGCATCGAGTTTGCAGGTTTCATCCTTCACGACTCGGAAGACGTGCTGTCCAGGTTGGAGCTGAGACTGTTCAACTTTCTCGTGGATCGCAAGGATCTGATCCAGCTGCCGGTCTACCCCCTGGAGCGGCCGCTGCGCGAGTTCACCGGCGGGCATTATCTGGACGAGTTTGCCGAGCTGCATGCCAAGGACATCGTGGTGCGCGAGGCCCTGGTGGGTCAGGTGCCCAGCGCCGGGGTCGGCACCTGCTTCAGCCGCCGCGCCATCACGGCGCTGCTGGAGATGGGCGACGGCGTGGCCTTCGACACCCAGAGCCTGACCGAGGACTACGACATCGGTTTCCGGCTCAAGCAGCTGGGTATGCGCGAGATCTTCGTGCGCTTTCCCGTGCACGATGCGGACCAGCCTGCCGACCCTGACCAGCCACGCCGCCCCGGGCGCAGCGCGCGCGAAGCCAGCGTCATCTGCGTGCGGGAGTTCTTCCCCGATACGCTGAATGCGGCGGTGCGACAGAAGTCCCGCTGGATCACGGGCATCGTGATCCAGGGCTTCAAGACCCTGCGCTGGACCAAGAGCGGCGTGCTGAACTATTTTCTCTGGCGTGACCGCAAGGGAGCTCTCACCAATTTCGCCAGCTTTCTGGCCATGCTGCTGGCGATGCAGCTGATTGCCATCTGGCTCTACCAGCGCCTGGTACCGGACAGCTACCGGTTTCTCTCCATCTTCCAGGGTGACTGGTGGCTGTATGCGCTGCTGGCCGCGAACTTCGTGCTGATGCTCAACCGCATTGCCCAGCGCATGTTCTTCGTCACCAGCTACTACGGCGTCGTCCAGGGATTGATGTCGCTTCCGCGCCTGCTATGGGGCAATTTAGTGAACTTTCTGGCCAACTGGCGGGCCATCGCCCAGGCGCTGCAGGCCAAGGATATCCGGCGCATGGCCTGGGCCAAGACCGACCATGACTTCCCCATGCTGGGAGAGGGACCCCGACTGCGCCAGCCCCTGGGACAGATACTGATCGCCCAAGGCGCCTTGACCGAGAGCCAGTTGCAGGAAGCGCTGTTGCGCCCCACTCCCGGCCTGCGCCTGGGCAGTGCGCTGGTGCACAAGGACCTGATCAGCACCGCACAGCTGGCCGCTGCAGTGGCCCAGCAAGCTGGCGTTTCCTGGGAGTTTCTGGGAGAGCCCCTGATCCCCGACGAGATCGCGGCGCTGCTGCCGCCACATCTGGCACTGCATTACAGCGTGGTGCCGCTGCGCGAGGAGGGAAAGACGCTGGTCCTGGCCAGCGAGTCGGTCATAGACCCGGTCTCGCACGCGGCCCTGGAGCGCAAGCTGGAGAGGCCTGTGCGCTACCTCATTGCCCCCAAGGGAGAGGTCACGGTCGAGCTGCGGCGTCTGTATGCAAGACAGCATGGGGAGCCGGCTCGCGAACTGCTGGCCTGGGCCGTGGAGCGCAAGCGCGTATCCGCCGAACAGGCGAAAGAGCTGTGGAAATTCTATGTGTCGCGGCAGCTGATGCTGGGCGAAGTGCTTCAGGCCCTGGGCCGCATCGACACGGCCGTGCTGAATGCCTTGCTGCTCAGACAGGAGCAAAGCGACGACAGCCTGGGCCTGTTCCTGGTGAACCAGGGGGCGTTGACACAGGCAACGCTGGATGAAGCACTACGACTGCAGCAACAGCTGCAGGTCACCATGGCGCAACTTTTGCGCCGCCTTGATGCCGCCCCGATCGTGTCTGTTGCTGCTTAGGTGCCAATATATGAAGCTTTCTCGTCCTATTCTGGTTCTTTCCCTGGCATGCGCCACCCCATACGATGGTCTGGCGCAGACGGTGGATCTAGGTCCGGATATCACTCCCAGACAGCGCTTTCAGGTCTACCCCCGGATCGACAAGGCGTATGAGGCCATGGCGCGCGGCGATGGCCAGCGCGCCATCTCCGAGCTGCAGCAGGCTCAGCGTCTGGCACCGGACAACACCGAGATCGCCTTGCAGCTGGCGGCAGCCCATCGCCGCTTTGGCCAACCCGCACAGGCCGAAGCCGTATTGAAAACCCAGCTTCAGCGCCATCCTGGCGATGCGCGTCTGGCCCAGGCTCTGCGCGACATGCATCAGGGAGCCGTTCCAGCCAGACAGCCCGAGTCTCAAGCTCTGCCCGCTCCTGCGGCCAAGGAGCCGCCGAAGACGCCAGGCACGGCCACGCCTTCAGCAGCGACAACACAGGAGCCGGCAAAGGCGGCGGCCTCGACAGCGGACACCACGCCGCGCCCGCGCAAGAGCCCGGCTGCACAGGCAATGCCTGCTGGTTACGCCAAGGCCAGCCAGGCCTATGCCGCCACCGAGCGGCGCGACTTCGCCACGGCCTTGCCTCTGGCAAGGCAGGCCGTAGCTGCGGCCCCCGGGCATCTGGACTACCAGCGCCTGCTGGTCTATCTGCTGGTGGAGAACGGGCGCTTCGACGAGGCTGAGGCCCGTGCAGCAAGACTGGACAACGTGAAACAGCTGCAGTCAGATGCCGATTGGCAGATGCTGCGTACCTCCATACGCCAGCGCCAGGCTCTGCGCCCTTTCGAGCAAGCCTTGCAGGCCCGCGAGCAAGGCGATATGGCCAAGGCCCTGCGCCATGCCGAGTCCAGCGTGCGTCTGGCACCGCAGGCGCTGGCGCCGCGCCTGCAATGGCTGGGCCTGCTGCTTCAGGATGGGCAGGCGGCCCAGGCACAGCGTGTGGCAGAGCAAGGGCTGGCGCTGCAGCATGATCCTGCACTGCAGGTACTGCAGGGCGTGGCCCTGCATCTCCAAGGTCGCGGCATGGCCTCCGAACAGGCTTTCGACGCAGCGCTTGCCGCCCCCCATCTGTCGCGGTCGGAGCGGCAGAACTACGGCGTGATAGCCCTGGATGCAGCGCTGGCCGCCGGCCAGACAGAACGAGCCCAGCGGCTGGTGCAGGCGCTGGAGGCGGACAGCAATGCCGACGTCAACAGGCGCCGGGAACAGCTCAAGACGCTGCGCTCCTCAACCATGTCACGCAGCTACGAGCTGCCGCTGCCCCTGGTCAACTGCTTCAGCGCCGGCGATGTGCCCGGCTGCGAAATCTGGCCCGGTCAGCAAGCGCCGGACCCGGCATACAAAGTCGCACATGAGGCCTATCAAGCCTACAGCGATGGGCAATATGCCTTGGCGGCAGACAAGGCCGCTGCTGCGATACAACTCAACCCCGGACAACTGCCCTATCGCCAGTTGCGCCTGCAGGCATTGCTGGCTGCAGGCCAGAAGGCACAGGCACTTGAGGAGGCCGATCAAACACTGCAGCTTCAGCCCGATGCAGTCGAAGTGCTGGCCTTGCGCAGTCGTCTGCGTCGCGAGCAGGGTATGACCGAGGCTGCCAACGCCGATGCACAGACGGCCTTGCAGATGGGCGGCCTGTCCCTGTCCAGCGAGGTGGATCTGCTGCTTCAGCTAGGGCGGCGAGACGAGGCGGCAGCACGCTTTGCCCAGGCCACCGCAGAGCCCGAGATGCAGCAAAGCGCCGACCCCAATCTGGCCTATCTGGCCGTCCGCGTGGGGGACGATCGCAGTGCCTTGTCCATCTTCAACCGCGCACGTGACCAGAGCCGTCTGCCTGACACGGCACTGCGCGATGGAGCCTACGCGGCCAGCAGGCTGGCCGAGAACGATCAGTCCATCGACTACTTCAAGCAGGCCATTGCCGCAGCACATGACGGCAGACTCGCCATGACGCCGCAGCAGCTGTATGAGACGCGGCGTGAAGTTGCCGACCGGGACCGCTCCTGGGGCATCAACACGTTGCTAGGCTATCGGGGCATTTCCCTGGGCGCGGCGGGCGCCCAGCCCGGCCTCTATGGCGACGTGGCCCAGCTCGTCAGCGAGGTGTACTGGCGCCCGCAGAAGTTCGGCGACGGCCGCTTCTGGGAGGTGTACGGAGGCGCTGCACAAACGGTCTACAGCCGCCACGATGTGCCCACGGGCGGAGAGACCACCCAGGGTGCCATCGGTATTCGAGCCAAGCCGCTGAGCGATCACAACCTCATACTCGCGGCCGAACGGCGCGTGCGCATCGGCTCGCTGTCCAGCAACGACTGGTTGCTGCGCATGGGATATTCGGGCGGCATGGGCACCGACCTGCGCGTGGATGTGCCCAGCTGGAACACGTTCAATATGTACGCCGAAGTGGGCCGTTTTATTCATCGCAAGCAGAACTACGCGACGTTCGAAGCCCAAGCAGGGCGCAGTTTCCGAATGGGGGGGGGCGACTCAAGACTGGTGCTGTTTCCGCATGCAGTCCTGGGCGCTGATTACAACTCTGAACGCACAGCCTCGGGCAAGCAAAGCTCGGTTGGCGCTGGCGTTGGTGTGAGCATGCGTTTCTGGTTCCGCGAGGACCGTGACCATGCGCCCCGCTCCTACCTCGACCTCTCCCTGCAGTATCGCGCCCGGCTTGCCGGGGACGACAGAGGGAAAGGCGTGTTTCTACGTGCCGCCTTGGTGTTTTGAGATGGCACGCCTTTAAGGCCCGAACCCATCGCCATTCTTAGAGTTTATGGAGATGGTGTTGTTCGACACTTTTTCTTTCTGCACTCCAGAAAGGAGACTCTCATGCACTCCCATGATCAAAGGCAGGCCACGCGCGCGCTGCTCGCGTTGGCGCTGCTGACCTGGGCCAACTGGACCCTGGCCTCCAACGTCATGCCGCCGCCATTGCCACCTGGGGCCTCCCAGATCCGCATGGATGTCGGTGCGTCCCCCGTAGAGCGCAAGCGCAACGAACGCGCGCACCACCACAAAGGACATTTCAAGAAGGATTTCACACGGGATGACACGCTGGACGAGCCGCCTGTCAAACCTGGCAACCCCTCCCCCGGCAATCCGCCGAAAGGCAAGCCCAATCCGGGCAGTCCATTCCGTGACCAGTAGCAATAAGCCTCACCGTGTAATGATCTCAGGAGAGTCTCATGAAAACCCTAGGACGCCTTCTTGGGGCATGGCTGCTGGCCATGCTCTTTGCGAGCCCTGGCGCCTTTGCGCAAACAGGTCCCCGCACACTGATCCTTTATGACGCGCCGCCCAATACGGCCTACACCAAGCTCGGCATGGGCTATGCCATCATGCTGCGCAATCTGCTGGGACATTTCGACAGCAAGGTCGATATGGTCGCGGTGCAGAACTACACGGCAGGGCAGCTCAGCGGCTACGACGCCACGTTCTATCTGGGCGCGTATTACGACAACCCGGTTCCTGCCGCCTTCATGACCGATGCTGCCAACTCGAGCAAGACCATCGTCTGGTTCAAGTACAACCTCTGGCAGTTTGCCTGGGATCCGGCCTACGGCTTCCAGTCCCGCTATGGCTTCAACCTGACGGCACTGCGCGGACTCAATGCCGCTCCGACATCAAGCAACACCACACCGGGGTTCTTCGACACCATCACCTACAAAAGCCTGCCCTTTGTCAAATACTACGCATACGACAGCAGCACTGGCGCCGTGAATGCGGATCCCGATGTGGGGCTGACGGCCATCACCGATACCACCAAGGCCCAGAACCTGGTCTCCATGTCCAATCCAAAGACCGGCGAGCAGGCGCCCTATGTGGTGAGGTCGGGCAACTTCTGGTATGTGGCGGATCTGCCCTTCAGCTATATCGGACCACGCGATCGCTATCTCGTGCTGGCAGACATGCTGCATGACATGCTGGGGGTGAACCATGCCGAAAGCCACAAGGCCATGGTCCGTCTTGAAGATGTGAGCGCCTTGGTCAGTGTGACGGCAATGAAATCACTGACGGACTACCTCTACCAGCAACGGATCCCGTTTTCGATTGCGACCATTCCGTACTACAAGGATCCTCTTGGCGTCTACAACTCGGGAGTGCCGATGCAGGTGCCCATGTCACTGGCGACCAATCTGAAGAGAGCTCTCAACTACGCACTGGTGCGCGGCGGCGAAATCGTGATGCATGGCTACACACACCAGTACAGCAATGTGCGCAATCGCTATACGGCCGTGAGTGGCGATGACTACGAGTTCTGGGACATTGTCAACAACAAGCCCGTGCCGGAAGACTCGACATCCTGGGCGTTGGGACGTTATCGAGCCGGCCTGCTGGAGCTGTCTCTCAATGGATATCGCGCGACAGCCTGGGAAACCCCGCACTACCAGGGCTCGGCGCTGGCATCCAAGGCCAGTACGCAGGTCTTCCCCAAGACTTATCAACGCGTGGTGTACTACACCGCAGACAAGCCCAATTTCACTGCATCGGTGGAGAAGGATTTTGCTGTGGGCCAGATCTTCCCCTACCCCATCCAGACCGACTACTACGGCCAGAAGGTGTTGCCGGAAAGCCTGGGTAACATCGAATACGACATTCATCAGATCGACCCGACTTCCTCCTTCAACTACACATGGCAGGACATTCTCACCAATGCCCAGTATGTGAAGACGGTACGTGACGGCTATGCCTCGTTCTTCTTCCACCCGTTCTGGCTTGAGCCGCAGGTTGGAACCCCTGGCCTGGCGGACTTCAAGAGCCTTGTCAGCGGCATCTCCAATCTGGGCTTCACCTGGACGGTTCCGAGTCAGCTGCCATGAAAGAAAAGCGCTTTCTCCGAAAGGAGAAAGCGGCTCGATCCATAGATATGACGATGGAACAATGCACCAGACGCGAGGCACTGGGCCTGGCCTGGGCGCTGACCTGCAGCCTGCCCGAGGCACAGGCCAAGCCCGGCCTGCGTCTGCCTGGCATGGTCTGGCAGCCCAGTGCCGGCACGCTACGCCCTCAAGGCACATGGCAACGCCTGGGCATCCGCCGCCTGCTGGTGCAATGGACGGCCGTGGACAATCTGAGCCTGGTGCCCGGCACTTACCTGCCCTCCATGAGCCGCAATCTCCCGGACTGGGAGCGCATCGCGGCCGAGCCCTGGGCGCAGGAGCTGATTCTCGGCCTGGCCGGCATGCATGACGAGGCCAAGGCCCGCGCCAGTCTCGCGGATCTGGCAATGCAGTCCTATGCCTTGAAGGCAGCGATCACAGCGCTGCCACTGCGGGTTGCCGGCTGGTACTTCCCGGTCGAAGTCGATCCGACCTGGGCTGCGCCCAGTCTTCTCACCGAGGTTCTCAACAAGCTGCCGCGTCCGCTGTGGATCAGCGCCTATGACAATGCCAACATGGGTCCCCAGGCGCTGGTTGACTGGATCATGCGCTGGATACCTGAAGATGTGGGCGTGTTTTTCCAGGATGGAGTTGGCGTGCACGCGCGCACTCCCAGCGTGGCACGCGAATACCTGCAGATGCTGACCGCCCATCTGGGCCTGGCGCGGGTGCGGGTGATTGCCGAAGCCTTCCGGCCTGCGCCGGGCGGCGGCTTTCGCAGCGCCATGGCAGAGGAGTTTCTGCCGCAGCTGACGGCCTATCAGGGCTGGACGGTCTTCGCCTTCGACGGCCCGCATTATCTGAACCCGCCTCTGGTCGATGCCTTGGCGGATGCCCTGGGCAGCAAACCCCGCTGAGCCGCCTTCCGCCCTGCTACTGCGGCTTGGGCCCATGGAGCCGGCGACAGGATTGAACAGGCTGGCGGCCTGCAGGTCTGCGCACGTGGACCGATCCAGGCTCGGGGCGGCATCGCCCCTGCCCGTTCAGTGCTTCAAAAGCATTCGAAGGTCTGCGCCGCCTGCCAACGCTGGTCGGCTGCAAGAACCACAGGCGCATCAATGGCCGCAGCCTCCACGCACAGCATCTGCTGCCAGCTGTCGGCCTCCATGTCCTTGAGCGTGGCGCACAGAGCAGGGCCTGGATTCCAGACCACGGTTTCGCTCCAGGGCATATCCTGGGCAAGCTGCAGCCAGGGCTGGCCCGAGCTTTGCAGCTGCAGGGCTGCCGCCGCACGGGGATAGACGCGATCGGTCTCCGCGCCGAAGGCTACAGAACCCGCCTGCGTGACATGGGTGTCCGGCAAGGCCGCAGCCGCGTCCCAGTAGCTCAGCCCTTCAAGACCGTGCAGGCTGGCCTGCTCGACCTGAGCCACGCGCAGATAGCCGTGCAAGGCGGCGGTAAAGGACAGGTCCTGCCGGCCACGGTTATGCACGGCCAGCTCCACACGCAACGCGCCGGGCCTGAGCTGAATTGTGAGCACTGCTTCAAAGGCGTGCGGCCAGACGGCGCGCGATGCTTCGCTGTCCGTCAGGCGCAAGGAGATCTGCACACCATCCTCGCCCAATGGGCGCGCAGCATCGGCCAGCCAGTGGCTGATGCGCGCAAAGCCATGCTTGACCAGGGGGCCACGCTGATTGAACTGGGGAAAACAGACCGGAATGCCGCCGCGAATGGCGCTCTTGCCGTCATGGGCTGCCCTGGGACTGAGGAACAGGCGCTCCTGCCCCCGGCCGATCCAGGACAGCACCTGGGCGCCCTGCTGGCAGATCAGCACAGAATCGCCCTGCCCCAGCTTCAGGGCAATGGCAGGGAGTCCTTTCCAGTCAACGGCCTGGACCTGAAACGTCAAATCACTCACCCGTGAGTTCGTCCGCACGCTCCTGGCCGGCGGCGAAGTCCAGATCGCCGGTATAGATGGCGCGACCACAGATCACGCCTTCCACGCCCTCGTCCTGCACCTTGCACAGCGCTTCGATGTCGGCCATGCCGGCCAGACCGCCCGAGGCGATGACCGGAATCTTCAGCGACTGGGCCAGCTTGACGGTGGCGTCGATGTTGATGCCGCTGAGCATGCCGTCACGACCGATGTCGGTGTAGATGATGGATTCCACGCCCCAGTCCTCGAAGCGCTTGGCAGTCTCGATCACATCCTGGCCGGTGAGCTTGCTCCAGCCGTCGATCGCCACCTTGCCGTCCTTGGCGTCCAGGCCCACGATGATGTGGCCGGGAAAGGCGCTGCAGGCATCCTGCAGGAAGCCGGGATTCTTCACGGCAGCGGTGCCGATGATCAGGTACTCGATGCCCAGATCGATGTAGCGCTCGATGGTGTCCAGATCACGGATGCCGCCGCCCAGCTGCACGGGAATCTCGCCATCGACTTCCTTGAGGATGCTCTTGATGGCCGACAGGTTCTTGGGCTGGCCCGCAAAGGCGCCGTTCAGGTCTACCAGGTGCAGGCGACGGGCGCCCGCATCCAGCCATTTGGCGGCCATGGCTGCGGGGTCTTCACCGAAAGTGGTGGACTGGTCCATATCACCCTGAATCAGGCGAACGCAGTGGCCGTCCTTGAGGTCGATAGCGGGGATGAGCAACATGATGGTGATCTGCTAGCAAGTTTGGCCGTCAGAAATGGCCGGTTAAAAAAACTCGGGTTAACAGTGAATAAGTCCTGCGATGCAGCGGGCACTGGATTGGGATGGGCTGCGAGGCGCAAACCACAGCCGGGCTGATCGCCCGGCGAGGATTTGCAACGCTGCAGACCGCCCAAGCCAGGGATGCGATGCGCGCAAAGACTTGTTCAATGTTGACCTTCAGGGCTTCCAGCCCAGGAAGTTGCGGAACAGCGCCAGTCCCTGGTCCGAGCTTTTCTCGGGGTGGAACTGGGTTGCGAAAATATTATCGCGTGCGACGGCACATGCAAAGAGGCCGCCGTAATCGGTCTCAGCCGCGCAATGCGCGCTTTGTTGCACCTGCGCATAAAAGCTGTGCACAAAGTAGTAGAAGCTGCCGTCTGGAATGCCGGCCCACAGCGCATGGGGCTTGCCGCCCTGCTGCGTCTGCTGCACCTGGTTCCAGCCCATCTGCGGCACTTTGAAACGGCTGCCGTCAGCCTGCATCCTGCCTTCCAGGTCGAACTTGCGCACGTTGCCGGGAATCAGCCCCAGGCCCGGTACATCGCCTTCGTCGCTGTGGTCGAGCAGCATCTGCATGCCCACGCAGACGCCGAACAGCGGCTTGTTGGCGGCGGCATCGAGCACGGCCTGCTGCAGGCCCGATTCGCGCAGCTCGCGCATGCAGTCGGGCATGGCGCCCTGACCGGGCAGGACCACGCGGTTGGCCGCATGGACCACATCGGGATCGGCCGTGACGACCACGTCCCAGTCGGTATCGGCCGCAGCCGTGCGCACCGCCTGCGAGACCGAGCGCAGATTGCCCATGCCGTAATCGACCACGGCAACGGTGTTGTTCTTCAAACTCATAGCAGCTACCGCTTATGGAGATTGGTTTTTAAAGACAAACAGCTTTGAAATGCAGTGTAACAAGGCGTAAGACGCTCCTGATTACAGAGCACCCTTGGTCGAGGGAATCACGCCTGCCATGCGCTCATCATGCTCCAGCGCAAAGCGCATGGCACGCGCAAAGGCCTTGAAGATGGTTTCGCACTGGTGGTGGGCGTTGAAGCCCTTGAGGTTGTCGATGTGCAGCGTCACGCCAGCGTGGTTGACAAAGCCCTGGAAGAACTCAAAGACCAGCTGCGTATCAAGCTGTCCGATGCTGCCGGCGGTGAACTTCACATCCATGTGCAGACCGGGGCGGCCCGAGAAGTCGATGACGACGCGGCTCAGGGCTTCGTCCAGCGGCACATAGGCATGACCGTAGCGGCGAATGCCTTTCTTGTCGCCGATGGCCTTGGCAAAGGCCTGGCCCAGGGTGATGCCGATGTCCTCCACCGTGTGGTGGCCATCGATGTGCAGATCGCCCGCGCATTCGATGTCCATGTCGATCAGACCGTGGCGCGCGATCTGGTCCAGCATGTGGTCGAGAAAGCCGATACCGGAGTTCAGGCTGGCCTTGCCCGTGCCGTCGAGGTTGACGCGCACGGCGACGCGGGTCTCGGCCGTGTTGCGCTGCACTTCGGCAATGCGCGGCAGGTTCTGGGCGATGGAGGGGACGATATTGCTCATAGGCTTTCTTTCAGTGCCGCCAGCATCTGGGCGTTTTCTTCGCGGGTGCCCACGGTCAGGCGCAGGCAGTTGTGCAGCAAGGGGTGCATGGCCGATACGTTCTTGACCAGCACGCCGCGCTGCTTCATCTCGATCTGGGCCTTGCCGGCATCGCGCACGCGCAGCAACACCATATTGGCTTCGGAAGGCCAGACTTTTTGCACGCCGTCCAGCAGGGTCAGGGCATCAATCAGCGGCTGGCGTTCGGCGCGGATGGCAGCGGCCTGCTCGGCATACAGGGACTCGTGCTGCAGCGCAAAAATCGCCGTCTCGCAGTTGAGCACGCTGATGTTGTAGGGCGGGCGCACCTTGTCGATCTCGTTGACGATGGCCGATGGGCCGATCAGATAGCCCAGGCGCGCACCGGCCAGACCGAACTTGGACAGCGTGCGCATCAGCAGCACATGGGCATTGCGCGCGGGGTCGGCCTTCATGCGGGTGATCCAGCTGCGGCTGGCGAAGGGCTGATAGGCCTCGTCCATCACGACCAGACCACCGATCTTGGCCACGGCATCGATCACGGCCTGCACCTTGTCCTCGGCCCACAGCGTGGCCGTGGGATTGTTGGGATAGGCGATGTAGGTGATGGCAGGCTGGTGCTCGGCGATGGCGGCCTGCATGGCCGGCACATCCAGGTCGAAGTCGCTCGTCAGATTCACGCCCACGAAATCCAGGCCCTGCAGCTTGGCAGACAGCGGATACATCACAAAGCCCGGCATGGGCGCCAGCATCTTGGCGCGGGCATTGTTGCAAGGCTGGGCCGTGGCCAGCGCCAGCAGGGTAATGATTTCGTCCGAGCCATTGCCCAGCAGCACCGAGGTGCCGGCGGGGGCACCGGCGTAGTCGGCCAGCATCTGCTTGAGCACTTCCTGACGCTCGCCGGGGTAGCGGTTGATTTCCAGGCCACCCAGATGCTCGCCCAGCTTCTGCTGCAGCTCGGGCGGCAGACGGTAGGGGTTCTCCATCGTGTCCATCTTGAGCAAGCCTTGCGCGGGCTGCACATGGTAGCCCTGCATGGCGCGCACATCGGCGCGGATGCGTTGCAGGGCTTTGGTCTGGATGTCTTGAGCAGTCATGGGTTCACTCCTTCACACGAGGCTTGCGTTGGCCAATGCAGTCGATACCGGTCGCTGCGATTCTGGCGCTCAAGCCTCAAGATTCTGCGTGGCGGCTTGCTCCAGCGGGTGCACCACGGTTACGCCGCCAAACTCCGCCCCGTGGGGCAGATGCAGGCTCAGCATGTGGTTGCAGCCGCTGTGCTGGGCGCAGGCCACGGCCAGGCAGTCGCCAAAATCCAGCGCGTGGCGGGCCTGTACGGCCCAGGCCGTCTCCAGCGTGGCGGCGTCGGTCTTCCAGGGCGTCCAGGTCTGGTAGCGGCGGATGGCGGCGCGGGCATCGCCCTGAGGCAGAGGCAAGGCGGCCGTGGTCGCCTGGTCATAGAACTCCACCAACGCCTGGTTGCTGGTGCGGCCGCTGCGGCTGCGCCACAGCAGATCCAGCCATTGCAGCGTTGCCGCATACAGCGCACCGCCAGCAGCATCTTCTGCGGCGATCAGCACCGAGGTGTCGACAAACACGGGGTTCACTTGGCCACCTCGGTCTCGGCATTTCTTTGAACTGCAGCACGCTTGCTGCTGGCACTGCGCGCCAGGGATTTTGCCGACTGACCGGCAGCTTGCCAGGTGCGCTCATCCGTGCGCCAGGCCAGGTAGGCTCGCTCGTAGGCATCCTCGCGCTGCATCAGCTCGGCCATGAAGTCACCCAGCATGCGCGAGACGCTGCTGCCGCGCCTGGCCGCTTCAATGCGAGCCCAGTCAAGCACGCTGTCTTCGACGGTGATGGTGACGTTCTTCATGAGCCGAATAGTACACGAAATTCGTGCTACACGAAATTCGTGGAGATCAACATCACATCGCACTCAGCATGGAACAGGCAACTTCCCCCACCTGCCGCAAGGCCTGCAGATGCTGCGGCGTCCAGTCGCCGCCCAGACCTACACGGACTCCCTGCCTGAAGCGGCCTGCGGCGCCAAACAGCGCACCAGGAGCGATCAGGATCTGCCGGGACAGACAGGCTTCATGCAAGGCCACGGCATCCAGTGGCGCCGGCAACTCCAGCCACAGCAGCAGTCCCCCCGGCGGATCGCTGACCCGCGTGCCTGGAGGAAAGCTCTGCGCGATCACTTGCCTGGCCTGCTCGACCCGAGCGGCAATGGCAGCACGCAACTGGCGCATGGCCGCATGGTGACCCGCCTGCGAGATCAGGTCCGCCAGAGCCAGCTCCAGCACCGCCGATTGACCACCAGCCTGCATCTCCTTGATGTGGCGTACCTTGTCCGTCCAGCGGCCGGCCTCCAGCCAACCCAGGCGCAGGCCCGGCGCCAACGTTTTGGAAAAGGAATGGCACAGCATCACCTGGCCCGAGCCGTCATAGGACTTGAGGCTGCGCCGGGCAGCATCGCCTTCGGCCAGATCGGCATAGATGGCGTCCTCGATCACCGGCAGTTCATGCTGAACAGCGAGCTGCACCAGCTTTTTGCGCTCGGCCTGGGGCATGCAGCTGCCCAGCGGGTTGCTGAGCGTGGGCACCAGCAGCAAGGCTTTGACAGGCTGGGTTTCCAGTGCCAGTTGCAGCGCATCCAGCGACAGGCCATGGCGTGGGTGACAGGGAATCTCCAGAGCCTTCAGCTGCAAGGCCTGCAGCACCTCCAGAAACGAAAAGTGCGTGGGCGACTCCAGTGCCACTACATCGCCAGGCTGGGTCACGGCACGCAGACACAGGGCAACGCTGTCCATGCAGCCGCCGGTGATGAGAATACGCTCCGGGTCCAGACTGCAGCCCAGCCCCACTGCATAGCGCGCCAGCGCACGGCGTGCCTCTTCATGACCGTCCGAGCCTGGATAGGTGCACAGCAGATGGCGGTGCTTTTGCACGGCACGGGTCAGCGCGCGGCGCACGCGGTCGGGGTTGAGCAGGTCAATGCCCGGCGTGCCGCTGCTGAACGACACCATGCCTTCGGGCTGTTCCCGTCCCAGAACGCGCTGCCCCAGCCAGTCCAGCGATACGGTGCGAGGGCGGCGCATGGGCCGGGAAATCTTGGGTTCGGGCAATTGCACGGCACGTGGCGCCACAAAAAAACCCGAACGCGGGCGTGCCGTGATCTGCCGTGCATCCTCCAGCCAGTGATAGGCCTGCACCACCGTGGTCTGCGCCACACCGTACTGCCGAGCCAGCATGCGCACCGAGGGTAATTTTTGCCCATGGGCCAGCGCTCCCTGACGTATGGCCTGACTCAGTTGCCCGGCAATCTGCAGATATAGCGGTGTCGACGCATCAAAATCCATGACGGGATTCTGTACTGGCGCAGGCGAGCACATACAGCACAGATGAGTGGCAGAACGGGCAGTACAGATGCAAGGCTGTAGTCATCTGTACTCATCCAGATCGGCTGCTGCTGTGACTGGCAGTACAGATCTGCGTTTTGCACAGTCGGAGCATGAACTCAGCTCTCACTTATCCCTTGTGGAAAACCATGTCCCTGCAGGCCGCTGCATCGGTGCAGACCATGCACCTGAGCGCCGGTCAAAGCCTCTGGCTGCAGACACAGAGCGGCATTGTCTGGCTGACCTGCGAGGGGCAGCCCAGGGACTACTTTGTGCGAGCCGGTGAATCGCTGCACTTCGACGGACCGGCCCGGCTGCATCTTGGTACGCAAGGCTCACAGCCGGCGACCCTGCGCTGGAGCAACTCCTGCGAGCGCCCCTCAGCAGCCCCTGCTTCACCAGCAATGCCAGCAACCGCTACGGCCTGAAGCAGTGCATAAAAAAGGCCCTGCAGAGCCGGGCCTTTGACAGGAAAGAAACGGTCTCAGCGCCGATACTGCGGCGGCGGCGCATACTGCCGGCCATCCGCCGGGAAGGCCCTGGGGTCACGAGGATCGCCCGATTCCACCGCAGGCGCAGCGCGGCGAGGCAGATCCGGGT
Source organism: Comamonas testosteroni ATCC 11996 (assembly GCF_000241525.1). Classification (GTDB taxonomy): domain Bacteria; phylum Pseudomonadota; class Gammaproteobacteria; order Burkholderiales; family Burkholderiaceae_C; genus Comamonas; species Comamonas testosteroni. The sequence continues at coordinate 146,828 of NZ_AHIL01000012.1, forward strand.
CACGCTCGTCCAGGCGCACATCAAACAGCGCCGTACCGATCACCCCCACATTGCGCGCATCGCCTGCGGGCGTATTGTTGGCATAGGCCCTGCCCTTGTCAGAAAAGCGAAATGCCGCAACCTCGCGGTCGTTTTTGCGAAAGCCGTCAATCACCAGCCGCTCGCCCGGGCGCAGCAGATAACCACTACTCTTGACGCTGCCCGGCTGACCGCTGAGCACATCCAGTCCATCGACAGTCGCCACCACTTCATAGAAGCGATTGCTGCGGTTGGTGTAGACCAGTTCATAGCGTTCGCCATGGCGGCCCGCGACATGGAAGTCCCTGGCTCCGCGTGTGGAGAAAATGCGCAGCACCGACCCGCTTCCGTTGAGCACCTGCAGCTCCACATCTCCATCGGCCAGCAGCGCATTGGTCTGCCGCTCGGCGGAGTTGCCAAGCGCACGCAGAATGCTGTGTTCGTCCGAATAGCGCAGCTGGCCCACATCGCGTGGACGCTCCGGCGTCACGCGAGAGGCTCGCACCACCTTGGTGGCGGACTCGCGCCCCTCACCCCATTGCGTTCCCAGTGTGGACTCGACCCTGGGCGTGCGCGGCGCTGCCGATGCACTCTCTGCGACCTGCGCCGAAGGCGGTGCACCGCAGGCGGCCAGCCCCGCGACCAGCAGCAATCCGCCCAGCAGCCGCCAGCCGCCTCGGCGCCAGAAACTCACGACTTGACTCATCTTCACGCTCCCTTGTTGTGATTGGCTATTGAATGCTTTGCTGCCACGCAGCCCGCCGAGTGTCACAGCAAATCCGCTCTTTCCCGCACCAGGAAACATCTGGAGATGATTTGCCCCGGTATCGGGGGGCATGCGCGAAAATGAAAAAGCCGTGGACGGGCCACGGCTGATAGGGACAGGCAAGCGCCGGCGGGATTTACTTCAGGCGCATTTCGGCAGCCCTGGCGTGGCCCTGCAGGCCTTCGCCATAGGCCAGCACGGCAGCGGTCTTGCCCAGGATCTGGGCGCCGGCCTCGCTGACCTCGATGATGGAGCTGCGCTTCTGGAAGTCGTACACCCCCAGCGGCGAGGAAAAGCGCGCCGTGCCGCTGGTGGGCAGCACGTGATTCGGGCCGGCGCAGTAGTCGCCCAGGCTCTCCGACGTATATGCACCCAGGAAGATGGCGCCGGCGTGCCTGAGCAGAGGCTCCCAGCGGTGCGGGTCGCGGCTGGAGACTTCCAGGTGCTCGGGCGCAATGCGGTTGGAGATGGCACAGGCTTCTTCCATGTCCCGCGTCAAAATCAGCGCGCCGCGGTCGCTCAGGCTCTTGGCGATGATGGCCTTTCGCGGCATCTCTGGCAGCAGGCGGTCGATCGCGGCCTGGACGGCATCGAGATAGGCCGCATCGGGGCAAAGCAGGATGGACTGTGCCAGCTCGTCGTGCTCGGCCTGGCTGAACAGATCCATGGCCACCCAGTCGGGTGGGGTCGTGCCGTCGGCCAGCACCAGAATTTCAGAAGGACCGGCAATCATGTCGATGCCCACGATGCCGAACACGCGCTTCTTGGCGCTGGCCACATAGGCATTGCCGGGGCCTGTGATCTTGTCCACCTTGGGCACGGTGGCCGTGCCGTAGGCCAGCGCCGCCACGGCCTGGGCGCCGCCGACGGTGAAGGCGCGATGCACGCCCGACACATAGGCAGCGGCCAGCACCAGCGGGTTCTTCTGACCCTGGGGCGTGGGCACGACCATGATGATGTCCTGCACACCGGCCACATGGGCGGGAATGGCGTTCATCAGCACGCTGGACGGATAGGCCGCCTTGCCGCCGGGCACGTAGATGCCCACACGGTCCAGCGGCGTGACCTTCTGGCCCAGCAGCGTGCCGTCTTCGTCGCGGTAGCTCCAGCTTTCGCCATTGGCCTTCTTCTGCGCCTCGTGATAGCTGCGCACGCGGCGCGCCGCCGACTCCAGCGCTTCGCGCTCGGCTGCCGGCAGGCTGTCGAAGGCGGCTTTCAGCTCCTGCTTGGTCAGCTCCAGAGCCGCCATGGAATCGGCCTGCAGGCCGTCAAAGCGTGCCGTGTACTCGAGCACGGCGGCATCGCCACGCTGCTGCACATCGGCCAGGATGTCGGCCACGCGCTGCTCGATGGCCGCATCCGTGTCGGCCGACCAATGCAGGCGTTGCGCAAAATCGTGTTCGAAGTTGGCGTCCGCAGTCGACAGGCGGGCAGGGGCAGCTACATATTCCATTGTGGTTTCCTTGGGGTCTAGCAGGCCGTCTCGCAGCCGTGCTTCAGTATCAAGAACAGGCGCGCGCCGTAGTAGCCGTCGCGCAGGGGCCAGTCCTGGTCGCGCAGCAGGGCTTCAGCTATAGGCCACTTCTCATTATCCTTGAGCGCTTCAATGGTGAAATCACCATTCCTCTGCCCGACAAAGAAGCGGAACCAGTGCAGGTCCTTGTCCAGCGCCTCGGCCTCGATCAAGGCCCGCAGGCGCTCTGTGATGCCTTCGGTCAGCGGGGCATCGTTGCGAAGATGCCAGGGGCCCGGATAGGCCTGCCAGTGCCTGCCCTGGACCTGCCAAGCCTCGGCTGGCACCGCATCCTCATCGCGCGCCGTCCACAGGGCGGAGAGCATCACATGCAGGTCGCTGACAGCGAAGTTGCCGAATGCGTCGTGCATTCCCTGCAGGCCTTCGCCCAGGCCCGTGAAATTCTCGATGATCTCGCGCCGGTCCGGCAGGCGGACCACCACAGCCAGGGAACCGACCAGGGGATGGTTGAGGTAGGCACCGCGCCAATCGGCAAGCACGCCCGGTGCCTGGCCGCCAGGCAGCAGCCAGCCGTTGTATTCCTCGCAGGGCAGACCATGCGCGGCGAAACACAGCGCAAGCGCCTCCTTCGCCGGATCGCCGGACTCAGCCCCTGGGGCCATTTACCGCCTCGGCGAAGGCATCGATGATGTGGCGCAGCGGAGCCTGCTTGAGCTTGAGCGACGCCTGGTTGACGACCAGACGCGAGCTGATGTCCATGATGGGCTCGACCTCGACCAGATCGTTGGCCTTGAGCGTGTTGCCGGTGGACACCAGATCGACGATGGCATCGGCCATGCCGGTCAGCGGCGCCAGCTCCATGGAGCCGTAGAGCTTGACCATGTCCACGTGCACGCCCTTCTTGGCAAAGAAGTTGCGGGCAATCTCGGGGTATTTGGTGGCAATGCGCAGACGTGCGCCCTGCTTGACGGCCAGTTGATAGTCAAAGCCGTTGCGCACGGCCACGCTGACGCGGCACTTGGCAATCTGCAGATCCAGCGGCTGGTACAGACCCTGGCCGCCATGCTCGATCAGCGAGTCCAGGCCCGATACGCCCAGATCCGCGCCGCCGTATTGCACATAGACGGGCACGTCTGAAGCGCGCACCAGTACCACGCGCACATCGGGACGGTTGGTGTCGAAAATCAGCTTGCGCGACTTTTCCACATCCTCTGTCACCTCGATGCCGGCAGCGGCCAGCAGGGGCACGGTTTCTTCAAAAATGCGGCCCTTGGACAGGGCGATGGTCACAGGCGTTGCGGTGCTCATGCGGAAATTCTCTCGATATCGGCGCCCAGGGCGCGCAGCTTGTCTTCCATGCGGTCGTAGCCACGATCCAGGTGGTAGATGCGATCGACGATGGTCTCGCCCTCGGCCACCAGACCGGCAATCACCAGGCTGGCCGAAGCGCGCAGATCGGTCGCCATCACGGTGGCACCGGACAGGCGCTTGCCGCCTTCGATGGTCGCCACGCGGCCGTCGGTGGTGATGCGCGCACCCAGGCGCACCATCTCGTTGACATGCATGAAGCGGTTCTCGAAGATGGTCTCGGTCACCATGCTGGTGCCTTCGGCCACCAGGTTCAGCGCCATGAACTGGGCCTGCATATCGGTGGGAAAGCCCGGATATTCGGTGGTGCGAAAGCCCTGCGCCTTGAGCTTGCCCGAGGACGCCACCTTCAGGCCGCCATCCACGCACTCCACGCTCACGCCCGCATCCTTGAGCTTGTCGATCACGGCGCCCAGATGGTCGGCACGCGCGTGGTGCAGCAAGGCTTCACCGCTGGTGGCCGCCACAGCGCAGAGGAAGGTGCCGGCCTCGATACGGTCGGCCACCACCTGATGCTCGCAGCCATGCAGCTTGTCCACGCCCTGAATCACAATATGGCTGGTGCCGTGACCGGTGATCCTGGCCCCCATCTTGATCAGCATCTCGGCCAGATCGGTGATTTCGGGTTCCATGGCGGCGTTTTCCAGCACCGTCTCGCCTTCGGCCAGCGCAGCGGCCATCAGGAAGTTCTCGGTGCCGGTCACGGTCACCATGTCGGTGGTGATGCGTGCGCCCTTCAGGCGCTTCCAGCCTTCGGGCAGGCTGGCATGCATATAGCCGTTTTCCACGGTGATGATGGCACCCATGGCCTGCAGGCCCTTGATGTGCTGATCCACGGGGCGCGAGCCAATCGCGCAGCCGCCGGGCAGCGACACCTTGGCGCGGCCGAAGCGGGCCAGCAGCGGGCCCAGGGCCAGCACCGAGGCGCGCATGGTCTTGACCAGTTCGTAAGGCGCTTCGGGCACCAGGCTGTCGGGCGCCACAAAGCTCATGCCGCCGCGTTCGCCATGGGTTTCGGTCTGCACACCCATATTGGCCAGCAGCTTGCGCATGGTGGCCACATCGTGCAGACGCGGCACATTGTGCAGATGCACGGGCTCGGCCGTGAGCAGTGCGGCACACATTTCAGGCAGAGCGGCGTTTTTGGCGCCGGAAATGATTACTTCGCCCTTGAGGGGACGACCACCGTGGATCTTGAGTTTGTCCATGGCTTCAAGCCTTGAATGTTATGTATAAAAAATGCGCTCAGCGCTTATTTATCAAGCGCTGACAGCTATCAATCTTGCGTCTCGACTCGCATCAGGCCTGGGCAGCCGTCCATTCTGCCGGGGTGTAGGTCTTCATGGACAGGGCATGGACTTCATCGGTGGCCATGCGATTGCCCAGCGTGGCATACACCAGGCGCTGGCGGCCCAGCAGACGCTGACCTTCAAACTGCGCAGAAACAATGGTGGCAAACCAATGTCGGCCATCGCCTTCCAGCGCAATATGCTCGCAGGGCAGGCCGGCGGCGATCAGGTCTTTGAGTTGGTCTGCAGTCATGGGGAACCTTTAAGCGCAAAGCTGGCGAAACCGGTCATTGTCTCGCAAGCAGCCCCGCGTCAATTCTAAAAATCAGTTACGAATCTTGTAGCCGATACGCAGCAGGTGCACGGCCAGCGCGCTCACAGCCAGCCAGGCAGCGCCCACGATGGCAAAGCTGAGCCAGGGCGAGACATCGCTCTGGCCGAAGAAGCCATAGCGGAAGCCGTCAATCATGTAGAAGAACGGATTGACATGGCTGACCGCCTGCCAGAAGCCGGGCAGCGAGTGCACGGAATAGAACACGCCGGACAGAAAGGTCAGGGGCATGATCAGAAAGTTCTGAAAAGCCGCCATCTGGTCGAACTTCTCGGCCCAGAGACCGGCGATCAGACCCAGCGTGCCCATCAGGGCGCAGCCCAGAAAGCCGAACACCAGAATCCACAGCGGCGCGGCAAAGTCGGGCACGGCAAAGTAAAGCGTGACCACAAACACGCCCAGACCGACCAGCAGGCCGCGCAAAATGGCCGCTCCCACATAGGCGCTGAACCAGGCCCAGTGCGACAGCGGCGTGAGCAGCACGAACACCAGCGAGCCCATGATCTTGCTCTGCACCAGGCTGGACGAGCTGTTGGCAAATGCATTCTGCAACATACTCATCATCACCAGACCGGGAATCAGGAACGCGGTGTAGGGGATGCGGTCGTAGACCATGACCCGGCCTTCGAGCACATGACCGAAAACCAGCAGATAGAGCACGGCCGTGAGCACCGGTGCGGCCACGGTCTGAAAGCTCACCTTCCAGAAGCGCAGCACTTCCTTTTTGAGCAGGGTCTGCCAGCCGTTCATTGGACACCTCCTGCAGGAGCCTGTGTCCTGGAGCCTTCATTCATGATGTGGATGAACACATCCTCCAGATCCGCGCGGCGGATTTCCACATCCTCGGGAGTCACGCCCGCTTCGCGCAAAGCGGCCAGCAGCTGCTCCACATCGACGGCATGGGCGGCGGGAATCTGCACGATTCGACCGGTTACACGCGCTCTGTCGGCCACGGCCTTGGGCAGGGCGCTATCGGTCTTGAACTGCAACACATTGCTGGAAGCCGACTTGAGCAGCTCGCTCATGGGCGAGAGCTTGATGATCTCGCCGCGCTTGAGCATGGCCACGCGGCTGCACAGCGCCTCGGCCTCTTCCAGATAGTGAGTGGTCAGCAGAACCGTGTGGCCCTGTTTGTTGAGCTTGGCAATGAAATGCCACAGCGTCTGGCGCAGCTCCACGTCGACACCGGCCGTGGGTTCGTCCAGCACGATGATCGGCGGCTTGTGCACCAGGGCCTGGGCCACCAGCACGCGGCGCTTCATGCCGCCCGAGAGCTGGCGCATATTGTTGTGTGCCTTGTCCGTCAGGCCCAGGCTGTCGAGCAGCTCGTCGATCCAGTCGTCATTGTTCTTGACGCCGAAATACCCGGACTGGAACTTCAAGGCCTCGCGCACATTGAAGAAGGGGTCGAACACCAGCTCCTGCGGCACGATGCCCAGCTTGCGGCGTGCATCGGCGTAGTTCGCCTGCACATCGCTGCCCTGCACCAGCACGCGCCCGCCCGTGGCTTGCGCCAGTCCGGCAAGGATGCTGATCATCGTGGTCTTGCCGGCGCCGTTGGGGCCTAGCAGACCGAAGAACTCGCCTTCCTCGATATCCAGGCTCACCGATTTGAGGGCCTGAAAATCCCCCTTGGGGGTGCGGTAGGTCTTGGAGACGGATTGGAATGAGACTGCGGACATGGAGCCCATGATTCTAGGGCTTGCCCACAGCCTCTGCCTTGGCGGGGCTTAGCCGGACACAGTGATTCGTCAGCCTAGCCCTGCTGAGCGGTGGCGGCCGCATCGGGCACAGGAGCGGGCATCAGCAAGCCGTCCACGCCATACAGCGCGGCCATGGACTGCAGCCCCTTGGGCAGACCTTCGACGATGAGCTGCTTGCCCACCTCCTGCGCCGCGCGCCGGCAGGCCAGCAGCACGGCCAGGGCCGCCGAGTCAAACACCTTGACGGCACTGGCATCCACCACCACCTGGGCATCCGCATGGCCTGTGACCAGCGGACGCAGACGCAGCAGACAGTCGCGCCCCTGACGATAGGTCAGTTCCTTGGGCAGTTGCAGAGGGTTGCTAGCTGAGCGGGCCATGACGTCTGAAGCGCTTTGCTTACTTGGTGGCCGTGGCCGGCATGGAGCTGCGCGAGGCCAGGGTCTTGATCAGGCCATCGATGCCGTTGGCATTGATTTCCTGCGCAAACTGGTTGCGATAGGTTTCCACCAGCCACACACCGAGCACGTTGAAGTTGTAGAGCTTCCAGCCCGTGGCCTGCTTTTCCAGACGGAAATCCAGCTGCACGGGGTCACCACGGCCGTTGACCTGGGTACGTACCAGCACGTCGGTGTCGCCGGCGGCCATGCGCACAGGCTTGACGGTAATGGTCTGATCGCCGACCTGGGACAGGGCCCCCGCATAGGTGCGAATCAGCAGGGCCTTGAACTCATCCTGCAGCTTCTGGCGCTGCTCGGGCGTGGCCTGACGCCAGGCCGGACCGACCGCGGCCGATGTCATGCGGCGAAAGTCCACATAGGGCATGACCTTCTCGTTGACCAGCGCATTGATCTTGCTGGAATCGCCGTTGCGCAGCGATGCATCCTTCTTGATGGTCTCCAGCACATCGGCAGAGACGCGCTTGACCAGTGCATCGGGCGCTTCCTCAGCAGCCTGGGCTGCGGGCAGGCCCAGATTCAGAGCGAGCACGGCACCTGCTGCCATGCCCCACATGCGACGAGTAATCTTCATTGCGTTCTTTCTCCTAGGCCCGCAAGTGTCACCGCACTCACGCAGCCTGTGCATCATGTTTGTAACCAAGCTCTACCGGCTCACTGGCCTTCTGGGGGCAGCTTGCCGGCGTTGTCGTCATCATAGTTTTCGAGACGGCCATCGCCGCCGGACGCCGCGCCGCCAATGCGTGAGCGCAGATAGACATCGCGCACCAGGCTGTATTTGTCGAGCGCAACGGAGTCCAGCACATCGCCGGCCTTGAGCAGATTGGCACGGTTGTTGACCATGCGCAGGCCGAACAGGCTGTTGCGCCAGCGCACATCATCCATGGTGTTGGCAGGATAGCCGAAGGCATCGACCACCAGGCCGGCCGAATCCCGCACCGTGGACGGTCCCCAGAAGGGCAGCACCACATACGGCCCCGTGGGCATGCCCCAGCGACCCAGAGTCTGGCCAAAGTCCTGCTTGCGGCGTTCGATGCCAGCCTCGCTGGCGATGTCGAACAGACCGCCGATGCCCAGCACCGTGTTCACGCTGAAGCGCACCATGGAGTTGTAGGCACCCTGGCCCTGACCCTGCAGCACATTGTTGACGAAGGACCAGGCATCGCCGAGGTTGTCGAAGAAGTTGGTCACACCCTGACGCGCCACGCGCGGCGTCACGGTCTGGTAGGCCGTGGCCACGGGCTTGAAGATCGCCTCGTCCACGCCTTCGTTGAAGGAGTAGATGCTGCGGTTCATGGACTCTAGCGGGTCGGCAGGATTGGCAGGGCCCGCGGTGGTGGTGGCGCAGCCGGACAGCAGTGCGGCTACGCAAACACTGGCAGCCAGCGCAACGCGCCTGAGCGCCTGGTTCTTATCTGACGTCAATTTCGTCTGTGGGCTTGTTGTAGTCATCATTCTTTCGCTCCCCCGTTGGCTCCGTTGGCTGCGCCAGCACCGGAATCACCACCCTGCTCCGCCTTGCTGTAGAGAAACTGACCTATCAGATTCTCCAGCACCACGGCAGACTGGGTGGCCGTCACGCGGTCGCCGGCCTTGAGGTTCTCTTCGCTGGCGCCCGCCTCAATACCAATGTACTGATCGCCCAGCAGACCGCTTGTCAGAATTTTCAGCGAACTATCCTTGGGAAAGGCGTAACGGGTTTCCATGCTCATGGCCACGTTGGCCTGGAAGGTCTGGTCGTTGAAGGTGATGGACTCGATGCGGCCCACAACCACGCCGGCGCTCTTGACCGCGGCCTTGGGCTTGAGCCCGCCGATATTGTCGAAGCGGGCGGTAATCGTATAGGTCTTCTGGAAGTTCAGGCTCAGCAGATTGGCCGACTGCAAGGCCAGGAACACCAGGGCCAGAGCACCGATCAGCACAAACAGGCCAACCCAGAGATCACTTTTCTTTTGCTGCATGATTTTCTACCTTTATCTGCTGTGCAGCCTCAAATGCTGAACATGGTTGCGGTGAGCAGGAAGTCCAGACCCAGCACCGCCAGCGAAGCCACGACCACGGTACGTGTGGTGGCCCGGGAAACCCCTTCGGGCGTAGGCTTGGCGGCATAGCCCTCAAGCAGGGCCACAAAGGTCACGGCCAGACCGAAGACAAAGCTCTTGAGCACGCCATTGCCCAGATCGCTCCACCAGTCCACCCCCTGCTGCATCTGCCCCCAGAAAGCACCGCTGTCGACGCCGATCATCACCACGCCCACCAGCCAGCCGCCCAGCACGCCGACGGCACTGAAGACCGCAGCCAGCAAAGGCATGGTGATCAGACCGGCCCAGAAGCGCGGCGCCAGGATGCGTTTGACGGGGTCAACCGCCATCATCTCCATGGCCGACAGCTGCTCGCCGGCCTTCATCAGGCCGATTTCGGCAGTCAGGGCCGTGCCGGCACGACCCGCGAACAGCAAGGCCGTGACCACAGGTCCCAGCTCGCGCAGCAGGCTCAGGGCCACCATCATGCCCAGCGCCTCGGCCGAGCCATAGCGCTGCAGGATGTAATAGCCCTGCAGACCCAGCACAAAGCCCACGAACAGTCCGGAGACGCCGATGATGGCCAGCGAATAATTGCCCAGAAAGTGAATCTGGTCGCCGATCAGGCGCGGACGCCTGAGCGCCGGCCCCATCAAGCCCAGCAGGCGCCACAGCAGGCGCGCGCCAATCCCCATGTTGACCAGCTGACAGCGCACTGCCAGGCCAATGCGTGCGAGAAAGTTCATGCACGCCTCCTGCTGCCGAAGTCCTCGTCGGCGCTGACCCCGGGATAGTGGAATGGCACAGGCCCCGTGGGTCTGGCATGGATGAACTGCTGCACCAGCGGGTCGGCGCTGGCGCGCACCTCATCGGGTGTGCCCTGAGCGGCAACGCCTCCGGCCCCCAGAATCACCACATGGTCGGCCACGCGGAAGGTTTCCTCCAGGTCGTGGGAAACCAGAATCGAAGTCAGGCCCATGGCATCGTTGAGCTGACGGATCAGCTGCGCCGAGGTCCCCAGTGAAATAGGGTCCAGGCCCGCGAAAGGCTCGTCATACATGATGAGTTCGGGATCCAGCGCAATCGCGCGGGCCAGTGCCACGCGGCGGGCCATGCCGCCCGAGACCTGGGAAGGCATCAGATCGCGCGCACCGCGCAGGCCCACGGCATGCAGCTTCATGAGCACGATGTCGCGGATCAGCTCTTCGGGCAGATCGGTGTGCTCGCGCAGCGGAAAGGCCACGTTGTCGAACACGCTCATGTCGGTGAACAGCGCACCGAACTGAAACAGCATGCCCATGCGGCGACGCGCGGCGTAGAGCTGCTGCGCATCCATGGTGGTCACATCCTGGCCGTCAAACAGTACCTGCCCCTGCTGGGCGTGGTTCTGCCCGCCGATCAGACGCAGCACCGTGGTCTTGCCTCCGCCCGATGCGCCCATCAGCGCCGTGACCTTGCCGCGCGGCACATGCAGGGACAGATCGCGCAGGATGACGCGGTCACCATAGCCAAAGGTGACATTGCGCAGTTCCACAAAGGGGGCGTTGGATGACATGCGTGAATAGCCGCTCAAGAAAAAGCAAACTGGTATTGTGCCGACAAGCTCAGCAAAAAGCTCGGGTTAGCCCCAAGTAAACATACATTCGTGAATGTTTCTTCAAGCCTTGGCCTGGGTCATGGAGTCTTCACTCCTGTTTCAGGAGCTGCCAGCGCTTGTTGTGCATGCGCAAACTGCCTTTTTTGCGATATGAAATCTCATCGGCAGCTGCGACTTATTTACAACATATTCTGCAGAAATGCCTTGGTGCGCTCGTGTTGAGGCGCCACAAAGAATGCTTCGGACGGGCCTTGCTCGACGATGTAGCCACCGTCCATGAAGATGACGCGGTTGGCCACCTCTCGCGCAAAACCCATCTCGTGGGTCACGACCAGCATGGTCATGTGCTCCTCGGCCAGCTCGCGCATGGTGCGCAGCACCTCGCCGGTCAGCTCGGGGTCCAGTGCCGAGGTGGGCTCGTCGAACAGCAGAATGTCCGGCTCCATGGCCAGCGCACGCGCAATCGCCACGCGCTGCTTCTGGCCGCCTGAGAGATGGTTGGGATAGGCATCGCGCTTGGCCGCCAGCCCCACCTTGGCAAGCAGAGCCTCGGCCTTGGGGATGATGTCTTCACGCTTCATGCCCTTGACGATGACGGGCGCCTCGATGATGTTTTCCAGCACCGTGAGATGGGGAAACAGATTGAAGGACTGAAACACCATGCCCATCTTGCGGCCGATCTTGCGGATCTCGGCATCGCTCACATACTGAGCCCTGGCCTCACCCTCGGAGCGGGCCAGCACCTCGCCTTCGATGCTGATGGTGCCGCGGTCAATCGTCTCCAGGTGGTTGAGGCAGCGCAAAAAGGTGCTCTTGCCCGAGCCGGACGGGCCGATCACGGCGACCACCTCGCCGCGCAGCAGCTCCAAAGAGACACCGCGCAGCACTTCGTTGCTGCCAAAGGCCTTGTGGATGCCCTGGGCGGAAATCATCACGTCAGGCGTCGTACTTGGCATATTTTTTCTCAAGATATTGGAAGCCCCAGGTCAGCACCAGGGTCATGATGAGATAGAAGGCCGCAGCCACGATGAAGGGCGTGAAGCTGAAGTCGCGCTGCACCACGCCGCGCGCCACGCGCAGCAGATCGTTGAGTGCCAGCACATAGATCAGCGAGGTGTCCTTGACCAGGGTAATGGTCTCGTTGCTGACGGGCGGCAGGATGCGGGCCCACATCTGGGGCAGCACGATGCGGCGCATGGTCTGGGCATAGGTCATGCCCAGCACCTTGGCGCCCTCGTACTGGCCGCGATCCACGGACTTGATGCCGGCGCGGAAGATCTCCGCAAAGTAGGCCGCGTAGTTCAGCGCAAAGGCCACCACGGCGGCAGGAAAGTCGGGCAGGCGCACACCGATGTAGGGCACAAAGGGCAGCGCGAAGTACACGAACAGCAGCTGCAGCATCAGCGGCGTGCCGCGCATCAGCCAGATATAGGCGCCCACGGCGCTGCTCAGCGGCTTGATGCTGGAGATGCGCATCAGCGCCAGCGCCAGGCCCATGGGAATGGACAGCGCCAGCGTGATGAAGAACAGCTTGAGTGTGACAAGGGCACCAGCCGACATGGGCCCCAGGAGCGAGATTACATAGTCCATCAAATGGCCTTCAGTGTGGCGCTGCAGCTATCGAAAGCCCGCCACAGGCACGGGCGTGCGCAGGAGGAAGTGTTTGCACGCATTGTCGTCGCAAAAAAAACCGGCAATGCCAGGCATTGCCGGTGCAGTACGTCAAAAGGGGATCAGTGCTTGATGACGTCGGCGCCGAACCACTTCTGGGCGATTTCAGCGGCCTTGCCGTCCTTCTTCATTTCGGTCAGCACGTCGTTGACCTTGTTGCGAGTGGCTTCGTCGTCCTTGCGGAAGCCCACGCCGTAGTCTTCGGTACCGAAGTCCTCGGCCAGCACCACGTAGTTGTCGGGCTTCTTGTTGACGTAGTAGCGACCCACCACTTCATCCACCACCACCACGTCCAGACGGCCGGCTTCCAGGTCCATCATGGCAGCGATGTTGTCGCCGAAGAGCTTGGTTTCCTTGAACTTGTCCGACAGCTCCTTGTCCTTGGTCAGGGCCGTCACGGCGCTGGAGCCTTCCTGGGCGCCCACGATCTTGCCGACCATGTCAGCCTTGCCCTTGATGGGCGAGCCGGCCTTCACGATGATGATCTGCTTGTTCACCATGTAGGGGTCGGAGAACAGGATCTTTTCCTTGCGCTCTTCCAGAATCGTCAGGCCGTTCCACAGCGCATCCACACGCTTGCCCAGCAACTCGGCTTCCTTGGCGTTCCAGTCGATGGGCTTGAACTGCACTTCGATATTGGCGCGCTTGGCCACTTCACGGGCCATGTCGATATCGAAACCGACCAGCTCGTTCTTTTCGTCACGGAAACCCATGGGCGGGAAGTTGTCGTCCAGGCCCACCACCAGCTTGGCGGCAACCGCCGCAGGAGCGGGCGCAGGAGCTGCAGCGGTGTTGCTTGCGGGCTCGTTCTTGCCGCAGGCAGCCAAAATTGCAGTCAGGGCCACCGAGGCCAGCAGGGTACGTTTTTTCATGGCGTCAAAATTTGAAGTGGAAAAAGCGGAGACAGCAGGCTTTGTCTCCCGTCCGGGGCCACCGCAGCCGCTCCGAAGCCGGGCTGCCGCCAGCGCCGAATCCGCTATTGTCGCGCAGACGGGACAGAACGTCACTCGCCGGTCGCAAAACCATCACGACTTAGGCAAAACAGGTTCAGGCAAGACGGCTGCCTCAGGAGGCTGGCCGTTGTTGCATTCTTGTTTGCACAAGTCCTCATCATGAGCAGCTTGCAAAATTCCAGACCATGTCATCACCGTCACCAGACACCAGCCAGCTCCCGCCCGCCTTGCAGCAGGCCTATCGCAACGCGCTCTACCAGGTCGACACCACCAAGAGCGCTGTCGCACAGACGCTACGTGTGGGCGAGCGCAATGACTGGCTCGGACGGCAACTGGGAGGGCAGCCCATCCAGGCCGCCTGCTATCTCACGGCCTGCAATCCCTGGGGACAGATCCTAGAGCCGGCGGAGAACGCCGCCCGCATGCGCGCCCTGCGCCAGGAGCTGGACAGCGAGGGCTGGCAGTATCTGGACGGCTCGGGCCAGGACCCGCTCGGCCATTGGCCTGCGGAGGACAGCGTGCTGATCTGGGGCATGGATGCCGACACGGCCATGCAATGGGGCCGGCACTGGCAGCAGAACGCCGTGCTGTGGAGCGATGCCGACGCCCGCCCACGGCTCCTGTGGCTGCGCTGATTGATTTTGATAGCACCTTGCGCTTTACAGCAATCAAAAACCTATTGAAAGCTATCTGAATTCCATTCAAAGCAAGCGCTTGCAGCTATCAAAAACAAAAGGCATTCCGGAGAATGCCTTTTGTGTGATGACCCGCTGCGAATGATCAGCGCGGCAGTTCGCTGGCGCCCATCAGGAACTCGTCCACGGCACGCGCGGCCTGGCGGCCTTCGCGAATCGCCCACACGACCAGCGACTGGCCACGGCGGATGTCGCCGGCAGCGAACACCTTGGGCACGCTGGTGGCATAGCCGCCGATGAAGTCGGTGCTGGCCTTGGCGTTGCCGCGCGCATCCTTGTCGACGCCAAAGGCTTCGAGCACCGTGGCGACAGGGTTCACAAAGCCCATGGCCAGCAGCACCAGATCGGCGGGCCAGACCTTTTCCGTGCCGGGCACTTCGCTCAGCTTGCCGTCCTTGAACTCGACCTGAACGGTGGTCAGGCTCTTGACCTTGCCCTTTTCGCCGCCGAATTCCTTGGTAGAGATGGCGAACTCGCGCACCACGCCTTCGTCGTGGCTGGACGAGGTACGCAGCTTGATCGGCCAGTAAGGCCAGACCAGGGGCTTGTTCTCCTGCTCGGGCGGCATGGGCATGACCTCGAACTGGGTCACGCTCTTGGCGCCATGGCGGTTGGAGGTGCCCACGCAGTCGGAGCCGGTGTCGCCACCGCCGATGACGATGACATGCTTGCCGTCGGCACGGATCTGGCCCTTGAGCTTGTCGCCCGCGTTGACCTTGTTCTGCTGGGGCAGGAACTCCATCGCGAAGTGCACGCCTTCCAGATCGCGGCCGGGAACAGGCAGATCACGCGACTGCTCGGAGCCGCCGGTCAGCAGCACGGCATCGAACTCGGCGTTGAGCTGCTCGGGGCTGATGGTTTCCTTGGCCCAGTTGGTGACCTTGGAATCCTTGCCCAGGCCGTCCTTGCCGGCGATCAGCACGCCGGTGCGGATCTTCAGGCCTTCGGCCACCATCTGCTCGACACGGCGGTCGATCAGGCCCTTGTCCAGCTTGAAGTCGGGGATGCCGTAGCGCAGCAGGCCGCCGACGCGGTCGTTCTTCTCGAACAGGGTCACGTCGTGGCCGGCGCGCACCAGTTGCTGGGCAGCTGCCATGCCTGCAGGGCCGGCACCGACCACAGCCACCTTCTTGCCGCTCTTGTGCTTGGGCAGCAGGGGCTTGACCCAGCCTTCGCTCCAGGCACGGTCGATGATGGAGTGCTCGATGGACTTGATGCCGATGGCGTCGCCATTGATATTGGCCACACAGGCAGCTTCGCAGGGTGCGGGGCAGATGCGGCCCGTGAACTCGGGGAAGTTGTTGGTGCTGTGCAGCGTGGTGATGGCGTTCTTCCAGTCACCCTGGTACACGAGGTCGTTGAAGTCCGGAATGATGTTGTTGACCGGGCAGCCGTTGTTGCAGAACGGCGTGCCGCAGTCCATGCAGCGTGCAGCTTGCACCTTGGCCTGATCGGTGGTCAGGCCGATGACGAATTCCTTGTAGTGCTTGAGACGTTCCGCAACGGGGGCATAGCCCTCTTCGATGCGCTCGTATTCCATGAAGCCGGTGGTCTTTCCCATGATCTTTAATCCTTGAAATCTGTGTTCGCTTGCAGTGCGGTGGCCGCCTGGCCGCCACCGCTTCGAGCCGTGTTTACTTGGCGGCTACTGCTTCTTTTTGAGGAGCTGCTGGCGCTTTCGCAGCTTGCTTTTCCTTCTGTTTGCGTTCAAAGATCTCGCCAAGTGCACGCTGGTACTCGGTCGGGAACACCTTGACAAACTTGGCACGCGCTGCGGCCCAGTTGTCCAGCAGATCACGGGCACGCTTGGAACCCGTCCAGCGGCTGTGAGCCTCCACCATATTGCGCAGCTGCTGATCGTCGCTCTGGCCGCGGTGCCAGATGCCGGGATCGACACGAGAGACAAACTCGTCGTGCGGCAGCACCTTTTCCAGCTTCACCGAAGCGGTGTTGCAACGCTCGGCAAACTTGCCGTCCTCGTCGTAGACATAGGCCACGCCGCCGCTCATGCCGGCCGCGAAGTTGCGGCCAGTCTTGCCCAGCACGACCACGGTACCGCCGGTCATGTATTCGCAGCCGTGGTCACCCACGCCTTCGACCACGGCCGTGGCGCCGGACAGGCGCACGGCAAAGCGCTCGCCGGCCACGCCGCTGAAGAAGGCTTCACCGCTGGTGGCGCCGAACATCACGGTGTTGCCCACGATGGTGTTGGTCGTGGTCGAGCCACGGAATTCATGGCTGGGATGCACCACCACACGGCCGCCGGACAGGCCCTTGCCGGTGTAGTCGTTGGCTTCGCCGCTGAGGTTCAGCGTGATGCCGTTGCACAGGAAGGCACCAAAGGACTGGCCGCCCGTACCTTCGAAGTGGATGCGGATGGTATCGTCTGGCAGGCCTTCGGCGTGATGCTTGGTCACCGCGCCCGAGAGCATGGCACCGACGGAGCGGTTGACGTTGCGCGCCACTTCCATGATGCGCACCTTCTCGCCGTTTTCGATGGCGGGCTTGCAGCGCTCGATGAGCTTGACGTCCAGCGCCTTGTCCAGCAGGTGATCCTGGCTTTCCACGTGATAGCGGGCCACGTCGGCAGGCACTTCGGGCTGGGCAAACAGACGGCTGAAGTCCAGGCCCTGAGCCTTCCAGTGTTCGATGCCCTTGCGGGTGTCGAGCAGGTCAGAGCGGCCGATCAGGTCGTCGAACTTGGCAATGCCCAGCTGGGCCATGATCTGGCGCACTTCTTCAGCGATGAAGAAGAAATAGTTCACCACATGCTCGGGCTTGCCGGTGAACTTGGCACGCAGCACGGGGTCTTGCGTGGCCACGCCCACGGGGCAGGTGTTGAGGTGGCATTTGCGCATCATGATGCAGCCTTCCACCACCAGCGGAGCCGTGGCGAAGCCGAACTCGTCGGCACCCAGCAGAGCGCCGATGATCACGTCGCGACCGGTCTTCATCTGGCCGTCGGCCTGCACACGCACACGGCCGCGCAGACGGTTCAGCACCAAGGTCTGCTGGGTCTCGGCCAGGCCGATTTCCCAGGGACCGCCAGCATGCTTGATGGAGGACCAGGGCGAAGCGCCGGTGCCGCCGTCGTGCCCTGCGATCACCAGGTGGTCGCTCTTGCACTTGGTCACGCCTGCGGCAATCGTGCCCACACCGACTTCGGACACCAGCTTGGTGCTGATGCTGGCGTGCGGAGCCACGTTCTTCAGATCGTGGATCAGCTGTGCCAGGTCTTCGATCGAGTAGATGTCGTGGTGGGGAGGAGGCGAGATCAGGCCCACACCCGGCACCGAGTGACGCAGTGCACCGATGTAGTCGGAGACTTTGCCGCCGGGCAGCTGACCGCCTTCACCGGGCTTGGCGCCCTGAGCCATCTTGATCTGGATCTGGTCCGAAGAAGCCAGATATTCGGCAGTCACACCGAAACGACCGGACGCGACCTGCTTGATCTTGGAGCGCAGCGAGTCGCCGGCCTGCAGTTCGATATCGGACTCGACCTTGTCCTTGCCGATGATGGAAGCCAGGGTTTCACCCTTGCTGATGGGGATGCCCTTGAGCTCGTTGCGATAGCGCTTGGGATCTTCGCCGCCTTCGCCGGTGTTGCTCTTGCCGCCGATGCGGTTCATGGCCACGGCCAGCGTGGCATGGGCTTCGGTGGAGATGGAGCCCAGCGACATGGCACCCGTGGCAAAGCGCTTGACGATTTCCTTGGCCGACTCGACCTGGTCCACGGGAATCGCCTTGGCGGGATCGAACTTGAACTCGAACAGGCCGCGCAGCGTCATGTGGCGCTTGGTCTGGTCGTTGATCAGCTGGGCGTATTCCTTGTAGGTGCTGAAGTTGTTGGCACGTGTGGAGTGCTGCAGCTTGGCGATCACGTCAGGCGTCCACATATGCTCTTCGCCACGGGCACGCCAAGCGTACTCGCCGCCGGCATCCAGCATGGTTTCCAGCACGGGGTCGTCGCTGAAGGCAGCCTCGTGGTTGCGGATGGTTTCCTCGGCAATCTCGAAGACGCCGATACCTTCCACACGGCTGGCCGTGCCCGTGAAGTACTTGTCCACGGTCTCGCTGTTCAGGCCCACGGCTTCGAACAGCTGGGCGCCGCAGTAGGACATATAGGTGGACACGCCCATCTTGGACATGATCTTGGACAGACCCTTGCCGATGGCCTTCACATAGTGATAGATGGCCTTGTCGGCAGTGATGGGCGCAGCTTCGCGGCTGAAGATGTCGACCAGGGTCTCCATCGCCAGATAGGGGTGCACGGCTTCCGCACCGTAGCCGGCCAGCACGGCGAAGTGATGCACTTCGCGGGCGGTGCCGGTTTCCACCACCAGACCGGCGGTGGTGCGCAGACCTTCACGCACCAGATGCTGGTGGATGGCGGACAGCGCCAGCAGCGCAGGGATGGCCACTTGCGTGGCGCTCATGTTGCGGTCGCTGATGATCAGGATGTTGGCACCGCCCTTGATCTCGTCCACGGCGTGGGCGCACAGCGAGGCCAGCTTGGCTTCCACGCCCTGCTTGCCCCAGGACAGCGGGTAGGTGATGTCGATCGTCGAGCTCTTGAACTTGCCGTTGGTGCGCTTTTCGATATCACGCAGCCTGGCCATGCCTTCGAAGTCGAGCACGGGCTGCTGCAGCTCCAGGCGCATGGGCGGGTTGACCTGGTTGATGTCCAGCAGGTTGGGCTTGGGACCCACGAACGACACCAGCGACATCACGATCGCTTCGCGGATCGGGTCGATGGGGGGGTTCGTCACCTGGGCGAACATCTGACGGAAGTAGTTGTACAGCGGCTTGTTCTTGTCGGACAGCACGGCCAGCGGGCTGTCGTTGCCCATGGAGCCAATGCCTTCCTCGCCCTTTTCGGCCATGGGGGTCAGCAGGAACTTGATGTCTTCCTGCGTGAAGCCGAAGGCTTGCTGGCGGTCCAGCAGGGACAGCTCGGTCTTGGCTGCGGGTGCCTTGAAGTCGGCGGGGATTTCCACCTCGTCGAGCTTGATGCGCAGGTTCTCGATCCACTGCTTGTAGGGCTTGGTGTTGACGACGTTGGCCTTGAGCTCTTCGTCTTCGATCATGCGACCTTGCTCCAGGTCGATCAGCAGCATCTTGCCGGGCTGCAGGCGCCACTTGCGCACGATCTTGCTATCGGGCACGGGCAGCACGCCGGCTTCGGAAGCCAGGATCACCATATCGTCATCGGTGATGCAGTAGCGCGAGGGACGCAGACCGTTGCGGTCCAGCGTGGCGCCGATCTGGCGGCCATCGGTGAACACGATGGAGGCGGGGCCGTCCCAGGGCTCGATCATCGCAGCGTGGTACTCATAGAAGGCGCGGCGGCGTTCGTCCATGGCTTCGTGCTGCTCCCAGGGCTCGGGAATCATCATCATCACGGCCTGGCTGATGGGGTAGCCGGCCATGGTCAGCAGTTCCAGGCAGTTGTCGAAGGTGGCGGTGTCGGACTGGCCGGCAAAGCTGATCGGATAGAGCTTTTGCAGGTCTTCGCCCAGCACGGGAGAGGCCATCACGCCTTCGCGCGCCAGCATCCAGTTGTAGTTGCCGCGCACGGTGTTGATTTCACCGTTGTGGGCCACATAGCGGTAGGGGTGAGCCAGAGGCCACTCGGGGAAGGTGTTGGTGGAGAAACGCTGGTGCACCAGGCCGATGGCCGAGACGCAGCGCTCGTCGGCCAGATCGCGGTAGTACACGCCCACCTGATCGGCCAGCAGCAGGCCCTTGTAGACCACGGTGCGGCTGCTCATGCTGGGAACGTAGTATTCCTTGCTGTGCTTGAGGCCCAGGTTCTGGATGGCAGCCGAGGCCGTCTTGCGGATCACGTACAGCTTGCGCTCCAGCGCGTCCTGCACGATGACATCGGCGCCACGGCCGATGAAGACCTGGCGCAGGATGGGTTCCTTTTCCTGCACGGTGGGCGACATGGGCATGTCGCGGTTCACCGGCACATCGCGCCAGCCCAGCAGCACCTGACCTTCGGCCTTGATGGCGCGCTCCATCTCCTGCTGGCAAGCCAGACGAGAGGCATGCTCCTTGGGCAGGAAGATCATGCCCACGCCATATTCGCCGGCAGGAGGCAGTGCCACGCCCTGCTTGGCCATTTCTTCGCGGTAGAGCTGATCCGGGATCTGGATCAGGATACCGGCGCCGTCGCCCATCAGTGGGTCCGCGCCCACCGCACCGCGATGGTCGATGTTTTCGAGGATCTTCAGTGCCCCCAGCACGATGTCATGGCGCTTCTGACCCTTGATATGGGCCACAAAGCCCAGACCACAGGCATCGTGTTCGTTGCTCTTGGAGTACAGACCGTGGTCCTGGAGATACTTGATCTCGGCAGCAGTCGTCATGGGGGAATCCTCTTATATCAATCGCGGGGAACGCAAGATTACGACAGGACATGAAGTTATGCAATAAGTTTTAATTGGGGTCAGATTCCAATTAATTCCCAACTTTTTTTATTTGCATTTAATTAGGGACATATAAAAACAGAACAAAGCAATTCAATAAAAACAAGGGGTTGAAGGAACCCCCTAGTCCTCATGCACCGAAGCTGTGCGTGCTGCAGGCCTTCCGGCCTTCTGCCGCTTCACGCGCCGCTCGGTTTTCTGTTGCAAATTTTCAATGAAATCGGGCTCGCCCAGAGCCCAGCCACGCAGTGCCGCATGGCTGATCTGCGCCTGGGTATCGGCATCCAGACCGGCCTCCACGGCCCTGACATAAGCGGCATCACGGGCAAACGGCGTGTTGCCCAGAGCCCAGAAAAGCGCGTGCGGGCTGATGAGTGCATCGCTTTGCAGGCCTGCGTTGTGCGCATAGCTGGACCAGGGCCAGTCGACCGCGCGCTGCACCAATCCGTCGCGCACGGGATTGAGATCCATGGAGACCATGGTGGCCATCAGCCATTGCTCGGCCTGCAGCACGGTGCAGCGGTAGCGCCCCTCCCAGAGGGTGCCGGTACGCCCGTGCCGGTTGTTGAAGTAGCGCACATAGCTGCGCCCCACGGCCTGCATGAACTGGGGCACGCCCTGCTCGGTCCTGGGCGTCAGCAGCAGATGGAAGTGATTGGGCATGAGCACATAGGCATGCACATCGACCTCGAAGCGCCGCGCCATCTCACGCATCAGATCCAGCATGACCAGGCGATCCTGCGCGTCCACAAAGATCTCGCCGCTGTTGTTGCCACGCTGGATGATGTGGTGCGGCATGTTTGCCAGCGTGAGACGGGGAAGACGGGCCATGGAGCGGACTTGTTCAGGGCGAGGGGGAAGGCGTTCGGTCATTATGAAGCGTCGCGCCAGGGCCGACGCCTCCTCAGGCGCCAGACATCACAGATGCATGCGGCCCGAAGCACTCAGCAACTGGCTGATGTGGCGCGTAGCGGCCAGCAGTTGAGGCAGCAGCCGCTCGCGCATCATCTGCTCGCTGGTGCGGTTGGCCTGGCCACTGATATTGAGCGCCGCCACGGTCTGGCCGCGCGCATTGCGTATGGGGGCGGCAATCGAGATCAGGCCCTCCTCCAGCTCCTGGTTGAGCAGGGCCCAGCCCTGCTCGCGCACGCGGGCAATCTCGGCATGCAGCTCGTCGTCGCTGGTCAGCGTGTGGCGCGTGAAGGCGCGCTTCTCGCGCCGGGCCATCAGCGCCCGCAGTTCATCGGGGGGCAGTGCCGCCAGCAGCACCCGGCCCATGGATGTCCAGAAGGCGGGCAGTCGCGAGCCCACGCCCAGATTGGTGCTCATGATCTTGTGCGTGTGCACGCGAAGCACATAGACCACGTCCAGGCCTTCGAGTACGGCGGCCGAGCATGACTCCTTGACCTCGTCCACCAGCGCCTCCATGGCCGGCTCGGCCAGATTCCACAGCGGCGTGGAGCTCAGATAGGCAAAGCCCAGATCCAGGATGCGCGGCGTGAGTGCGTAGTACTTGCCGTCGCTGCGCACATAGCCCAGCGTCTGCAGCGTCAGCAGGATGCGCCTTGCACCGGCTCGCGTCAGACCCGTGGCGGCAGCCACCTCGCTGAGCGTCTGCTCCGGCGCCCTGGCGCTGAACGAGCGTATGACTTCCAGCCCCCGGGCAAAGGACTGCACATAGCTGTCGCCGGGCTTGAGCGGGGCCGCATCGGCCTCCCCAGGGGTTTTCCCTGATGTGGTTTTTACAGTCTCCATTTTCTTCATCCTTTCCTACAATTCTTTTAGCGAACAAATGTTCTATATGCGAACATTTTAGCGCCAATGGCGCAAGTCTTTGTATTGAAAATTGGAGACACCCATGATCAACAAGATCGCCGACTCGGTCGCTCAGGCCCTGTCAGGCATTCAAGATGGCTCCACCGTGCTCATCGGCGGCTTCGGCACCTCGGGCATCCCCGGCGAGCTGATCGACGGCCTGATCGCACAGGGTGCACGCGAGCTTACCGTGGTCAACAACAATGCCGGTAATGGCGACACCGGTCTGGCCGCCCTGCTCAAGACCGGCCAGGTACGCAAGATCATCTGCAGCTTCCCGCGCCAGGTGGACAGTTGGGTCTTCGACGAGCTGTACCGCAGCGGCAAGATCGAGCTCGAGCTGGTGGCCCAGGGCAATCTGGCCGAGCGCATGCGCGCCGCCGCCGCAGGCATAGGCGCTTTCTTCTGCCCCACGGCCTATGGCACCGAACTCGCCAAAGGCAAGGAAACGCGCGAGATCAACGGCAAGCACTATGTGCTGGAGTACCCGATCCATGGCGATGTGGCGCTGATCAAGGCCGAAAAAGGCGATCGCTGGGGCAATCTGACCTACCGCATGTCGGCGCGCAACTTCGGCCCCGTGATGGCTTCGGCCGCCAAGTTCACCGTGGCCACCGTGCATGACATCGTGGAGCTCGGCCAGCTTGACCCCGAATCCGTGGTCACCCCGGGCATCTATGTGAGCCAGGTGGTGAAGATCGAGCGCGTGGCCACCCAGGCCGGCGGCTTCAAGAAGGCGGCCTGAGCCAGCCAAGGTCCAGCAAGGAGATACAAGCGTGAGCTATCAAAAACGAAGCAAGGACGAACTGGCCCTGCGCGTGGCCCAGGACATTCATGACGGTGCCTATGTGAATCTGGGCATAGGCCAGCCCACCCTGGTGGCCAACCACATTCCCGCAGGACGCGAAATCGTGCTGCAAAGCGAGAACGGCATTCTGGGCATGGGCCCGGCACCGGCTGCCGGCTCCGAAGACTACGACCTGACCAATGCCGGCAAGCAGCCTGTGACCCTGCTGCCCGGCGGCAGCTATTTCCACCACGCCGACAGCTTCGCCATGATGCGCGGCGGCCACCTGGACATCTGCGTGCTCGGAGCCTTCCAGGTTTCGGCCACGGGCGACCTGGCCAACTGGAGCACGGGCGAGCCCGGTGCCATTCCCGCCGTGGGCGGAGCCATGGACCTGGCCATTGGCGCCAAGCAGACCTGGGTGATGATGGATCTGCTCACCAAAAAGGGCGAGAGCAAGGTCGTGGCCCAGTGCAGCTACCCGCTGACCGGCCTGGGCTGTGTCAAACGCATCTACACAGATCTGTGCACCCTGGCATGCACAGCCGAGGGGCTGCGCCTGATCGACAAGGTCGAAGGCCTGGAGCACGCCGAACTCGAGCGCATCGTCGGCCTGCCCATTGCGGCCTGAGCGGCCTGAGCGGCCCGCTGACGGCCTTCAGGTCAATCCGGTCTGCACCAGAAGTTCAATTTCATAACGGAGACATGCCATGAGCAACCAGAACCAAGCCTTTATCTGCGACGCCATCCGCACCCCCTTCGGTCGCTACGGCGGAGCGCTGTCCAGCGTGCGCACCGATGATCTGGGCGCCTTGCCCATCAAGGCGCTGATGCAGCGCAACCCCGACGTGGACTGGACCGCCGTGGCCGATGTGCTCTATGGCTGTGCCAATCAGGCCGGCGAGGACAACCGCAACGTGGCCCGCATGTCGGCGCTGCTGGCCGGCCTGCCCATCGACGTGCCCGGAGCCACCATCAACCGCCTGTGCGGCTCGGGCCTTGACGCTGTCGGCACGGCCGCGCGTGCCATCAAGTCCGGCGAAGCCCGCCTGATGATTGCCGGCGGCGTGGAAAGCATGAGCCGCGCCCCCTTCGTCATGCCCAAGGCCGAGTCCGCCTTCAGCCGCAGCAATGCTGTCTACGACACCACCATCGGCTGGCGCTTTGTCAACAAGCTGATGAAAGCCCAGTTCGGCGTGGACTCCATGCCCGAGACCGCCGAAAACGTGGCCGACGATTTCGGGATCGAACGCGAAGCCCAGGACAGCATGGCCCTGGCCAGCCAGGAAAAGGCAGCGGCCGCAATTGCCGCCGGCCATCTGGCACGTGAGATCGTGCCCGTGTCCATCGCCCAGAAGAAGGGCGACCCCATTGTCGTGAGCCAGGACGAACACCCCCGAGCCACCACCATCGAGGCACTGGCCAGGCTCAAGGGCGTGGTACGCCCAGATGGCACGGTCACGGCCGGCAACGCCAGCGGCGTCAACGACGGTGCCTGCGCACTGCTGCTGGCCAACGAGGAGGCAGCCAAACAGTACGGCCTGGTGCCGCGCGCCCGTGTGGTCGGCATGGCCGTGGCCGGCGTCGCGCCGCGCATCATGGGCTTCGGCCCCGCTCCCGCCGTGCGCAAGGTGCTGGCCCAGACCGGCCTGACTCTTGAGCAAATGGATGTCATCGAGCTCAACGAAGCTTTTGCTGCACAGGGCCTGGCCGTGCTGCGCGACCTGGGCATTGCCGACGACGACCGCCGTGTCAACCAGTGGGGCGGCGCCATCGCCCTGGGTCACCCTCTGGGCGCATCGGGCGCCCGCCTGGCCACCACGGCCGTGAACCAGTTGCATGCCTTTGGCGGGCGCTACGCGCTGTGCACCATGTGCATCGGCGTGGGCCAGGGCATTGCCGTGGTGCTCGAACGCGTCTGATTCCGACTGCGGCAGGGCCGGATCAGTCCGGCCTGCTGCCGCCCCCTTGCCTCTTACACCAAAACAACGACCGCTGACGTGCACCTCCTCTCTGAGGTGTGCCACCGCGGCAGCCCGCGCCCCGGCCATTGGCCGGCGGTGTCTTGCCTTTTTCCGGAGACCTAGATGTTCAATTCCCTTTCCTTCTCGCGCCGCCGCAGCCTGCAGACCCTGGCAGCAACCGCCCTGTTCGCTCTTGGCGCTGCTCCCGCCATGGCCCAGGCGTCCTATCCCAGCAAGCCCATCACCATGATCGTGCCCTTCTCGGCCGGCGGCACGACCGACATTCTGGCGCGCGTGGTGGGTCAGGCCCTGAGTACCGAACTGGGCCAGAGCATCATCATCGACAACCGCCCCGGCGCAGGCGGCAATATCGGCGGCCAGGCCGCAGCCCGTGCAGCCGGCGACGGCTACACCCTGTTCATGGGAACGGTTGGTACGCACGCCATCAACGAAGCCCTGTACAAGAAGATGCCCTTCGACCCGGTCAAGGACTTCGCTCCGCTGACTCGCGTCGCCAATGTGCCCAATCTGCTGGTGGCCCACCCCAGCCAGCCATTCAAGACCGTCAAGGAAATGATGGCCTACGCCAAGGCCAATCCCGGCAAGCTGAATTTCGGCTCCTCGGGCTCGGGCAGCTCCATCCATCTGTCGGGCGAACTGTTCAAGTCCATGACCCGCCTGGACATGGTGCATGTGCCCTACAAGGGCAGCGCGCCGGCCATCACCGACCTGCTGGGCAACCAGATCGCCATCATGTTCGACAACATGCCCTCGGCCATCCAGCATGTGCGCTCGGGCAAGCTGCGCCCCATCGCCGTGACCACGGCCAAGCGCTCTCCCGAGCTGCCCGATGTACCCACCGTGGCCGAAGCTGGCGTGCCCGGCTATGAGGCCACCTCCTGGTTCGGTCTGTTCGTGCCTGTCAAGACACCGGCCGACATCCAGCAAAAACTGCATGCTGCCATTGCCAAGGTGCTCAAGGATCCCGCCGTGATCAAGAAGATCAACGACCAGGGCGGCGAAGTCGTGATCGATACCCAGGACGGCTTTGCCAAGTTCATCGATGCCGAAGCCAAGAAGTGGGGCAAGGTCGTCAAGGACTCCGGCGCCAGCGTTTGAGATCCAACACCCCCCCTGAGCCGCTGCGCGGCTTCCCCCGTGGCACGGCTCCCTCTCCTTCGGGAGGGGAACACAGCCCGCGCTGCGGGGCGGCGCGGCCGACAAGGCCCTTGCTCGGTTGCCCCCTGACCCAGGCCGCACCACTGCGGCGCGCTTCTTTCCACGCCTTTTACGAGCCTGTATGACCACCTCCCTGCTCTCCACCGCCAGCGGTGATTTCCGCATTGATCTGCAAGGCCCTGCCGACGCCCCCGTGCTGGTGCTGTCCAACTCCCTGGGCACCACGCTGGAGATGTGGGATGCACAGGCAGCTGCCCTGCGCAGCGAATTTCGCGTGCTGCGCTACGACACGCGCGGCCATGGCGCCAGCGTCTGCAACGACGGCCCCTACAGCTTTGACCAGTTGGGCCGCGATGTGCTGGCCATCCTCGACGCGCTGCAGGTACAGCAGGCGCATTTCTGCGGCATCTCCATGGGCGGCCTGACCGGCCTGTGGCTGGGTGTCAATGCCGGCCAGCGCCTGCGCAGCCTCACCGTGGCCAACAGCGCCGCCAGAATCGGCGTGGAGTCGGCCTGGCTGGAGCGTGCCGCCCAGGTGCGCGCCAACGGCGCAGCCGGCATGCATGCCCTGGCCGAATCGTCGCCCGGCCGCTGGTTCACGCCCGGCTTTGCGGCTGCCCAGCCGGCCGTGGTGCAACGCGCCCAGGCCTGGATCGCCAGCATCGCCCCCGAAGGCTATGCCAGCTGCTGTGAAGCACTGGCCCGCGAGGACCTGCGCGAAGCGATTGCCGCCATCGCCACGCCCACGCTGCTCGTGGCCGGCGCGCATGACCCCGTGACCACGGTGGCCGATGCCCAGGCCATGCAGGCCGCCATCGCCGGCTCGCAGTTGGTCGAGCTGCAGGCCTCACACCTGTCCAATCTGGAGGCGCCCGAGGCCTTCGAACAAGCCCTTGCCGGCTTTGCACGCCAGCACTGACCGACGCCGCGACGACCGGCTGCCCTTCTGTGGCAGCGGCCGCCACGGCCTGTGACACGGAGACCGCCATGCCCACACTCTCCCGCCGCTGGAGACACCGCCCCGAAGGCTCGACCTGGGGCGATTTCGGTGAAGACGACCAGCTCGGCCGCCTGAACCTGCTGACCCCCGAAAAAGTCCGCCAAGGCGTGGCCGAAGTGCAGACCGGCCAGCGCTTTGCGCTGAGCCTGCCGCTGGACTACCCGGGCGGCAGCGCCCTCAATCCCAACCGCAAGCCCCCGGTGCTGCGTCCGCTGCAGCGCAAGGGCCGCGTCAATTTCAACTGCCTGCTGCAGGAGCTTGAGCCCGGCCGCACCGATGTGCTCTCGGACGATATGGTCATCCTGTCGCTGCAGTACTCCACGCAGTGGGACGGCCTGGCCCATGTGGGCGCCCTGTTCGATGCCAACGGCGACGGTCTGCCCGAGCCGCTGTACTACAACGGCTTTGCTGCGGGTATCGACATCGTGGGCCCGGCCGACGTGAGCGGCACCGGCATTCCTGCGCGCCTGGACGACAACGCCAGCACCAGCTGTGCCAAGGCCCTGGGCATTGAAGGCATGGCCCGCAACGGGGTGCAGGGCCGCGGGGTGATGGTGGACCTGCGCGCCCACTTCGGCGACGCCCGCACCGTGGTCGGCTACGAGCAGCTGATGCAGGCCATCGCCGCCGACGGCGTGCAGATCGAGCCCGGCGACATGCTGTGCCTGCACACAGGCTTTGCCCAGCGGGTGCTGGACATGCACAAAAACCCCGACCCCGAGGTGCTGGAGCACGCCTGCGCCGTGCTCGACGGGCGCGATGCGCGCCTGCTGCAGTGGATCACCGACAGCCAGATCGCCGTCATCGCCACCGACAACTACGCGGTCGAGGCCTTCCCCGCGCGCCCCGGCGCTGCCTGCTGCGCGGCCCTGCCGCTGCACGAGCATTGCCTGTTCAAGCTGGGCGTACACCTGGGCGAATTGTGGCACCTGACGCCGCTGGCGCACTGGCTGCGCGAGCACGGCCGCCACCGCTTTCTGCTCACGGCACCGCCGCTGAACCTGCCGGGTGCCATCGCCTCGCCGGTCACGCCCGTCGCCACGGTCTGAGCCCAACACCGGAGCCTTTATGCCCTTCATCATCGAAACCTTCGACAAGCCCGGTCACCAGGCCGTGCGCCAGGCCCATCGCCCCGCGCACCTGCGCTTTCTGGACACCCACAAGCACCTGCTGCTGGCCTGCGGCGCCAAGCTGGCCGACGACGGCAGCGACCTCGGAGGCGGCCTGTACGTGGTGGAGCTGGACACGCGCGAAGCAGCCCAGTCCTTCATAGAGTCCGACCCCTTCTTCGCTGCCGGCCTGTTCGAGCGCGTGTCCATCACCCGCTGGCGCAAAGCCTATGTCGCCGGCACCAGCCACCTACCTGCGGCGGCCTAGCGCAAGTCCGACAGCCCAGCCCTTTCCCCGCACTCCGTCCGAAAGTATTGCCATGTCTTCCCAGAACGCTTCCCTTCCGCTCCGCCCCCGTGTGCTGATCACCGGCGGCGGAGCCGGCATCGGCGCCGCCGCTGCACAGCGCTGCCGCGCCGACGGCTACGAACCCATCATCATCGACCGAGTGGTCGACCATGTGCCCGGCGGCATCCAGGCCGACCTCAGCAATACCGAGGACACGGCGCGCGCCCTGCGTCAGGCTCTGGAAGGCGGCCCCATCACACGCCTGGTCAACAACGTGGGCGTGGTCGTACCCAATGACGCCGCGTCCCAGACCCTGGCCGAGTTCGACCTGGCCGTCTCGCTGAACCTGCGCTGCGCCTTCCAGTGCATGCAGGCTCTGCTGCCCGGCATGAAGGAGGCGGGCTTCGGGCGCATCGTCAACATGTCCTCGCGCGCCGCGCTGGGCAAGGACTTGCGCACCGCCTACGCTGCCACCAAGGCCGGCCTGATCGGCATGACGCGCGTCTGGGCGCTGGAGCTGGGACAGTGGGGCATCACGGCCAACGCCATAGGCCCCGGCCCCATCCGCACCGAGCTGTTCGACAAGGCCAATCCGCCCGATGCACCGCGCACGCAGAAGATCATCCAGTCCGTACCCGTCAAGCGGGTGGGCACTCCCGAGGATGTGGCCCATGCCGTGTCCTACATGCTCGACGAGCGCAGTGGCTTTGTGACCGGACAGGTGCTCTATGTCTGCGGCGGGATGACCGTCGGCGTGGCGTCCGTATGAACGCCTCCTGAGCCGCGCTGCGGCTTGCCTGCATGCACGGCGCCCTCTCTCGCTGCGCGGGAGGGGACGACGCCCACGCTGCGGGACGGCCCTGGCTCGGCGTCTCTGACGCGAGCCCTGCCAGCCCCACTTGCGCAAAGCCACGTTCCAGCCCTGCGCCCCCGCGGCGCAGGCGCCTTCTTCTCCCCATAAATCATTCCAACCCTGGAGACCGGCACCCATGTCGAAAATCACCGCCTTCTTCACCGAGCTGATGCGCAAGTATCTGCCCGACCCCTTCGTCTTCGCCATCTTGCTGACCCTGTTGACCATGGTCCTGGCCTTTGCCGTGGAAAGCCGGCCCGTCAACCTCGTGGTCGAGGACTGGGGCAAGGGCTTCTGGAGCCTGCTGGCCTTCACCACCCAGATGGCCGTGATCCTGGTCATGGGCTATGTGCTGGCGGCCGCGCCCCTGGTCAACCGTTTCCTGGACCGCATCGCCAGCCACGTGCACACACCACGCCAGGCCATCATCGTGGCCACCATCGTGGGCTGCGTGGGCAGCTACCTGAACTGGGGCTTCGGCCTGGTGATCGGCGGCATCATGGCGCGCAAGCTGGCGCTCAAGGTCAAGGGCGTTCACTATCCGCTGATCATCGCCTCGGCCTATACCGGCTTCACCATGTACAGCCTGGGCTTCTCGGCCACGATTCCGGTGCTGATCTCGACCAAGGGCCACACCTTCGAGAGCAGCATGGGCCTGATCCCTCTGACGCAGACCATCTTCTCCGCCCCCATGCTGCTGACCAGTCTGGCCGTGCTCATTGCCCTGCCGCTGCTCAATGCCGCCATGCACCCCAAGGCCGGCGAGAAGATCGTGGAGCTGGACCCCGCCGTGGCCGCCGACGAAGGCAAGAGCGCAGCGGGTCACGACCTGCTGGGCGACCAGAAGACCCTGGCCTACCGCCTGAACAACAGCCGCGTGCTCAATCTGCTGATCGGCCTGTGCGGCATGGCCTATGTGGTGCTGCATTTCGTCAAGGGCGGCAACCTCGACCTGAACATGATCAACTTCTTCATCCTGTTCCTGGGCGTGCTGCTCCTCAAGACGCCCATGCTCTATGTGGAAAAGGTCAATGAGGGCGTCAAGACCATCGGCGGCATCATCCTGCAGTTCCCCTTCTACGCAGGCATCATGGCCATCATGCATGGCTCTGGCCTGGTGGAGTCCATCGCCCACATCTTCGTGAGCATCGCCAGCGAGCACACGCTGCCGCTGTGGGGCCTGGTCAGCTCCTTCGTGATCAACTTCTTCGCGCCCTCGGGCGGCGGCCACTGGGTGCTGCAGGGCCCGTTCATGATTGACGCGGCCAAGACTCTGGGGGCCTCGCAGGCCCAGACCGCCATGTCGGTGATGCTGGGCAATGGCTGGAACGACCTGGTCCAGCCATTCTGGATCCTGCCGGCCCTGGCGCTGTCCAAGCTCAAGCTCAAGGACATCATGGGCTATACCGTGGTTTCCATGATGCTGGTCGGCGTCATCTACGCGACCACCATGCTGATCTGGCCTCATCTGTAACAGAGCGCCAGCGTACTTTTTCCGCTCACATCCTCACCTAGGAGAACCCCATGCTGTACATGGTCGAAATGATTGTCCAGATCCCCCACTCGCTGGACCCCGCCCTGGTCGCGCAGATCAAGCAGGACGAGAAGGAATACTCGCAAAAGCTGCAGCGCGAAGGCAAGTGGCGCCATATCTGGCGCGTGGTGGGCGAATACGCCAACGTCAGCATCTTCGACGTCCAGAGCAATGACGAACTGCACAGCCTGCTCAGCGGCCTGCCGCTGTTCCCCTATATGCAGATCAAGGTAACGCCCCTGGCCAACCACCCCTCCTCCATCGTGCAGGAGTAAGCACGACAACGGCGGGCAAGCGCCCGCCCGCAACAAAGCCCATGCAGGTTTTGCCCGCATGGGCTTTTTTGATAGCTGTTACCATCTATTCACAAAGGATTTCAATATGTTTTGCATCTGAAATCTTTATCAATCAAGCGATAGAAGCTCCTATAAAAAGAGCAAAAAAGAGCAAAAAAGAGCACTCGCGCCTTCGCTGCTGCCCGCCCCAGGCCGCGTCTTTGCAGGCTTTCAGGTATAGCGCTTGGCGCGCAGATTGTTCTTCATCTGCTCCAGCGCCGGCTGCAGTGCTGGCCCGATGCGCAGGGCCACGCAGGTCGCCAGCACGTCGATGATGAGCAGGTGCAGCAGCCGCGAGACCATGGGACTGTAGCGGTCGTAGCCTTCGGGGTGATCGGCAGCCAGATGCACCTGGCAGGCCGAGGCCAGAGGCGAGCCGCTGGCCGTGATGGCTATTGTGGTGGCCCCGTTCTTGCGGGCAATATCTGCGGCGTCCATCAGATCCCGCGTGCGGCCGGAGTTCGAGATGATGACCACGCAGTCGCCCGGCCCCAGCAAGGTGGCGCTCATGACCTGCATATGGCCATCGCTGGTGGCCAGACTGGTCACACCGAGGCGGAAAAACTTGTGCTGGGCATCCAGCGCCACGATGCCCGAGTTCCCGGCGCCGTAAAACTCGATGCGCTTGCCCGTCTGCCAGGTCGCGGCAATCGCCTGCGCAGCCTGCTCTATGGCCGCTGTGCTGGCCGCATTGCGATACTGCAGAAAAGCGGCAACCGCGTTGTCCACCACCTTGACCATGACATCGCTGGTCTTGTCATCGCTGTCCACGCTGCGATGGATGAAGGGCACGCCTTCGCTGACGCTGCCCGCAAGCTTGAGCTTGAAGTCCGCCAGGCCGTCATAGCCCATGCTGCGGCAAAAGCGCACCACCGTGGGTTTGCTGACATGCGCCCGCACCGCCAGCTCTCGCACCGGCAGATGCGCGAAGGCCCGCGGATCGGCCAGTACCAGGCGTGCAACACGCTGCTCTGCAGGCGCCAGGGACGGAAGGGAGGCAGTAATCCGATCAAGCATATTGGCGCAGATGAGGTGGAGGCAATGAATGCGTGCAGAAAAAGGCGAGCATAAGACCGAAGCGCCTCACGCCTCGCAAAATGGCCGCAAAACTTGAATATTTCCGCAAATAAATAGGCGAGCGCGCATATTCAGCAGGGTTTGCCTTGACGCATCAACAAACGGAGTGTCTGCAGGCTCATTCTCAATAAGGGATTCCCGCTCTACACTTGCTGGTTAGTTTGAAACACAGCAAAGGATGGACATGAATCAGTTGGAGGCGCTCAAGCAATTCACGACCGTGGTCGCGGACACCGGTGATTTTCATCAACTGGCGCAGTTTCAACCGCAAGATGCCACCACCAATCCATCCCTGATTCTCAAAGCGGTTCAAAAGACCGAATATGCACCGCTGATGCGCGCCACCGTGGCGCAATTCAAAGACAGAGGACTGGACGAAATCATGGACCGGACGCTGGTGCGCTTCGGCTGTGAGATTCTGAACACCATACCCGGCCGTGTCTCTACCGAGGTCGATGCCCGCCTGTCTTTCGACACCGTGGCCACGGTCACGCGCGCCGAGCGACTGATCGAGCTGTATCAGGCCGCAGGCATCCACACCGGGCGCGTGCTCATCAAGATCGCCGCCACCTGGGAAGGGATTGAGGCGGCCCGCATTCTCGAGCAGCGCGGCATTCACACCAATCTGACGCTGCTGTTCTCCTTCTGTCAGGCCGTTGCCTGCGGCCAGGCCAAGGTCCAGCTGATCTCGCCCTTTGTGGGCCGCATCTACGACTGGTACAAAAAGCAGGCCGGCGCGCAATGGGATGAGGCCGCCATGGCTGGCGCCAACGACCCCGGAGTGCGCTCGGTACAGAAAATTTACGACTACTACAAGCACTTCGATGTTTCCACCGAGGTCATGGGTGCAAGCTTTCGTAATACCGGCCAGATTCTGGCTCTGGCGGGCTGCGATCTGCTTACCATTGCACCTGAGCTGCTGGCCCAGCTCCGCGCACAGCAGGACGAGGCCACACCTGTCACCCGCGCCCTTGACCCGGACAAGGCCAAAGCCCAGCCACAGGAGCGCGTTCTGTATGACCAGGCCTCGTTTCGCTTTGCGCTGAACGAAGATGCCATGGCCACCGAAAAGCTGGCCGAGGGCATTCGCGCTTTCACCGCAGACACACTGAAGCTGGAAGCATTGATGCAGCAAGCGGCTGCATGATTGACTGGAATTTCCTTTGACGCCTCTTTGTCACGAGCTGCCTGCCTGGCAGGCTTTGCAAACCCATTACCGGTCGCAGATCCAGCAACTGGATTTGCGCCAGGCCTTTGCACAAGACCCGCAACGTCTTGACGCCCTGAGCATGCAGGCGCCACATGTCTTCGCCGATCTATCGAAAAACCTCTGGACTAGCGAGACCGAGGCCTTGCTGAGGGAGCTTGCAGCCGAGAGCCAGCTCGCCCGCAAGCGCGATGCCATGCTGGCCGGCGCAGCCATCAATACCAGCGAGCAGCGCAGCGCGATGCACTGGCTGCTGCGCACTCCTGCAGGCGGCGGGCAGCTCGCCCAGTCACCCGTGCTTCGGTCCTGGCCTCAGGACATGCACTCGGCGCTGCGTGAAGTTCACGACACACTGGATCGAATGCTCGCCCTGGCCGATCAGATCAGGGGCAGCCAACAGATCACCGATATCGTCAATATCGGCATCGGCGGCTCGCACCTGGGTCCGGAAGTCGTGGTCAATGCCCTTGAGGACTGGATAGACCAGGACAAGAACTTTCACTTTGTCTCCAATGTGGACGGCCACGAGCTGGGACATGTGCTGCGCCGGGTCAAACCGGAAAGCACGCTGTTCCTGATTGCTTCCAAATCCTTCACCACGGCCGAGACCATGCTGAATGCACGCTCGGCCAGACAGTGGTTTCTCGATCATGGCGGCAGCGAAGATCCGCAGGCCCCATGCTCTATCGACCAGCACTTCGTGGCCCTGACCACCAATACACAGGCGGCCGCAGAGTTCGGCATACAGCGCACGCTGGGTTTCTGGGACTGGGTGGGCGGACGCTTTTCGCTGTGGTCTGCCATTGGGCTACCCATTGCCATCGCCATAGGCTCGGAGCAGTTCAGGGCTCTGCTGAACGGCGCTCATGCGATGGACGCCCACTTTTTCACGGCGCCCATGGAGAGCAATCTCCCGGTGCGCCTGGGACTGCTGGACGTCTGGTATCGCAATTTCTGCCAGTTTTCCAGCCGCTGCATTGCCCCATACAGCCACGGCCTGCGCCGCCTGACGGCCTATCTGCAGCAACTGGAGATGGAAAGCAATGGCAAAAGCATCAGCAAGAATGGCGCTCGGCTCTCAGCTCCCACGGCACCGGTGATCTGGGGCGAGCCCGGCACCAATGGGCAGCATGCCTTTTTCCAGATGCTGCATCAGGGACGCGATGTCATACCGGTCGAGTTCATCGCCCTGCGCGACGGAGGCAAATATCTGGGCGAGCACCACCAAAGCCTGGTGGTCAACGCCATTGCCCAGGCCCAGGCGCTGATGGTGGGGCGCTGCGGAGAGGGCCCGGAAAAAGACTGTCCCGGCAATCGCCCCAGCAGCTTTCTGATGCTTGAGAGACTAGACCCCGCCTCTCTGGGCGCCTTGATTGCGCTGTATGAACATCGCATCTTTGTCTCAGGCGCCATCTGGGACATCAACAGCTTCGACCAATGGGGCGTGGAGCTGGGCAAGAATCTGGCCAAACAGCTGCATGCCCGCCAGAACCGCAATGACTGGGCAGGAGTGGACGCGTCGACGCAGGAGCTGATGAAGCGCCTGATGGAAGGTCACTGAGCATCACAAGCAGCGAGCCCGACAGGGCTCATGCTTCAAGCCTGCTCAGACCGCGCTGGTTTGCGGCAAATGGGGATAGCGCACACCGGCCAGACCTTCCAGTCCAAACTCGGCGAGCAGTTGGTGCAGGCGTTGCGCCGCACTGCGCTTCTTCTGCCCTGTGTAACGAGCCACAATCAGCTCGTTCTTCATGCTGTGCTCCCAGCCCACCAGCTCGGTGACCGTGACCTGGTAGCCGCAAGCCTCCAGATACAGACAACGCAGCACATTGGTAATCTGACTGCCCATCTCGCGAGTGTGGATCGGGTGACGCCACAACTCGGCCAGCGGAGTGCGCGCCAGACTCATGGCCTTGGTCTGACGCAGGCATGCAGCCACCTCTGCCTGACAGCAAGGCACCAGCACCATGGCCTTGGCCTGCTTTTCCAGCCCGAAGGCTATCGCATCATCAGTCGCCGTATCGCAGGCGTGCAAGGCCGTGACCACATCGAACTGCGAAGGCATGAAGTCTGCTCGCGTGGACTCGGCCACCGACATATTGAGAAACTCCATGCGATCGAAGCCAAGTTCAGTCGCCAACTTCTGAGAGGCCTCGACCAGCGGCGCACGCGTCTCGATACCGAAAATCCGGCCCTGATCCAAGGCCTTGAAATACAGGTCGTAAAGAATGAACCCCAGATAGGACTTGCCCGCACCATGGTCAGCCAGTGTCACGGCATGCCCATCCTTGGACAGCTCGGTCAGCAAAGGCTCGATGAACTGATAGAGGTGATAGACCTGCTTGAGCTTGCGGCGCGAATCCTGATTGAGCTTGCCCTCGCGCGTGAGGATATGCAGAGCCTTGAGCAGCTCAAGGCTCTGACCGGGCTTGAGCCCCAGCTGCTCGGCGATATCAAGTGCCCCTGCTTTGGCGGGCTTTTGCGGGCTCTGCTTTTTATCGGTCTTGCCCATCACTTCTCTGCCTTCGTCTGACCATGTCCAGTCACAGGGCAGCGAGCCCCGACATCCAGGTCCAGCCAGCCCTCGATGCCGATCTTTTCCAGCGTTTCCATATTGCGCTCGTAAATCGTTTCGGCTTCCGGAAACACCTCCACCGCCTTGTCGATGCTGTCTTCGCGCAGCAAGTGCAATATGGGATAGGGAGCACGATTGGTGCAGTTGGTAACGTCGTCCACATCCGTGCCCTCAAACTGAAATTGAGGATGAAACGAGGCGACCTGCAAAATACCCCCCAGATCCAGCTCCTCGATCATGGCATCCGCCACTTCAAGAAAGTCATTGAAATCCAGAAAATCCTGAAGGGCATGGGGCAGTATCAGCAGTGTGGTGTCGCGCTTTTCTGCGTTGGCTTCGGCCAGGGCCTCAAGCTCGCGATGCAGAGCCTCGGCAACAGCCTCCGCATCGGTCGCATCGCTGACGGCATAGTGGATCTGAGCTTTGACATGCACGCCTTTGGCGAAAGGGCACAGGTTGAGACCTATCACGGCCTTTTCCAGCCAGCGCACGGTATCCGCAATCACAAGCTCTGGCGGGAAAGCCTGATCGGCGATGGTTGAAGTTTCGGTCATGACAGGGCCCTCCAAAATGCAAACGGGGGCCATCGCCCCCAAAGAATGCGCACTGGGCGGGAAATATTCCGGCTCTAGATACACAGAACCATTATTTTAGCGATCCGGCCTGTGCCATGCTCGCCAATGCCCGCAAGACCGTTGGCGAGCTTCCCTCAGGCCTCGCCCAGCAGCCTAAGCCCGGTGATGCGCTCATGCTCGCGCGCTGCATAGCGATCTGTCATGCCCGCAATAAAGTCTGCCACCACTCGCGCACGTTCATGCAGGGTAGTGACGATATGGGCACGCTGAACAAAGCGCGGCTTCATGCGTTCAGGCTCCACCATATAAGCGGCAAACAGCTCTTTCACAACTTGCTGGGCACTGTTCATGGTCTGCATGACTTGAGGGTGCCGATAGAGCTGCCTGAACAAGAACTGCTTTAGCACCAGGGACTGCGCTTTCATCTCTTCGCTGAAACCGATCAGCGTCCGGCCGTGCTGACGAACCTCCTGCACCGAGCGCACAGCCGCCTGCTCAATACCGACCTGTGAGTGATGGATGACGTCATAGACCTGGTCACTGAGCATGCGGCGAATGCTCTCATAGAGCAGCTTGCGCTGGGCATCCGGCAGAGCCAGATCGGGCCACTGCGCCAAAGTGGCCGCATGGTAGCGAGCAAACAAAGGCACGGCATCGCGTAGTTGGGCCATGGTGATCAAACCCGACCGAACGCCATCGTCGACATCATGGGCGTTATAGGCAATCGCATCCGCCAGATTGCATAGCTGAGCCTCCAGAGAAGGCTGAGTGCCGTCCAGAAAACGCTGAGCCACCCCGCCGGGCTCCCGTGCATTCAGCAATTGCGCATTGCTGAGCGAGCAATGCTTGAGAATTCCCTCGCGCGTTTCAAAAGTCAGGTTCAGACCGTCAAAGGCAGGATAGCGCTCCTCCAACCTATCCACTACACGCAGACTTTGCAGATTGTGCTCAAAACCGCCATGGGGCTTCATGCACTCATTGAGCGCGTCTTGCCCCGCATGTCCAAAAGGTGTGTGCCCCAGATCATGCGCCAGACAGATGGCTTCAACCAGGTCTTCATCCAGCCGCAAAGAACGTGCGATGGAACGCCCCAGTTGCGCCACTTCCAGAGAATGCGTGAGCCGGGTTCGGAACAGATCGCCCTCATGGTTCACAAAAACCTGGGTCTTGTAAACCAGCCTTCTGAATGCCGAGGAGTGAACAATGCGATCCCGATCGCGCTGAAAGTCGCTGCGCGTGGGAGCCGGGGACTCAGCAAAGCGACGCCCGCGGCTTTGCTGGGGATGGCAGGCGTAGGAAGCCAGAGCGGTCATGCAAATTGCCTCAACAACTCAATGCAATGACTCTAACAGCTATGGGCTTGCGTCCCCCCAGAGTCTGCTCACATAGCGCCATCCATCAAGCGCAGCAACTCTCTATCACTTCACGCACCAGCGCGTCGGGCGCCGACCTCATCACCGCCTTGCCGGGACCATCGATCAGCACAAAGCGGATTTCACCGGCTTCGGATTTCTTGTCGACCCGCATCAGCTCCAGATAGCGACCCGCATTGTCCTGGGCATCAATGACCGCCGCTCGCACCGGCAAGCCTGCTCGCTCAATCAGCTTGCGCAGACGCGAGACAAAGCTCGCCTCCACCAGGCCCAGACGCTGGGACAGCTCCGCTGCCATCACCATGCCTGCCGCCACACCCTCACCGTGCAGCCAGTTGCCGTAGCCCATGCCGGCCTCGATCGCATGACCGAAGGTATGACCAAAATTGAGAATCGCGCGAAGACCCGCTTCCTTCTCGTCCTGCCCCACGACCCAGGCCTTGATCTCCACACTTCGCTTGACGGCATGGGCGAGCAAGTCGCGATCGCGGCGCAGCAAGCCATCCATATTCTGCTCAAGCCAGTCGAAGAACTGCATATCGGCAATAGGGCCGTATTTGATGATTTCCCCCAGACCTGCGCTCAACTCGCGCTCGGGCAGGGTATCGAGCGTAGCAAGATCGCAGAGCACCAGTTGCGGCTGATAGAAAGCCCCAATCATGTTCTTGCCCAGCGGGTGGTTGATGGCAGTCTTGCCCCCCACCGAGGAATCGACCTGGGACAGCAGCGTGGTCGGCACCTGCACAAAAGGCACGCCACGCATATAGCTGGCGGCAGCAAAGCCCGTCATGTCCCCCACCACACCGCCGCCCAGTGCAAACAGCACCGTCTTGCGGTCGCAACCATGCTGCAGCAGGGCATCAAAAATCAGGTTCAGAGTCTGCCAGTCTTTATGGGCTTCACCATCGGGCAACACCACCTCGTGAACCTGGGCGTATTGGCCACTCAAGGCCTGCTTGAGCGCAGACAGATAAAGCGGGGCCACGACATCATTCGTCACGACCAGAGCCGCCGCCGCCTTGGGCAATGCCTGCCAAGTGGAGCTCTGGGCCAGCAAACCCTCTGCAATCACGATGGGATAGCTGCGCTCTCCCAGATCAATATGCACCGTTTCCACGTTCAACCTCTCTCAAAATACATAGCAGGAACCCCACGCAGTGTATTGACCAACAAGCTTTTATGCGCAATCAGGAATGCTGACCGAGTTCAATCTGCATGGCCACTCGCTGAGCCACCTGCGCGGCGGACAGACCGCTGCCCGCCACCACAAAATCCGCCACTTCCTTGTAGAGCGGATCTCTGATGGCATGCAAATCCAGCAAGCGCTGCAAAGGATTGTCCACTTGCAGCAAGGGACGCTGAGTATCCCGCTGCAGGCGCTTGGCAATTTCATGCGGTGATGCACTCAGATAGACCACCTGTGCATGCCCGGCCAGCTCTTGCCTGTTTTCAGCCTTCAGCACGGCACCGCCACCTGTGGCAACCACCGTTTTCTCAGGTCGCGCCAGCAGCGCTGCCAGCACCTGCTGCTCTACATCCCTGAATCTGGCCTCGCCTTCCTTGGCAAAAAAATCGCGAATCGTGCAGCCGATATGCTCTTCGATGGCCACGTCCACATCCACAAAAGGCATAGACCAACGCTTGGCCAAATAGCGTCCGATGGTGGATTTGCCGGAGCCTGGCAAGCCCACAAGGGCAATATGAAATTTCTTTAGAACAGTCATCGCGTTACCGTCATCCGCCAATCTGGCCAGCCCATGATTCTCGCAGCCCGCAGATATTACAAATGAAAAGGCCCGCATCAACTCGTGCGGGCCCTATGTAAAAACTGATAACAGTTATTTGCTGGTGCTGCGCACCTGGCTCAGCATCTTGGGAGTGATGAAAACCAGCATTTCACGCTTGCTCGAAGCCTTGGTGTTGCTGCGGAACAAATGCCCCAAAACAGGCAGATCTCCGAACAGCGGCACCTTGTTGAGCTGGTTGGTCTCCTCCAGCTCAAAGATACCGCCAATCACCACGGTGCCACCATTTTCGACCAGCACCTGGGTCTTGACATGCTTGGTATCAATGGCGACGCCCTGAGTCGTAGTCTCACCGCGGCTGTCCTTGTTCACATCCAGATCCAGAATGATGTCGCCTTCAGGGG
The DNA here is from genome assembly GCF_000241525.1 of Comamonas testosteroni ATCC 11996. Lineage (GTDB taxonomy): Bacteria > Pseudomonadota > Gammaproteobacteria > Burkholderiales > Burkholderiaceae_C > Comamonas > Comamonas testosteroni. The sequence goes on from NZ_AHIL01000012.1 coordinate 187,424, forward strand.
TAATCTGCGGAGTCACTTCCAGCTTCAGCACTGCCTTCTTAAACGAGATCGTCGTGGCGCCATTCGGCGCAGTCACGGAGTATGGGTATTCCGTGCCTTGCTCGATCAATGCCTTGTTCTGGTCTGCTGTCACCAGACGGGGGTTGGAGATGATCTTGCCGTCACCTTCTGCTTCCAGAGCGGACAGCTCCAGCGACAGGAAACGCGTCATCGAGCTATTGAACACAGAGAATGCGACCTGACCCACAGTGTTGATTCCCGAAACACTGGCTGGCAAGTTGACGAAATTGCCGCTGGGGAACTTGGTGCTCGCTCCCGAGCTGCTATCAGGCAGGAACTGAGATGAGGTCATGGAGGCATTGCTGCCGACAGCCCCTCCGCCGAACTTCACACCCAGCGAACGGCCAAAGGTATCGCGTGCCTCCACAATGCGGGCCTCGATCATGACCTGGCGTACCGGCACATCCAGCGTTGCCAGCAAAGCCTTCATTTCTTCCAGCTTGGTCGGCGTATCCGTCACAAACAGCTGATTGGTTCGTGGCTCGGAAATGGCGGAGCCGCGCGACGACAGAAAGCGCGTGCTGGACCCTGTACTGCCTGCACCACCGCCGCCTGTCGAAGTCGTGATCTGCTGCAGAATGTCCGCCGCCTTCGCATAGTTGAGCTGGAAGCCTTGCGTGCGCAGAGGCTCCAGCTTCTGGATTTCCATGGCCGCTTCGTAGTCACGCTTGGTACGTGCGTCAATCTCGTCCTTGGGAGCGATCCAGAGCACGGAGCCGGACTTGCGCATACCCAGCCCCTTGGCATCCATGATGATCTGAAGAGCCTGATCCCAAGGGACATCCTTCAGACGCAGAGTCAAGGCACCTGTCACCGTATCCGAAGTGACGATATTGAAGTTGGTGAAGTCCGCGATGACCTGCAGCAAAGAGCGCACTTCAATATTCTGGAAATTGAGCGACAGCTTTTCGCCGCTGTAGCCCGGGCCTTGCGTCAACTTGCTGGTGTCGACCTTTTTCTGGCGCACTTCCACCACGAACTGATTGTCGCTCTGGTATGCGCTGTGTTCCCAATCACCCACGGGGTCAATGCGCATCCGAACACGATCACCTTGCTGAGTGGTCGAGATCGTTTGCACAGGCGTACCGAAATCTCCCACATCGAGCTTCTTGCGCAAATTTTCGGGCAGGGCTGTACGCAGGAAGTCCACTGTCAGGCCCTTGCCCTCCTGCCGCAGATCCACCCCCACCTGGCTGCTGCCAAGGCTGACTACAACCCGGCCGGAGCCATCGCTACCACGGCGAAAGTCGATACCGCGAATCGGAGCTGCATCAGAGGCTGCCGTCTTGTTCTCAAACACCGGAGCCATGACAGGAGCCGCAGCTGCAGCGGTTGTCGCAGCACCTGCGGGATCAAGCAAGATCAGCAAAGATTTGTCCTGGCGCTGCAGGCGATAGGTGGTAGCCGTCTTCAGATTCAACACCAGACGTGAGCGACCCGATGCTTCCACCAGATTTGCCGAACGCAGATTGCCCTGATTGAATTCAAGCAACGACTTGCCTGAGCCATTGCTCACACCCGGAAAATCCAGAGCGATACGCGCCGGAGACTGAACCACGAATCCGGTCGGGTCTGCAGCCAGCGGTTCGGACAGCTCAACACGGACGACCTCGGAGCCTGACTGCAAAGCGCCTGTAACAGCCTCAATGCGGGCTTGCGCCCAGGCTGCCGAAGAAAGCAAAAGGCCGCTCAGGGTCAGACCCCAGCGGGCCTTCGCCATAGTGCTGCGATTAATACCCATCATTTGCCAACCTCCTGCAACTCCAAAGTGCTTGTTCTTTCAATCCAGTCACCACCGCCATCCTGGACAATTTCTCTTAGCTGGATGGAGTTTTCCGTAATCTTGGTGATCTTTCCGTAGTTCTGCCCCAGATAGTTGCCGACACGTACCTGGTAGAGCAGACCGCCGACTTTGACCAAGGCCGTGGGTACGTTCTTTTTGTCGAGACTGCCCACCATGGTCATGGTGTCCAGCGGCTCGGCCTCCAGTGGCTCCTTGCGGCGACTCAGCTCTGGCGTGAGCAAAGCCGTGCTGATGTTGGATTGCGCAGACTCCTTGCGCAGCACCTGGATCAGTTTGAGCGGATTGAAGGGCTCCATGCCATCAGTCCCTGTATAGGCCTGGGGCTTGAAAGGCTTGGGCTCCTCCAGAGGACTCACGCGAGGCCTGGCATTGGCACGCTCCTGGGCCATCCACTCACGCAGTTGATCCTCCTCGGAGGAGGTGCAGCCCGCCAGCAAAGCACTGCTCATCAGTACCAGCCAGACAGGGCTCAAGAATGCTCTGCTCATTTCTTCCCCTTGGCCGCGTCACGCTGCGCCTTGACTTCGTCCGCATCCAGATATCGGAAGGTCCGTGCCGTGGCATCCATGGACAGCACATCCGTGTCTTTGCCGCCCGGGACGATGGACAGATTGTTCAAGGTCACGATACGGGACAGGAAAGCGATGTCCGAGGCAAAAGCACCGATGTCGTGATAGCGCCCCGTTACCTTCAGGGTGATTGGCAGCTCGGCGTAGTACTCCTTGGTCACCATGGCACCAGGGCGGAATACTTCAAACTGCAGACTGCGTCCCAAGCCTGCCTGGTTGATATCGGAGAGCAGAGCAGCCATCTCCGCCTTGCTGGGCAGTTGCTTTTCCAGCTGCATCACATACTGCTGCACCTGCTCGCGCTGCTTCTTCAAGCCCTCCAGACTCACCGCCTTGATCATTTTCCTGGAGTAGTCTTCGCGTAGAGTCACCTCGGTCGCACGCTCGGCGTCCAGCTCTGCCTCGTAATCTTTCAGGATGACGAACCACAGCAAGGCAGCGACAGCGACTGCAACAGCCACATACAGCAGTGCCTTGGGCAAGGCAGGCCAGACCGAAGGATCATTGGGATCCAGATTCCGGAATTGACGCTGAACTCTCTCTTGCAGTGCAGCGAAGTCTATGTCCAGAGATTTCTTCTTTTTTGCCATTACTGCGCCTTCACAGAGGAGCTTGCAGCAAGCAGGTTTTTCTCCGCATCGCTGGTCCTGGTCAGATTGAAGCGCAATGTGAATGCAGCTGCACGGCGCTTATCCTTGGCAGTCACATCAACCGTCTTGGCCACAATTTCCATCAGCTCCGGCTTGGAGAACCAGGGCGAGCCATCCGAAAGATTGCGCAGCATCTCGGAAATACGCTCATTCGACTGCGCAGTTCCCTGCATGGTCACAGACAGGCCTTCTTGCTTGATGCTGCTGATATAGACACCGTCCGGCAGTTGCTTGACCAGCTCATTGAGCATGTACACCGGCAGATTGCGGTCGGACTGGAGATCCTCCACCGCCTTCTGTCGTGCACGCAGAGCGGTGATTTCAGCCTCAAGCCCCTCGATTTCCTTGATCTGTGTCTCCAGGACCTTGATTTCGGAGCGCAGCAGATTGTTCTTGTTCTGCTGGCCCTCGATCATCATCTGGAAGTACCAGTAAATCAGTGCTGCGATCAGCAGTCCACCCAGTGCGCCCAGCACCATATTGACCTGAAACGCTTCTTTACGGCGCTTCTTGGCAGCTTCTCGGTGCGGTAAAAGGTTAATCAGTATCACTCTTGAAACCTCCGCATGGCCAAACCGCAAGAGGTCAGATAGGACGGTGCTTCACGCGCCATCCTCTTCAGACGCACGCCGCTGCCAATTTCCATGCCTTCGAAAGGATTGGCAAGACTGCAGGCACATCCAGTCTGCTGGCTGACGGCATCCACCAGCCCCGGCAAGGACGACGACCCACCTGCCAGCAAAACATGATCGACGCGGTTATAGGGAGTACTCGTGAAGAAGAACTGCAGCGCTCGCGCCACTTCCTGGGTCAGGCTTTGCACGAAGGGCTTGAGCACACCAGCCGCATAGTCGTCCGGCAATTCGCCGCTGCGCTTCTTGGCTTCTGCCTCTTCAGGAGAAAAACCGTACTGGCGCGCAATCAGCTGGGTGAGCTGTGCACCGCCAAAGGCCTGATCCCGCTCATACAGCACCTCGTCATTGCGAAGCACCTGCATGCTGGTAGTCATTGCCCCCACCTCGAATAGCGCCACGACAGCGTCACGCCCTGCATTGGGCAAACGCGACACCAGGCGCGTTGCCGCCATTCGGGCGGCGTAGGGCTCGATGTCGATCACTATGGGCTTGAGACCGGCAGCCTCGGCCAGGCCCTGACGGTCCTGCACTTTTTCCTTGCGCGATGCAGCGATCAGCACATCCAAATCGCCAGGCGACGCCACCGACGGGCCTATGACACAGAAATCCAGGCTCACCTCATCGAGCGAGAACGGAATGTATTGATTGGCTTCGGACTCGACCTGAACTTCCATCTCCAGCTCGGTCAGGCCGGCTGGCAAGGTGATCTTCTTGGTAATCACAGCAGAGGCTGGCAGCGCCATGGCCACCTGCTTTGTACGCGTTCCGCTTTTCTTGACCAGACGGCGCACTGCCTCCGCCACCTCATCAAATTTCTCAATATTGCCGTCGGTGATCCAGCCTTTTTCAAGAGGCTCAATCGCACAACGCTCCAGTTGCCACTCGCCGGATTTGCTTTTGGCCAGCTCGACCAGCTTCACGCTGGAGGAGCTGACATCAATGCCAAGCAAAGGTGCAGGCTGACGGCTGAATAAAGAACTCAGAGCAATCAACATGCCCCCCCAGGTTTGTAAGAATGGAAACAAAAGCCAGCAATACCCCGGGATCCTAGCAGCAAGCTATAGCAGCACATGCTTTGCTGCAGCGCTTTGCACCGTATTTCGTGGTCAAAAAAACACAAACTTGTGTAACGTCAAACCGCAAGAACCTCAGCCCTTGCACATACTAGTGCTTACCCTGTGATTTAGGATCCAATCAAAGCGCGGCCTCTGTCCTGCCGCCACGATGCTTTTCCGGGCGGCATTTCTATAATGCCCCACCCCTTGCCAATACTGCGAAATGCCGCCATCAGAACATTCTGCTCACCAGGCACCTGCGCCTGGGTCTCAAACTCCCAAAAAACGCATGCACTGGCTGCCGCGTTCCATTTTCTGGCTGATCGGACTTGCCGTCGCCGCTGCCCTGGCCGTTTTGCTGGCCGTGGCCGTAGCGCTTGCCATGGCGTACCCCAATCTTCCAGACGTCTCCGAGCTTGCAGACTACCGTCCCAAGCTACCGCTGCGGGTGTACTCCAGCGAAGGCGCTCTGCTGGGCGAATTTGGGGAGGAACGTCGTACCCTCACGCCCATCAACGAGATCCCCAAGGTCATGACGGATGCGGTGCTGGCCATCGAAGACACCCGCTTCTTCGAGCATGGCGGCGTGGACTACAAGGGCATGCTGCGTGCTGCGCTGGCCAACCTGGGCAAGGTCAAGAGCCAGGGTGCCTCCACCATCACCATGCAGGTCGCGCGCAATGTCTACCTCTCCTCCGAGAAGACCTATACACGCAAGATCTACGAAATACTGCTGACCTTCAAGCTTGAGCACTTGCTCACCAAGGAGCAGATCCTCGAGATCTACATGAACCAGATTTTCCTTGGCAACCGTGCCTATGGCTTTGCAGCAGCCTGTGAAGCCTATTTCGGCCATCCGCTCAAGGACATCACGGTGGCCGAAGCCGCCATGCTGGCCGGCCTGCCCAAGGCTCCATCGGCCTACAACCCGATCAGCAACCCCAAGCGCGCTCGCATCCGTCAGCTCTACATCATCGAGCGCATGGAGGAAAACGGCTTCATCACCGCAGAGCAGGCCAAACAGGCGCGCGAAGAGCCGCTCAAGCTGCGTACTGCAGCCAATTCGACCCGCGTACATGCGGAGTACGTGGCTGAAATGGCCCGTCAACTGATCTTTGCCCAATACGGCAGCGACGCCTATACCCGCGGCCTGAACGTCTACACCACCCTCAATGCCGGTGAACAAGAGGCTGCCTACAAGGCATTGCGCGAAGGCATCATGAACTACGAACGCCGCCAGAAGTACCGCGGCCCCGAGAAGTTCATCACTTTGCCCAGCAACGCTCAGGAGCTGGAAGACGCCATCGACGATGCCCTGGCCAATCATCCCGACAACGGCGATGTGGTTGCGGCCGTGGTGCTGGAAGCATCGCCTCGCAAGATCGTCGCGGCCCGTGCGGACGGTACCCATTTCGAGATCACGGGCGACAACCTCAAGCCCGCCGAATCCGGCCTCAGCCCCAAGGCACCGCCCAATATCAAGATTCGCCCCGGTGCCGTGATCCGCGCCATCAAGAACGCCAAGGGTGCCTGGGAAATCACACAGCTGCCCGAAGTCGAAGGCGCTTTTGTGGCCATGTCCACGCAAACTGGTGCCATCCGCGCGCTGATCGGTGGTTTCGACTTCGAAAAGAACAAGTTCAACCACGTGACCCAGGCCTGGCGCCAGCCGGGCTCCAGCTTCAAGCCCTTCATCTACTCGGCGGCGCTGGAGCACGGTTTCTCGCCTTCCACCATGATCAACGATGCGCCGATCTTCTTCAGTGCAGCAACCACCGGTGGTCAGCCCTGGGAGCCCAAGAACTACGACGGCCGCTACGACGGCCCCATGACCATGCGCACGGGCTTGAACAAGTCCAAGAACATGATCTCCATCCGGTTGCTTCAGGCCATCGGTCCGAAGACCGGACAGGAATGGGCGACGCGCTTTGGCTTTGACGCCGCCAAACAGCCCGCCTACCTGACAATGGCCCTGGGCGCCGGCTCCGTCACGCCGCTGCAGATGGCGGGAGCCTATTCGGTGTTTGCCAACGGCGGCCACCGCATCAACCCCTGGCTGATTGCCCGCGTGACAGACCACAAGGGTCGCATCCTCTCCGAGTTCACTCCACCCGCGGTCAAGGAGCTGCCCCAGGCCATCCCCGAGCGCAATGCCTTCCTCACCGGCACCCTGCTCAATGATGTGGCGCGCGTGGGTACGGCTGCACGTGCCCAGGCCACACTCAAGCGCCCCGACCTTTATGGCAAGACCGGCACTACCAATGACTCGGTGGACGCCTGGTTTGCCGGCTACCAGCCCAGCATTGCCGCTGTCTCCTGGATTGGCTACGACACCCCGCGCAACCTTGGTTCGCGCGAAACCGGTGGCGGCCTGAGCCTGCCCATCTGGATCAATTTCATGCAGCACGCACTCAAGGGTGTGCCGGTGGCCGAAGTACAAACCCCGCCTGGCGTGGTCAATATGGGCGGCGACTGGTATTACGAAGAAAACGCCCGCAACGGCGGCGTCTCCAGCCTCGGCATGGAAGGCGCCTCCGACCCGAATGCGGGCGGCAGTGCCGGCCCGGGGGCCACCCAACCGCCGGCCGCAGAGGAGCGCAGCCGCATTCTGGACCTGTTCAGAAACTAAGCCCTCACAAAGCAAAAAGCCTGCCTCTCGTCGAGGCAGGCTTTTTTTATTCCAGCACCACGAATGCTCAGGCCAGAGCCTTGAACTCCAGAGCCATGCCCGACTGCTCGCTCGCATATTGCGTCAGATTGGCAAAGAACTCGCCAGCACCCTTGGTGTCCAGCCAGACCTTCTTGTCTTCGTCAAAGCGATAGTGAAAGCCGCCAGCCTTGGCCGCCAGCCAGATTTCATGCAGGGGCTTTTGCTGGTTGATGACAATCTGGCTGCGATTGGCAAACACCAATGTCACCATGCCGCCCACGCGCTGGGCATCAAGGTCGGCATCGGTTTCGTCATTGATGCGATCACAGCATTGCTCCACAGCCAGCAGAAGTTGGTCGGCGCGGTCCAGATATTCAAGGTCAGTCATTACAATTTGCCCATGTTGAAAGCCAACCAAATTTTAGTCAGGAGCATTGCCCTTGCGGCTTGTGCGGCGTCCCTGGCAGCACTTTCCGCCTGCGGGCAAAAAGGCCCGCTCTATCTGCCTACAGATCCTGCGGCGCAGGGTCGCGCCACGCTGCCTGAAACACTGGGCATTTCCACCAAGCCTTCCAGCGCGGCAACACCCGCAACGAAAGCCATGCCGACAGAGGCGGACGAGATACCCCAGACCGATGCCAAGCCCAAGCCCTGAGGCTTGATGCACGTCAACATGGCGCCCGGACTTACTCTCTAGAGTGATGGCATCTTGTCCTTTGACAAACTGCCATGTCCATTGAGCTCTATCGCGACAAAAACCACATCTGTCTGATGTTCACCGACCTCATCGAGGAGGACGGCCAGGCCATTCAGGCCAACCAGTTCCTGATTGTGGACCACGGCACGGGGGCCATCATTGATCCCGGTGGCAACCTGGCTTTCAATGAGCTGTTCATGGGCATGTCGCGGCATTTCCCTCCGCAGAAGCTCGCCTATCTGATTGCCTCGCATGCCGACCCGGACATCATCGCCTCGCTGGATCGCTGGATGAGCAGCACCCGCGCACAACTGGTCATCTCGCGCATCTGGGAACGCTTTGCACCGCACTTTACCAAAGTGGGCAAGACGGAAAACCGCGTCATTGGCGTACCTGACTCGGGTGGACGCCTGCCCTTGGGCAATACCGAGCTGGTGCTGCTGCCGGCGCATTTCCTGCATGCAGAGGGCAACTTCCACTTCTACGACCCGATCAGCAAGATTCTGTTCACGGGCGACCTGGGCGTCTCCCTGACCACCGGCGCAGAAGCCCAGAAGCCCGTCACCGACCTCGGACCGCATATTGCACGCATGGAAGGCTTTCACCGCCGCTACATGGTCTCCAACAAGATTCTGCGGCTGTGGGTACAGATGGCGCGCCAGCTATCCATAGACATGATCGTGCCCCAGCATGGCGCCCCCATCATGGGCAAGCAGGCGATTGCCGACCTGTTCAACTGGCTCGAAGGCCTGCAATGCGGCATCGACCTCTTCGACCAGAACGCCTACCAGCTTCCTTCAGCAGAGATCGACCCGGTTTCGCGTCAGATACGTCCGCCGCTGCGCGCTGTGGCCGGTTGATTGCCTCTGAGTGCACGCAGCACTCGCCAGCCCAGCAAGGCTCCGAGAATGGCCGCATAGACTGCCACCTCGGCAAAATTGTTCTTGCCGGCGCGCATCCAGAAAAAATGCAGCAAGGCCAGTGGCGCCGCCACATAGACTGCGCGGTGCAGCCATTGCCAGCGCTTGCCGCCCAAGGCCCTGAGCATGAACTTTGGCGAGGTGACCGCCAGCACCAGCAGCAGCAGCCAGGTGCTGAAACCCACCAAGATGAACGGGCGCTTGGGGATATCGGTCACGATATCGCCCCAGTCCAGTCCCATGTCGAACCAGGCATAGCAAAGCAGGTGCAGACAGGCGTAGAAGAACACATACAGACCCAGCATGCGCCGGTAACGCACCAGCAGATTCCAGCCGCTGATCTGGCGCAGCGGCGTCACCGCCAACGCGATGCAGAGAAAACGCAGAGTCCAGTCGCCCGTGCTGCGCAGCAGGGCTTCAGCCGGATTGGCCCCCAGCGCATCGGTAAACGCCGCATAGAGCAGCCATGCGCAAGGCAGCAGGCACAGCGTGAAGACCAGCGGCTTGGCCCAGGGCTTAAGCAACCAGGCCTGCATCAGTAGAACTTCTTCAGGTCCATGCCCGCATACAGCGACGCCACCTGATCGCCATAGCCGTTGAACAGCAGAGTCTTGCGGCGCTTGGCGAACAGCCCGCCCTCACCGATGCGCCGCTCGGTGGCCTGGCTCCAGCGCGGATGATCGACCTCGGGATTCACATTCGAATAAAAGCCGTACTCGTTGCGTGCCGCCTTGTTCCAGGCCGTGCCGGGCTCCTTGTCGGTCAGGCGGATTGCCACCAGCGACTTGGCGCTCTTGAAACCATATTTCCAGGGCACGACCAGGCGCAGCGGCGCACCATTCTGGTTGGGCAGGACCTCGCCGTACATGCCGAAGGCCAGCAGCGTCAACGGGTGCATGGCTTCATCCAGTCTCAGGCCTTCGGTATAGGGCCAGTCCAGCACGCCGCTTCTGAGTCCTGGCATCTGGGCCTTGTCGGCCAGGGTGACGAATTCCACATACTTGGCGCCGGACAGCGGCTGCACTTTCCTCAGCAGTTCGGACAGCGAATAGCCGACCCAGGGGATGACCATGGACCAGCCTTCCACGCAGCGCAGGCGGTAGATGCGCTCTTCCATGGGCGCGAGCTTGAGCAGGCTGTCGATGTCCAGGGTCTGGGGCTTCTGCACCAGGCCTTCGATACGCACCGTCCAGGGCCGGGTCTTGAGCGTGCCGGCATGACGCGCCGGGTCGTCCTTGTCCAGACCGAACTCGTAGAAATTGTTGTAGCCCGTGGCGTCCTTGTAGGCCGTGGCGGCCTCCACCGTCATCGCTCCGGCAAGCTTGCTGGGCTGGCCCTTGAGGGGCGGCAGGCCGCCGCGTTCGGTCGCCGCCCATGCATCGCGGCCGGCCCAGCCTGCCAAGGTGGCGCCCGCAGCGCCCATGGCCAGGGTCTGCAGAAAATCCCGGCGCTGCAGGTATTGGGTCTGAGGCGTGATCTCGCTGCCCAGTGGATGTTCAAAGCCTTGGTTGCGGTGACGTATCAGCATAGGAATGCTCCCAAACGACGATCAAGATTAGTGCGATTTGGAAGCCCTCTGCGTCAGCAAAGTTCCTCCGAATTTCTTAATAAAAAAGGAGCTGCTTGCGCTTGATGATCAAAGATTTCAGACTGTTTTCAATCTGAAATCCTTATTCAGTCAGCGCAAGCAGCTCCTATTTTTTTGGAGTGCCTGATGCGAGGCCTACAGCTCGCCGTAGCTGTGCAGGCCCGACAGAAACATGTTCACGCCCAGGAAGGCAAAGGTGGTGACGGCCAGACCCGCCAGCGCCCACCAGGCAGACACCGTGCCGCGCAGGCCCTTCATCAGGCGCATATGCAGCCAGGCCGCATAGTTGAGCCAGACGATCAGCGCCCAGGTTTCCTTGGGGTCCCAGCTCCAGTAGCCGCCCCAGGCCTCGGCCGCCCACAGAGCACCGAGCACGGTGGCGATGGTGAAGAAGGCAAAGCCCACGGCGATGGCCTTGTACATCACGTCGTCCAGAATCTCGAACGAGGGCAGACGGGCCGCAATGCGCTTGCGCGAGAGCAGGATGCCGGCCACGATCAGGGCCGAGATGCCGAAATACACCATCCAGTAGCTGCCGCCGTTCTCGGTCGCGCCCTTGCGAAAGACGATGGGCTCGAAGCACAGCACCACGCCCAGCAGCCACAGCGGCGCAAGTTTGTACCACTTGGTCTCGGTGGCCTGCTGCTTGATCAGATAGGCAAACGCCACCATGGCCGACAGCGCAAACGTGCCGTAGCCGATGAAGTTGGCGGGCACATGCAGCTTCATCCACCAGCTCTTGAGGGCTGGCACCAAGGGCTGAATCTCATGGGCCTGGCGTACCAGCGTGTACCAGAGCAGAAAGCCCACGGCCGCGCTGACCACCAGCATCACAAAGCCACCCAGGGCACGCGTGTCGTAATGCTGCTCGTAGTACAGATAGAAGATGGCCGTCATCCAGCAGAACATGACGAACACTTCGTAGAGATTGCTGACGGGGATATGGCCGATGTCCGGGCCCAGCAGATAGCTTTCGTACCAGCGCACCATGGTGCCGATCAGCGCCATGGCGACGGCCAGCCAGGCCAGGCGCGAGCCCAGCAGCGACATGACCGAGCGCTCGCCCTTGGCGAACACGCCTATCCAGTAGAAAGCCGTGCTGATGAAGAACACCATGCTCATCCACAGGATGGCGGACTGGCTGGAGAGGAAGTACTTCAGCCCGAAGACGGTCTCCGACCGTGCCAGTTCGCCGCCATCTCCTCCCTGGTACAGGCCGATGGCCATCAGCGAGAAGCCGGCCACGGTCAGCATCAGCACTGCCAGCGGGCGCCAGAACCAGCCCATCCAGATCATGGCCGGGATGGTCGCCAGCAAAATGCCCTTCTCATACACATCCATGTAGGCGGCATAGCGCTGCAGCGCATAGCCCAGGCCCACGGCCACCACGACCGCGAACAACCAGTCAAACCAGTTGCGGCGGGCGAAATAGCCTTCGTTCAAAGTCAATGTCGTGGTTGCGGTGTTCATACAGAACCTCCGGGAGTCTTCTTTTGTAAGGGCTTGGCCCCGATCAGCTTGTCAGCCAGCATGGCGAACTCGCGGTCGCCATCCATGGTCTTGCGGTTGGTGGACAAGGCCATGTTCGCATGGCTGCCGCCATTCGCGGGGGTCAGCCAGATCCAGATGCGGCGGTCACGCACGTACAGCATGGCAAAAACGCCGATGATCAGGAAGAGGCAACCCAGGTAAACAATGTTTTTACCGGGAGCTCGCGCCACCTGGAACACGCTGGCCTGCACCTGCTTGAAGTCCTGCAGCATGAAGACAACGGGTGCCGGATAGAACTGCGCGTCGCTGAGCGAGAACACCGATTGCGTCATGAAGGCCTGGGTCTTCTCGTCGTTGTCGAAAGGCTTGAGTCCTGCCTGCTGGCGCACCTGCTGGGCCAGCTCGAACAGAACGCCGTTGAGAATCCGCACCAGCACCTCGCCAGCGCGCTCGCGCTCGGCCTCGGGCACATTGCTGTCCATGAAGTCCGATATCGCCTGCAGACCACCGAGCTGGCGGCCATCGGGACCCTTGAGCTTGCTGTCCTGACCGGCAAACAGCTCCAGCGCCTTGAGAGCGGACTGCGTCAGCGGCTCGGCCAGCTCGGGCTTGGAGACATCAACCGCCCGCTGCACATAGGCACGCGCCGCCTTCTCGGCCTGGGCCTTGTTCTGCATGGCCTGGCGCAGCTGCATGAAGGTGTTCATCGTGCCTTCAGGATCGGCAGGCACGCGCAGATAGCGCATCTGGTCAGCCTGGTTCTCACGCACTCCAAGCAGGAAGACGGGCTGGCCCTCGCCCGTGTCCACGGGCAGCATGTAGTTCTGGAACTCGCGCGCCTGACCCGAGGCATCGCGCAGCTTGTAGCCCACGCTGGGGCCGATATTGCGCAAATCCTTTTTGTCCGTGGTCTTGTGGGCCGCGCCCAGGCGCTCGTCGATGGCCTGCCTCAGATCGACCTTGCGCACATCGGTGCCTGCGCCCTTGTCCTGGCCGCCGAAGTTCTCCACATTGATGGTGCGCAGCGCCGTGTACTCCAGCGTCACCTTGTCCTGCTGCCCATCGGCCAGCTTGCGCACAAACTCGGTGGAGTTGCCGATCACGCCCTCCACGTCGAAGGGTTGGGAGACGCCATCCATGGGCACGGCATGGAGCTTGACGCTGGAGCCGCCGTCATCGAAGCTGCTCTGATAGATCTCGATGCCCTTGTAGCTGGCCGGATGGTTCACTTCCACGCGCTTTTCCAGCTTCTCACCCGTGGCGCGGTCGTGGATGACAATATCGCTGGCAAACAGCTTGGGCATGCCGGTGGAGTAGTACTCCACGATGAACTTCTTGAGTTCCACCGAAAATGGCAGATCTTGCAGCAAGATGCCATCCGATTGATTCAGGATGGCAGTGCCGGACTGCGTCCCCTCGGACACCATGAGGTTGCCTCGGAAGGTCGGATTCTTGATCGACAGACGATGCTCTGGTGCCACATCCGAGATCATGCCGCCGCCGGTATAAGGCGTTTTGCCGCCCAGCAGCATCTGGGCCCGCACGATGAGGTCGCCGTCAAACAGCCCGCCGATACAGATCAGTACGATCGCACAGTGCGCGGCGATATAGCCCAGCTTGTTGGCCGCACCGGCCTTGGCTGCCAGCATCCAACCAGTACCGGGCCCGGCCGCCGTGTCACGCTGCTGCATCTTGACCTTCCAGCCGCCAGAGGCCAGTTGCTGGCCGATGCGCTTGGCCGCCTCTTCGGTGCTGCCCGCCACATCGGCCTCGGCGCGATGGTGGAAAGCCTTGAGGCTTTGTTCGCGGAGGTTTTCCTTGTAGTTGCGGATGTCGGCCAGATATTTGGGGGCATGGCGGCTCACGCACAGCGAGGTGCTGATGACCAGGAAGGCCAGAATCAGCAAAAACCACCAGGCGCTGTAGACCGCATTGAGCTTCAGCGCCAGAAACAGCTGCGCCCAGAAGGGGCCGAACTGGTTGACATAGTTGACCAGCGGTTCATGTTGCTTGAGCACCGTGCCGATGACCGATGCGATGCAGATCACCGTGAGCAGTGAAATCGCAAAGCGCATGGAGGCCAGCAACTCCAGAGTCGCGCGCACTGCCTGTGAGCGAGAGGAGTCACGATCGCGAAGTGGAAGGTCTGACATGAGGATGAGATAGAGCCGAACGCAAAAAGGCGGGCCATCTGCTGAACTAGCCGATGGGCCCGCCTGACTTGGGGGGTGCCAGATGCCTGAAAGTTCCCGAAGTCACCCGCGCATCTGGTGAAAAGGATTTTTAACGCAAGCCAGCTATATAGTCTGCCACGGCCTTGATTTCGCGATCATTAAGCTTGGCAGCAACCTGGACCATGGGAATGCTATTGCTGCGCTTGCCGTCGCGGAAGTCCGTCAACGACTTCACGGTGTAATCCGCATGCTGCCCCGACAGACGCGGGTACTGGGCCGGGATGCCGGAGCCGTTGGGGCTGTGGCAGCCCGCGCAGGCGGCAATCTGGCGCTCCTGGATGCCGCCGCGGTAAATGCGCTCGCCCAGGGCGATGGAGTCCTTGTCCTTGGAGAAGCCGCTCTTGGGTGCCTGGGTATGCAGCCAGGCCGCAATGTTCTGCATGTCACCATCGCTGAGCGTGGAGGCAAAGCCCTTCATCACCGGGTCGTTGCGCTTGCCATCCTTGAACTCGCGCAGCTGCTTGACCAGATACTCGGGGTGCTGGCCTGCCAACTTGGGCTGCAGGGGAATGGTGGAATTGCCGTCTGCGGCATGACAGGCGGCGCAAACCGCCCCATAACTGGCTTGCCCTTTGGCAGCATCCGCCTTCACAGGTGTTTCTCCCGCCGAAAATGCGGGGAAGGCAGGTGCTGCGAAAATGGCAGCAGTCAGCAAAGAGGCAAGCAACTTCATATCAAGGGGCTGGGTCTATTGTTGAGAGCGCGAATCCGTCAAATTCTACAATGGGCCTCCCTGAAATAGTTACCGTCATGACCCATGCTTCCCCGGATACCACTGCCGGAAAAACACTTTCTTTGATCGACAGCAAGCTTGCGATGGGCTGGATGCACACCGCACGTTTTTTCACGACCGCGGCCCAGCTCAACCAGTTGCCCAAGGTCGACGTTCCCGAGATTGCCTTCGTCGGCCGCTCCAACGCAGGCAAATCCACCGCCATCAATACGCTGACCCAGCAAAAGCAGCTGGCTTTCGCCTCCAAGAAGCCCGGCCGCACCCAGCACATCAACCTGTTTGCACTGGGCAAGCAGGGCGTGACCGATGCTGTGCTGGCCGACTTGCCCGGCTATGGCTACGCGGCCGTCTCCCGCACCGACAAGGAGCGCTGGCAGCGCGTCATGCTCAACTATCTGATGAGCCGTGAAAGCCTGTCCGCCGTGGTGCTGCTGTGCGACCCGCGCCTTGGCCTGACCGAGCTTGACGAAGCCCTGCTGGACGCTATCCGTCCGCGCGTGGAGCAAGGTCTGAAGTTTCTCATCGTGCTGACCAAGGCCGACAAGCTGACCCGCGCCGAGCAGGCCAAGATCCTGTCCATCACCAAGCTCAATGCGGGCGGTGGTGAGGTGCGTCTGTTCTCCGCCCTCAAAAAGCAGGGGGTGGACGATGTGGCCCAACTGCTGTGGCACTGGTGCCACCCCGAGGGATTGCCCCAGGCAGGTTTGCCCCAGGCGGGAATGCCCCAGGCTGCTCCCGTCACCCAAGCGACGCCCGCGGACGAGACACCTGCACAAAATCAGCCATAGGCGCTTATCTTGCAAGCGCCAGGAGCTACAAAAAGGAGAGCTTCATGGTCACGACTTGCATGCATACCCTGTCCACAGGGGTTGAACTGGAATGCCGCACCAGCGGCCAGCCGGGTCAGCCCCTGTTGCTGTTTCTGCACGGCTTTCCCGAAGGAGCCTTCATCTGGGATGGGCTGCTTGAGCAGTTTGGCGGCCACTATCGCTGCGTGGCGCCCAACCTGCGCGGCTATGGCCGCTCCAGCCAGCCCACGGCCATCAGCGACTACCGTGCCAAATACCTGGTGGAGGATCTTGCCGCCCTGATTGCGCTGGAAAGCCCTGCCAAGCGTGCTGCCTGCGTGATTGCCCATGACTGGGGCGGCGCCGTGGCCTGGGGCCTGGCCAACCGCTACCCCCTGCAGCTTGAACGGCTGCTCATACTCAACTCCCCGCATCCCGGCAGCTTCTTGCGCGAACTTCAGTCCAACCCTGTGCAGCAGTCCGCCAGCCAGTACATGCATTTTCTGCGCCGGCCCGATGCGCCCGAGCTGCTGGCCGAAAACGGCTGGCAGCGCATGCTGGGATTCTTTCAGAACCCCGACGGCAGCACGCCCGCATGGCTGACGCCCGAGCGTCAGCAGCAATACCGCGAGCATTGGAATCTGGGCGTACACGGCGCCTGCATGTTCTACGCTGCCAGCCCGCTGGTGCCGCCCCGACCCGGCGGTAGCGCCGATGAGCTGCAGGACATTCGCGAGCTCAGCCTTCCCGATGAAATGCTGCATATCCCTGTGCCGGTGCGCATTCTCTGGGGGGACAGCGACCTGGCACTACAGCCCACTTTGCTGCATGGGCTGGAGCATTGGGTGCCGCAGCTGGAGATAGAGCATCTCCAAGGCTGCAGCCACTGGGTGGTCCATGAGAGGCCCGAGGCCGTAAAGCGCGCCCTGACCGAGTTTCTTCTGACGCCAGGTCGCTCCTGAAAAAGGAAGCAGCCGGCCTCCTCCCACCCGGGCTTTCAAACCGCTTTGATGTTTAGTCTTTGGAATACAGCGATGGCTCGCCATCGGGACGCGTCTTGAAGCGTTTGTGCACCCAGTAATACTGCGGAACCATAGTCATGATGGCGGCCTGCAGCTCGCGGTTCATGCGGGCGGTGTCGGCCACATGGTCGTCAGTCGGGAAGTTCTCCCAGGCCGGCGTCAGCTCGGCCACATAGCCCTCAGGCGTCATGCGGTTGTAGAGCGCCACCACCTTGGCCTTGCCCAGGCGCGCAAAGCGCGAAAGCGAGGGAATCGTGGCCGTGTTCTGCACCGCAAAAAAGGGCACGAACACCGAATCGTTCTTGCCATAGTCCATATCGGGCAGCAGATACAGCAGCCCGCCCTTGCGCAGGCACTGGATGATGGGTTTGACGCCATCGGCCCGGTTGAGCATCTTCACATTGCCGAAGCGCTGGCGGCCATTCATGAACCAGGCATCCAGGTCCGGATCGGGATTGGTGGCAAAGATGGAGGTGAACTCGCGCTCGGTATTGAGCGGCAGGGCAAGTCCACCGGCATCCATGCTGTAGAAATGCGGCGCGAAGACGATGGTGGGCGTATCGCCCTCCAGCTCATGCGTGGCCCCGACCAATTTGACACGGCTACGCACCAGGTCCTCGGCGCCGAACCACAGCCAGCTTCTGTCGATAAAAGTCTGGCAAAAGACCTCAAAAGACTCTTTCGCCCAAGCTTTGCGCTGCGCCTCAGGTACATCGGGAAAGCACAACTCGAAATTGCGCAGCGCGATGCGTCGGCGCTGGCCCGCCACCACAAACAGCACACGCCCCACAAACTTGCCCAGGCCACGCAGCACGGGCAGCGGCAGCTTGGCCAGCACATGCATGCCGGCAATGGCAATTTTGCTGGCGCTCATGCCTTCTCCCCAGAGAGTTGCTTGTCTTCACGTGGCTGCTTGTAGCGGCCGTAGCCCCACAGATATTGCTGCGGAGACTGGCGAATGGTGGTTTCCATGGCGTGATTGATAAGCGCCACGGTGGCTTCCAGCGTTTGAGATTCGGGCACAGGCAATTCCTCTAGATACAGCGTGTAGCCCCGCCCCCAGGACTTGCGCTCGCACCGGGCCACGATCACCGTGGCCCCGGTCTGCAGCACCAGGCGTGCCGCCAATGTCATCGTATACGCATCGCGACCGAAAAAAGGCGACCAGATGCCCAGACCATTGGGCGGCACCTGATCGGGCAGCAGCCCCACGGCCGCGCCCTGACGAAGCGCCTTGATCATCTGACGCACGCCCGCCAGGGTGGTGGGAACGGCCTGAACGCCAGGACGATTGCGCGCGGTTTCCAGAATTTCGGCCAGCCAGCCCTGGCGTGCGGGGCGGTAGAGCACGGTGATTGCGCCATGCCGATCCGACCAGCGCCGCGCTGCGGCCTGCACCGACATCTCGAAGCAACCCAGGTGGGGCGTAAGAAAGACGATACCCTTGCCCTTGGCATATGCCTGTTCGGCGCATTCGCCATTGACGATGTCGCAGTCCGGCAACTGGCCCAGCCAGATGCGCGGCATCTCGAACACCATGCGCCCCGCATGCCCCACCGCAGCCCTGACCTGGGCAAATGCATAGCCGGCCTGCGCGGCATTGGCTGCAAATCGGCGCCGATAGGTGGGAGATAGCGCCCAGGTCACCCAACCCATGGCAGCGCCAAGGCCATGCAATAGCCATAAAGGCAGTGCAGCAAACAGTCGAAACAGGGAAGGCATTAGAATAGCGGGGTCGCTGAGTTAAAGAGCAACTTGCAGGGCGACGTAAAAACAAAACTGCTAAAGCGTTCGCCAGACTTCGAAGCTCGGGCAACGCAATTGCCCAAGCTACAAGGAGTTATATCAATGGCGAACAGCGATTTTCTGTTTACCTCGGAATCGGTTTCTGAAGGCCACCCCGACAAGGTTGCCGACCAGATCTCTGACGCGATTCTGGACGCTATTTTCACCCAAGACCCGCACAGCCGCGTGGCTGCCGAGACACTGACCAACACCGGTCTGGTGGTATTGGCTGGTGAAATCACCACCGGTGCGAATGTGGACTACATCCAGGTCGCACGCGACACCATCAAGCGTATCGGCTACGACAACACCGAATACGGCATCGACTACAAGGGTTGCTCGGTACTCGTCGCCTACGACAAGCAAAGCCAGGACATCGCCCAGGGCGTGGACAAGGCCAGCGATGACGAGCTGAATACCGGCGCTGGCGACCAGGGCCTGATGTTCGGCTACGCCTGCGACGAAACGCCCGAGCTGATGCCCGCGCCCATCTATTACGCACACCGCCTGATGGAACGCCAGGCCCAGTTGCGCAAGGATGGCCGTCTGCCTTTCCTGCGCCCAGACGCCAAGAGCCAGGTGACCCTGCGCTATGTGGACGGCAAGCCCCACAGCATCGACACCGTGGTGCTGTCCACCCAGCACAGCCCCGATCAGTCGGAAACGGCAACCAAGATGAAGGCATCGTTCACCGAAGCCATCATCGAAGAGATCATCAAGCCCGTGCTGCCCTCCGAGTGGCTGCAGGACACCAAGTACCTGATCAACCCCACGGGCCGCTTCGTCGTGGGCGGCCCTCAGGGCGACTGCGGCCTGACCGGCCGCAAGATCATTGTGGACACCTACGGCGGCGCCTGCCCCCATGGCGGTGGTGCGTTCTCCGGCAAGGATCCAACCAAGGTGGACCGCTCGGCCGCCTATGCTGCCCGCTATGTGGCCAAGAACGTGGTGGCAGCCGGTCTGGCGCGCCAGTGCCAGGTGCAGGTTGCTTACGCCATCGGCGTCGCCCGCCCCATGAACATCACCGTGTACACCGAAGGCACGGGCGTGATTCCCGATGCGGAAATCGCCAAGCTGGTGGCGGCGCATTTCGACCTGCGCCCCAAGGGCATCATCCAGATGCTGGATCTGCTGCGCCCCATCTACAGCAAGACTGCGGCTTACGGTCACTTCGGCCGCGAAGAGCCCGAGTTCACCTGGGAACGCACCGACAAGGCGGCTTTGCTGCGCGCCGCTGCCGGTCTGAAGTGATTTGCCCCCCGCAAAAGCGGGTCTGAGGATATGAGGGCTTGAGCCCTCAAACCTCGTCAAGAAGCCACCGCTACACATTGCGGTGGCTTTTTTTGTTGTCGGATCAAGCCGACAAGGATTTCCCCCAAATGAGCACCATGGGTCCGCGCCTGGCGACTTAGTCTCTAGATATCGCTTAAGACAAAGGAGTTCCGATGCTCAAGTGGGCCATTATTTTTGCCATCATTTCCCTGGTGGCCGGTGTTTTCGGCTTCACCGGCGTAGCTGCAGGCGCAGCCGGCATAGCCAAGATCCTGTTCTTCATTTTCATTGCCGTTGCTGTGATCTTCGTGGTTCTTGCCCTGCTGGGCATTGGCGCAGTCAGCTAGTCGACGCAGCCCGGCCCGAAGCACCAGCCCGAATGCCTGCCTTGTGCAGGCATTTTTCATGCAGAGCGGCCTCAAAGCCCCCGGGCAGTCAGCGCCAGCGCCTGGCTGAAGCCGGGCTTGGCGCGGTAAAGCTGAGCGGGCCGGTGCGCCCCGCCACCCTGCATGGCCCCAGGCACGGGCTCCAGCCAGTCCATCTCGTCCATCTTGCGCCTGAAGCTGACCTTGTTCAGCGGCTCGCCCAGAATGTTTTCATAGACCTGCTGCAGCTGCGGCAGTGTGAAGGTTTCGCCGCACAGGTGAACGGGCAAGGAGGAATACAGGCTTTTGCTGCGAACGCGCTCCAGGGCAGCGTCCAGGATGGCACGGTGATCGAACGGCAGCTGTGGCACGGCCGAGAGCGGCACCACGCTGAGGTCGGCGCGATCGGGCGGCAGGTTCTGCACAGGCAGCAGCGCGCAATAGGCGATTGCCACCGACCAGCCGCGCGGATCGCGCGCCGGGCCGCTGAAAGTGGCCAACTGCTCAAGATACGCACCCTCTATGCCCACCTTGGTTCTGAGCACGCGCGCCGCACTGGCCTTGGCGTCCGCATCCTCATCGGTATGAATAAAGCCGCCGGGCAAGGCCCACACCCCGGCAAAAGGCGCAGCCTGACGACGCAGCAGCACGGCATGCAGCTGCTGCTCCACCAGGGTCAGCAACACCACATCCACACTGACCTGCACCGCTTCCCTGTGCTCATCGCTTTGATTCATTTTTTTACCAACTTCGTTTTTCTTGCCTGATTATTTCACACGATCCCAAAAATACTTAGTTGCAAAAATATTTTAAGTAATTTAGACTGCAGACATCGCATCTCGCAGGAAAGCTGAACACCATGAGTCATCCACAAACCCAGCTGCTCATCATTGACCCGCAAAACGACTTCTGCGATCTGCCTGCCGACTGGTGCCCCCGCTCGCCAGACACTCATCAGCTGATAGCACCCAGCCTTCCGGTGACGGGCGCTCATGCCGATATGCAGCGCCTGAGCACCTGGATGGCAGCCCAGGCAGACAAGCTGGACCAGATCACCATCACTCTGGACTCGCACCAGGCTTATGACATTGCCCATCCCGCCTTCTGGCAGCAGCGCGACGGCCGTGCCGTCCTGCCATTCACCCCGATCACGGCAGCGCAGGTCCGTGCCGGCGACTATGCGCCGCGCAACGCTGCCGAACGCGAACGCACGCTGCAATACCTGGATCAGCTGGAGGCCCAGGGCAGCTACACCCTCATGGTCTGGCCGCTGCACTGCGAGATCGGCAGCTGGGGCCATGGCATGCATGCCAGCGTGCTCGCGGCCTGCCGCCAGTGGCAGGAGTTGCAGCACCGTGCCACCCGCCATGTCTTCAAGGGCATGAACCCCTGGACCGAGCACTACAGCGCCATTCGTGCCGAGGTTCCCGACCCGCAGGATGGCGAGACCGGCCTGAACACCGCCTTGCTGGCCCAGTTACGCCAGAGCAGCACCCTGGTGATCGCGGGCGAGGCCAGCAGCCACTGCGTGCGCGCCACCACCGAGCACATCGTGGAGCACTGGGGCGGCAACGACTACTCGCGCATCGTGCTGCTGACGGACTGCATGAGCCCGGTCGCCGGATTCGAGGCCGCGCACCGCGACTTCCTGCAACGCATGCGTGCAACCGGTGTACGCTGCGAAACCAGCGCCAGCTTTGGCTTATGAGACAAATCAGCCTCTAGCACTTATAGATAAAGCGCTAGCAGCTCATATTTTTGAAAAGAAGAACGGCATGAAGCCCATCATCACCAGCCTGCTGGACACCGACCTCTACAAGTTCACCATGTGGCAGGCCATGCTGCACCGCCACCCCCAGACCGAGGCTGAGTACGAATTTGTCTGCCGCACGCCCACGGCCTTCCCGCTGGCCGAGCTGCTGCCTGAGGTGGAACGCGAGTTGGACGCCCTGTGCAGTCTGCGCTTTGACCAGGGCGAGCTGGACTATCTGGCCGGTCTGCGCTTCATGAAGAGCGACTTCATCGATTTTCTGCGCATCTTCCAGTTCCAGCGTGCCTTCATCCGCGCCTGGGCCGAGGGCGACCGGCTCCATATCGTGGCCAAGGGCCCGCAAGTCCATGTGATGGGCTTCGAGATCTATGTGCTGGCCATCGTCAACGAGCTGTATTTCCGCCGCTTCGATGCCGAGGTGGCCCTGGTCGAGGGCCGCAAGCGCCTGCAGGTCAAGCTGGCCCAGCTCAAGCACCTGGCTGTCGAGGCCAAGCTGCACAACCCCTTCGAGCTGTTTGACTTCGGCGTGCGCCGCCGCTTCTCGGGAGCCTGGCAACGCGAGGTGGTACAGGCCTTTGCCCAGGAGACCGCGCAGTGGTTCAAGGGCACCTCCAATGTGCTGCTGGCGCGCGACCTGAACCTGGTGCCCATCGGCACCATGGCCCATGAGTATCTGCAGACCTATCAGGCCCTGGGCGTGCGTCTGCGCGACTTCCAGGTCGCCGCCCTCGAGGACTGGGTGCAGGAATACCGCGGCGACCTGGGTATCGCCCTGACCGATACCGTGGGCATGGACGCCTTTCTGGCCGACTTCGACATGTATTTCGCCAAGCTCTTCGACGGCCTGCGTCATGACTCCGGCGATCCGTTCGAATGGGGCGAGAAGGCCATTGCCCACTATGACAAGCTGCGCATTGCGCCGCAGAGCAAGCGTCTGGTGTTCTCGGACGGACTGGATCTGGACACGGCCCTGGCGCTCTACCACCGCTTTGCCGATCGCATCCAGTGCGGCTTCGGCATAGGCACGCGATTGACCAATGACATGGGGCTGACCACGATCAATATCGTGATGAAGCTCACCCATGCCAATGGCCAGCCCGTAGCCAAGATTTCGGACTCGCCCGGCAAGACGCTGTGCAACGACGAGACCTATCTGGCCTATCTGCGCCAGGTCTTCAACATCCCTGAGCCTGCTGCCAAGGCAGCCTGAATCTTCGGAGGCAACCATGCTGAAAGTCACCCTCGCCCAGCTCAACTACATGGTGGGCGACATCAGCGGCAATATCCGCCGCATGAGAGAGGCCGCAACCAGGGCCGCCGCCGAGCAGGCCGATCTGGTGGTGTTTTCGGAACTGTCGCTGTGCGGCTACTACCCTGGCGACCTGCTGGACGAGCCCAGCTTTCTGCAAAGACTGGATGCAGGTCTGCAGGAGCTGCTGCAGACCACGCGCCAGTTCCCCGATCTGCACTGGGTCGTGGGCGCACCCACACGCCACGATGGCCCCGGCAAACCGCTGCACAACAGCCTGCTGGTGCTCAAGAACGGACAGATCCGCCTGCAGTACGACAAGCAACTGCTGCCCACCTACAACATCTTCGACGAGCGCCGCCACTTCGAGCCCGGAGCCGACACGGCCAAGGTGCTGCGCGTGGGCAACTGCCAGGTGGGCTTTCTGGTCTGCGAGGACGGCTGGAACGACCAGGGCGCCGACTACGCCACCAACCCCTTTGTACGCATGGGCGATGCGGCCCCCGATCTGGTCATCAGCATCAACGCCAGCCCCAGCCACCTGGGCAAGCGCGAGCAGCGCCACGAGGTCTTCACCCAGGCAGCGGCACGCCACAAGCTGGCCATCCTCTACATCAACCAGATCGGCGGCCAGGATCAGATCGTGTTCGACGGCGCCTCGTTTGCCGTGGAGCCCGAGGCGGGGCTGGTGTTTGAAGCCAGGCGCTTCGAGGAAGATGTCTGCACGCTGGAGCTGAATGCGCAGGGCCGGTTTCAGGCCTGCGACGGCCAGACCTTACCTACCGTGCCGGCGCAAGGCCTGGCCACCATGGAGTTCTACCGCCAGCAGATCGTGCTGGGCCTGCGCGACTATGCGCGCCGCTGCGGTTTCCAGCAGGTGGTAGTCGGCAGCTCGGGCGGCATCGATTCGGCATTGACGCTGGCCCTGGCCGTCGATGCGCTGGGGGCGGAGAATGTGGTCGGCATCACCATGCCGTCGAGCTATTCCTCGGCGGGCTCGGTCGACGACTCGGTGCTGCTGTGCCGCAATCTGGGCATCAGACTGTACGAGCACCCCATCAAGGAACTGGTCACCACCTATGCACGCCAGTTCGAGGCCAGCTTTGGCGAACCGCTCAAGGGCCTGGCGCTGGAGAATCTGCAGGCCCGCGCACGCGGCACCACGCTGATGGAGTTCTCCAACGCCTTCGGCCATCTGCTGCTGACCACAGGTAACAAGTCCGAAGTCTCAGTGGGCTACTGCACCCTGTATGGCGACACCAACGGAGGTCTGGGCCTGCTCGGCGATCTGTACAAGACCGAGGTCTTCGAGCTGTCGCGCCATATCAACCAACATGCGGGCCGCGAGCTGATCCCCCAGGCCATCATCGACAAGCCGCCCTCGGCCGAGCTGGCTCCCGGCCAGAAGGACGAGGACAGCCTGCCGCCCTATGCCGTGCTCGACGAGATTCTCAAATGGCATATCGAGGGCCAGCATCTGTCCAGCAAGGAATATGCGCAGGCCGCCGCCTTTGTGACCAGGCTGCGCGCCGAAGCAGGCGGGCCCGAGACCATTGCCCGCGTACAGAAGCTGGTGTTCCGCAGCGAATACAAGCGCCGCCAGGCTCCGCCCATGCTCAGAGTACGCCCACGGGCCTTTGGCACGGGCCGGCAGATGCCGATTGCGGCACACTACGAGTAGCAATGCCAGGCACCTGCTCGATATCTGACGGCAAAGCCCGGCCGCTGCGCTGATGCCGCCAGGGCCTTTGCTGCGCCGACTTCGCTGTGCCAGGACGGATTAGCCATTCAAAAAAGTGAGCTTATTGTGCTTACCTGGTAAGCGATCAGCTCAGTCTTTATCCAAATTTGCCCTTGCGGGCGCTGATTTCTGTACGGGTTTCGCTCTCATGCCTCAAGCCAGTCCCAACACCTCCAGCAAGCGTGTCATCGCCGCCGCACCCGAGACTCTGCCCACCTCCGTGCCCCTGCATACTGCCGTGCTGATCGGTCGCTTCCAGCCTCTGCACAACGGCCATATGGCCTTGCTGCATGCCGCACTGCAGCGGGCTCGCCAGGTCGTGGTGGTACTGGGCAGCGCTTGGCAGGCCCCCAATCCCAAAAACCCGTTCAGCTGGCAGGAACGCGCGCAGATGTTGCGCAATGCGCTATCGAAAGAGGATGCAGAGCGTGTGCGCTGCGTGCCCGTGCGCGACTATTACAACGAGCCGCTGTGGGTGCATGCCGTGCGCGAAGCCGTGCAGGCCCATGTGCCCGAAGGTGCGAGCGTGGCCCTGGTCGGGCATTTCAAGGACTCCAGCAGCAGCTATCTGGCCCGCTTTCCGGGCTGGGAGCTGATCAGCCTGCCGCGCCTGGGTCAGTTCGACGCCACTCCGCTGCGCGAAATCTTCTTTGGCGAAGGCGGCGCCTCGCCTGAAGCCAGGGATGCCGCCCTGGCCAGGCTTTCCTCCCAGATGCCCGAGAGCACACTGGACTTTTTGCGCCGCTGGACGCAGACCCCGCTGTATCTGCGCCTGCAAAAGGAATGGCATATGCTGCAGGACTACAAGCGGGCCTGGGCCAAGGCGCCCTATGCCCCGGTGTTCGTCACAGTAGATGCGCTGCTGCGCTGCCGTGCCAAGGGCCAGGACCAGGTACTGCTGATCCAGCGCGGCCATGCGCCGGGTCAGGGCCTCTGGGCGCTACCCGGCGGCTTTCTCGAGCAGCGTGACAGCCTCTGGCAATCCTGCATGCGCGAGCTGCGTGAAGAGACCTGCTCCTCCATCAGCGAGGCCGATCTGCTGGCGGCCCTGCAGGCCGTGCAGGTCTTCGATCACCCGGACCGCAGCCTGCGCGGGCGTACCATCACCCATGTGCACTATCTGGATCTGGGCGTGCAGCCCAGCCTGCCTCCGGTACAGGGCGCGGACGACGCCGCCCTTGCCCGCTGGGTGCCGATTGCCGATCTGCCCCGCATGGAGGCCGAGTTCTTCGAGGATCATTTCCAGATCCTGTGCCAGTTCCTGCCCGTGACTCTGGCTCAGAGCGAGCCCGAGCTCCAGGTCGCCTGATACAACAAAACCATAGCTCCAGGCGCTTGACCATCAGGCGCTGGAGCTACTTTTTCCTGCAATTCCATGAGCCAGCTCCATATTCGCCCCGCCACCGAGCAAGACATCGACCTGATCCTGCACTTTGTGCGTGAACTCGCCATCTATGAAAAGGCCGAGCATGAGGTCAAGGCCACGCCCGACCATGTGCGTCGCACGCTGTTCTGTGCCAACCCCGCCGTTTTCGGCCTGATCTGCGAGATCGAGGGCAAGGCCGTGGGCTTTGCCGTGTACTTTTTCAACTATTCCACCTGGCAGGGCCAGCATGGCCTGTATCTGGAAGACCTGTACATCACGCCTGACGCACGCGGCCACGGCGCCGGCAAGGCCCTGCTCCAGCATCTGGCCGGGATTGCACTGGAAAAGGACTGCGGCCGCTTTGAATGGAGCTGCCTGGACTGGAACACCCCCTCCATCAAGTTCTATGACAGCCTGGGCGCCCTGCCGCAGACCGAGTGGATCCGCTATCGCATGACCGGCACCGCCCTGCAGGCCATGGCCACGGGTGACAAACAGGCTTGAGCCACAGGCCTGATCATCCAGAGTGATGTGTGCAGCCCTTCGAAGTGATGTGCACCCCTTTGCAGATTGAGTGTACGCAACATCAACAATGCGGCGCATTCGCGCTTGCGCCAAAATGAATGGTTTTGCAAAACAAAAACAAAGGCGGCAATCAGTGCTGACCTTTCACACTATCTCTGGAATCCAGAATGCCAAGCTATCAAGAACTCATCGCTCAGAAAAATGCGCTGGACAAGCGCATCGAAGAAGCGCGCAGCACCGAAGCCAAGGAAGCCCTGGCCACCGTCAAGCAACTGATCGCCACATTCGGCTTTACCTCTCAGCAGGTCTTCCCCTGGAGGCCTGAAGAAAAGAAAAAGGTCGAAGCCAGGTACTACGACCCCGAAAGTGGCGCGACCTGGACCGGCCGTGGCAAGCCTCCGAAGTGGATCGAGAGCAAGGACCGCAGCCAGTACGAGATCAAGACCACGCCCAGCGTGGACTTCAACGCGCCGCGCGACGAAAAAAACCCCTTCCCGGTTCAATAAGCTGCCGGGCCGCTCAGCCGCCAGCGCCCTGCTCCGCCGGCTGAGGTGTCTTGAGCATGCACACCAGGGCCGCCACGTTCAGGCACTGGATGAGCAAATCGCCGTCATTGGCCCGGATCAAGCGGTCCACCAGTTGATCCGCCGCACCCGCCATTGCAGGAGCCAGTCGCAACTGCCCGCTCTCGAATCGCACCACTCCTTCGAGATCGCTGACCAGCACGCCCAGCTTGAGCCCCAGGTGCTCCAGCACTATCACCTGGCTTTGCGCCGTCCTGGTCACGGGCTTGCCAAAAAGCAGCGCCCCCAGATCGAAGACCCAGACATAGCCGGCCACAGCCCCCTGGCTGCGCCGCGCCAACGTGCCCACGCAATGCGGCAAGCGTCCGGCCGAAACAGGAGCGATGGCCGAGGCACTCTGGGCCTCGAGCACGCAGGCCGCGTCCACGGCGAGCACGCTGCGCCCCACAAAAAAGGTCGCCATCTCCATGCCGGCTGCACTGTCCTGGCTGGCCGCCGCCAGGCTTTGCACCCTGGTGTTGCGGCGCGAGACTGCCGCCAGCGCATCGTCCTGCACGGCACCAAACGCCTGCACGGACAAGGCCAGTACCTCTTCGCGATAGCCATCGCTGCGCTTGAACTCCCGGTAACCGCTGCCCGCCGTGATCGCCACCACGCAATACTGGCCCTGATACACCATGGCGCGGGCCATGCTCTGGCCTGATGCCAGGGCCAGCATCTGTGGCGGCAGATCCAGCCGCATGCCCGGCTGCAGCTGAACATCCGAGGAAGACATGACCAGGCCCGAGCGGTTCAGGTAGGCCACCCGCCTGCCGCCTGCACCTGCGGCCTGAACGCCGGTCACGCCCTCGAGCATGGCCTTGAATTCACGCTGTGCATGGAACACCAGGCCGATCCCGCCCAGCACCACGCCATCGGCGTTGCGTATGGCCGCGTGATAGACATAGGTCGGGCCGTCACCCTCATGCTGCACACAGGGCCGCCATGGCGACACGTGATAGGCCTGAGACCCTTCCAGTGCCAGGACCTCGTGCAGGCTGTCAGCCTCTATATGGCTGCCCAGCAGTTCCCGGCCCTCTGCCTGCCCTCTCTGGCTGACGGCCACGACTTTGCCGCGGGCGTCATAGACCATGATTTGCTGGTAGACCGTATAGAGGTCGTGAATGCTGGTGAGCAACTCGCACGCCTCACTCACTCGATCCCCAGCCCTTTCCCCCAGGGCCAGGGCCTCCAGCAATTCAGACAGCTGCGGCGTCAGTGCCCACCAGCGGCAGTCATTGGCGCGTTCGTAGAGATTGCGATCGAGCAGATCCACCAGCAGACTGGTCAACAGGCTGTTGTCCCGCAGTGCGGTATTGAGCACCGTGCCGTAGAGCGCATCAATGGATTGAGAGAACACCTCGTTGGTCCGCGCCCCCGTCTCGCCAATCTGCTCCAGCACGGCTTGCAGCCGCGTGTTGTCCATCTGCTTGCCTGCCGTCATCACCCGCCCGTTCCAGACCACACGGCGTATGGTGTCCGCCGCGCTGTGGATGGCGTGCAGGGGCGGGCAGAAACGGTGCGCATGCGCCAGCAGGCCCTGGGTCACCGCAGCATCCAGCCCATCCAGGCCTGCCTGCGACTGGAGACCGAAGGCCAGCTCCAGCGGCGTCATGATCTGCGCCCGCCAGCCTTGGGGGCCCATATAGCCCTGATAGCCTTCCGATGCCGCAGACTGCACCAGATAGGTGCGTCCTCCATGCACATACAGTGCACTCGCACCATCACGGTGAGGTCGCACATTCGCACCCACACCAATCCAGTGCAGATCGCTGCTGGCCAGCACCTGACCCTGCTCATCCAGCAACAGGGCGATGCTGGTCTGCGCCTCAGGTACGCCACTGCCGTCAGCCTGGTCGCGTCCGCTCCAGATGCCTTGCATCTCGCCATCAAAGTCAAAGCACAGGCACAGCACGCCCATGGCTTGCCGGTTGATAGGGTGCAGCATGCGATGCGCATAGATCAAGCCACTGTCGTGGCCCGGCAGCAGGTCGGTGGCACCGAAGCTCTGCACAAAGCCCTGGCTTTGCAGAGCGCGGGCAATCAACGCATCCCGGCATGGCTGATCTGCGGCCTGACTCCTCTCGCGAGCACTCGCTCGCACCTGGCCTTCGGCATCCAGCAGCAAAATGTCCGCGTAGACCGTGTACTTGCTGCGGTAGGCACGCAGACGCTGGGTGATGGCCGCGTCGTCGCCATCCGCTGCGGCCATGAACTGGCACAGCATGGCGTCGGTCGCCAGAAACCCCACGTCGGCCGTGCGCTCGTAGAGATTGCGCACCAGGGTATCGATCAGATGCTGTGCCTGACTGGCCAGCCCCACCGTCACTCCCGTCACGGCCTGCATCACCATGGACTGCACCAGGTCCTGCTCCAGCCGCTCGAAGCCGCCACGCGTGGCGGCCATCATGGGCAGCAAGGCCTGCGCTTCCTGAGGGCAATTCATCTTGGCGGAGGACTCTATGAGCCGCCACATCAGATTCAGCTCCCTGAGCGAACTCTCGCAGCGCCCGACCTGGCGCATATGAGGAATGAAGACGTCTGTCTGCAGCAGATCCTGGGCGCGCTGCGCCGGGGCAGTCATGGTTTCTAGAGGCATGTTCTGCCAGAGCAAAAGCCAGGCCTATTTGTAAAAACACGTTACATATGACTAAGAACAAACCCTGTTTCCTCACAGATTTGTCCTGCGACCGGCCGGGGAGAGGTCTTGAAAGCTCAGGAAATTGCCTTATTATTAGCACTCAATGGGGTTGAGTGCTAACAGCTTGACCCTAGATATTCCGAATGTCGGCCAGGATGGCTGGCAAGTCTTGTTTCAACTTTGTTGATGTATTTAGGAGTTGGTATGAACCTGCGTCCCCTGCACGATCGCGTGATCGTCAAGCGCCTCGAAAACGAAACCAAGACAGCCTCGGGCATCGTGCTCCCTGATGCTGCCACCGAGAAGCCTGACCAGGGCGAAGTGCTGGCTGTGGGTCCCGGCAAGCGCAATGACAAGGGCGAACTGATCGCCCTGAACGTGAAGGTCGGCGACCGCGTTCTGTTCGGCAAGTACTCTGGCCAGACCGTGAAGATCCACGGCGACGAGCTGCTGGTCATGAAGGAAGACGACCTGTTCGCAGTCGTCGAGAAGTAATCCTTCCCGAACACATCCCCCTCTTCATGGCTGTCGGCGACTGATTGACAAGCGCTGGCAGCCCAATTGAACCCCATTCTTTAGGAGCCAAAAATGGCAGCAAAAGACGTAGTTTTCGGTGGTGAAGCCCGTGCACGCATGGTTGAAGGCGTGAACATCCTGGCTAACGCAGTCAAGGTTACCCTGGGCCCCAAGGGTCGCAACGTGGTGCTGGAGCGCTCCTTCGGCGCCCCCACCGTGACCAAGGACGGCGTGTCCGTGGCCAAGGAAATCGAACTCAAGGACAAGCTGCAGAACATGGGCGCACAGCTCGTGAAGGAAGTGGCCTCCAAGACCAACGATATCGCTGGTGACGGCACGACCACCGCTACCGTGCTGGCCCAAGCCATTGTGCGCGAAGGCTCCAAGTACGTGGCCGCCGGCCTGAACCCCATGGACCTGAAGCGCGGCATCGACAAGGCTGTCGCCGCCCTGGTGGAAGAGCTGAAGAAGCAATCCAAGGCCACCACCACTTCCAAGGAAATCGCTCAAGTTGGCTCCATCTCCGCCAACTCCGACGAATCCATCGGCCAGATCATCGCTGACGCGATGGACAAGGTCGGCAAGGAAGGCGTGATCACGGTTGAAGAAGGCAAGTCGCTGGATAACGAACTCGACGTCGTCGAAGGCATGCAGTTTGACCGCGGTTACCTGTCGCCCTACTTCATCAACAATCCCGAAAAGCAAGCCGCTGTTCTGGACAACCCCTTCGTTCTGCTGTTCGACAAGAAGATCAGCAACATCCGCGACCTGCTGCCCACACTGGAAGCTGTGGCCAAGGCCGGCCGTCCCCTGCTGATCATTGCCGAAGACGTCGAAGGCGAAGCCCTGGCGACTCTGGTGGTCAACACCATCCGCGGCATCCTGAAGGTTGTGGCTGTGAAGGCACCTGGTTTCGGCGACCGCCGCAAGGCCATGCTGGAAGACATCGCCATCCTGACCGGCGGCAAGGTCATCGCTGAAGAAGTGGGCCTGTCGCTGGACAAGGTGACCCTGGAAGACCTGGGCCAGGCCCAGCGCGTCGAAATCGGCAAGGAAAACACCACCATCATCGACGGTGCTGGCCAAGCTGCTGAGATCGAAGCCCGCGTCAAGCAAATCCGCGCCCAGATCGAAGAAGCCACTTCCGACTATGACCGTGAAAAGCTGCAAGAGCGCGTGGCCAAGCTGGCCGGCGGTGTTGCCGTGATCAAGGTTGGCGCTGCCACCGAAGTCGAAATGAAGGAAAAGAAGGCCCGCGTGGAAGACGCCCTGCACGCTACCCGCGCTGCAGTGGAAGAAGGCATCGTGGCCGGCGGTGGCGTGGCCCTGCTGCGCGCCAAGCAAGCCGTTGGCGCCCTGGCTACCGGCAATGCCGAACAAGACGCCGGCATCAAGCTGGTTCTGAAGGCCATCGAAGCCCCTCTGCGCGAAATCGTGGCCAACGCCGGTGGCGAGCCCTCGGTGGTCGTGAACGCCGTGCTGAACGGTTCCGGCAACTACGGCTTCAACGCTGCCAACGACACCTACGGCGACATGCTGGAAATGGGCATTCTGGACCCCACCAAGGTGACTCGCACTGCTCTGCAGAACGCCGCTTCCGTGGCTTCCCTGCTGCTGACCACCGAGTGCATGATCGCCGAAGCCCCCAAGGCTGACGCAGCTCCTGCCATGCCCGATATGGGTGGTATGGGCGGCATGGGTGGCATGGGCATGTAATTGCTCTGCTGCTACCGGGTGGTCTGCACCATCCGGTTTTGCACAAAAGAAAAGACCGCATCTGCGGTCTTTTCTTTTTGCTTCAAGCTGCTCAACTCCGGGAACAAAAAAAAGCCAGCCCGATATCGACTGGCTTTTACATCCAAAGATTCGCCTTAGAAGCGATGACGCAGACCGATGGTGATGCCGGTACGCTTTTTCGCGCCATTGGAATCGAGCATCACGCCAGCACCGCCTTTGGTCTTGGTGTGATCCACCGCGAAATAGGCATCGGTACGCTTGGAGAAGGCATAGTCGGCAACGGCAACGATAAAGTCGGCCTTGCCATTGAAAGCACCAGTCGCCGATCCCGATTGCTTGGCATGATAGTAATGCAGCCCTGCATTGAGCTGTGGCGTGACCTGGTAGCCAAAGCCCACCTTGAACATCTCACGCTTGTTGGCAAAATTGCCAGGGGCATTGCCCGCGATAAAGCCACCATTGGACGAACCTGTCCAATATGCGTTGAGCAAGCCGGCATCAAAAATCGCTCCCGCACCCGCAGCCCCCAGACTATCCTTGACCTTGTTCTGGCCATAGCCTGCCATCAGATAAAGAGGCCCAGTGCGATAGGAGCCGCCCAGTGTCCAGGCATCCACATCGGTGCCAGCCGGCAAGGTCGAGCGCTGGAAAGCACCGCCCACAGAAATGCCGTTGGCAGAATAGCGCAGATAGCCACCTGCGGTCTTCAATGCCAGACCGCCCGGAGTCATATCCACTCCAGCCCCTTTCTTTGCAAAGGTATTACTCTCGTCGAACGAGTACTGCAGGCCGGCACGAACAGGGCCAAACTCTGCCACGTACTTCAGCATATTGTTTGCACGTGCGCCCAGAGACATGCCGATTTCAGGCTTGTAGGCATCCATATAAGGGGAATATGGGAACGATGCGTAGGTAGAAGTCACCAGATCGAACAAGACGTTATATTGGCGACCCATGGTCAGCTGACCGAAACTGGTGCTGCGCAAGCCCACCCAGGACTGTGCAAAATAAGGCTGTGCAGTGCTTGGAGTACCAGAATCCGTCCAGAAACGATTTTCCAGATTGGCAATCGCCGACAGGCCACCGCCCAGATCTTCCTTGATATTGATACCCCAGCGGCTTTCGGACATGCCGCCCCCAATCATTTTGGTCAGACCGCTTTTATTCGCTCCCTCATTATTCGTATGGCGAATTGCCGCATCCACAATGCCATATAACTGAACGCTGCTTTGTGCATATGCCAGAGTTCCCAAGGTTCCCAGCACAGCCAAGACCAATGTTTTTTTCACAAATGAAGCTGCCATTGTGTTGCCTCTCTCTTAATTCAATTCGCAAACAGTTGGTGGAAAATTCATTCTAGAAATGCTTTCCTCAACCGCGCGAGCATTGGCACAAGCGCAACACAGGCCTTTCCCTTTGGGGACAAACCTCTCAGCAAACACCCTTTCAGGTTTAACCCCAGAAATAAAAAAAGGCCTGTCTTTCGACAGGCCTTTTGGCTTTTAAGCAGTTACTGGCTTATGCCAGCAATTGATTAGAAAGCGTGGCGGATACCAACTTGCACGCCGTTGCTAGCCTTACCGGGGGCAACAGTGTAGGACTGAGCACCACCCAGCTTGAATGTAGCGTCATCCTTGTTCTTCAGGAAGGAGTATGTGCCGTACAGAGCAGTACGCTTGGACAGGTTGTGCACATAGCCCAGGCTCAGCTGGTGAGCCTTACCAGACAGGTCGCCGCCGTTCTTGTACAGAGCGTACTGAGCCTTGACTTCACCCACGCCGCCCACAGGAGCAGACACGCCCAGAGCGTAGCTGGTCAGCTTGGAGTTCACAACAGCGCCCTTTTCCTTGACTTGCAGGAACAGGCCGTTGACCTTGGCCACGCCGAAGTCATAAGTAGCGCCCAGACCGTAGGAGTCCAGCTTTTCGCCTTGCGAGAAGTCAGCGGTAGCACCAGTGTAGCCGGTGGCAACGGTACCCTTGTACTTGCGATCAGCGCCCAGAGTCACAGCCAGAGGGCCGTTGTTGTAAGCCGCGAAACCGCCGAAGTAACGACCGTCCTTACCGTCGCCAGCCTTTTCACCGAAGGCGTAGTCCACGCCAGCAGTGAAGCCGGAGAAGTTAGGTGTCAGGTAAGTGATCTTGTTGTTTTGACGGATAGCGCCGTCTTGGCTGTAGCCCCAGCCGCGGAAGCCGCCAATACCGATCACGCTGAAGTTGGAGTGGGCAGACAGCTTGTTGTAAGCAACCACTTCGTCACGACCCAGGCGCACTTCACCGAAGTTGCCCATCAGGCTCACGGTGGAACGGCGACCAAATTGGAAACCGGAACCAGAAGACAGACCAGCACCAGAGCCATCGCCCACGTCGGTGCCGATAGCGCCTTCCAGCCAGAAGCCAGCCTTCAGACCGCCACCCAGGTCTTCAACGCCACGCACGCCCAGACGAGAAGAAGAGTTGGAACCGTTGTGCAGACCGTAGTTGGAAGTGCCACCGTTACCACCGCCCTTGACGTAGGAAACGCCGGTGTCAACCACACCAAACAGGGTCACGGAAGATTGAGCCATTGCGGCGCCGGAAGCGGCCAGCACTGCCAGGGCGATCAGAGATTTTTTCATTACGAGTTACTCCAAGGTTTAGAAGGGCGCCGGTTCTATGGGAGAGAGACTTGAGCCTCGAGCTCCACCGGTTTCCCGCGCCAACCTCCTGGTGGGGAAGTTGGGTCTATTGCACCAGACCCCCGAGCCAAGCGCAAAGGAATTCACCCAAAACTGCTCGATTCGGCGCGTTTTCGTTGCACCACCGCAACAAACACCAAGCCGCACTAGCGGGCACACCCTTAAGGGTTTCGGCCTAGGATTGCCCCAGCGCAAGTTGCGGATGAGCCACTCTGGTGTACCTTATGTGCATTGACGCCAGACAGGCGCCGCACTGAGTTCTTTTTAGCCATGGACAAGTTTCTGACCGCTGCCGATGCAGCTCTTCGCACTCTGTTTGCCGACCCGGTGGCCGCAGAGCGCTCGCCTGCCACAGGGATCGCCGAAGCCGATTTGAGCGATGAGCAGCGCAAGCTCTCCGCAGCCTTGATGCGCGTCAATCATGTGGGTGAGGTCTGCGCCCAGGCGCTGTACAACGCCCAGGCCATGGTGACCAAGGACATGAAGTTGCGCGAGCATCTACTGCATGCCGCTCGCGAGGAAATGGACCACCTGGCCTGGACCCGCGAGCGCCTGCATGCCCTGGGTGACAGGCCCTCGTTGCTGAACCCGCTGTGGTTTGCTGGCGCTTTTGCGATTGGCACGATTGCTGCCAAATTCAGCGATGCCGCCAGCCTGGGTTTTGTGGTCGAGACAGAAAATCAGGTTTCTGCCCACCTGGCAAGCCATCTGGGTCGCCTGCCCGAGGAGGACGAGGCTTCGCGTGCCGTGGTCGAGCGCATGAAGGATGACGAAGAGCGTCATGCCGCAGCAGCGATCGACGAAGGTGCGATGCAACTGCCCCCGATTGCCCAGGGGCTGATGCGTGTGGCGGCCAAAGTCATGACGTTTACGGCGCATCGCATCTGATTAGCGTCTGTTCAACAAAAACGGGCCGTTGAGGCCCGTTTTTCGATCGAACGTCCAGTTCAGGCTTCGACGATGTCGAAACCCGTAGTGATTTCGGCCGTCTTGCCCAGCATGATGGTCGCCGAGCAGTATTTGTCGTGGCTCATGGCAATGGCGCGTTCGACGGCACCGGCCGGCAGGCTCTTGCCGCTGACCGTGAACTGCATGTGAATCTTGGTGAACACCTTGGGGTCGGTCTCGGCGCGCTCGGAAGTCAGCTGCACGCTGCAGCCCTTCACATCGTGGCGGCCACGCTTGAGGATGAGCACCACGTCGTAGGCCGTGCAGCCGCCGGCGCCGGCCAGCAGCATCTCCATGGGGCGCGGTGCCTGGTTGCGACCGCCGTTGGCCGGGTTCTTTTCATCCGGCGCGCCATCCATATTGACCACATGGCCGCTGCCGGTCTCTGCCACAAAACCCATGCCCGAGCGCGTTCCGGTGGCCGCGCCTGTCCAACTAACCGTGCATTCCATTGTTTTTCCTCTCGAAACTGTTGCAATTTTGCATCAAATACATAAAAACCCGAATCTTTTGATGCACAGAAAACACAAGCCTCATACAATACAACCCAAGCGTTACCTGTGAGGTCAAACCCGCAGGCAGACTGCAGATTACTGGTTAACACCAATCTGTATCGCACCATTTGTCTCCTCCACCTCCTCTAATGGTGGATTCAGCCCCTAGCTCCTGAGCTAGGGGCTTTTTTTCGTGCCTGCTCATCGCGCTTCTCAGAGCAGCAGCATGCACCTCTTGAGCGAGTACTGCAGCGCAGCAAGCAAGCGCCTATCATGGTCGGCTTCCATGCACCCGGCAGGCTGAATACCCTGGCTCTGGTGCTCTGCTTTCGATTTGCACCATGACCCAAGCCCTGACCCCTGCCGATTATCTGACTCGCATCCTCAATGCACGCGTCTATGACGTGGCCGTGGAGTCGGATCTGGACATTGCCAAGAACCTCAGCCGTCGCCTGCACAACAAAGTGCTTCTGAAGCGCGAGGACCAGCAGCCCGTGTTCAGCTTCAAGTTGCGCGGCGCCTATAACAAGATGGCCAATCTGACGGCCGAGCAGCTGCAAAAGGGCGTGATCTGCGCCAGCGCGGGCAACCATGCCCAGGGCACGGCGATGAGCGCCAAGAAGCTGGGCTGCCGCGCCGTGATCGTGATGCCCACCACCACACCCCAGGTGAAGATCGATGCCGTGATCGCCCTGGGCGGTGAGGCGGTGCTGGCCGGAGAAAGTTACTCGGACGCCTACAAGCATGCCGTCAAGCTGCAAAAGTCCGAGGGTCTGACCTTTGTCCACCCCTTTGACGACCCCGATGTGATTGCCGGCCAGGGCACCATCGCCATGGAGCTGCTGCGCCAGCTGCAAAAACTGGGCAGCCAGCGTCTGGATGCCATCTTCGTGCCCATCGGCGGCGGCGGCCTGATTGCCGGCATTGCCAACTACATCAAGGCCGTGCGCCCCGAGGTGAAGGTGATCGGCGTGCATACCAAGGACTCGAACGCCATGATGCAGTCCGTGCAGGCGGGCGAGCGCGTGGAACTGGCCGATGTGGGTCTGTTCGCCGACGGCACGGCCGTGAAGCTGGTGGGGGCGGAAACCTTCCGTGTCACCCAGGGCCTGGTGGATGACTATGTGACCGTGGACACCGATGCCGTCTGCGCCGCCATCAAGGACATCTTCACCGACACCCGCTCCATCGTCGAGCCATCGGGCGCCCTGGGCGTGGCGGCCATCAAGCAGTACGTGGCCAGGCACAAGACCAAGGGCGAAACCTACGCCGCCATACTGAGCGGCGCCAATATGAACTTCGACCGCCTGCGCTTTGTGGCCGAGCGCGCCGAGGTCGGCGAGGAGCGCGAAGCCCTGTTCGCCGTCACCATCCCAGAAGAGCGCGGCAGCTTCAAGCATTTTTGCGAGGTGGTGGGCAAGCTGCCCGGTGGCCCGCGCAACGTGACCGAGTTCAACTACCGTATCAGCCACGACAGCAAGGCCCATGTGTTTGTGGGCCTGACCACGCCAACCAAGGGCGAGTCCGAGAAGATCTGCAAGAACTTCCAGAAGAACGGCTTCGAGGCGCTGGATCTGACCTTTGACGAGATGGCCAAGGAGCATCTGCGCCATATGGTGGGCGGCCACTCGCCGCTGGCACAGGACGAGCGTCTGCTGCGCTTTGTCTTCCCCGAGCGCCCCGGTGCGCTGTTCAAGTTCCTGAGCCTGATGGCGCCGACCTGGAATATCTCGCTGTTCCACTACCGCAACCAGGGCGCCGACTACGGCCGCATTCTGGTCGGCATGCAGGTGCCGGCCAAGGACCACAAGAAGTTCGACAGCTTCCTCAAGAACCTCGGCTATCCCTGGGTGGAGGAAACCGACAATCCTGCCTACCAACTGTTCTTGAAGTAATAAAAATAGGAGCTACCACCACGCTTCCTTTATCGATTTCAGATAGAAAAGACCCTGAAATCAATGAACACAAAGCGCAATTAGCTCCTTTTTTATTCACAACACCATGCAAGCCCTGCGCCACTATCTGCTGGCCGTCCAGTTCTTCAGCCGCATCCCCGTGGCCGGGCGTCTGGCGGCCTGGGTGGGCTGGAGCCCGGAGATGCAGCGCGCCAGCGCCGCGCATCTGCCGGGCGTGGGCTGGCTGGTGGGTCTATGGGCAGCGCTGCTGCTGGCAGCCCTGCTCTGGCTGCTGCCGGCAAGCCCCTGGTCGCCGCTGGCGGCGGCGCTCATCAGCACCGCCGGCACCTTGTGGCTGACCGGCGGTTTCCACGAGGATGGCCTGGCCGACGTCGCCGACGGGCTGGGCGGCCTGGTCCCACCCGAGCGCGCGCTGGAGATCATGAAGGATTCGCGCATCGGCGCCTATGGTGTGATGGCGCTGCTCATGGCCCTGCTCGCCAAGGTCGTGCTGATCGCCCTGCTGCTGTCCGTCATGCAGCCGTTCTGGGGACCGGCGCCGGTGCTCATCCTCGTGTGCTGCATTCATGTGCTGTCACGCTTTGCGCCGCTGGTGCTGATGCACAGCCTGCCCCACGTCGGCCTGGCCGCGAGCAGCAAGACCCTGCATATCGCGGGCCGGCAACTGGGCTGGCAAGGCCTGCTGACCGGCGGCCTCTGGTGCCTGCCGGCACTGGGCCTGCTGGGCTGGCTCGGCGTCTGGAGCTTTGTGCCCAGCCTGCTGGCGGCCATGCTGGTTACCACCTGGCTGCTGCGGCGCTGGCTGCGTAAGCGTCTGGGCGGCATGACGGGCGACTGTCTGGGCGCCTGCCAGCAGCTCAATGAACTGGCGCTGCTGCTGGCCAGCTGCATCTATCTGCGCCAGCTACTCCAGGCATGAAAACACTATGGCTGGTGCGCCACGCACGCCCCTTGATCGATACCGAGCGCTGCTACGGCCGCCTCGATATCGCCGCCGATGCAGAGGCCACCCGGCAAGCCGCTCAGGCCTTGCGGCAATCTTTGCAACCCCTGCATGGCAGGCTGCAGATCCGGCATTCGCCACTGCAAAGATGCAGGCAGCTGGCGTTGGTTCTGCAGGTACTGGAGCCCGATTTCGTCTCCACTCCCGATGGCAGATTGCTCGAGATGGATTTCGGCCATTGGGAAGGCATGCGCTGGAATGACATCGGCGACACCGCCATCGGCGCCTGGGCGCACGATCTGGCGCTGCACGCGCCTGGCGACGGCGAATCCCTGGCACAGATGCTGCAGCGCGTGAACGAGGTGCTGCAGGATGCGCTCAACAGCGACAGCGCACATATGGTGTGGATCTGCCACGCAGGCGTGGCGCGCTGCGCGCAGTGGCTGCTGCAGCATGGCCACCGGCTGCCGCAAAGCCATGAGTGGACCTTGCCGGCGCCCGCCTATGGGCAGTGGCTGCGGCTCGAACTCAGTTGAATGTCGCCATGGGCGGCCTGGGCAATTGCAGCACCGTGCTGGCCGGCCCGTTGGCAGGGCCCAGTCGCGCTTCGCGCGCCGCCAGAGATTGCAGAATCACGCCCTCCTCCACGGCCTCGCCCACACGCACGGCCTTGCTGCCCTTGCCTTCCACGGCAATCACGGCGGCACCGCCTCCTGATTCGTGCCCTGCCAGTACCCCGAGCAGCGCATAGCGGCTGGCCACCGGTGCGGCCACGGCAGCGACAGGCGCTGCGACCGCCCCCAAAGCCTTGGCCATGGCCTGGGCATTGGCCTGTACCGGCTGAGCAGGCACGACCGAGGGTAACTGCTCACTGGCACTGCCGACGAACCGCAGTATCCAGAACACCACCACCGCAGCGGCAATCGCCCACAGCAGCAGGGTCGTGAGTTTGACCGGCATGGAAAGGCCCTGACCGGTATTGAAAGATTGCAGTCGCATTCGACGATTATGATGGCGCAATACTGCATTTTTCCTACAGTTTCCAATGAGCACCAACTGCCGTCATCCGATGTCTGCTATTCGCCACGCCGCATCACGCGGCTTTACCCTGATCGAATTGATGGTGGTGCTGGTCATCATTGGCGTGCTGGCAGCGCTTATCGTGCCCAATGTGCTGGACCGCGCCGACGATGCGCGCGTGACCGCAGCCAAGACCGATATCGCCAATATCAACCAGGCGCTCAAGCTCTACCGCCTCGACAACCAGCGCTATCCAACGGCCGAGCAGGGCCTGCAGGCGCTGGTAGCCAAACCAACCACCGGCCCCGCTCCTCAGAACTGGAAGCCCTACCTGGAAAAGCTGCCCAATGACCCCTGGGGCAATCCTTATCAATACCTGAACCCCGGCGTGAAGGGCCCCATCGACATCATGTCCCTGGGCGCTGACGGCAAGGCCGGCGGCGAAGGCAAGGATGCAGATATTGGCTCCTGGCAATGAGCGTTAAAGCCCCCACGAGAGCATCGACCCCACGCTCCCTCACTGCGTGTGGTCGCTGCCCCCAAGGGGCCCTGACCGGCTAAAGCCGAGTTTCGCCTTGGGGCTGCCCGGCAGCGAAACGTCCTCCGTCTAACCCGCTTCACATCAGCAATTCGGCCGCTCACTCCTTCATGGCTCAACTCAAACACGCCGGATTTACCTTGCTGGAGTTGCTGGTGGTGATTTCCATCATGGCGCTGGCAACGGCCGGCGTGAGCCTGGCCATAAGAGACAGCGGCGAGCAGCAACTCGAACGCGAAGCCCAGCGTCTGGCCACCTTGCTCGAATCGGCCCGCGCCCAGGCCCGCACCAATGGCGCCCTGGTTATCTGGCGCCCGATGCCGCAGGGCTTCCGGTTTGAAGGCCTGCCGCCCAACGTCAAAATGCCCACGCAATGGCTGCAGACCCCAGTGCTGGTGCAGCCCAATACGCCACTGGTGCTGGGGCCTGAGCCGCTGATTCCAAGGCAGAGCATTACCTTGTCGCTGCCTGGCAGCAGTTCGGCGCCGCTGCGGCTGGCCACCGACGGGCTGCGCCCGTTCAGCATTCAAAGCCAGCAGGTGGTGCCATGAAACCCGCCCTGCAGCAGCGCGGCTTCACGCTGATCGAGGTGCTGGTCGCGGTCGGAATCGTCGGCGTCACCCTGCTGGCAGGACTTCAGGCCAGCAGCGCCCTGACGCGCAATGCCCAGCGCCAGTCCGACGTCATTCTGGCCCAGCTCTGCGCACAGAACGAGCTGGTGCGACTGCGCCTGTTCAATCAGATGCCTGCCGTCGGCGACACCACCATCCAGTGCCAGCAGGCCGGCAGACAGATGCAGGTACAGCTCAGCGTGCGCCCCACGCCCAACCCCAGCTTCAGACGCGTGGATGCCCAGGTGTTTTCCGAAGCGGCTGCGGTGCTGCGCGTCTCCACCATCGTCGGCCGCTACTGAATCATGAGCAGCATGCGCAACAGAAACAAAGGCTTCACGCTGATCGAGTTGCTGGTCGCTCTGGCCGCCATGGCCTTGCTGGCCATCATGAGCTGGCGCGGCATCGACGGCATGCTGCGCGCGCAGGAGGTGACGCGCGAGCAGGGCGAGCAGCACGCCGTCATGCAGACCGTTCTGGCTCAGTGGAATGCCGACCTCAACGCGCTGATGCCGCTGCAGGGCCGGCAGGTGCTGGACTGGGACGGTCAGGTGCTGCGCCTGACGCGCAAGACCAGTGCCGCCGTCGACAGCGGAGCGCTCATCGTGGCCTGGAGCCGTCGCAATGTGGACGGCCGCTCCCAATGGGTGCGTTGGCAATCGCTGCCCGCGCGCACGGTCAGCGAATGGAACGATGCCTGGAACCAGGCGGCCCAATGGGGCCGCAATCCCTCCAGCGACCAGATGCGCCGCGAAACCGTGCTGATACCTCTGGACCTCTGGCGTGTCTACTACTACCGCAGCAACGCCTGGACCAACCCGCAGTCCAGCGATCAGGGCGACGATGACGGCAGCAGCGTCGGCAGCGATGGCAATCCCGTGCTGCCCAACGTGCCCGACGGCATACGCATCGAACTGACACTGCCCCCTGGCCGTGCGCTCAACGGCGTGATGACGGTGGACTGGGTCAACCCGCTGCGCTCAAACTCCAGATCATGAAATCCCCCCTGAGTCGCTTCGCGCCTTCCCCCCAGGGGGACAACCCCATCGCTGCGGGGCGGCCCTGGCTCGGGGTTTCCGGCTTGGGGCGCACCAGTTTCAGAGGCACGCGCCAGCGCGGTGCGGCGCTGCTGGCGGCCATGCTGACGGTGGTGCTGGTTGCCACCCTGGCCTCGGCCGCGCTCTGGCAGCAATGGCGCGATGTGGAAATCGAGACCGCCGA
This sequence comes from Comamonas testosteroni ATCC 11996, assembly GCF_000241525.1. Taxonomy (GTDB): domain Bacteria; phylum Pseudomonadota; class Gammaproteobacteria; order Burkholderiales; family Burkholderiaceae_C; genus Comamonas; species Comamonas testosteroni. The sequence continues at coordinate 230,219 of NZ_AHIL01000012.1, forward strand.
ACGCAATCGCGTGCAGGCCAACTGGCTGCTGCTGGGCGCGCTGGACTGGTCGCGCGTGGTGCTGCAGGAGGACTCGCGCGCCAACCGCAGCAACCCCGTCGATCATCTGGGCGAGCCCTGGGCGGTGCCACTGAAGGAGGCTCGCCTGTCCACATTCCTGGCCGCCAAGAACAATGTCAGCCAGGTCGATGACGGCCTTGCCGACATGCAGGACGCTTTTCTCTCGGGCGAGATCGTGGATCTGCAGTCGCGCCTGAATCTGCGCAATCTGCTCAGCGGAGCCGATTCGAGCGTGAAGGAGGAAAACCTCAAGCCTTTTCTGCGCCTGTTCGAGCGCCTGGGCCTGCCCGGCAGCTCCGTCATGCAGATCGCCACGGCCATGCAGCAAGCCATGCGCGGCAAGAGCCAGACTGCGGCGCTGATGCCTCGCACCGTCGGGCAACTGGGCTGGCTGGGCGTCGATCCTCGCCTCATCGCGCGCATCGAACCCTATGTCTCGCTGCTGCCCGAGCGCACCACGGTCAATCTCAACACGGCCAGCGCCGAGGTCATCTGGGCCAGTACCGAGGATCTGGACTGGGCCCGCGCCAACCAGCTGGTCCAGTTGCGCGATGCCTCGCCCTTCAAGTCCCTGAATGCAGCGGCTGCGGCCATAGGTCTGAGCGGCGTCTTCAACAGTGCCGCTCACTCCGTGACCACCAGCTATTTCGAAGCCCGCGGTCGCCTGCGCCTCGGGGACAACGTCTTGAGCCAGCGTTCACTGATTCAGCGCAAGAACATGAGCGTGACTACCCTGTGGCAGGAGCATGCCGACTGGGGTATGCCCGCAGTTGCCAGACCCTGACACCCTGATGTCACATTGCCCCCATAGAATGCTGCATCTTCCCTCATGAGCACATTGCTAATACAGCTGTCGGCGAAGCCCGCTAACTCCGCCACGGAATATCTCTACGTCCTCAGCGACGATGGCCAAAGCATTCAGCGCAGCGGCCAGGCTGCGGCGTCCCTGCTGCCGGCCACGGGCCGCACGGCCCAGGTCACCGCCGTCATCCCTGCCGCTCAGCTGTCCTGGCATGCCGTCACCCTGCCTTTGGGACTAAATTTGCAAAGCCGGCGCCAACAGCGTCTGCGCGCCGTGCTTGAGGGTTTGCTGGAAGAAAAGCTGCTCGATGAGCCAGCCGCCATGCACCTGGCACTGGACGCTGGCTCGGCGGCAGGTCAGATCTGCTGGGTCGCCGCCTGCGACAAGGGCTGGCTGCGATCCCATCTGCAGGCCCTGGAACAGCATGGTCATGCCGCCAGCCGCCTGGTGCCCGAACAATGGCCCAGCAGCAAGGCCCAACTGCTTCTGTCGGGCGACAGCACCCAGCCCCAGCTGAGTGCCACCGGGCTGGATGCTCAGGCCTGCCTCATCGTCCTGCCCCAGCATTCCGATGCCGGTCTGCTGCAGTCACTGCTGGCTCGCCTGCCTGAGGATCTGCCGGTGCTGGCCGAACCCCACCTGGCACGCAGCGCGGAGACACTGCAGCGCCCGGTCAGCATCTTCACCGCCGCCCAGCGACTGCTGCAAAGCCATGGCTACGCAGGCGACCTGGCCCAGTTCGATCTGGACCTGGGCGGCAGCACCCGCGCCAAGCGCCGCCTGCTCGATGCCTGGCATGGTTTTGCCAAGGCTCCGCAATGGCGTGCTGCGCGCTGGGCGGCAGGCATTGCCGTCGTCGCCCAGCTGGCCGGACTCAACGCCTGGGCCTTCAGGGAAAACCGTGCCATCGAACTGCGCCAGCAGCAGGCCAAGCAGGTACTTCAGACCACCTTCCCGCACGTGCCCGTCATCATCGATGCTCCGGTACAGATGCAACGCGAACTGGATCTGCTGCGCAGCAACTCCGGCGCCCTGTCCGCCAGCGACCTTGAAGCCCTGCTGGCCGCCAGTGCCGGCATTCAGGGCGTGCAGAATGCCAAGAGCCTGCAATACCAGGACAAGCAGCTGCGCATCTCGGGCCTGGACCTGAGCCCCGAAGCACTGGGCGACGCACAGCAAAGCCTGCAGGCCAATGGCTATATGCTGCAACGCGAAGGAACAGAACTGGTGCTGAGTGCAAAGGCGAGGCCATGAAACAGAAAAACGCCTTGAAAACCGCACTGGCTCCGCTGCGCCTGCGCTGGAGCACCCTGGCCCAGCGCGAACAGAATCTGTTGCTGATCGCCGCCAGCGTCGTCCTGCTGGCCCTGCTCTGGTGGGTGGCGCTGGCACCGGCCCTGCACAGCCTGCGTACGGCCCCCGCACGCCATGCGGCAGCGGAGCGCCAGCTGCAGACCATGCTGCAGATGCAGGCCCAGGCCGAGCTGCTGCGCCAGCAGCCGCAGGGCAATAGCGCCGATGCGAGCACTCAGCTGGAGCAGTCGCTCAAGACCGAACTCGGCAGCAGCGCACAGTTGCAGTGGCTGGGCAACCGTGCCCAGGTCAGCCTGAGCAATGCCGCCGCTCCCGCCCTGGCCCGCTGGCTGGCACAGGTGCGCGACAACAGCCATGCCTCGGTGGCCGAGATGAAGCTCAACCGCAATCCCGGAGAAAGCGTCGACGGCGCTGCCGTTACACGCTGGAGCGGCAATCTGCTGCTCGATTTGCCCGGCAACGCAGGTGCACAGAATTAGCCGCGACCATGAGCCTGAGCACTTCACGCCCCACCAGCAAAGCCTCGCGCAGACCGCGTGAGCCAGGCGAGCCGCGTTCGCCGCGCAGCTGGGCTGTTGGCGGAGCCTTGCTCGGCGGCCTGCTGGCGCTGCTCATCCATGCCCCGGCGGCCTGGCTGGCCACAGGCGTGCAATCGATCACAGCCGACCAGGTACAGCTGCAGGAGCCGCGCGGCACGCTCTGGCGCGGCTCGGCCAGACTGGTGCTGACCGGCGGCAAGGACAGCCAGGACCAGAGCAGCTTGCCCACGCGCCTGAACTGGACACTGCGACCCAGCCTGAGCGGCGCCAGCATCAGCCTGCAAAGCGATTGCTGCACCAGCACCCCGATGCTGGCGCAGCTGCAGCCGGGCTGGAACGCCATGACGGTGCGCTTCAAGGACAGCATGCTGCAACTGCCCGCCGACATGCTGGCCGGACTGGGCACGCCCTGGAACACCGTGGCCCTGCAAGGTCAGTTGCGCCTGTCCACGGTCGGGCTGACACTGCAGTATCGCGCCGGCCGGGCCACCAGCCAGGGGCTGACACGGCTGGAAGCATTGGCCGTATCGTCCAGACTGTCGTCGCTCAGGCCCCTGGGCAGCTACCGCCTCGATATACAGGGCGGAGACAATGCCCAGCTGAATCTGATCACACTGGGCGGCGACCTGCAGCTCAGCGGCCAGGGCCAATGGGTGGGCTCGCGCCTGCACTTCAGGGGCGAAGCCTCTGCCAGCCCCGAGCGCGAAGCCGCTCTGTCGAATTTGCTTAATATCTTGGGGCGCCGCCAGGGTGCGCGCTCCATCATCACCTTTGGTTGACCCATGACTCAGCATTCACGCACCGCCTGGCAAAACACACTGCATTCGATAGCTGTTGCCTCGCTTGCCGTCTGCATTTCAGCACCTATTCATGCTCAAACCCAGAGCGGACAAGCGAATGCCACTCCTAGTTTGCGACCAGGCGAGCCCGTCACGCTGAACTTCACCAATGCCGATATCGAGGCCGTGTCGCGCGCCATGGCCGCCATCACCAATCGCAACGTAGTGGTGGATCCGCGCGTCAAGGGCCAGATCACGCTACTGACCGACAAGGCCGTCTCGCCTGCCACGGCCTATCAGCAATACCTGGCGGCACTGCGCATGCAGGGCTTCACGGTGACGGAGTCGGCGGGTCTGTTCAAGGTGATTCCCGAAGCCGATGCCAAGCTGCAGTCCAGCGAGGTCTCCGTCGGCCAGGGAGGGCGCGGCAGTCAGGCCGGCGGCGGACAGATCGTCACGCAGATCTTCAAGCTCAACTACGAGAACGCCAACAATCTGGTGCCCGTGCTGCGGCCGCTGATCAGCCCCAACAACACCATCAACGTCAACCCCGGCAACAACTCGCTGATCATCACCGACTACGCCGACAATCTGCAGCGCATCTCGCGCATCATCGCCAGCACCGATGTCTCCAACGCCACCGACGTGGAAGTCATCGCGCTGCGCCATGCCGTTGCCGCCGATATGGTGGCCCTGGTCAATCGCCTGATGGAAGGCGGCTCTGCCACCGCAGGCGGCGTGGTCCAGGCCGGAGCCGGTGCGGCAGCAGGCCAGGCAGACACCAGCTTCCGCACCTCGATACTGGCCGAGCCGCGCAGCAACTCGGTGCTGATCCGTGCGGCCAACCCGGCCAAGCTGTCGCAGATCCGCTCGCTGATCGCGCGTCTGGACCAGCCGGCCATGACTGGCAACGGTGACGACGGCAACATCCATGTGGTGTATCTCAAGAACGCCGACGCAGTGTCTCTGGCCGCCACGCTGCGTGCCGCCATCAACGCCCAGACCAGCGCCAGCACCGCCCTGGGTGGCCAGCCGGGCATGACGGCGGCCGCCGGCTCGACCACCAATGCAGCAAGCTCCCAGCCCGTGATCTCGCGCGGCACGGACGGCAGTGCCACCGTAGGTCTGGGCGGCGGCAACAGCGGCCCCAGCTCCCGCTTCGGCACTGCCCAGCAGCCCTCCACGGGCGGCATGATCCAGGCCGACCCCACGACCAACTCGCTGATCATCACGGCTCCTGGCCCGCTGTACCGCCAGTTGCGCACCGTCATCGACAAGCTCGACGGCCGCCGTGCCCAGGTGCTGATTGAAGCCCTGATTGTCGAAGTCTCCGCCGACAAGGCGGCCCAGCTGGGCGTGCAGTGGAGTTCGGTGATCCGCAACAACGGCCGCGTGCTGGGCGTGCTCGGCAACGGCACCTCCATCAGCGGCATCTCGAACATCTTCGGCCTGTCGGGGGCCGTTGGCAATCTGGTCAACGGCACACCCCTGACCGACAGCCAGGCCTCGGCGATCGGCGGCATGAAGGGCATGAACCTGGGCTTCACCCAGAACGTCAACGGCAACACCAGCCTGGGTGCCCTGGTCAACCTGATGCAGGGCGACGGCGACACCAACATTCTCTCCACACCCAATCTGATGACGCTGGACAACGAGGAAGCCAGCATCATGGTGGGCGAGAACGTGCCCTTCCCCACAGGCTCCTATACCAACACCGCCGGCACCTCGGGCTCCGTCAATCCCTTCACCACCTATGAGCGCAAGGACGTGGGTACGCTGCTCAAGATTCGTCCGCAGATCAACGAAAACGGCACCATCAAGATGGCCGTCTATCAGGAGAACTCGGCAGTCAAGCAGGGCACAGCCAACGCCCAGTCCGGCGCCACCACCACCAAGCGCTCCATCGAGTCGAATGTGCTGGTCGAGGACGGTGCCATCGTGGTGCTGGGCGGCTTGATTGCCGACGAATACAGCCAGAGCCAGGAACGCGTGCCGCTGCTGGGCGATATTCCACTGCTGGGCAATCTGTTTCGCAACACCAGCCGCGAGCGCAAGAAGACCAATCTCATGGTGTTTCTGCGCCCCACCGTGCTGCGTGACGCCAGCTCCACCAGCCAGCTCTCGCAGGACCGCTATGAGTCCATTCGCGGCATGCAGCAAACCGTGCAGCCCGACCCCAATCTGCTGATGCGCAATGTCAATGCCGCGCCCTTGCTGCCCGCATCCAGCGGCGCTGCACCGGCAAGCGTGCCCAATGTGGCTATCGTTCCTGGAGCCAAGCCCGAGATCGTGGACTTCACGCGCCCAGGCCAGCCCACGGTGGACGGCCAGCCCGTGACCGTGACGCCTGTGACGCCCGCCACCCTGCCCCCGGGCACCCTGTAAGCGAAAGCCACGCATGCGCTACCCCCTGCCCTATGGCTTTGCCCGCAGCAGCCAGTTGCTGATCGAGGATGACGGCCAGGAGCCCGTGCTCTGGCATGGTCCGCATCCCGACTGGTCGGCCATCTCCGAAGTGCAGCGCAAGCATGCGGTGCAGCGTTGGCAGCTGCTGGACAGCGGCGCGCTGGCCCATCGCATCAGCGCGGCCTATGCGCAAAGCGACTCCAGCGCGGCCATGGTGGTCAGCGAGGTAGAGTCCGATGCCGATCTGACGCGCATGATGCAGGAGCTGCCAGCCGTGGAGGACTTGCTGGAGACCGCGGACGACGCCCCCATCATCCGCATGCTCAACGCCCTGCTCACGCAGGCGGCACGCGACGGTGCTTCGGATATCCATATCGAGCCCTACGAGCGCCATTCCAGCGTGCGCTTTCGCGTGGACGGCGATTTGCGTGAGGTAGTGCAGCCCAACCGGGCCCTGCACGCCGCCCTGATCAGTCGCCTGAAGATCATGGCCGACCTGGACATTGCCGAGAAACGCCTGCCCCAGGACGGGCGCATCAGCCTGCGCCTGGGCACGCGAGCCATTGACGTGCGCGTCTCCACCCTGCCCAGTGCCCACGGCGAGCGCGCCGTGCTGCGTCTGCTGGACAAGAGCGAGAGCAAGCTCAGCCTGGAAGCCGTTGGCATGGGCGGCGAGACGCTCAGGCGCTTCACCCATCTCACGGCGCAGCCCCACGGCATCGTGCTGGTCACCGGCCCCACGGGCTCGGGCAAAACCACCACGCTCTACGCCGCGCTGCAGCGCATGGATGCCAGCCACAGCAACATCATGACGGTGGAAGACCCCATCGAATATGAGCTGGCCGGCGTGGGTCAGACCCAGGTCAACGCCAAGATCGAGCTGACCTTTGCCAAGGCCTTGCGCGCCCTGCTGCGCCAGGACCCGGACGTGATCATGATCGGCGAAATCCGCGACTTCGAAACCGCGCAGATCGCCATCCAGGCTTCGCTCACCGGCCACCTGGTGCTGGCCACGCTGCACACCAATGACGCGCCCAGCGCCGTCACCCGCCTGATCGACATGGGGGTCGAACCCTTTTTGCTGTCGTCCTCACTGCTGGGAGTGCTGGCACAGCGCTTGGTGCGCAAGGTCGACCAGAGCGAGCCCAGCGGCTACCGGGGCCGCACCGGCATCTTCGAGCTGCTGGCGGTGGACGACGCCATTCGCGCCCAGATCCATCGCGGCGCCAGCGAGGCAGAGATTCGCGAGACCGCCATGGCGGCAGGTATGCAGCTGATGCGCGAGGATGGCGAACGCCTGGTGCGCGAAGGCATCACCACTCAGGCCGAGGTCATGCGCGTCACGCGCGACTGAGAGGCCACGGGCTCACTCGCGCCAGCGCAGCATGGCCGGGCCCGTGAGCAGCACGCGCACGAAATCGGCCTGCCGCCCCACCCCCACCTTGACCGCCGCCGATTTGAACTGCGAACGCGCGGTATGGATGGACAGGCCTTGTCTCTCGGCGAACTCCTGCAGGGTCCAGCCATTGATCAGCGCCTGGGCCAGCTGAGCCTCTGCCAGCGTGAGCCGGTACAGATTGCGCAGCAACTCCTGCAACGAGGGAATGCTCAGCGCCGGATCGCTGATCAGCAGCATGGCGGCACTGCGCTCGCCATAGGGACTGCTATGTAGGGGCAAGGGCGACACCATGACCTGTAGCTGCTGTCCAGCCAGCCCTGTGAAGCGGCTGGCCCGGCCGTGGTGCTGCCCCTTGCCCAGCCCTGTGGCAACACAGTCCCGCATGGCTTTCTGCAGCCAGCGCTGGTCTGCGGCATTGGTGGCCTGCAGGCTCTCGTCAGCTGCGCGATATATCAGCTGGCTTTGCTCCATCAGGCGCAAGGCCCGGCTGCTGGCATGCATCACGGCAGCACGTTCGTCCAGAAGAACCACGCCCACCGGCAGATCCTCCAGCACGGACAGCGATGCGTTGAGCAATGCCTGGGTGCGGTACAGGCGTCGGTGCATCGCAAACGCGGTCTGCAGATGCGGCATGAGCTGCTGCACCAGGCCCAGCTCTTCGGCGCTGTAGGCACCCACCGCATGCGGCCTGACAACCGTGATGTTGAACGAGCGGTCATGCTGGTTGTCGACCACGGCCGCGCAGGAATAGAACAGATCCTGGGGCTGCAGCCAGTCGCCATACCATTCGGTACCCGGCAGGCTCTGGTCGGGAAACAGGGTGGAGGAATTCACCACCGTGCCCGGTCTATGCAGGCTCTGGTCCTGCAGCCAGACATTGCACTGACAGTAGTGCGCGGCAAAGCTTTCGAGTTCGGCGGTGGCAAAGCCCTGGCTGGCGCCGAAAGTGCCGAAGCCCCCGTCCAGATCCACCGTCCGCTGCGCGAAGTCGTTGGCCCAGATCACGCTGGCCGGCGAACGCAGTGCCGAACCGAACAGGGCCAGAAAGCCCTGCCAGCGCACCGGCTCCAGCGCCGACTCGTAGATGGCCGCTATCAATGCAGGAACCCGTTCCTGCAACACCAAAGGCAGATGCGCTACCGCCATAGAGCCCCCTTCCAAGGCTCGCCACAGCAAGCGCCTGATGGCCCTTCGCCGGGGATTTATTTCATTTACTCACACTTTGAAATCGCTGCAAACCCTTCGCCCATTTTGGTGATGTTTTCGCGACAACAAGTACTTACAAACAAGGCAGCCACTCTCTCAACCAAAGGCCGCCATGTCACAAGCCCCCGCCACCACACCATTCATCCGCCGCTCAGTGTCCCTGGGCACCCTGATCCTGATTGCCTCCATTGCCGGCTGCGGCGGCGGCGGCGGCAGCGACAGCACGTCTCCCGCTCCGTCGCCCGCCCCGGCTCCGGCCACAAAATCGATCTCCACCACCGTGATCGACGGCGCCTTGCAGAACGTCAAAGTCTGCCTGGACAGAAATGACAACGGCAGCTGTGACAGTGAAGAGCCCAGTGCCGTCACCAATGCCTCCGGCCAGGCCAGCCTGGAAGTGCCCGAGGCCGATGCGGGCAAATACCCGATTCTGGCCCTGGTCACCAAGGACTCCGTCGATGCCGACACCGGCGCCGTTCCCGTGGCCTTCATGCTCCGAGCGCCCGCCGATCAGCCTGGCGTCGTCAGCCCGCTGAGCACCCTGGTGCAGGCGCACAGCCGGGCCACGGGCAGCAGCACCAGCGATGCGGCAGCAGCCATCCAGAGCCAGCTGGGCCTGGGCGCTTCGGCGCTGGCGGATTTCACCCAGGACGGCAGCAACGCCGGCAAGCTGGCCGCCACCATGGCGCGCCTGATCGTGGTGACCACCCAGACCCAGCTCACCAACACGGCGGGCGCAACAGGCGTCGACGGCGCACCGCTGACTTCGGTGCAGCTCAATGCCGCCGTCAACAGCGTGCTGCTGCAGCAGTTGCAAACCCTGGCCACGGCCGTGCTGGACAACCCCGCCCTCAGCGACACCAGCACCTCCATGAAGGACAAGCAATCCGCCATGGAGACCGCCGCCCAGCAGGTGGCCAGCGCCTCGGGCGTCACGGCCGGCAATGTGGGCCTGATCGCAGCCATGCAGTCGCAATCCAGCAGCCCCGAGGCCGGCGGCCCCGCGCCGAGCACTCAGCTGCGCTGGCTCAGCTTTAGCGACACCAGCAACTACTACATCCGGGCTTTCGAAGCCACGGCCGAGCAGAACACGCCCGATGCCAACGGCAAACGCTATTTCACGGAATTCCGCGAGCGCGTGGCTGGCGGCCTGGAGCAGCCCTGGACCCGGCCGCAGGTCTATTGGACCGGCAGTGAATGGTTTGCCTGTCCCACCGATTTCGTGCAGCAGGTCACCAGCCTTGCCAGCGGCGAGACCGAATCCCTGTACTGCAAGAGCCTGGCCAGCAGAGCCAAGCAAAGCGTGCGCAATATCACCGGCCTGAAGATGCGCGATATCGTCACCGAGATCCGCTCCGCACCGTGGCAGGACGCGGCCGACGGCAGCTTTGCCAGCTGGGGCCCCAGGCCCGATCAGGTTCCCGCCGAAACGACCTTCCCCAGCGGCTCCACGCTCAGCTATCGCACCGTCACCGATCTGGGCGGCAGCGACTACTACCTGAGCAACAACGCCAACCGCGCCACCATTGCCCGTGCCGACGCCCCGAACAACCCTGACACCAGCACCTGGCGTAGCGCGACGCTTGCGGAATTCATCGCGTGGAACGCCGGCGACTTCGCGCCCAATGTCTCGGCCGCCGAAGTGCACGGCAACAACTCGCGCGTGCTGGTCGGCCGCCGCGACTATCTCAAGCCCGATGGCAGTGCTGCCTACAAGCGCTATATGGTGGGTTTCGAGAACGGCGGCGAGCAGCGCGCACGCTTTTATGAATGTGAGGGCGATATGAGCACCTTGCCCAACAACCGGACCCTGTTCATCAACGGAGTGTCCACCTGCAAGACGATCCTGGTCAGCAACTACAGCATCGCCACCCAGGCAGATGCCAAGGTGCTGCGCTTCACGCAGGAGCCCACCCAGCTCAATGTCAGCAACTTCCAGAACTACCGCCTGTTCGTCGAACGGGGCGGCATCACCTATGTCGGCTATCGGGACAAGCAGATGGTCAGCAATCAGCAGCGGCTCAATGGCACTGCAGCCGATGCGCTGCTTGCCGCCCTCGGCCTGAACTGACTCCCCGCCTCGCTGCACAGCCCACCTCACGGTGGGCTTTTTTCATGCATGGCCTCAGTCAGCAGCGGTCATTGAGCCTTTGCCAGAATCGTTGCCATGCTTGAAAACCTTCGCACTTCCGTCCAGCCCTATGGCGGCGATCTGTTTCTGCTGCTGATCGCCCTGGCCATTGTCAGCCTCGCCGTGCTGTTCAACCTCAAGGCCCGCCTGCCCGTGGACCAGTTGCGCCGCGTGATCCGCATGGCGGCGCTGGTGGCCTTGCTGGGCTCGGTATTTGCCATGCAGGCCGGCAGCACCTACTACGCCATGGCCGCCGTGCTGCTGGCCTGGGGTGTGCTGGTCGGCATTGTTTTTGGACGTGAGATCGGCCGTAAACGCTGACCCCCAAAACGCTGCAAGCTATCAAAACCATATAGATCAATCGCCATGAAATCCCTGAACAACGTCAAGCTGTCCATGCTGGACCTGGTCGCCGTGCGCGAAGGCGCAACGGTGGCCGATGCTCTGCAGATTGCCGTGCGCACCGCGCAGCAGGCCGAGAAGCTGGGCTTCACCCGCTACTGGCTGGCCGAGCACCACAATATGCCGGGCATTGCGAGTTCGGCCACAGCCGTGCTGATCGGCCACATCGCAGGTGCCACGCAGAAGATTCGTGTAGGCTCGGGCGGCATCATGCTGCCCAACCATGCACCGCTGGTGGTGGCCGAGGCCTTCGGCACGCTGGCCGAGCTCTACCCGGGCCGCATCGACCTGGGTCTGGGTCGCGCGCCGGGCACCGACGGTGCGACCATGCGCGCCCTGCGCCGTGACCGCGTCGAGACCGAGGAGGACTTCCCTCGTGACGTACAGGAGCTGCAGCGCCTGCTGGGCGATCACCAGGATGGCGCCCGCATCATCGCCATGCCGGGCGCGGGCACGCATGTCCCGATCTGGCTGCTGGGCTCCAGCCTGTTCTCGGCCCAGCTGGCTGCACACATGGGCCTGCCCTATGCCTTTGCCTCGCACTTTGCGCCGCGCATGCTGCACCAGGCCCTGGCCCTGTACCGCCAGATGTTCAAGCCCAGTGCCACACTGGCCAAGCCTTACGCGATTGTCGGCGTGCCGGTGATTGCAGCCCCCAGCGATGAAGAGGCCCGGTTTCTGGCCAGCAGCACCTATCAGCGCGTGCTCGGCATCCTGACCGGCAACCGCACCCGTCTCATGCCCCCGATACCGGACTTCTGGGAGCAGCTGGACGGGCGCGCCCAGGCGGCGATTGCCGATTTTCTGGCCGTGGGCGTCATCGGCGGCCCGGATACCGTGCGCCAGGGCCTGCAAAAGCTGGCCGACGAGACCCAGGCCGATGAATTCATGATCGTCAGCGATGTCTATGACGCCGAGCTGCGCCTGCGCAGTCTGGAGATCACGGCTGGCGCCATGAACACCGCCGCCTGAGCGATCATGGCAGCGCCCTCCTCTCTCGCTGTGCGGCAGGAGGAAGCTCAGGGATAGCGACAGACCGGCGTCCTGGCATGAGAGCATGCCAAACTCCTGCGTCGTTCACCTCTCGAATTTCGCCCATGAGCCGTTCCGCCCGTCTGCTGCAATTGCTGGATACGCTGCGCCGCGCCCGTCAGCCGCAGACCGGGCCCGAGCTGGCCCAGGCGCTGGGCGTCAGCCTGCGCACGCTGTACCGCGACATCGCAACCTTGCGCACTCAGGGTGCCGACATTCTGGGCGACCCCGGCATAGGCTTCGAGATGCGGCCCGGCTTTTTGCTGCCGCCCCTGATGTTCAACGCCGACGAGCTGGAGGCGCTGCTGCTGGGCGCACGCTGGGCCAGCCTGCAGGCCGATCCGCAACTGGCCCAGGCTGCCACCGCCGCCATGGACCGCATCCGTTCGGCACTGCCACTGGAGCTGCGCATCGCCGTCGACACCAGCGGCCTGCTGGTTCCCAATATGCAGAACGACCCGCCGGCCGAGCCGTGGCAGGCGGCGCTGCGCCGCGCCATCCGTGCCGAACACAAGGTCGTGCTGCACTACCGTGACCAACATGGCGTGCCGAGCCAGCGCCGGATCTGGCCGTTTGCCATGGCCTACTTCGAGCGCAGCCGCGTGGTATCGGCATGGTGCGAATTGCGCCAGGCCTTTCGTCACTTTCGCGCCGACCGCGTGGATTCGCTGGAGGATCTGGGCGAACGCTATCCGCAAAGGCGCCAGGCACTGATACAGCGCTGGCTGGACGAAACCGGCTATACGCTGGATTGAACGGCGCTGCTGACAGAAACTGTCAGCCCCCGCTCCTACATTGGCTGCATGGCGTTTTTGCCATGTCACAACAGCCCGTCAAGGAGAGCCGCAATGTCCACATCTCACCAGCCCAAGCTGCGCTTTTTCAGCAACCCCAGATCACGCGCCCGCATGGTGCGCTGGATGCTGGAGGAATGCGGTGCCGACTATGAAACCGTTGAGCTGGAATTCGGACCTGAGATGAAGTCGCCCGAGTACCTGTCCATCAACCCCATGGGCAAGGTACCGGCGCTGCAGCATGGCGATGCCGTGATCACCGAGACCGGAGCCATCCTCGCCTATCTGGCCGAGCTTTTCCCCGAGAAACGACTGGCCCCGGTGATGGGCAGCCCGGAACGGGCCAGCTACTTTCGCTGGCTGTTCTTTGTCGCCGGGCCGGTGGAGGCCGTCACAACCGCCCGCAACGAAGGCTGGCTGCAATCGCAAACGCATCAGCAGGCCATGAGCGCAGGCTTTGGCCGCTTTGACGATGTGCTGAACACCTTGCTGCATGCGGTGGCCGGAAAACGCTATGTCTGCGGCGACCACTTCACGGCCGCCGATCTGTATCTGGCCAGCTACATCGGATGGAGCATGATGGACGGCAGCTTGCCCAAGCGGCCCGAATTCGAGGCCTATGCCACGCCGCTGCTGCAGCGTGCAGCCTCGGTGCGCGCCGACGAGATCGACGGCGATATGCAAGCCGCCGCCATGGCGCCGGTCGTTTAAAGGTTTTGGCCTGCAGCGATCGCCAGTCAGGCGCAGGGTCATCAAAACCTATAGCAAGCCGCTGCAGAGCACTCAGCGTGCCAGGTAGCCGCCGTCGACCGGGTAATAAGCGCCCGTCACAAACGACGCGCGGTCGCTGGCCAGCCAGGCCACCAGCTCGGCGATCTCCTCGGGCTGGCCCAGGCGTCCCATGGGGTGGGCCGCCACCAGCGCCGCATGCGTAGCCGGGTCCTGCTCCAGACCGCTGATCATAGGAGTGTGGATAAAGCCCGGCCCCACGGCATTGACGCGCACGCCCCTGGCCGAATATTCGAGCGCGGCGGCCTTGGTCAGGCCCAGCACGCCATGCTTGGCGGCCGTATAAGCTGCAGAGTTGGCAAAGCCCACGGCGCCGAGTATGGACGCCATGTTGATGATGGAGCCGCCACCGCCCTGCAGCATGGCGGCGATCTGGTATTTGCAGGCATAGAAGACGCCCGAGAGATTGACGCGCAGCACCTGCTCCCAGGCATCGAGTGGATAGTCGGCCGTGGGTGCACTGGCTCCGCCGATGCCGGCGTTGTTGCAGGCCACATCCAGGCGGCCGAAGTGGCGCATGGTCAAGGCCACCAGTGCTTCGTGATCCGCCGCGCTGCCGGCGTCGGCGCGCAGATACAGTGCCTCGGCGCCCAGCTCGCGCACCAGGGCTGCGCTCTCATGGCCCTGCTCCTCGTTGAGGTCGGCCAGCACCACGCGCGCGCCTTCCCTGGCCCATGTCAGCGCCACACAGCGGCCTATGCCGGACGCAGCTCCCGTCACCAATGCAACCTTGTCCTTGAGCATCGAAACCTCGCATTCTTGAATCGGCAGGCCATTGTGCCGACCCAGCCTGCGCCCGTCATGACCTGCCTCAAGTCTGCTGCGCGCTCTCCAATGCCGATGTGCTGACATCATTAGTCGCTACCATCCTGAGAACGTGTTTACGTTCTAACCCCTCACCTCTCAGATCGATTCGCGCATGCCCGCCTTTACCTTTGAAGCCCTGGATGCCCAGGGCCAGACCCGCAAGGGCACCCTGGAAGCCGACAACGCCCGTGCCGCGCGCAGCCAGCTGCGCAGCCAGGCCCTGGTGCCGCTGCAGGTCGAGCCCGTCGCCGCAGGCAAGGGCCAGGACCGCACCGGCGCTTCCGGATGGTTCACGCGCCCGGTCTTCAACTCCACCAGTCTGGCGGTATGGACGCGCCAGCTCTCGGGGCTGGTCAGCTCGGGCCTGCCCATAGAGCGCGCGCTGGCCGCGCTGGCCGAGGAAGCCGAGGACGAACGCCAGCATCAACTGGTTGCAGCGCTGAGGGCCGAAGTCAATGCCGGCTCCAGCTTTGCCAGGGCACTGGAGCAGCACCCACGCGAGTTTTCCGACATCTTCTGCGCCGTGATCGGTGCCGGCGAATCCAGCGGCAGCCTGGGCCCGGTGCTGGAAAACCTGGCCGACGACCTGGAGGCGCGCCAGGCCTTGCAGTCCAAGCTCATCGGCGCCTCGCTGTATCCGGCCATCGTGACTCTGGTGGCCATCGTCATCGTGGTCTTTCTGGTCAGCTATGTGGTGCCGCAGGTGGCCGGCGTGTTTGCCGGCACCAAGCGTGCGCTGCCGTTTCTCACCGTGGTCATGCTCGGCATCAGCGACTTTGTGCGCCACTACGGCTGGTTCATGCTGGCCGTGGTGCTGCTGGCTGCCGTGGGCCTTCGGCTGGCGCTCAGGAACGAGGCCTTTCGCGAGCGCTTCGATGCCCAGTGGCTGCGTCTGCCGCTCATAGGCCGGCTCTCGCGCAGCTATAACGCGGCGCGCTTTGCCGGCACGCTGGCCATGCTGGCCGGAGCGGGCGTACCCATTCTCAAGGCCCTGCAGGCCGCCGCCGAGACGCTGAACAACCGCGCCCTGCGCGCCGATGCCATGGATGCGCTGGTGCTGGTGCGCGAAGGTGCGCCACTGGCCTCGGCCCTGGCTCAGAAGAAGCGCTTTCCGGGCCTGGTTGCCATGTTCGCGCGGCTGGGCGAGCAGACGGGCCAGCTGCCGCTGATGCTGCAGCGTGCCGCCACCCAGCTGTCCACCGAGGTCCAGCGCCGTGCCATGCACCTGGCCACGATTCTGGAGCCCCTGCTGATCGTCGTCATGGGGCTGGTGGTCATGCTCATCGTGCTGGCCGTGCTCATGCCCATCATCCAGCTCAACCAGTTCGTCAAATAGGCCGGCCGCGCCCGCAACGGTGCGGAAGCGCCCACTCCAGCTTGGCGCAATTCTTGCTTTCTTTTAGTGCATTGCGGATTTTTTCCGCAATTTCGCACCAATAAATAGCAAATTTCAGCTGGAGCGTTTTCATGCAAGCACTAAAACAGGGCGCGGATGCCCTGTTCATTCTGATGGGCGCCGTCATGGTCCTGGCCATGCACGCCGGTTTCGCCTTCCTGGAACTGGGCACCGTGCGCCGCAAGAACCAGGTCAATGCCCTGGTCAAGATCCTGGTCGACTTCTCGGTCTCCACCGTGGTCTATTTCGCTCTCGGCTATGGCGTGGCCTACGGTACGCACTTTTTCGTGGGCGCCGAGCAGCTGGCGGCACTCAACGGCTACGGCCTGGTCAAGTTCTTCTTTCTGCTGACCTTTGCCGCTGCCATTCCCGCCATCATCTCGGGCGGCATTGCCGAGCGCGCCAAGTTCTGGCCCCAGCTGATCGCAACCGCCATGATCGTGGGCCTGATCTACCCCTTCTTCGAGGGCATTGCCTGGAACCAGCATTTCGGCGTGCAGGCCTGGATCAAGGCGCTGACCGGCGCCGAATTCCATGACTTTGCCGGCAGCGTGGTCGTTCACGCCGTGGGCGGCTGGATCGCCCTGGGAGCCGTGCTGCTGCTGGGCCCGCGCCGCAACCGTTACCGCCAGGGCGGAGCGATTGCCGCCACTCCGCCCTCCAGCATCCCCTTTCTGGCCCTGGGCGCCTGGATTCTGATCGTGGGCTGGTTCGGCTTCAATGTGATGAGTGCCCAGAGTCTGGACAAGATCTCGGGTCTGGTCGCCGTGAACTCGCTGATGGCCATGGTGGGCGGCACGCTGGCAGCCCTGGCAGTGGGCAAAAACGACCCGGGTTTTGTGCACAACGGCCCGCTGGCCGGCCTGGTCGCGGTCTGCGCGGGCTCGGATCTGATGCACCCCCTGGGGGCGCTGGTCGTGGGGGCTGCCGCCGGCGCCATCTTTGTATTCATGTTCACGCTGACCCAGAACAAATGGAAGATCGACGACGTGCTGGGCGTGTGGCCGCTGCACGGTCTGTGCGGCGCCTGGGGCGGCATTGCGGCCGGCATCTTCGGCACGCAGGCACTGGGCGGGCTTGGCGGCGTGCATCCGCTGGCCCAGCTCATAGGCACGCTGATGGGCGTGGCCTGGGCCGCGCTGGGCGGCCTGCTGGTCTACGGCCTGCTCAAGAAGACCATGGGGCTGCGTCTGAGCCAGGAGCAGGAATTCGACGGCGCCGACCTGTCCATCCACCACATCAGTGCCACGCCAGAGCGCGAAGCCAACTGGTGAGGGAGCTTCGGCCTGCGTATCATCGGACCTTGTCTGCACATCCGCTCAAAGCCGTACCGCCATGGCCATGACCCTGAACGACAAGCTCGTCGTCGCCATCTCCTCGCGAGCCCTGTTCGATTTCGAGGAGGAAAATCGCCTCTTCGAGGACAGCGACCCGGCGAGCTATCTGCGCCTGCAGCGCGAGCGGCTGGACGTGCCTGCCGCACCCGGCGTGGCCTTCTCGCTGGTCAAGAAGCTGCTGGCCTTCAACACCGAGGGACAGCAGCATGTGGAGGTGGTGCTGCTCTCGCGCAACGACCCCGTCAGCGGCATGCGCGTCTTCCGCTCGGCCAAGGCCCACGGCCTGCACTCCATACAGCGCGGCGTATTCACCCAGGGGCGCGACCCCTTCGGCTATCTGCGTCCGCTGGGAGCCCAGCTGTTTCTGTCGGCGAATGCCGATGACGTGACGCAGGCACTGCAGCTGGGCTACCCGGCCGCCCATGTGTTCACCGACTCCATGCGTGCCAGCAGCAGCCATCCGCGCGAGGTGCGCATCGCTTTCGACGGAGATGCCGTGCTGTTCTCCGACGAGGCCGAACGCATCTTCCAGGCCCAGGGCCTGGAGGCATTCCAGCAGCATGAGCTCGAAAAAGCCGCCCAGCCGCTGCCCGAAGGCCCGTTCAAGCCCCTGCTGGCCGCCCTGCACCGGCTGCAGCAGGCCGATGTGGCCGGCATGCGCGTGCGCACGGCCTTGGTCACGGCGCGCAGCGCCCCGGCCCATGAGCGCGCGCTCAATACGCTGATGGACTGGAAGATCGATGTCGATGAGGCCATGTTCCTCGGCGGACTGGCCAAGGGCGGTTTTCTGCGCGAGTTCGAGCCCGACTTCTTCTTCGACGACCAGACCGGCCATGTGCGCAATGCGGCCGGACATGTTCCCTCGGGCCATGTGCGCAGCGGCATTGCCCATGACAAGGCAGCGCTGCCTACGTAAAGCTTGGCAAAGTCCGGCAAGCGAATGCAAAACTTTGAAAGTGCGGCGGGCCGGAGCTTGAGAATGCCGTCATGGCCCTCATCTATATCGCTATGTCAAAAGCCAAGAACCACCCCATCGTCGCGCGCAGCAGCTCGGTCATGAAGACCGCCATGGGCGTGCTGCTGACCAGCGCCGTGCTGCTGCTGCCCACGGTGCGCGCCGAGGAAACCGCCGGCGACAAGATGGGGGAAAGACAGGGAACCCAGCTCTCCAAGGGCGAGATCAAGGCCCAGCAGCAATTCAAGATGCTGGACTTCAATCAGGATGGCAAGCTCAGTCGCAAGGAAGTGGCCATCATCCCCAAGCTGGCCGCCGCCTTTGACGAAACCGACACCAACAAGGACGGCTTCGTCACCTATGAGGAAGTGCGCGCCTTTGCCGTCAAATACCGGGCAGCGCGTGAAAAGGCCAAGGCCGCCGAAGCCGTGGCGGCTGCGCCGGCCAAGGACGACACTCACAAATCAGAAGCAGATAGCGCTGACCCTGAAAGCAAATAAGGTATAAAGATAGCTGAATCGCTTTAATATCAAGCGTAATAAGCTATCAAAATCAAAGCAATCGCCTTACTTGGCGTTGCCGCTGCGCTTGACCCTGGGCTCGGAATAAGTCAGCGGCTCATTGCGCGCCGTCTGCTTGTTCTGCAGCAGATCCTCCGACTTGCTGGTTTCCTGCGCCTGCTCCACCGCCTGGGCGCTGGCGCGCCACATGGACTGGATGAACTCGATCAGTTGCTTGGAGATGGGTTCCTTGGGCGGCTCCTCGACCTCTTCCTTTTGCTTGACCTCCTCGGCCAGCGTCCAGTCGCGGTTCTCGGTATCGGGAGCCGAGGGCTTCTCGGGTTCGCGCACCGTGCGGCCCTCGCCGATCTTGTCAACCGACTCTGGGGCATTCACCGCATTCACGGGACGCACCGGTGCGGCGCCAGAGGCGCCTGTGGAATACAAATCAGCCCCCTGGGTACGCCAGGGCGTCTGTGTCCGGTCTAGAGGTGGAATTTGCATGGCTTGGCCCTCGGCAGTAAAAAGGTGCAGGCGGAAAATCAGCTATCTCGCCCTGTTATCGGCCACGCTTGAGAAAACTGTAGGATTATTTTCAATCCTGTTTTGATAGCTATTAGCCTATATATATCAAGCGTCACCCTGCAATTTGATACAAAAAAAGGGCCTCGCAATTATGCGAGGCCCTTGAGATCGTTGCGCTGCGCGGCTTACAGAAAGCGCTCCAGCAGCTTGCGCGAATGCCGGTCCAGCTTGCTGCTGTCGGGAATCCGGTATTGCACGCCATCCTGGCCCGTGATCTGCAGTCGGGTGCGCCCGGCCAGCTTGCGGATGTCTTCCTCGGCCTTGAGCACCATCTGCGTAGCACCGCGATCCGTCTGCAGATCCCAGGTACTGGGAGTGGAAAAACTGGAGACTTTGAGGATGCGCTCGATGGTCGGCACAAACTCCCGCACCGCCAGGTCCTGCTCGATCAGCTGGCGATGCTCGGGCTGCAGGTCTGCCATGCGAGCCACCCACAACGCTTCCTTGCCATCGGCGGCGATCAGCGATAGCCCTTCGGCAGGCGCCGCGATGGGAAATGCACGCACGGGAACGACCGCTTCGTAGACCAGGCCGTTGCCCAGCGTCAGCACCAGACGGCCATGGGCGTTGCGCACCAGCTGCATGCCGTTCAGATTGGATTGGGGAGCTTCGATCATTGGGGTTCCTTGGTCTGCAACTTCAGGCCGGCCGCTTGCGCATCCTCTTCGGCACGGCGCGCCTGCGCGTCGTACAGACGGAAGTAATGGCCCTTGAGGTCCATCAGCTCATCGTGCGGGCCCACTTCGACGATCTCGCCACGATCCATGACCACCAGACGGTCGGCCTTGCGCAAGGTGGACAGACGGTGGGCAATGGCGATCGTGGTGCGACCCTGGACCAGATTGTCCAGCGCCTTCTGGATTTCCTTTTCGGTCTCGGTATCCACGGCCGAGGTGGCTTCGTCGAGGATCAGGATGCGCGGATCGATCAGCAGCGCACGCGCGATGGAGATGCGCTGGCGCTCGCCACCCGACAGGCCCTGGCCGCGCTCGCCGACCAGGGAGTCATAGCCGTGAGGCAGGCGCAGGATGAACTCGTGGGCATGGGCGGCACGTGCAGCAGCCACGATTTCCTCGCGCGTGGCGTCGGGCTTGCCGTAGGCGATGTTCTCGGCGATCGTGCCGAAGAACAAAAAGGGCTCTTGCAGCACCAGGCCGATATTGCTGCGGTAGTCGGACACGGACATGCGGCGCACATCCACGCCGTCGAGCTGGATGGAGCCCTCGGAGACGTCGTAGAAACGGCAGATCAGATTGACCAGGGTGCTCTTGCCCGAGCCGCTGTGACCGACCAGGCCGATCATCTCGCCAGGCTTGATCTGCAGGTTCAGATGCTTGATGACGGCACGGCTGCCGTAGCGAAAGCCCACATCCTCCATGGTGATGGCGCCCTTGGCCTTGCCGGGCAGCTTCACGGGGTTGCTGGGCTCGGGCACATTGCTCACATGGTCGAGGATGTCGAAGATGCGCTTGGCACCGGCAGCAGCCTTCTGCGTGACCGAGACAATGCGGCTCATCGAATCCAGGCGGGTATAGAAACGGCCGATATAGGCGATGAATGCGGTCAGCACACCGACCGTGATGGAGCCGCCGGCCACCAGATAGATGCCGAAGCCCCAGACCACCAGAATGCCGACCTCGGTCAGCAGCGTCACCGTGGGAGTGAACAGCGACCAGGTCTTGTTGACCTTGTCGTTGGCCTGCAGATTGATCAGGTTGGCGTCGGCAAAGCGGTCTGCTTCACGCTTTTCCTGGGCGAAGGCCTTGACCACGCGGATACCTGGAATGGTGTCGGCCAGCACATTGGTCACCTCGGACCAGACGCGGTCTATCTTCTCGAAGCCGGTGCGCAGGCGGTCGCGCACGGTATGGATCATCCAGGCGATGAAAGGCAGCGGCACCAGCGTGACCAGCGCCAGCCAGGGGTTGATGGAGAACAAGATGGCCGATGTCATCACGATCATCAGCACATCGGTCGCAAAATCAAGTGCGTTGAGCGACAGAAACAGATTGATGCGATCGGTTTCGGCACCGATACGCGCCATCAGATCTCCCGTGCGCTTGCTGCCGTAGTAATCCACCGACAGGTTCAGCAAATGGTTGTAGGTGGTGGTGCGCAGATTGGAGCCTATGCGCTCGGACACCTTGGCCAGCACGAAAGTACGTCCCCAGCCCAATGCCCAGGCCAGCAGCGCCGACAGCAGCAGCATGCCCAGATAGAAGAAGACGAGATCCCGGTCGATTTTTTCACCGTTCTGGAACGGGATCAGGATCTTGTCCATCAGCGGGATGGTCAGATAAGGTGCCACCAACTGGGCCGCCGTGGTGGCCAGGGTCAGCAAGAAGCCCAGCAGCAGCTGGCCCTGATAGGGCTTGGCAAAACGCCACAGGCGCAGCAGCACCCAGGTGGAGGTCTGGGGCGCCTGCTGGCGTGCGCAGGCAGGGCATTCTTCGGTATCGGGCGGCAGCACCGAGTGGCAGACCGGGCAATGCGCCACATCCTCTTCGCTGACCGCGCTGTAGACCTCCTGACGGGCAATACGCTCGCGCTGGCGGTCGAACTGCTGCATCAGCTGCAGCATGGCAGTCTGGTGCTTCAGGGTGATGAGCCAGTGCGC
This sequence comes from Comamonas testosteroni ATCC 11996, assembly GCF_000241525.1. Lineage (GTDB taxonomy): Bacteria > Pseudomonadota > Gammaproteobacteria > Burkholderiales > Burkholderiaceae_C > Comamonas > Comamonas testosteroni. The sequence continues at coordinate 252,069 of NZ_AHIL01000012.1, forward strand.
CAGACGCTCGCGAGGGTCATGCAGCTCCAGATTGCCCACACCGCCATGATCCTGCAGACGCAGGCTTTGATCTACCGCCAGGGCCCATTCACGCCACTGCTGGGTCTTGGGATCGCAGGCCAGCAGACGCTCCTGCGTCAGGGCCAGCAGGCCGCTGCCGAACTGCAAATCCGCACTCAGGTCAACCGGGACGACGGCTAATACGTTTTCATGTTCAGCGAGTCTTGCTCGCAGCTCGCCCCCCAGGGGGCCGGCGAAGACTGCCGAGGCGTCCACAGTATGGTGATGTTGCATGTTGAGTTATTTTTCTCCGCCGATGGCGGCTCCAAGAGTCATGCGGGCAACCGTATCGCATGGTGAATATGGCTGCGCCTGACGTCCGATACACCCTGGTTAACGCGCGAACCTGCATTTAGGCTGACAAGCTTCACAATGCAGATTCTGGGCGCACAATGCCAACCTATCAGGGGCAGGAGTTTAAGAAAACCTGCTCTCCTCATTCCTATCCGCTGATCAACATGGCGAAATTCAACGACATCCAACTCTTGCGCACAACTTTCCTGCGTGGCCCCAGTGTCTGGACCTACCGCCCGGTACTGGAGGTCTGGCTGGATCTGGGAGAGCTGGAGGACTATCCGTCCAACAAGATTCCCGGCCTCAACGAGCGCCTGACCAGCTGGCTGCCCGACCTGATCGAGCACACCTGTGGCGTCGGCGAGCGCGGTGGCTTCATCCAGCGCCTGGAAGGCGGCACCTGGATGGGCCATGTGATGGAGCATGTCATCATCGAGCTGCTGAACCTGGCCGGCATGCCCGCCGAGTTCGGTCAGACCCGCGAAATTTCCAGGCGCGGCGTGTACCGCATGGTGTTCCGCTGCCCCGAAGAGGCCGTGGCCCGCGTGGCGCTGGAATACGGGCACAAGCTGCTGATGGCCGCCATCAATGACGAGCCGTTCGACCTCAAGCCCGCCGTGCATGCCATCAAGACGGCCATCAACGACCGCTACCTGGGCCCCTCGACCGGCTGCATCGTCGATGCCGCCAGCGAGCGCCGCATCCCCCACATCCGCCTGAACGACGGCAATCTGGTGCAGCTCGGTTATGGCGCAGCGCAGCGCCGCATCTGGACGGCAGAGTCCGACCAGACCAGCGCCATCGCCGAAGGCATTGCCCAGGACAAGGACTTCACCAAGCGCCTGCTGGCCGCCTGCGGCGTGCCCGTGCCCGAAGGCCAGATCGTGGCATCGCCCGAAGAGGCCTGGGAAGTGGCACAGGACATCGGCTTTCCCGTGACCGTCAAGCCCTCGGACGGCAACCATGCCCGTGGCGTGACCCTGGAGCTGTCCAAGGAAGCGGACATCAAGGCCGCGTTTGCACTGGCGCAGCCCGAAGGCTCGGACGTGATCGTCGAAAAATTCATCGACGGCGTGGAGCACCGCCTGCTGGTTGTAGGCGGCAAGGTGGTGGCGGCGACCAAGGGCGAGACGGTTTCCGTCTATGGCAACGGCAATGCCACGCTGCGCGAGCTGGTGGAAGTGCTGAACCAGGACCCGCGCCGCGGTCCCGAGCAGGAATACCCACTGGACTGGATCAATCTGGAAGCCGGCGCCGTCAAGCTGGAACTCAATCGCCAGCATGTGACGCCCGACAGCGTGATTCCCCAGGGCCAGAGCGTGCTGCTGCAGCGCAACGGCAATATGGCCATCGACTGCCTGGACGACGTGCACCCCGACGTGGCTTACTACGCCGTGCTGGCCGCCAAGATCGTCGGCCTGGACATTGCCGGCATGGACATGATCCTCAAGGATGTCTCCAAGCCCATGCAGGGCCAGGGCGCGATTCTGGAAGTCAACGCCGGCCCCGGCCTGCTGATGCATCTCAAGCCCACCAGCGGCGCGCCGCGCCCCGTGGGTATGGCCATTGCCGACCATCTCTTCCCCCGCGAAGACGGTGCCGGCGCCGGTCGCATCCCCGTGGTCGGCATTGTGGGCACACGCAACAACGCCTTCATCTCGCGCCTGGTCGGCTGGCTGCTGCAGCTGTCGGGCAAGCTGACCGGCGTGGCCAGCGGCGAAGGCATGTTCCTCGCCAATCGCCAGACACAAAAAACCAATACCGCCAACTGGGCCGGCGCCCATCGCCTGCTGACCAACCGTCTGGCCGAAGCCGCCGTCATCCAGACCACGGCCCGCTCCATTCTGGAAGAAGGCCTGGCCTATGACCGCTGCCTGGTCGGCGTGGTCACCGACATGGACGGCTACGAGCAACTGGCCGATCACGATGTGCTGGAGCCCGGCCAGATGCGCCGTGTGATGCGCACCCAGATCGACGTGGTGCTGGACGAAGGTGCGGGCGTGCTCAACGCCGACCTGCCCGAAGTGGCCGATCTGGCCGAGCTGTGCGACGGCGAAGTCATTCTCTACGCCACCGGCGCCGACAATGAATTTGTCGCCGCCCACCGCGCCAACACCGAAGCCCGTCACGAAGGCGGCCGCGCCGTCTTCATCAAGGGCAGCAACGTGGTGCTGGCCACCGGCACCCAGGAACGCGTGCTGGGCACGCTGCAAGCGCTGTCCCTGGCCGGCGGCAAGCGCCCCGACACCAGCGCGCTGCTGGCTGCGATCGCCACCGCCTGGGCCCTGGACATCACGCCCGAGCTGATCGGCGCCGGCATCAAGACCTTTGAATACCAGGCCTGATTGCCTCATAAACGCTTCAACAGATATAGCTGCTGACGCTTATCAGATAAGCGTCAAACCAAGAAATAGCTTGAAATCCAGCTGAAAGAAACACTATGCAGATCACTCGCACCCGAGCCTTGCGCGGCCCCAACCTCTGGACCCGCAGCACCGCCATCGAAGCCATCGTGCACTGCGAAGACAGCGAGCTGCTGTACACGGCCATGCCCGGCTTTGAAGAAAAGCTGCGTGCGCGTTTCCCCACCATCGGTACGCTGCAGCCGCATGGCGCAGACCAGCGCCTGTCGCTGGCCCATGTGCTGGAAGTTGCCGCCCTGTCGCTGCAGGCCCAGGCGGGCTGCCCCGTCACCTTCAGCCGCACCCATGAGACCGTGGAGCAAGGCACCTTCCAGGTGGTGGTCGAGTACACCGAGGAATCCGTGGGCAAGCTGGCCATGGAGCGCGCCGAAGCCCTGATTCAGGCCGCACTGAACGACACGCCCTTCGACGCCGACGCAACGATTGCCGAGCTGCGCGAGCTGGACGAGGACGACCGTATCGGCCCCTCGACCGGCGCCATCGTCGATGCCGCCGTAGCGCGCGGCATTCCCTTCCGTCGCCTGACCACCGGCTCTCTGGTACAGCTGGGCTGGGGCTCTCGCGCCCGCCGTTTTCAGGCCGCCGAACTGGACTCCACCAGCGCCGTGGCCGAATCCATTGCGCAGGACAAGGACCTGACCAAGCGCCTGCTGCATGCAGCCGGCGTGCCCGTGCCCATGGGCCGCCCCGTCACCGACGTGGAAGACGCCTGGGCCGTGGCCCAGGAAGTGGGACTGCCCGTGGTGGTCAAACCCCAGGACGGCAACCAGGGCAAGGGCGTGGTGGTGAACATCACCACCCGCGAAGGTCTGGAAGCCGCTTACAAGACCGCCAGCGAGTTTGGCGACGAGATCCTCGTCGAGCGCTTTTTGCCCGGCCATGACTTCCGCATGCTGGTCGTCGGCGGCCAGCTGGTCGCTGCCGCCCGCCGCGAGCCTCCCCAGGTGCTGGGCGACGGCCAGCACACCATCCGCGAGCTGGTGAACATCGTCAACCAGGACCCGCGCCGCGGCTCCGGCCACGGCACGGCATTGACCAAGGTGCGTCTGGACGATATCGCCATCGCCCGCATTGCCAGCGAAGGCCTGACGCCTGACAGCGTGCCCGCCCAGGGACAGCGCGTGGTGCTGCGCAACAACGCCAATCTGTCCACCGGCGGCAGTGCCACCGATGTGACCGATGATGTGCATCCCGAAATCGCCGCCCGCGCCATCGAGGCCGCACAGACCATCGGCCTGCATATCTGCGGCGTGGACGTGGTCTGCGAAACCATGCTCAAGCCCCTGGAAGAGCAAAGTGGCGGCATTGTCGAAGTCAACGCCGCTCCCGGCCTGCGCATGCACCTGGCGCCCTCCTTCGGCCGCCCCCGCAATGTGGGCGTTCCCATGGTGGACGAGCTGTTCGCGCCCGGCGACGACGGCCGCATCCCCCTGGTCGCCGTCACCGGCACCAATGGCAAGACCACGACCACGCGAGTGATCGCCCATCTGTTCACCTCGCATGGCTGGCGCACCGCCATGACCAATACCGACGGCGTGTACGTCAACGGTCGCCAGATCGACAGCGGCGACTGCTCCGGCCCCAAGAGTGCGCGCAACGCCCTGGCCCACCCCGAGACCGATGCGGCCGTGCTGGAATGCGCACGCGGCGGCATCTTGCGCGAAGGCCTGGGCTTTGACCGCTGTCAGGTCGCCGTGGTCACCAACGTGGGCGAAGGCGACCACCTGGGTCTGAACTTCATCACCACCAAGGAAGATGTCGGCGTTCTCAAGCGCGTCATCGTGCAGAACGTGGCGCCCACCGGCTATGCCGTGCTCAACGCCGCCGACCCGCTGGTCGCGGCCATGGCCCATGTCTGCCCCGGCAAGGTCATCTTCTTCGCCGCCGACCGCCACCACCCCGTCATGGCCACGCACCGTGCCCAGGGCAGCCGCGTGGTCTATGTCGATGGCGACGCCATCGTGGCCGCGGAAGGATCCTGGCGCGAGAGCATCGCGCTGCGCGACATTCCGCTGACCCGTAACGGCACCATCACCTTCCAGGTGGAAAACGTCATGGCATCCATCGGTGCCGCCTGGGCCGCAGGCCTGCCCTGGCAGACCATCCGCCGCGGTCTGGCCGGCTTCCTCAACGACAGCGACAACGCCCCTGCCCGCTTCAATGTGATGGATTACAAGGGCGCCACCATCATTGCCGACTACGGCCACAACCCGGACGCCATTCGCGCGCTGTCCCAGGCCGTGGAAGCCATGCCTGCCAAGCGCCGCAGCGTGGTGATCTCGGGCGCCGGTGACCGCCGCGACCAGGACATCACCGAACAGACCCAGATTCTGGGCAAGGTGTTCGACGAAGTGGTGCTCTATCAGGACGCCTGCCAGCGTGGCCGCGTGGATGGCGAAGTGCTGGCCCTGCTGAAAAAGGGCCTGGAAGGCGCGCCGCGCACCAGCTACAGCACCGAGATCCATGGCGAGTTTCTCGCCATCGACCACGCACTGGAGCGCCTGCAGCCCGGCGACCTGTGCCTGGTGCTGGTGGACCAGGTGGAAGAAGCTCTGGAGCACCTGCGCAAACACGTTGCAGGGCAGTAACCCCATAACAGCCCCCCTGAGGCGCTGACGCGCCTTCCCCCTCACGAGGGGGACGACAGGCTCGCTGGGGCAGCCCTCGCTGGGGCAGCCCTCGCTGCGAGGCGGCGGGGCCGCCCAAGCGCTTGCTGTCTCTCACATAGGGCGTGACAGTTTTTCGGACCCGGCCTTGTGCCGGGTTTTGTCTTTGAAGTCACAGCACTTTGCACCTGCAGCAGGGCTTGAGCGGCGGTTTTCACGCATGGTCTGAGACGGCAGACGACGTATGATGCGCACGCATATCAGCACCGCCCGACTCATGACCTTGCAACCGCTTCGCCGCATTGCCACCTGCCTGCTGGGCCGGTGCGTGATGGCATGGCTGGCACTGTCCATGGGGGTCGCGGCTGCCGCGCCGCTGATTCAGTCTCAGGGGTTTGAGCTGATCTGCACCAGCACCGGCGCGGTCAAGCTGATCGTCAAGGGCGAAGACGGCGGCAGCGTTCTGGGCGCGGGTCACCTCGACTGCCCCATGTGCCTGCCCCATGCCGCCCCCCCTCCGCCCGCGCTGCAGCTGCCGCCCCCTACCGAGTCACCGCTGTGGCATGCGCTGCAGCCCGTGGAGCGGGCGCGCATCGCCGCCATCACCGCCGCACCTCTGCCTGCGCGCGGGCCGCCTCCCGCTTACCTCTGAAGCATTTCGGGCTCTAGCGCAGTTCTGATCTGCGCTGGCCGCTATCAGATTCATAGGGACAACCACGTCCCAAGGTAAGCATTCATGAAACAGATTTTTCTGCCACTGGTGGTCAGTGGTATCGCATGGCCGTGCCTGGCCCAGACTTCAACCGACTCCACGGACCTGCCTGAGCGCTCCAAGACCCTGGGCGTGGTCACCGTCAACGGCGGCCAGCCCAGCTCGCTGCCCACGCAGATTCCAACCACCATCGAAGGCATCACGCGCGAGGAGATCGAGACCCGCATCAATGCCACCGACAGCGAGGACGCGCTCAAATATCTGCCCAGCCTGCTGGTGCGCAAGCGCTATATAGGCGACTACAACCACGCCATCCTCTCCACGCGGGCTTCGGGCACGGGCAATAGCGCGCGCTCGGCGGTCTATGCCGACGGCATTCTGCTGTCCAACTATCTGGGCAATGGCATTGCCAACGGCAGCAACTATGCGCCGCGCTGGGGCCTGGTGACGCCCGAGGAGATCGAGCGTGTCGATGTCATGTACGGCCCGTTCTCGGCCGCCTACCCGGGCAACTCCGCCGGTGCCGTGGTGGACTATGTGACGCGCATGCCCGACAAGCTCGAAGCCCATGTGGCGGCCGGCTATGCCCGCCAGAGCGCCGACGTGCTGGGCAGCAGCGGCCATTACCGCAGCTGGAATACCAGCGCATCCATCGGCAGCAGAAGCGGGGACTGGTCGTACTGGATCAACCTGAGCCGCAGCGACAGCCAGGGCCAGCCCATGACCTTCCCCACCGTGCTGCAGTCCGCCGGCGTGGCAGGCGGTGCCGGCACGCCCGTGACCGGTGCGATTGCCGGACTCAACACCACCAATCAGCCCTGGTACATCCTGGGCGCGGGCACGCAGTACCGCACCAGGCAGGATCACGCCAAGATCAAGCTGGCCTACGACATCACGCCCACGCTGCGCGCCAGCTACACGCTGGGCTGGTGGCAGAACAGCGCCAGAGGCAGCTCCGAGACCTATCTGCGCGGGCCGGACGGCCAGCCGGTCTACAGCGGCAACATCAATATCGACGGCAAGACCTACAAGCTGGCCGACACCGCATTTGGCCTGAGCCAGGACCAGCAGACCCACACCATGCATGGCGTCTCGCTCAAAAGCCATACGCAGGGCGAGTTTGACTGGGAGCTCAGCGCCAGCCTGTATGACTACGGCAAGGATCAGCAGCGCGTGCCCACCGTAGCCCAGCCGGCTGCCAATCTGGGCGGCAAGGGCACGCTGCAGGATCAGGACGGCACGGGCTGGAACACGCTGGCCGCCAAGGGCACATGGCGACAGAACGACATACCGGGCCTGCAGGGCACACATATCGTTGACTTCGGCTTGGGCCGCGATGCCTACAAGCTCAACATCAGCAAATACAACGTGGTTGGCGACTGGCAGTCCGGCCCGGCCAACGAGCAGTCGATCGTCAGCCAGGTCGGCGGCAGGGCCGAGACCCGCTATGCCTGGGCACAGGACAGCTGGCAGCTGGCCAAGGACTGGAAGGCCGTGCTGGGCCTGCGCTGGGAGGACTGGACGGCCAGCCAGGGCCATACCGCCACGACCAGCAGCCAGCTGAGTTACGCCCAGCGCAGCGAATCGCATTTCTCGCCCAAGGCCGCGCTGGCTTATCAGTTGGCCCGCAGCACCACGCTCAAGGCCTCGCTGGGCCGCTCCGTGCGCTTTCCCACGGTGGGCGAGCTTTATAGCGCGACCTCTGGCGGGGCGCTGTCCTTCATCAACGACCCGAATCTGAAACCCGAAAAGTCCTGGACGGGCGAGCTGACGGCCGAGCAGGATCTGGGCAATGGCCTGCTACGCGCCACCTGGTTCCATGAACGCACGCGCGATGCGCTCTACAGCCAGTTGATTCCCGGCACCACCATCTCTGCGGTGCAGAACGTGGATCAGGTCCGTACCTCGGGGCTGGAGCTGGCTTACTCGGCGCAGTCGGTGTGGATTCGCGGGCTGGACCTGGGCGGCAGCCTGACCTGGGCCAACTCGCGCATCACGGCCAATGCCGCCAACCCGGCCAGCGTCGGCAAATGGCAGCCCCGCGTGCCACGCTGGCGTGCCACGGCCTGGGCCACCTACAAGCCCGATGAACGCTGGGCCCTGACGGTGGCGGCGCGCTACAGCGGGCGCCAGTACTCGAATCTGGACAACAGCGATGTCCATGCCGACACCTATATGGGTGCCAGCCAGTATTTCAGCGTCGATCTGCGGGCCCGTTATCAGATCGACAGACAGCTGTCGGCCGCCTTTGGCATAGACAACGCCAACAATGCCAGGTACTGGAACTTCCATCCCTATCCGCAGAGAACCTTTAGCGCCTCCCTGCGCTGGGATCTTTAGACGCCGGCGGCTCTAGGCCAGCCTGGCCACCAGACCATGGGTCTTGCGCATCCTGAAAGTGCCCAGACACGCCAGCAGCGCCAGGGCCAGGCCCAGCACGCAGGCACCTTGCCAGCCGTCGATGCGCCAGGCGAGAGTTCCCAGGGCCGAGCCCGCCGCCGCGCCCGTGAAATAGCCCGTCATATAGACGGCATTCATGCGGCCGCGCGCTGCGGGCAGCAACTGGGCCACCGTGGCCTGGTTGGTGATGTTCAGGCATTGCAGTCCCAGATCGATCACCACCATGCCCAGCACAAACCAGCCCAGATGCGCTCCGCCCACCCACAGCAGGGGCCAGGACAGCAGCAGGGCCAGTGCCCCGATGGCACAGCTCACGCGGCCAAGACCCTTGTCCACCAGCCGCCCCGCCTGAGTGGCCACCAGGGCTCCCGCCGCGCCGGCCAGACCGATCAGGCCGATCTGCCCGTCATCCAGGCCCAGAGGGCCGCTGGACAACTGCAGCGCCATGGTCGAGAACAGCACGCTGACCGAGGCGAACGCCAGCGCGCTGACCAGGGTGCGCTGGCGCAGACCCGGCTGGCTGCGCAGCAGATGCCACATGCTTCTGAGCACCTGTGGATAACTGACAGGACTGGGATTGCGCGATGCCGGCAGCGCCTTCCACAGCCACAGCGCCACCACGGCCATCACCAGCGCAGCGCCCTGGTAGACGGCTTGCCAGCCCCATGCCTCCGAGACCATGCCGGCCACGCTGCGCGCCAGCAGGATGCCCAGCAGCAGACCGCTCATCACCCAGCCCACGGCCCGCCCGCTTTGCCCCGGCTGGGCCAGGGCCGCAGCCATGGGCACCAGCACCTGGGCCGCAACCGAGAACAGACCTGCCATCAGCGTGCCCAGCAGAAACAGATCGAACTGGCCCGCCAGGCCGCACAGCGCCTGCCCCAGGGCTGCCAGCAGCATCAGGCTCACGGCCAGGCCACGGCGCTGCAGCTTGTCGCCTAGCGGCGCCAGCAGCAAAAGGCCTGCCGCATAGGCCACCTGGGCCAGCGTCACGCTGATTGCGGCCGCTGATTCGCTGACCGAGAAATGAGAGGCAATCGAGTGCAGCAGCGGCTGGTTGAAATAATTGCCGCCCGCACACAGTCCACAGGCCAGTGCCATCAACAACAGGGAGGAAGCGCTCAGACCGGGCGCGGAAACGTTCACCGACATAGATAACAGCCACATCCGGCGGATGCGGCACTTGCATGGAGCCACCGCCCGAGGGCCGTCGCAGATCAAAGAGGGAGTTAGGAAGTCCGGCATGCGCTGTGTCATGCCTGTGGCAGCGTCTCAACTGCCGGCGCCCGCCAGCAGGCCGGGGCAAACCGTGATGCAATACAGAAAGCTCTGCAGCAGCCGGTATTGTCCTAAGGCCGGCTGCCAATCCCTTGCCCGGGGCACAATGCCCTGTCAAAAGACAAGGGTTAACCCGTAACTCACTGTATGCGCACCACCATGAAATTGCTCTCCGCCGCTCTGGCCGTTGCGGCCGCCACCGTAGGAACTATGGCCTTTGTCGGCATGAGCCATGCCGAGCAGATCGGTGCCGTGGACACCGTCTTCAAGTGGATTGGCCCGGATCACAAGATCGTGGTCGATGCCTATGACGACCCCAAGGTGCCGGGCGTGACCTGCTATGTCTCGCGTGCCAAGACCGGCGGCATCAAGGGCGGCCTGGGCCTGGCCGAGGATCGCTCGGAAGCGTCTATCGCCTGCCAGGCCACGGGCAATATCCAGTTCCCCGCGCCGCTCAGGCAACAGGAAGAAGTGTTTACCGAGCGCACCTCGCTGCTTTTCAAGCGCCTGCGTGTGGTGCGCATGGTGGATGCCAAGCGCAACGCCCTGATCTATATGACCTACTCGGACCGGGTGATCGAGGGCTCGCCCCAGAACAGCGTCACCGCCGTGGCCGTGCCGCAGGCAACGACGATTCCGCTGAAGTGAAACCAGAGCAGGCTGCGATTGTGCAGCCTGCGTTGGAGGCAGCTTTAGCCCAAAGCCAAGCCTCGCGACCTACTGACTGAAAGTCAGACCGCCGGCGTCCAGCGCCGGCGGACGCAGCAAATCCTCGTTCACGCCCATGGCCTGGCTGGCACGCTCCACGGCCTGCCAGAGTCCGGCAGGCATCTGCAAAATGGCCTCGGGGGACTGCGCATCGTCGATCCAGTGGCTGATCTGCAGATGCTGTTCATGAGTGAGCAGGTCCAGGTGCAGCATTTCATCGATGGTTTTCATGGTGTTCCTCCCTGCTTGTGGAAGCCGGCGCTGTGCAACCCGCGCCCGACTTGTCTATCCAATATAGGGGCAAAAACCGCCGCCGCAAGCAAAATTATTGTCAAGAAAACCATAGCTGCCTGCGACTGTCATTCACGCACTACAGCATGTTTGGCGCTTGGGCTGCGGACGGCTCGAGCGGCGACTGCTCGCCGGCCTTGCAGGCATCGACAAAGGCCTGCAGCGCGGGCGAGCGGCGCTTTCCGGCGCGCTGCACCAGAGAGAAGTTGCGCCACATGCGCGGCAGGGTGGTGGGCAGAATCTCCAGCGCCCGGGCCTGCAGCTGTGACTGCACCAGCACGCGCGACAGACAGCTGATGCCCAGCCCCTGCTCGACACAACGTGCAATCGCCTCGGAGCTGCCCAGCGTGGCAGCCGCAGGCAGCTGGTGCAGATGCGGCAGCAGCGCATGCTCGACCATCTCGCGCGTGCCCGATCCCGCCTCGCGCAGCAGCCATGCCGCCTTGCGCAGCGCTGACACGCCCAGCGGCTTGTTGCGCGCCAGCTCAGCCAGCGGGTCCTGCGGCGATGCCACGATGACCAGTTCATCGCGCAGCCAGGGCTCGACCTCCAGCCCCTGCCAGTGGCTGCTGCCCTCGATCAGGCCCATGTCGACCTCCATGGCCAGCACGGCTTCGCCCACTTCCTGGGTGTTGGCGATCTGCAGGTCCACGCGCACCAGCGGATGCGAGCGTGCCAGCCGCGCCAGCACTTCGGGCAGCGCATAGGTGCCGATGGTGGTACTGGCCGCCACGCGCAGGCGCACCGGCATATTGGCCGCACGCGCGGAAAACGTCTGCTCTATGCCTCTTGCCTGCTCCAGCACGCTCAGGGCCTGGGGCAGCAACGCGCGGCCGGCATCGTTGAGCACCAGACGCTTGCCCACGCGCTCGAACAGCTGCACGCCCAGACCTTGCTCCAGCTGCTGCAGCGCGGCACTCGTGGCGGACTGCGAAAGCGCTACGGCCTCTGCGGCAGCCACCGTGGTCCCGCTCTGGGCCACGGCGCAGAAGATCTCGAACTGACGCAAGGTAAGGTGCAGCATGACGATGATTCGTATATTCGTATCGATGACAACAGGCTCGCCAGCAGCCCCTGCCTGCCCACAGAAAACGGGCAGCCCGGCCTCGCCAGCACCGGCTCATCCAGTCAATGATTGACTCGAATCGCAGGAGCCAGAAAGCCCAATCTACCTGTTTTATAGGTTGATCTTACAAAAACTATTAGTTATACAAATATAACCAAGAAATCTAAAGTGACCTCCATGCCGGCAATCAGACCTGTTGTCTTGCCTGCTGCGAAAGGTCACGATGAACACTACAACACTGAAAAACTCCGCACCCTCGCAAGGCTGGATGCACAAAACCGGCGGGGTGATTGCCGGCCTGCTGCTGGCAGGCGCCATCGCTGCCGTGGCCACCTGGGCCGCGCAGTTTCCGGCCATCAAGAACAACGGCCTGAGCGCGCTGACGCTGGCCATCATCATCGGTCTGCTGGTTGGCAACACCGTCTACCCGGCCATTGCCAGCCAGTGCGCCAGCGGCATCGCCTTCACCAAGGCCCGCCTGCTGCGTACCGGCATCGTGCTCTACGGTCTGCGCCTGACCTTCCAGGACATCGGCCAGGTCGGCATGGCCGGCGTGGTGATCGATGCGCTGGTGCTGTCCAGCACCTTTTTGCTGGCGCAGTGGATAGGCCAGAAGCTGCTGGGCATGGACAAGCGCACCACCATGCTGGTGGGGGCCGGCGCCTCCATCTGCGGCGCCGCCGCCGTGCTGGCCACCGAACCCGTGGTCAAGGGCCGCGCAGAGGACGTGGCCGTGGCAGTGGCCACCGTGGTGGTGTTCGGCACCATCGGCACCTTTCTCTACCCGGCGCTGTTCCACTGGAATGCCGAGTACGGCTGGATAGACACCAGCATGCAGCAGTACGGCGTTTTCGTTGGCTCCACCGTGCATGAGGTGGCCCAGGTCGTGGCCGCCGGCGAAGCCATCGGCAGCCAGGCCGCCGATACGGCCGTGATCGCCAAGATGGTGCGCGTGATGATGCTGGCGCCCTTCCTGCTGGTGCTGTCCATGTGGCTGACACGCAGCGAACGGGCCCTGGGTGTGAACAACGGCCAGCCCGCCAACCGGATCACCATTCCCTGGTTTGCCGTGGGCTTCGTGGCCATGGCCGGCGTCAACTCCCTGGGCGTGCTGCCCAAGGAAGTGGTCAGCGTCGGCATTCAGCTCGACAACGCGCTGCTGGCCCTGGCCATGGCCGCCCTGGGCCTGACCACCCATATCCGCGCCGTGCGCGCTGCCGGCACCAGGCCGCTGATTCTGGCCCTGGCTCTGTTTGCCTGGCTGCTGGTCGCCGGCCTGGTACTGAATCTCTGGATTCCAACACTTTTTTGATAGCAGCTAGCGCCTTACTGGATTAGAACTAGAACATCTACAGGTCTGAAACCCTTTGAAAGAGAGCGCTTTGCGCTCTCTTTTTTTATGCCGCTTACAAACAAGGGAATACCCTATACATCAATACAGAATCAATTAGTTTGAATTGCAAATTAATTGCAAAGACATCAAAATTTAATCCATGTCTTTTGCCGATGCACCATCCCGCGACCGCCTGGGCTTTCTCATGGTCACCCTGACCCGCCAATGGCGGCGCTTTGTCGAAGAACAGCTGGCCGCCAGCGGCCTGACCGACGCCACCTGGACGCCGCTGCTGCACCTGCGCGCCTGGGGTGACGGCGTGACGCAAAAGGAACTGGCCGAGCGCGTGGGGCTCGATGGCTCCAGTCTGGTACGCCTGCTGGACATTCTCGAGGGCAAGGGCTGGGTGGAACGCCGCGCCGATGCGGCAGATCGCCGCAGCAAGCGCATCTTCCTCACTGCCGCAGGCAATGGTGCCGTGGACAGCATCCGCGCCACCATGCTCGAGGCCGAGCTCAGTCTGCTGCAGGACCTGGAGGACTCCGAGGTCGAAGCCATGCTGGACGGCGTCAACAAGATTCGCGCCCGCATCGAGCAGATGCATGAGCAGCGCTCAGCCCAAGTCCATCCCGGCACCGAGGAGCGCGCATGAGCGTGGCTGCCTACGACCGCCTGCTGGAGAGCGCCACGCGATGGGGCTTTGACAGCGCCCGCCTGCGCCAGCATCTGCGCACGGCTTTTGCAGCCTGTATTGCCGTGTTCGCCGCCTGGGCCCTGGGGCTGGAACATCCGCAATGGGCGGGCATGACGGTCTGGGCCGCTTCCCAGCCACTGCGCGGCCAGTTGCTGGAGAAAAGCTTTTTCCGTACCACGGGCACGCTGGTCGGCACGGCCGCTGGCGTGGTGCTGGTGCTGGTGGCCAATGGCGATCTGCTCTGGCTGATCACGGGGCTGGCGGTGTGGATAGGCATCTGCGCGGGCCTGGGCAATCTGCAGCGCAGCTTTGCCTCCTACGGCACCATGCTGGCCGGCTATTCGGCCTCGATGGTTGCCCTGCTGGACAACGGCAACCCCGTCCATGTCTACGCGCTGGGCTGGGATCGCCTGTTCACCGCACTGACCGGCGTGGCCGCCGCCCTTGTCGTGGGCTGGCTGTTCACGCCTGTGGGCGCCGAAATCCCCGGTGACGGCCGGGTGCGCCGACTCTGCGCCCGTCTGCTGCGCGACATCGCCGACGCTGCCCAGGCCACAGCCAGCGGGCACAGCGCCCTCAGCCCCAGGGACCTGGCCGAGCGACTGGCCGTGATGGCCGCCATCGAGGAAGGGCTGGACCCACATGCCGCGGGCTCGCAGCGTTCGCGCCGCGCCGTCCGGGCGCTGCGCCGCCTGATCAATACCCAGATCTCGGCTCTGCTCTGGCTGCGCGACAGCACGGGCAAGACCATCACCCCGGCATTCACGCCTGCGCAGGCCCAGGCCATGACGGCCGCGCTGGAGCAGGCCGCCATGCTGCTCGAAACCCAGCCCGCACCGCTGGCCGCCATCGACGCCATCGCCACGGCCCGCAGCGCCGCCGCCGGCTGGGGCCATGCCGAGGAAATCCTGGGCAATATCGGCCTGGCCCTGCAGGCCCACTTTGTAGCTGCCAGCGACATGACTCTGCCGGCCCACCATCGCGCACGCCAGTTGCCCGTGGTCCTGCACAGCGACTGGGTGGGCGCGCGCCGTGCCATGCTGCGGGCCTTCAGCTCCATCTTTCTGGTCGGCCTGATCTGGGTGGTCACCGGCTGGCATGGCGGCGCCTATATGTTGCTGGGCCTGTCGGTGATGATCACCGTGTTTTCCTCGTTCGAGAATCCGGCCTTCACCATGCGCTTTGTGATTCTGGGCCAGGCCATGGGCGCGGGCGTGGCGCTTGTCTGCCAGTGGTTTGCCTGGCCGTTTGCCAACAGCCAGTTGCAGATGGTGCTGATGATGCTGCCCTTCATCTTCCTTGGCGCCCTGCTGCTCAGCCACCGCCGCACCACGCTGTACGGCTTTGACTGCAATATGGTGATCCTGCTGGCTCTGTCGCCGCATTTCCCGTACCAGCTCGATGTGGGCCACTCGCTGTCCATGGCGTTTGCCATCGTCACCGGCCCGCTGGCCGGCTGGGCAGCCTATCGCTTCATCCTGCCCGTCACCGCACAAGGCCGGCTCAACGGTCTGCGCGCCATGATGGTTCATGAGCTGCAGGACATGGCCTCCGCCCCGGCACATGCCAGAGACGTGCGCGTGTGGCGCGCCCGCCTCTACCACCGCCTGCTGCGCCTGGTGCGCGCCTCCGAAAAAGTCAGCGCCCCTGCCGTGCAGGACGCGGCCGACTGCGGTCTGGCTGCGCTGCGGGTGGGCAAGGCCGTTCTGATCCTGCACCAGCTGCAAGCGGATGTACTCCTGTCCGAAAGCACCTTGCGCGGTGTGCGCAGCGCACTGCAGAGACTGCAGCAATTGCCCAGCGCTCCAGACAGGGCCACGCCGCTGCTGCAAGGCCTGGCCCGGCGCATACAGCAGCGCCAGCCCGAGCAGGCGCTGCAACTGCGGCTGGCCGCCCAGGACATCCGCGAGCATCCAGCCTTCTTTGCCTCCAGCGCCGCTTTGCGCTGAGCGCTTCAGCAGCCGCCCGATAGATGGGCGGCAATCGCCGCCTCGCTGACGCCATAGAGCTCAGCCAGCGCTGCGGGCGCGGCCACTGCGCGCGGCTCGCCCACGCCCAGCAGCCGCCCATGGCCCAGCAGAGCGATCCGGTTGGCCACACGCAAACCGTGCTCGGGCTGGTGGGTGGACAACAGCATGGCCATGCCCTGGGCGCTCAGCGCCTCGATCTGCTCCAGCACGCGGATCTGGTTGCCGAAGTCCAGGCTGGCCGTGGGCTCGTCCATGACCAGCAGCGCCGGTTCCTGCGCCAGTGCGCGTGCAATCAGCACCAGTTGCCGCTCGCCGCCGCTGAGCTCCGTGTAGCGGCGTGCGGCCAGATGGGCGATCTGCAGCCGCTCCATGCAGGCCAGTGCCATGGCACGGTCCGCGCCGCAGGGCCTGGCCAGCAGGGGCAGGCGCGCGGCGCGGCCCATGAGGACCATGTCCAGCGCCTCGAAGGCAAACACCCCGGCCTGGGCCTGGGGCACATAGCCGACGCGGCGCGCGAACTCCGCACGCGACCAGCTCTGCACCGGTTGGCCCTGCACCAGCACCCGGCCCGCCAGCGGCGCCAACAGGCCCAGAACCGTGCGAAACAGCGTGGTCTTGCCACAGCCGTTGGGGCCCAGCAGACACAGCACCTCGCCGGCGGCAATCGACAGATCCACCGCTTCGCTGACCATGCGGCGACCGTGGCCGGTGCTCAGGCCCTGCAAGTCCAGCACCGTCATCAGGCATCTCCCTCACGGCGGCCCGTGCGAGCCAGCAGATACAGAAAAAACGGTGCACCGACCAGGGCCGTCAGAATGCCCAGCGGCAGCTCGATACGCGCCATGGTGCGGGCCAACGTATCGGCAGCCACCACAAAGCCCGCGCCCAGCAGCGCCGAAGCCGGCAGCAGGCGCACGAAATCAGGGCCGACCAGCAGGCGCGCCACATGCGGCACCACCAGCCCGACCCAGCCGATGATGCCGGCCAGCGACACCGCCGCCGCCGTGCCCAGCGTGGCGCAAACCACCAGCACCAGGCGCAGCCACGCGACCGGCACGCCCAGAGCCCGTGCCTCCTCATCGGGCAGGGCCAGCAGATTGATGCGCCAGCGCAGCAGCAGCAAGGGCAGCAGGGACGCCAGCATCACGGGTGCCGTGGCGACCACCTCCTGCAGCGTCACGGCCGACAGGCCGCCCATGAGCCAGAAGGTGATGGACGGCAGCTGGGTGTTCGGGTCGGCCAGGGTCTTGATCAGGGCAATGCCGGCCCCCAGCAGGGCACCCAGCGCCATTCCTGCCAACACCAGCACCAGCACCGGTTCGTGCCTGCGCACACAGGTGCTGATGAGCACCACGACAGCCACGGCGACCAGTCCGCCGCCAAAGGCCAGCCATTGAACAGCAAACATCGACAGGCCCAGATAGATGGCGACGACGGCGCCCAGGCCGGCACCGGCCGAAACGCCCAGAATGTCAGGCGAGACCAGCGGGTTGCGAAACATGCCCTGGTAGGCCGCACCGGCTGCAGCGAGCATCGCGCCGACCGCCATGCCGGCTGCGATGCGCGGCAGCCTGATGTTCCAGAGCACGGTTTCAGCCGCTGGCGCCAGCGGCGACGCAGCCCCCGTGGCCCGTGCCCAAAGCGCTTCGGCCAGCTGTGCCGGTGCCAGTGCAAACTGCCCCGAGCCCAGCGCCCACAGCAGCACCAGAGCCAGCAAGACCAGGGCCGGCCACCAACCCAGGTTCCTGCGCACCCGGCCGCGCCGGCGGCACTGACTCATGTCCGCCCTCGAAGCATCACTTTCGCTGCGCTCATCGCCAGGTCTGGAATCAAAGGACTTCATGCAGTTCCGACGCCTTCAACGCGCGGCGTCCAGCAGCGCTCGCAACTGCATCGGCGACAGCTGGAGGCCATAGAACAGCGCATAAAACTCGCGCACCGCCTGCTCCAGGGCTTTGACATCTTGCTGGGCGAAGCGGCCCGGATGCAGCTTCTCAAGCAGCCAGCGCACGCCGATCAGCCGGTTCACGCTGGGCGGGCCGTCCAGCCAGCCGAAAGGCAGCACCGGCGCACAGTGCACTCTGCCACTGCGCACGGCGCTGACGCCGCGCCACAAGGGGTCCTGGCGCACGCGCTCGGCAAAGCCCGCCTCCTGGGTCAGTATGACTTCGGGGTCCCAGGCCAGTATCTGCTCCATCGAGACGCGCGTGAGTCCGCCCCTGCCGGCCTGGGCCGCCACATTGCGACCGCCCGCATACTCGATCACCTCGACATTGATGGAGCCGGCCAGCCCGGTTTCCAGACCGTTGGCGCCGCGCCCCAGATAGACACGCGGCCGGGCCTGCTCACCAAGGCCGGCAGTCACGGCGCGCACCAGAGCCGCGACCTCGTCGGCATGGCGGGCCAGGGTCTCTGCGCGCCCTGCTGCCCCCAGCAAAGCGCCCACCTCGCGCAGCTGGCGCGCATGTTCGGGCAGGCTGCCTTGCACCAGCACGCAGGCCAGGCCCGTCTGGCGCGCCAGGCGCTCGGCGGCAGAGACATGGGTGGCGTCGGAGGTCCCGGAGTCCAGCACCAGATCGGGTTGCAGCGCCAGCAGCTTTTCGAGCGGCAGGGTGCTGCCACGGCCCGACAGGCGCCCGAGATAGGGCAAAGTCTGCAGTGGCGCTCCCAGATGGGCGCGCGCCGCATCGCCAAGCTGCATGGGCCAGCCCAGCAACTGCTGCGGTGCCAGCGCGGCCAGCAGCACGCCTGCCGGCGGCCCCGACGCGAACACGCGGCCAGGCCGTGCAGGCAGCGCCCCAAAGCGGGCGGCAATGACCGAGCCGCCATCCTGCGCCCAGACCCCACCCTGATACAGGTTCGAGGCCAGCGTCGCAGCACCGGCCTGCAGCCATTGGCGCCGCGTCAGCATGACCGGTCTCCCTGGTCTTCGCGCTGCAGCTGCTGGCAGCACCAGTGCAGCAGTGCCTGTTCGTCAACCGGCAGACGCACGAAGGCGCCGCCGGTAAAGCTCTGCCAGCCGGCCTCGTGGCGGGCCGCCACGGCCGTGACCACGGGAATGCCAGCCTCGACAAAAGCGGCGATCTCCTGGACAAAACCGCCACCGGCGGCTTCGAGCTGGCCGAAGCAGTTGACGACGGCCAGCTCCACGCCATCGGCCAGTGCCTGGCGCAGCACCACACTGGCCTGGGCCAGTGCCTGCGGGTTCAAGCTGCAGGCCTTTGAGCTGACACCCAGGTCCTCGGTCATCTCGAACTGCAGGCCGCTGCGCAGATCCAGCAGACGCATGCACTTGTTGCCGTTGGCATAGCGGCTCTGGCGATGCACCAGCCCACCCACCTGCCGGCCCGACTGTTGCAGCCGCCGTGCCACGCCCTCCAGCAAGTCCTCGATATCGTGCCGCTCATCGGGGTATATCAATGCCGCCAGCGGCGGCGTCATAGCAGTGCTCATACTGCTCCTTCGCTCAAGTCTGTCCATCGACACCGGCACTCATGCCGGCGGGCACGCTATCGCGCGCAAACACCCAAGGGCCGCCCGCGCCGCTGGCCGCTTCCAGCGCATGCTGGCCGGCCGCAGACAGCAGGTACTCGGCCAGCAGGCCCGCCGCCTGGCGCTGCTGCACCGTGGCCGGATGGCGCGGGCCGGGCGTGAGCAGCACATAGGGTCTGCGCATCAGCGGATCGCCATGCAGCAACCGCTCTATGCCAGGCGCGCTCATCTTGCCGAAGGCCAGGGGAATATGGCCGACCACGGCATAGGCCTGCTCGCGCGCCGCCAGCTCCAGCACTGCCTGTGGTCGCGGGCCGGTGTCGGCGCGCAGCCAGCGCGCATCGGGGCGTATGCCGCCACGCCGCCACAGACGCTGCACCACGGTATAGCTGCCGGGATCGCGCAGCGCGATAAAGGGCGAGCCGGTTTCGGCAATGCGCCGCAGCGCCTGCGTGCCGTCAGCGACCGAACGCACGCCGGCGGGGTCATGAGCGGGGCCGGCAATGACATGCTCGTTCCAGCCCCAGACACGCACGGCGGAAGCCATGCCGCTGGCCTCCAGCGCCATGGCTTCGTCGCTGGCGTGGATCAGCAGCATCTGCGCCTGGCCGCGCGCGAAGGCGGGCACCACGCCCTCCTTGGGTGCAGCCGCCACGGTGGTGACCGGCATGGTCAGGGCGTGGCTGGCCTGCTCGGCCACGCGCGGCCACACGCCGCACAGCACCAGCCCGCCCACGGCCGCCACCTGTACACCGGCGGCCGAAGCCGGCTTTGGCTCGGCCGCCAGTGCCGGACCGCCGACAAGGCCTAGTAGAGCCAGGCTTTGCAGCCACTCGCGGCGCGCCAGCGGTGTCTGTAGCAGATTGCTCATGCTCATCAGAATCGGTAACCGAGGTTCACATACCAGCTGCGCCCCGGCATGGGCAAGCCGTCTGCCAGCTGATACCACTTGTCGCCCAGATTGGCCACGCCGAAGTCCAGCGTGGTGTCCGGACGCGGCAGATAGCGCGCCCGCAGATTGGCCACGCCGTAGCCGGCCATCTGATAGACCTGGGCCTGGCCGCTGGCCGACAGCGGCACCTTGCGGCCCTGTTCTGCCTCCAGCTCGGCGCGCAGCTGCCACTGGGCCTGCGGATTCCATTGCAGGGCCGCCGTCAGGCGCTGGCGCGGCGTGTCCGTCAGCGTGATGCTGCGGTCGCTGAGATTGGTACGGCTCAGATAGGTGTAGCCCGCATGCACAGCCCACTGGGCCGACAGTTGCTGCGCCAGCGACAGCTCAAGACCGACATTGCGCGTGCGCCCTACGTTCTGCGCCTGGTTGCAGGTCTTGCCGCCACAGGCCGTGGAGTCCACGACCATGGTCTGGATCTGGTCGCGCACCCTGCTGTAGAACACGGCCGCCTGCCCCTTGCCGCCCTGCCAGGGCTTGCCGCTCAGGCCCAGCTCCAGATGGTTGGCCACCTCGGGCTTGAGGTCGGGGTTGGCCAGGGCCGTTCCCATGCGCGCCGAATAGCGGTCCTTGATGGTCGCAAAGCGGCTCTTGTGCGAGGCAATCAGATAGACCTCGTCGCCCTGGGCCGTGAGCGCATAGCTCAGTCGTGCCAGGCCGTTGGTGGCACTGGTGGAGCCCGTGGGCCACTGGTAGACCTGTTTGGCATCGCGCTGATCATGGCTCAGGCCCAGCGTCAGGCGCCAGCGCTCGGCCAGGGCGATGTGATCCTCGAGCACCAGCGAGGTGGTCACATCGCGGTAGTGCTTCTGCGGGTCCTTGCCCGAGGCCGCGTCGGTGTGCTCATCCTCCTTGTAGTGGAAGGCCGCATGCAGCTCATGACCGGAGAAGGCGTAGTTGACCCACTCCACGCTGGCACCCTTGCTCACATCCTTGTAGCTGCTGGTCGGATCGTGGGCCGTGTAGCTGGCGTCCTTGTACATGTCGAGACCGTTTTTGTAGGTGTCGTGGTAGAGGCGCGTCTTGAGCACATTGCTGCCGTTCAGACGGGTGGTGCTCAGGAAATACAGGCTGTCCTTGTCCCAGTAGGGCCAGCGCCAGTAGCGCACGGCGTTCTTCTGCGTGGACTGGCCGGTGTAGACGGGATTGCCCTTCTCGCCTTCCTGGCGCACATAGCCGATGGCGTATTCGTCCGTGGCATTGGGCGTGAGTCCGAGCTTGAAGGACAGGCGCTTGTCGGTTCGGTCCGCGTTCTCGCGATTGCTGCCGGTATCGGTGGGCTGCTTTTTGTAATCCCTGAAGCCCCGGGGCAGAGGAAAGCTGTCGGCCTCCAGGTAGGAGGCGCCCAGCTGGTAGTACCAGTTGCCCTGGTTGCCCCCCAGGTTGAAGCTCGCCCTGTGCTCGCCACCGCTGCCCACACCCAGGCGCACGTCGCCCTCGAAGGGCTTGACCGGTTTGCGCGTGACCAGATTGACGGCGCCGCCCAGCGTATTGGGGCCGTACAGCAGCGAGGCACCGGCCTTGGCCACGTTGATCTCGGCCAGGTCGAAGGTGGTGAAACGGCCCAGATCCACATAGCCGTCGTAGGGCACATACAGAGGCACGCCGTCCACAAAGATGGGCGCCTGGCGCGAATCGAAGCCGCGCAGATTGATCATTTCCTCGTTGCGGCTGTTGCGCGAGAGGCTCACGCCAGGAAGATTGCGCACGGCATCGGCCACGGTGCTGGCGTTGCTGCGCTCCATTTCGGCACTGGATACACGCTGCATGTCGCCGGCCCCGAGCTCCTCGGCCTCGCGCCGCGCGCTGACTTCCACCGTACCCAGCGTGAAGGTCTGGCTCGCGGCTTCGGCTGCGCCCGCAGCTGACACCTGCGCCCAGGCCGTGCCCATGGGCACGATGGCCAGCGCGCCCCACAACCAGCTGCGGCGAAGAACAAAACTCGGAGGATGGAGAGAGGAAACCGTGGAGTGCAATGACATGGCGCGGGCTGGAATTTGTTGTCGAATGTAAAAAACCGTCGATTCTAGCCATCGCTATTCATTTTTGGAATAACGATCGACAAACAGTCCCCATAAGCCGCACGGCATACACATCCCATGAAAAAGGCCACCCGAGGGTGGCCTTGCATCAGATGCCTTGCAAATTCAAACGCAGCTGATTGCCACGGCCTTGGCTACCAGATAGGCCTCCAGCGCTTCCGGGCCGCCTTCGGAGCCGTAGCCCGAATCCTTGATGCCGCCAAAGGGCAGCTCGGCAGATGGCAGTGCCGGCTGGTTGATCCACAGCATGCCAGCTTCCACATCCTGTGACAGCTGGTGCGTCGTCTTGAGCGAGCGCGTAAAGGCATAGGCCGCCAGACCATAGGAGAGGCGATTGGCCTCCTGAATGGCATCCTCGATCTTGTCGAAGCCGCGAATCGCCGCCACGGGGCCGAAGGGCTCCTGGTTGAAGATATCGGCCGTCAAAGGCACGTCGGCCAGCACCGTGGGCGCAAAGAAGTTGCCCGCAGAACCAAAGGATGCGCCGCCCGTCATCAGCTTGGCACCACTTTGCTCGGCGTTCTGGATCAGCTGGGTCAGCGCGGTCACGCGACGCGGATTGGCCAGCGGCCCCATCTGCGTGCCCTGCTCCAGGCCGTTACCGACCTTCAATGCCTCGGCATGGGCGACCATCGCGCGCGTGAACTCCTCGCGCACGCTGTTGTGCACCAGAAAGCGCGTGGGCGAGATGCAGACCTGGCCCGCGTTGCGGAACTTGGCCGCGCCTGCGGCCTTGACGGCCAGTTGCACGTCGGCATCCTCGGCCACGATCACGGGGGCATGGCCGCCGAGCTCCATGGTGGAGCGCTTCATGTGCAGGCCGGCCAGCGCTGCCAGTTGCTTGCCCACGGCCGTAGAGCCCGTAAAGGTCACCTTGCGGATCACCGGATGGGCAATCAGATATTCGGAAATCTGTGCGGGGTTGCCATAGACCAGGCCCACGACACCTGCAGGAATGCCGGCATCGACGAAACACTTGAGCAGCGCTGCGGGCGAGGCCGGAGTTTCTTCGGGGGCCTTGACCAGGAAGGAGCAGCCCGAAGCCAGGGCCGCGCCGATCTTGCGCACGATCTGGTTGACGGGGAAGTTCCAGGGCGTGAAGGCAGCCACGGGCCCCACGGGCTCCTTGATCACCAGTTGCTGCTGCTCGGGGCGACGCGAAGGCACGATGCGGCCATAGACACGCAGAGCCTCGTCGGCAAACCATTCGATGATGCCGGCGCCGGCAATGATTTCCACCTTGGCCTCGGCCAGCGGCTTGCCCTGCTCCTGCGTCAGCAGCGCGGCGATCTCGTCGGCACGCTCCTTGAGCAGGGCTGCTGCACGGCGCATGATGGCGCCGCGCTCATGGGCAGACACCTTGCGCCAGACCTGAAAGCCCTTGTCTGCCGCCGCCAGGGCGCGGTCCAGGTCGGCAATATCGGCATGGGCCACACGGCCAATCACCTCGCCGCTTGCCGGGTTGCGCACATCAATTTTCTTGCCGCTGGCAGCGTCCTGCCACTGACCGTCGATCAAAAGCTGGGTATCAGGATATGCAGTGCTCATCGCATGACTCATAGGTGTCGGCCGCCGCTATCCCCCTGCAGACTGACGAGGCCGGGTGTGACAAATGTTCAGGGGTTACCGGACAAATTCTAGTCATGCAGGCTCGGCACTCAGACAAAAGGGAGACAGCTGTCAGCAATCGGGCTTTACGCACCCACGGCGCGGCGCAGCTGCACCTGCTCCAGCAGGACGTCAAGGCCGGCTTCCGACGATGCGGCAAGACCGACGACGTCGCCCACCACGAACACGCAGGGACTGCCCAGTCCGCTGCATGCCAGCGCCTGCGTCATCTGCCCCAGATCGGTCAGTATCTGCTGCTGTGCGGGCAGGCTGGCGTTCTGGACCAGGGCCACGGGAGTCGTAGCCGGCAGTCCGCCGGCCAGCAGCTGCTGCTGGATGATGCCAGCAGTGGCAACGCCCATGTAGATCACCAGCGTCAGCCCCAGCATGCGGGCCGTGCCGGCCAGCAGTTGCCAGTCATGGCCGGCGCTGCCCGGCTTGGCGTGACCTGTGATGAACACCACGCCATGGGCATGGTCGCGATGGGTCAGCGGCACGCCCAGGCTGGTGGCGGCCGCCAGCCCTGCGGTGATGCCGTTGACCACTTCCACGGCGATTCCGGCTGTGCGCAGATGCTCGACCTCCTCGCCGCCACGGCCGAAGATGAAGGGATCGCCGCCCTTGAGGCGCACCACCAGCTCGCCCTGGCGCGCCGCCAGGATCATGAGCTTTTCGATGAATTCCTGTGAGGTGCTTTCGCGCCCGCCGCGCTTGCCCACATGGACGACGCGGGCGCTAGCGCTGGCAAGCTTCACGATGTCGGCAGACACCAGGTCGTCGGCCAGCAGCAGCGTGGCGGACTGGATCAGTCTCAGCGCCTTGAGCGTGAGCAGCTCCGGATCGCCGGGGCCGGCACCGACCAGATAGCAGCGGCCCACGGGCGGCAGGGAAGTGGCATGGCTGTTTGTCATGGCTGGCCTTTCATATGCATTGCCGGACATCGAAATCTAGGCAGCAACCGGAAGGGCTGCCGACTGCGGCGCAGGCGTCGCATGCACCAGTTGCTTGATCCTTGGAATGCAGGAGCCGCAGCGCGTGCCGCAACCCAGGGAAGACTTGAGCTGGGCGAGTCGCTCGTCGGCGGAGCCCTCGCACGCAGTCAGTGCCGAGCTGATGCTGGCCTCATCCACATTCATGCAGGCACATATCTGTGGCGACCGGGCCGGCATGGCGGCGGGCGGCTTGGCACCCGAGGACAGCAGCAGACGCCCATAGCTTTGCACCGATTGCTCGTCGCGCAGTACCGGCCCCAGCCAGCGGCCGGCGCTGGCATCGCCGCAAAGCAAAAAAGCATCGAGCCTGGGCTCCTCGGTCTGCCGGCCTATCGCCATGGCCCGGCTGCATTGGCGACGCGCATCGGCATAGCGCATGGCCTGCGGGCCATCGAGCTGCAGCAGGCTGTGCAGCCGCGCCAGCACTTCGGCATCGGGCTGCGCATAGGCCGCCGCGCGGAACTGCACGCCGGTGCGACCCTGATCCGCTTTTTCAAGCGGCACGGCGCGCCCGAACAGCACACAGCTGGCGAAGTCGAATTCGGCCATCAGTTCGGTCAAAGCCTGGCGAACCGACTGCACCTGCCGTTCATCCAGCCAGGCCATGCCCAGACAGGTCCAGGGCAGCTCGGCCTTGAGCAGCTTCACGGCCACATGCTTGAGTTCTGGCTGCTTGGAGCGCGGGCAGCGCTCGGGCGTGGTCAAGGCGTTGACACCCGCAAGCCGCTGCCCCTTGGAGCCCAGGCCGCTCAGGTACATGCTGCCCCAGTGCATGGGCAGATACAGCTGTGCGGGCTGCAAGCCCGGGTCAGCCTGAACGGGCAACACAATGGCGCCATAGCGGCTGGACAGGTGGACCAGATCGCCCTCCTGCAGCTGCAGGCGCTGCATGTCCTGGGGATTGACCTGCAGCTGCGGTTCGCTGACATGGGCGAACAGGCGTCCCAGCTGGCCAGTGCGCGTCATGCCATGCCATTGATCGCGCAGGCGACCGGTATTGAGACTGAACGGATGCCGCGCATCGCGCGGCACGGCCGGCGCCTGCCAGGCCTGGACGTCAAAGCGTGCGCGCCCGTCCGTCGTCGCAAACACCGCATCGCCATACAGACGCTGGCGGCCCTGGCTGGCGCCTTGTGGCATGGGCCATTGCTGGGGTCCCTTGACCTCCAGCATCGCCCAGCTCAGACCCGTGATATCCAGATCGCGCCCATGTGTGGATTCGCGATGCTCGTTCCAGATGGCTTCTGCACCCGCGTCGGCATTCGCGGTGTCATAGGGAAACAAGCTTGGCAGCGAGGGCCGCAGATGCTCTTCCAGACGCTGCGCCAGTTGCACGCCTATCTGCCAGTCATGGCGTGCCGCCCCCGGCGCGACCACAGCGGCGCGCACCCGCGAGATGCGTCGCTCGCTGTTCGTGACGGTGCCCAGCTTCTCGCCCCAGGTGGAGGCTGGCAGCAACCAGTCGGCATAGGCCGTGGTCTCGGTCGCGGCAAAAGCCTCCTGCACCACCACCAGCTCAGCACGCTCCAGCGCCCTGCGCACCATGGCCTGTTCGGGCATGCTCTGCGCGGGGTTGGTACAGGCAATCCACAAGGCCTTGATCTGGCCGTCGGCAGCGGCCTCGAACATCTCCAGCGCGGATTTGCCGGGCTGCGCGGGAATCGACTCCACCCCCCATAGCCGTGCCACTTCGGTCCGGTGCTCGGCGTTGGCCAGATCGCGATGCGCGCTGAGCAGATTCGACAGTCCGCCCACCTCGCGCCCGCCCATGGCATTGGGCTGGCCCGTCAGCGACAGAGGCCCGGCACCAGGCCTGCCGATCTGGCCCGTCGCCAGATGCAGGTTGATCAGCGCCGCATTATTGGCCGTGCCGCTGCGGCTCTGGTTGAGACCCTGGCAGTACAGGCTGAGCGTGGGGCGACGCACATCCGTCGGCTCCTGGGCACCGCCCAGCGCCATCCAGCGCGCCGCCTGGTACAGGTCCGCCACGGGCAGGCCGCAGATGGCAGCGACCTTCTCGGGCGTGGCTTCGCGCACCAGTTCCTTGAGCTGTGCAAAGCCGCTGGTGTGCTGCGCGATGAAGGCGCTGTCCGTCCAGCCCTCCCACAGCATGATGTGCAGCAGACCGTGAAACAGCATCACATCGCTGCCCGGCTGCAGCGGCAAATAGAGATCGGCCAGCTCTGCGGTCTCGGTACGGCGCGGATCGGCCACGATGATCCTGAGCTGCGGATTGCGCGCCCTGGCCTCTTCCACACGCCTGAACAGAATCGGATGCGCCCAGGCCATGTTGCTGCCCGTGATGAGCATGCAGCCGGCCAGATCTATGTCCTCATAGCAGGCCGGTGGTGCATCGGCGCCCAGCGTGGCCTTGTAGCCGGCCACGGCGCTGCTCATGCACAGGCGCGAATTGGTGTCGAGATTGTTGGTGCCCAGCAGGCCTTTGACCAGTTTGTTGAAGACGTAGTAGTCCTCGGTCAGCAGCTGGCCGCTGAGATAGAAACCCAGAGCATCGGGTCCATGAGCGGCGTGAATGCCGGCGATACACGCCGCCAGCTCGTCCAGGGCCTGATCCCAGCTCACGGCCTGCGGTGCGGATGTCCGCTCCAGCCTGCGCATGGGCTGCAGCAGGCGTGCCTGCTGGGCATAGGCGGGCGCGGCCGTCAGATGCAGGGTGCTGCCCTTGGTGCACAGACGTCCGAAGTTGGCAGGATGCTCGGGATCGCCGCGCACGCCAGTAATCTGCAGGCCATCGGACTCGATGATCACGCCGCAGCCGACACCGCAATAGGGGCAAGTGGATTTGGTTTCTTTCATGGCGTCACCGAAGAGAGGCTGCGGCGCCCATGTTCACTCCTGCGCGGGCCGCCGCAACGCGGACCGCCGAAGGCGAGTCCGCAGCCCACGCCGCAGCAGGGACAGGTGGATCGGGTCTCATGCATGGCAGACTTTCAGTGAAATCATGCTGTAACGCCTTCTGAGTAGGCGCATGCAGCTATTCATTTCATATCAACAGAGACACTAGGCCGTAGCGCAGCCGGATTTGCCCGCGCAGTGCGCAGGACCGGCATGCGGGCGGGTCTGCTCCAGTGCTCGGCTGGCCAGTTCGTCGGCACGCAGTTGCACCGCACCGTCCTGCACACGCACGCTGAAATAAGGCGTGCAGCCCTCGTCGGGCGCAGCCGCCTCGCCGGAGCTCAGCGCAATCGTCCAGTTGTGCAGCGGGCAGGCCACGCTGCGCCCGAACACAATGCCTTGCGACAGCGGACCGCCCTTGTGCGGGCAGCGGTCCAGCAGCGCAAACACCTCGTCGTCGGCATTGCGGAACACGGCCACATCCAGCCCTTGTGCACGCGCTACGCGGCGTGCTCCCAGCACGGGGATGTCGTCCATCGTGCAGATAGAAATCCATTCGCTCATTTACATCTCCTAAGCTTCCCCTGAGCCGCTTTGCGGCTTCCCCCTCTCTCACTTCGCGGGAGGGGGACGACGGCCTCACTACGGGACGGCGGGGCCGCCCAGGCCCTTGCTCGCCGTCCCTTGGCTATGCCGCGCCAGGTTCGTAAATTGCTGAAAAATTGAAAGAGGTTCTCGGTTTCAGGCAATAACTGACACATCAGCAGGCAGAGCCTGAAACTGGCGCGCGTCCACGGATGCCTTGTCGGTCTCGAACCAGGGATCGGGCTCGCCGTCCAGTGCAAACTGCAGCTGCTCCCACAGTGCCCTTCGGCCCTCGGCATCGTCGAGAATGCGTCGCTTGACATGGTCCAGACCCACGCGGTTGATGTAGTGCACCGTGCGCTCCAGATACCAGCCTTCCAGGCGGTACAGCTGCATGAAGGCGCCCGTGTACTCCATCACCTCTTCGGCGGTCTTGAGCTTGGTGAAGAAATGCGCTACCTCGGTCTTGATGCCGCCGTTGCCGCCCACATACATCTCCCAGCCCGAGTCCACGCCGATGATTCCCACATCCTTGATGCCGGACTCCGCGCAGTTGCGCGGGCAGCCGCTGACCGCGAACTTCACCTTGTGCGGTGCGTACATGCGCCACATGGCGCGCTCCAGGTCCTTGCCCATCTGGGTGCTGTCCTGCGTGCCCATGCGGCACCATTCGCTGCCCACACAGGTCTTGACCGTGCGCAATGCCTTGGCATAGGCATGGCCGCAGGGCATGCCGATATCGTTCCAGACGGCCTGCAGATCCTCCTTCTTCACGCCCAGCAGATCGATGCGCTGGCCGCCCGTGACCTTCACGGTGGGGATCTGGTACTTGTCCACCACATCGGCAATGCGGCGCAGCTCGGAGGCCGTGGTCTCGCCGCCCCACATGCGCGGAATCACGCTGTAGGTTCCGTCCTTCTGGATATTCGCGTGGCTGCGTTCGTTGATGAAGCGGCTTTGCGGGTCGTCCCTGGCTTCCTTGGGCCAGGTGCTGATCAGGTAGTAGTTGACGGCCGGGCGGCAGGAGGCACAGCCATTGGGCGTGCGCCACTCCATGAAGCGGAACACCGCATCCGTGCTCAGCAGCTTGTGCTCGCGGATCGCATCGCGCACGGCCTGGTGCCCGTGGTCGGTGCAGCCGCACATGGCCTTGGTCTTGGGAGCGGCCGAGTAGTCGCCGCCGGCCGTGAACATGATGATCTGCTCCACCAGCCCGGTGCAGGAGCCGCAGCTGGCACTGGCCTTGGTGTGCTTGCGCACATCGTCGAGTGTGAACAGGCCCTTGTCCTTGATGGCCTTGCAGATCGCGCCCTTGGTCACGCCGTTGCAGCCGCAGACCTCGTCGCCGTCGGCCATGGCCGCGGCCTTGCTCTGGCCCTGGTGGCCGGTATCGCCGAGATTGGATTCACCGAACATCAGCTTGTCGCGGATATCGGCAACGCTGCGGCCCTCGCGCAGCAGCTTGAAGTACCAGCTGCCGTCCACCGTGTCGCCGTACAGGCAGGCACCGACCAGCTTGTCGTCCTTGATGACCAGCTTCTTGTAGACCCCCGCATAGGGGTCGCTCATGAGGATTTCCTCGGTATCGCCACCGCCCTGGAAATCGCCTGCAGAGAACAGATCGATGCCCGTGACCTTGAGCTTGGTCGAGGTCAGCGAACCCAGATAGCGGCCGATGCCGAACTCCGCAAGATGGTTGGCCAGCACCTTGCCCTGCTCGAACAGGGGCGCCACCAGTCCGTAGGCAATGCCTCGGTGTGCCGCGCATTCGCCCACGGCATAGATGCGCGGATCGGTCACGGTCTGCAGCGTGTCGCTGACCACGATGCCGCGACTCACATGCAGATGCATGGACTCCGCCAGTTCGGTGCTGGGGCGAATGCCCACGGCCATCACCACCAGTTCGGCCGGGATCTCGCTGCCGTCCTTGAAACGCACGGCGCGCACGCGACCACTGCGCCCGCCGTCTTCGTCGCCCAGCAGCTCCTGCGTCTGTGCCTGCATGCGGAACTGCATGCCGCGCTCGGCCAGCGATTTCTGCAGCATCCGGCCCGCCTGATCGTCGAGCTGACGCTCCATCAGCCAGTCGCCGACATGCACCACGGTGACCTGCATGCCGCGCTTCATGAGGCCGTTGGCCGCTTCCAGTCCCAGCAGGCCACCACCTATCACCACTGCATGCTTGAGTGTCTTTGCCGCTTCGATCATGGCCTCGGTGTCGGCAATGTCGCGGTAGGCCAGCACGCCCTCCAGGTCCTTGCCGGGGATGGGCAGGATGAAGGGCTTGGAGCCCGTCGCCATGATCAGGCGGTCGTACTCGGCGCTGGCACTCTCGCCCAGAGCATTGACCGCATGCACCGTGCGCCGGGCCCGGTCGACGGCCGTCACGGTATAGCCGGCGTGCAGCAAGATATGGTGGTCCTGGTACCAGGACCAGTCGTTGAGCACGATATCGCCGAGCGTCTGCTCGCCGGCGAGCACGGGCGACAGCAGAATGCGGTTGTAGTTGGGATGCGGCTCGGCGCCGAAGACCGTGATGTCGTACAGATCGGGGGCAATGGCCAGCAGCTCTTCCAGCGCGCGCACGCCTGCCATTCCGTTACCAATCATGACCAGTTTGGATTTTTTCATCTGAGTCCCCGTGGGCATTTGCAAAGCCAAAAAAAAGACGTCTGCGCGCTTCATGACTTGCATGAACGCGTAGACGTCTTTGTCTGTGGGTTCTGGTCCAGCCTTGCACCATCCCCCGGTGACCCACCTTGGCCACGCTGAACAACACGCAATTGCTGTGCCAGCTTTTCTCAGCCTGCAGAGACTATTCCATCCCGCTGCATGCACTGCTTTTGTGCATGGCCGCTTTATTGCTGTGCAAAACAAACATGGCGCCCCAAGGCGCCATGCAGCTTGAAATCAAAAAGGCTCAGGCCGCCTTCTCCACATGGCCCTGACGCGTGTAGAGGAAGTCGATCACCGCCTTGCGGTAGCTTTGATACTGGGCATCCTCAGCCAGCTCCACCCGGCTGCGCGGGCGTGGCAGCTCTACATGCAGCACCTCGCCAATCGTGGCAGCGGGACCGTTGGTCATCATCACGATCTTGTCGGACAGCAGCACGGCCTCGTCCACATCGTGCGTGACCATGACCACGGTGCTCTGGGTGCGTGCCACGATCTCCAGCAACTCGTCCTGCAGCTTGGCACGCGTCAGGGCGTCGAGAGCGCCGAAGGGCTCGTCCATGAGCAGCACCTGGGGCTCCATGGACAGGGCGCGGGCAATGCCCACGCGCTGCTTCATGCCGCCCGAGATTTCGCCGGGGCGCTTTTGCGCCGCATGACTGAGGCCCACCATGGCCAGCGCCGCATCGGTGCGCTGCGCCAGCTGTGCCTTGCTTTCGCGCTTGCCGAAGACACGCTCCACGGCCAGGTGCACATTGCCCCAGCAGCTCAGCCAGGGCAGCAGCGAATGATTCTGGAAGACCACCGCACGCTCGGGGCCGGGGCCCTTGATTTCCTTGTTGGCGCACAGCAATGCACCGCCCGAGGGAATGGTCAGGCCGGCAATCAGATTGAGCAGCGTCGACTTGCCGCAGCCCGAATGCCCGATGAGACTGACGAACTCGCCCTTGGCAATGTTCAGGTTGATGTCGCGCAGTGCGGGAAACAGACCCTTGGCGGTCTTGAAGGTCTGCTCCACCCCGTGGATCTCGATGTACTTGGTGCTGAGAGATGTATGCATGAGGTACTCCTTGCTTTTTTCCGAGGCCACCGTGGCGCCGGCTTTGCCGAGCCATCGGTGGTGCCCCCTTGAGGGGGTGACGCGCCCGAGGGCGCGGCTCAGGGGTGGGTTAAGTCTTCACCTCTTCAAACGTAAAGGCCGAAGCCAGCTTGACCAGGGCCCACTCCAGCACCAGGCCCACGATGCCGATCACGAAGATGGCGATGATGATGTTCTTGACGTTGAGGTTGTTCCATTCGTCCCAGACCCAGAAGCCTATGCCCACGCCGCCCGTCAGCATCTCGGCGGCCACGATCACCAGCCAGGCCGTGCCCACGGCCAGGCGCACGCCGGTCAGCATATAGGGCAGCACGGCAGGAAACAGAATGGTGGTGGCGATCTTCCACTCCGACAGATTGAGCACGCGCGCCACATTCATATAGTCCTGGGGCACACGCTGCACGCCCACGGCGGTGTTGATGACCATGGGCCAGATCGAGCAGATGAAGATGGTCCAGATGGCTGCCGGATTGGCGCCCTTGAACACCAGCAGGCCGATCGGCAGCCAGGCCAGCGGCGACACCGGACGCAGCAGGCTGATCAAGGGGTTGAACATGCGCGACAGAAAGCTGAAGCGCCCGATCACGAAGCCCAAAGGAATGCCGACCAGCGCCGCCAGACCGAAACCCAGGGCCACGCGCTGCAGCGAGGACAGCACGTTCCAGCCCACGCCCTGGTCATTGGGTCCGTTGCGGTAGAAGGGATCGCTGAACACCTGCAAGGCCTGCTCCCAGGTCTCGGCCGGGGTCGGAATGCTCTTGCCGGTGCTGCTGGAGACCAGCGACCACAGCCCGACCAGCAGCGCCAGCCCCAGCAGCGGCGGCAGAGCCTGACCAAATAGCTGTTCAGCCCATTGGCGCAAGCGGCTGGGTGCCACCGCAACCGGAGCCGTGACTATCGCTTTGGGTTTGATATCTTTTTGCACTTCAGCCTTTACAAGTTGTGCGCCAGCAGCTATCTCTTTTGAAGTTTCGAGCAGCGCATCATTGGCCGCCTGGGCTGCCAGTTGCGGATCGTGCGGGGGATCGAGTTCGAGCGGTGAGTGAAGTACGGCACTGACCATGGTGGTTCTCCTGTCGGGTGGCGGCCTCAGGCCTTGATCTTGAAGCTGTCGGCATACTGGGCAGGGTTCTTGCCGTCCCACACCACGCCGTCAATCAGCTTGCTGGTGCGCAGTACATCCTTGGGCACGCTGACCTTGAGCTGGCTTGCCGCCTGCTGGTAGAGGTCGATGCGGTTGATCTGCTTGGCCACGGCCAGATAGTCGGGATGGGCCTTGAGCAGACCCCAGCGCTTGTGCTGGGTGAGGAACCACATGCCGTCCGACAGATAGGGGAAGTTCACGGCCCCGTCGTTGAAGAACTTCATGTGGTTGGGGTCGTCCCAGGTCTTGCCCAGGCCATTCTGGTAGCGGCCCAGAATGCGCTGGTTGATGGCGTCCACACTGGTATTGATATAGGACTTCTGGGCCACGGTCTCGGCCATCTTTGTCTTGTTCTGCAGGCTGACGTCGATCCAGCGGCCGGCCTCCAGAATCGCCATCATCACGGCGCGGCACGTGTTGGGATTTTTCTGCGCGAACTCGCCCGTGGCGCCCAGCACCTTCTCGGGGTGATCCTTCCAGATGTCCTGTGTGGTGTTGGCCGTAATGCCGATGCCATCCATGATGGCGCGATGGTTCCAGGGTTCGCCCACACAGAAGCCATCCATATTGCCCACGCGCATATTGGCCACCATCTGGGGCGGCGGCACGGTGATCAGCTTGGCCTCGGATATAGGGTTGATACCCGCAGCCGCCAGCCAGTAATGCATCCACATGGCGTGGGTGCCGGTGGGGAAGGTGCCGGCGAAGGTGTATTCGCGCTTTTCCCTGGCCATGACCTTGGCCAGACTGGCTCCGTCGACCGCGCCCTTGTCGGCAAGGGCCTTGGACAGCGTGATCGCCTGGCCGTTGTTGTTCAGCCCCATGAGCACGGCCATGTCCTTCTTGGGGCCACCCACGCCCAGGTGCAGGCCGTAGACCAGGCCGTAGAGCACATGGGCGAAGTCCAGCTCGCCGTTGACCAGCTTGTCGCGCACGCCGGCCCAGCTCGCCTCCTTGCTGAGAACGATCTTCACGCCGTACTTCTGATCGAAGCCCAGCACAGAGGCCATGACCACGCTGGCGCAATCGGTCAGCGGGATGAAGCCGATCTTGACCTCTTTCTTCTCCGGCGCGTCGGAGCCTGCGGCCCAGGCGCCATGGTGGCCCAGCGTGCCATAGAGGGCAGCAGCGCCGGCCACACGCAGAAACTCACGCCGGCCACCGGCAGATACGGGCTCGGGAGCAGGAGCAGTAGACGAAGGAAGGCGCTGGCTCATGAGAAAACTCCATCAAGAATCGTGGTGAAGGCGATCCGGAAAACAAAAAGGCGCCCTTCCCTCCTCGGGTGTGAGGAGAAAAGGACGCCGTTGTCCCAGGTCACTCGTAATAACGCTTTAAGCGCGACCGCCTTTGGTCTGCTTGACATCAACAGTCATGCACAAACCATGCCAGACCTTGATCAGAGGCGGAGCATGCTTTGCGCTTCCGGTTTTGGCCCATATTTGGTGCAGCGCAACAAACACCGAGCTGCCAAGCGCTATGAATTGGTGCTGCCCGGCAGCAGGTCCACCGTGGCCAGAATCGCTTCGGCCACATCCAGCATGCGCCGGTTCTGGTTCATGGCCGTCTGGCGGATCAGCTTGTAGGCATCGCCCTCGCTGAGCTGGCGGTAGTTCATGAGCACGCCCTTGGCCCGCTCTATGGTCTTGCGCTCCTTGAGCGTGGCACGTGCCTTGTCGATTTCGGTCTGCATGTCCTGCAGCCGCATGGATTGCTCCTGCACCAGCAAGACGATGCTTTTCTCGAGCTGCAACCCGTACGCACCCTCGGCAGGCAAGGAGGCAGTTGACTGCGTGCCCCCCAGAAAGGCCGCAGCCGCTTCGGCGCGAGTCCCGGGCTGCGGCTGCATCTCCAGCAGCGCCAGTTGCTGGCTCAGCGCCGCACCGGCCTGCTCCAGCTTGCGCAGACACTGGGTCTGCAGCTCCTCGGCCAGGAATGCCTCAATCTGGTGCATGGCATCGAGCCGGCTGGAGCAGGCTTCGAACCAGGGTGCGCTCAGGCCGCGGTCCAGCGGCAGGCCGTCACCGGCCGTGCAACCCATGCGACGCAGCCGCTCGATCACCGTCATATCGGGGCAGGCCCCGCATTGCTGCTGCCAGCGCGCCATCCCCGAGGGGCTTGCGAAATCCGCAAACACCTGAAAGCAGCGCTCCTGCGACTCGATCAGATGCAGCCAATGGCGCTGACGCTCCGTCCTGCCGACCCCTGCGGTAAACGCCGCAACTCCCGTGGCGCGCTCCTGGCCCGCCAGCTCCTTGCCCTGCATGAAATGAAACAGCGCCACCAGCAATTTCGCGATATCGGGATCGCAAGCGCTGTCCGCCGCCTCGAACACCACGGTCAGGCAGGCCGCAATCATGCGGATCAGTGCCTGTGTGCAATCCTCGGCACTGAGCTGCAGCGCATCGCGCCGGCGGCGCAGCAGCGGCAGGGCTTCAAAGCCTTGCAGCGCATTGGCGATCGCATTGAACAAGCGAGCGCCATGCGCGCCCGGCGCCCGCGCGCCCAGCTCTTCAAGCGCAAGGCAGACCCGCTCCATGACCCGGTCCACATGAAGGCCATGGTCGAGCAGGCTCTGCTGCGCCTGTGCTCCGCCGCTGACCAGAAAGATATTCGAGAGCCCGCGCTCTTTCTGCAGCGCATGGACGAGCTCGGACATGCTCGCCACCAGGCTGCTGGCGCGGCTGATCTGCTCCAGCTCGGCAATCTCGCTTTGCCTTGCAGCCACCAGATAGTGCAGAGGCGTTTTCATGGGGTAGTGCTTGTCGTCATGTTGATGCCATGGACGATCAGCACATTTCATGCCATCTCAGGCAAGGCGACGCTGCCGCCTCTCCCAGAACCAGTCCACCATGACGCCCACACCGATTCCCACGACATAGGCCAGCAGATCCAGGGGGTCGAAGCCGTTGCCCAGCACCAGATAGGCCAGCTTGTTGGCACGCAGGGCCTGCATCCAGGGGGCCTGATAGAGCTGCAGGAACTCGATGGCAAAGGCGATGACCAGTGACCATGCCATGAGCTTGCCGCGCGTGATGGCCGGCCGCAGCCAGGCCACGCACAGCAGCACCACCCAGGCCCAGAGCGCATCGCCCGGATAGTTGCCCAGCACGGCGGGAAAGGGTATGTAGCCCCGGCGCGAGGCCAGCCCGATGGCAATGACCATCGCAATGAGCAGGGTCAACCCCGCCCGTGAGCGACGAAAGGGCCCGGCAGCGGCCAGATGTATCAACAAGCTGCGTCCCCTTTAGTCGATATGCGCGCCGGAGTCCTTGACCACCTGCTTCCAGTACGCCAGCTCGGCCGGCAGCATGGCCTTGAAGCTTTGCGGCGTGGACTCCACGCGCTCGGCGCCCAGAGTCTTGAGGCGCTCGGCCATCTCGGGCCTGGCCAGCACCGTCTTCACGGCCTGATAGAGCTTGTCCACCACCGGCTGCGGCGTACCGGCCGGTGCGAACAAGCCGTACCAGCTGGTCACGGCCAGGCCCTTGCCCAGCACGGGTATCTCGGGCGCCAGCGAGGTCGGCCTGTCTGACGCCACGCCCAGCACGCGCAGCTTGCCGCTGCTGACAAAAGGCATCACGCCGGGAAAGCTGCCAAAGGTCACCGGCAACTGGCCGGCCACCACATCGGTGGCGGCAGCCGACGCCCCCTTGTAAGGCACATGCAGCAGGCTCACGTTCTTCTGCTTCTTCAGCATCTCGCCCAGCAGATGGTTGAGCGTGCCGTTGCCGGCAGAAGCGTATTCCACCTTGCCCGGATGCGCCTTGGCGTAGGCCACCAGCTCGTCCAGATTTTTGGCCGGAAAGTTCGGGTTCACCACCAGCAGATAAGGCGCGACGGCCAGCTGCATTACGGGGGTGAAATCCTTGATGGGATCGAACGGCACCCTGGAATAAAGCGCCGGATTGATGGTGTAGGCGCTTTGCGCCGTCACGAGAAAGGTGTAGCCGTCGGCCGCGCTGCGCGCCACCTGGCCCGTGCCCAGATTGCCGTTGGCACCGGCGCGGTTTTCCACGATGACGGGCTGGCCCAGCGAATTCTCCAGCCCCTGCGCCACGGCTCGCGCAATCACATCGTTGGCACCGCCCGGTGCCTGGGGCACGACAAAGGTAATCGGCTTGGCAGGCCAGTTGCCGCCCTGCGCCAATGCTTGCGTCAGAGGAGCCGCCACCACGGCAGCCACCGCCGCCAGCAGTAGCGGGCGGCGTCGGGTTCCAGAGATAGACATAGCGTTTCGCGCCATCTCGATGCGCGCAGCTTCTTCAAACTTCATGGCAATCATTTCCTGTGGTGGTGGACATGGATGCTGCCAGCCCTCCATGCTGGCCTGCCGTCCATGCAACAGACCATTCTTGCATCGCTCGCGGGGCGGCCTGAACAGCACTCACTGTTCGGCCATCGTGTTTGGCAGGGGCTGCCTCCTGCAAATGCAGTGACTCCAAGCCTGGCTGCGGCGGCACGGCCTCTTCACAACAGCACCAGACCCGGCGGCAGGCTGTCGCCCAGACTGCGCTTGTGATCCTCGGCCTCCATCTGCACCACCTGCTCGACCATGGTCAGCCAGCGCTCAGGCGCACCGCTGCTGCGCATCTTCTCCAGCACCTGCGCTCTGATGGCATCGGGCAGATCGCGCGCGCGGTCACCCGTCATGCGGGCCATCTGCACGGCAGCAAACATCGCGGTTTCGTTCTTGCGCCAGTCCTGGGCCAGCGTGGCGTTCAGGAACTCCAGCGCCGCCTCGGGCGGCATCACCAGATGGGCGTTGGCGGCCAGCGATTGGCGTGCCGCCAGGCGGCCTATGGCCCACCAGGTCTGCACGGTTTCATCCTCGCGCCTGAGACGCTGCAGCATCCACTGCCCCATTTCCTGGCGGTACTGCCAGGGCACTGCCTCCATGGCCGCGAACAGGCGCAGCATGTCGTCATAGCTGCCATGGCTGGATTTGCCGCGCGTATTCTGCTGCACGGCTTTTTGCATCTGAGCGGCCACGTCTTCGAGCAGCTCCATCTGCCGGGCCTCGTTCAGACCCGCAGCCACGCGGCGCCAGAACACCCACCACTCCGTCCAGTTGGCAGCCTCTTTGGCATGACCCAGGCCCTGGCCATACAGGGCCCAGACCTGGTCTATGCGCCAGCCATCGAGCTGCGCCCCCACGCCGGGACGCAGACACCAGCCGGCAAGGTTGAACCAGACGCGCTCATGGTCGGCCGTGCGGCGGCGGCGCCTGGAACGGGCCAGCAGTGCATCGAACAAGGCACGCAGCAGGTCCAGCTCCCAGCCCTCACGCGGGCCGAGGACTCTCTCGAGCGACTGGCGCAGCTGGCGCACTTCCCGGACCGTCACCTCCTGCGCCTGCGTGCCGAAGATACGGTCCAACAGTGACACGGCTTCGGGCAGCCTGGCTGCCAAAGAATCAGACTGTTTTTGGCCTTCAGCGCTTTGCCCACCCGCACTGCCAGCTATGGGCTCCGAAGCCGAAGCACCGCGTACAGCAAAGGGCAGCAGCCAGGACTGGCCCGCATCCTGCACGGCGACGCAGCGCACTTCCAGCGTGCCGACCTCGCTCATGCAGGCTTGCAGTTGCACCTCGACCTGGGCCGCAGAGCTGCCTTCGGGCGCTGGCAGAACGGTGGCCAGTGGCGGCAGCTCTACCCAGCCATCGCCGGTCAAGGGTGCAATCTGGCCGGCCTGCACGGGCGCGTGGCTCTGGCTGTTGGCCAGCAAATTGAAGCGCACGGCCTGGCCCAGCTTGAGCGCAAAACGCCGGCCAGAGAGCACCATGCGCACGCCCTCTTCCGTGCCACGCGGCAGCAGGCACAGGCCTTGCGGAGCCTCGCCCCTCTTGCCCGGCAGCAGCAGCCAGTAGCTGCGCGCCGAACCGCCGCCAATGCGCGGCACCATGGGCTTGATCGCTGCCGACGCTTGCCCGGCGCGTGCTGCCGGCTGATTTGGCGCAGCAATCTGCGCCACCGCCAGCTCTGCCTGACGGCGGGCCAGCCCGTAGGCCGCAGCACCGCGCGCCACGGCCCAGTCCGGGTGCGGGTTGTGCAGCACGCGCACCGGGCTGCCGCGCCACCGGTCAAGCAATTGCGTCAGACGCTGCACCATGGCATGGGCATGGAACACGCCGCCGTTGAGCAGCACGGTATCGGGCAAACCTTCACTTGCATGCTGGGCAAGAAAATGCGCCAGATGACGGCTGATGGCCGCATCGGCCGGATAGGGCAGACCAAAGCCGCGCAGCGCGCCCTGCCGCCTGGCGGGCATATCGCTGATCTGCACAACCGGCAAAAAGCCGTCGACCACCGACTGCCGCACCTGCTCGCGGGTCAGCGTGACGCTTTGGGTAGCGGCCAGCAGTTTGCTGCCGCCCCCCAGCAAGGTGATGCCGATCTGCTCTGGGGCGTTCTGCGCCAGCAACTGCTCCTTGGCCATGCGGCAGCGCTGGACCAGCTGGGCAAAGCGCTGTGCAGGGAGCTTCTGACCTTCGCCAGCAAATGCAGATTCGAGTTGGTGAGCCAGCGCCAGATCCATGTTGTCGCCGCCCAGCATCAGGTGCTCTCCGACGGCCGTACGCGTCAGCGTGGGCAGGCTGCCTTCGGCGGACGCATCCACGCGGATCAGTGTCAGATCGGTAGTTCCCCCGCCCACATCCACCACCAGCACCAGCCGGCTGTCCACCAGTTGCGCGGCCAGCTCATTGCCCTGCAGCACCAGCCAGTCGTGAAACGCGGCCTTGGGCTCCTCCAGCAGCTGCACGCGCGGCAGACCCGCCATCTGCGCGGCCTCCAGCGTCAGCGCACGTGCACCTTCGTCAAATGAGGCGGGCACCGTCAGCACCACGCTTTGCTGGTGCAGTGGCGCTTCGGGATGGGCTTTGTCCCATGCTGCTTTCACATGGGCCAGGTAGGAGCTCGACGCCGCCAGCGGCGATACCTTGGCCACGTCCTCGCCAGCCCCCCAGGGCAGGATGGCGGCCGTGCGATCCACGCCGGTGTGCGAGAGCCAGCTTTTGGCACTGGCCACCAGCCGTCCCGGCACAGCAGCCCCCAGATCTCGCGCCCAGCGGCCTATGACGGCAGGCGCCGCTTCATCCGCGCCCTGCGGCGGCCAGGGCTGCTGCCAGGCCTCGCCCAGCTCGCCCTTTGCAGCCTGATAACGCACCGAAGGCAGCAGATACTGAGCCACGATCTCACCAGCCGTGTTGCGCTGCGGAATATCGAGCAGTGCGATATCGCCAGTCGCACCGTCCAGCGCAACGCTTGCCACGACCGTGTGGCTGGTGCCCAGGTCAATGCCGACGGCGTAGGTGGGGCGAGATGGATGCATGGGATGAGGCGAGGACACGTAAAACTGTGTCGCCGATCGTAACAAGAGCCGGATGCCCGAACCGCCTGCCGGGATGAGCTGCTGCCGCGACAACAACTGTCCAAAGCAGTGCACGGTGGCTGGCACGGGATTTGCCTTGTAACAAGCGCGCAGGTTCGCGCAAGTTTCATAGCAAAGATCGAAGGCTAGTCGCTACATGCCAGTCAAAACAACAACTGTGTCTCGTGTCCTCCTCGCCGCCCTGGCCACCGCCGGAGCTTCCGTCGCGCTCGCACAAAGCAGCGTGCAGATCTATGGCCGCCTCAATACCTCGGTCGAGCATCAGAAGGTCGGAGGCAGCAGCCTGACCGGGCTCTTCAACAACAACTCGCGCTTTGGCTTTGTGGGCAGCGAAGACCTGGGCGGCGGCCTCAAGGCCGGCTTCCAGCTCGAATCCGGCTTCGAATCCGATACCGGCGCCGGTACCGGCAGCACCGGCGCCCTGGCCTTTCAGCGCCAGAGCGAAGTCAACCTCTCGGGCAGTCTGGGCAAGCTGCGTCTGGGCCGTTTTGGTGCTGCCACCTATTTCGGCATTGCCGACTATGGTGCGCTGGATGAGCCCAACCACGACACCGGCTCCATCGCCGATGCGCTCTATGACTACGTGATGCGCAACACCAACAAGATCGCCTACCGCAGCCCTGTGATGGCCGGACTGACCTTGGAAGCTCAGGCATCGCTACACGAAAAGACGACAGGCGCCGTGCAGAAGAACGGCTACGACCTCTATGCCAACTGGGAACGCGGCCCGTTGGCCCTGGGTGCGGGCTTTACCCAGCTGGGTGACGACAAGCAGTTTGCCCTGCGCGGCCACTACATCTGGAATGCGCTGCAGGTCGGTGCCTACTACCAGCGCTCGGACAACGGCTCGGGCTCGCTGTGCAGCAATGGCGGTGCCGGTTGCGGCACGCGTGACGCTGCGCGCGTGACTGCGGCCTACCGGGCCGGTGCTTCGGAGCTTGCCCTGGGTTATGGCTGGGCGAGCCGATGGAGCCATGTGCCCGGCAGCAGCGCGCGCCAGTGGATTCTTGGCTACAACCACCACCTGAGCAAACGCACCAAGCTGTATGCCGCCTACACGCGTATCGACAACGGATCCGGCGTGGCCTATGGCTATAACTTCAAGGGTGGCGTGGGCTACGGGCAGGATGCCAGCAGCCTGAGCATCGGTCTGCGCCACGCGTTCTAGACCTCTGCTTGAGCGGCGGGCGCGTGCCATGTTGCTGGTGGGCGTGGCGCGCGCCCTGCTTCCTCAAAAAATGAGCTGATCATGCTTTCCGTGATTGATCCAGAGGCTGATTGGTTTGAAGTTCCTGTATCAGATCGCTTCTGCCAATGGTTTGTTTGGGCGGCATGCTTTGATCACGAGCAGACATGCAACCGCAAACCCCGGTGGGAATTACGCAAACAAGAATGCAACAAGGGCCTGCCTGCAAAAGCAGTCGCCTTGCCTGAACCCGTTCTGCGTAAATCGTGTCCGGAACAAAAAAAGCCCGCCAACCAATCGGCCAGCGGGCTTTCGCCGTCAAGCAACTCAGCGGCCTTACTCGGCAGCCTCCGCTGAGGTTTCCGCGCGCACATCGAATTCCACCTTCCAGCGCTCGCTTCCACCCACGGGCACGGCATTGAGCTCCAGGGTGCCGATATCGGTCACGCGCGCCTCCAGGGTCACGGGCACCACCTCGCCGGCCGCACGGCCGGCGGCGGGCAAATTCAGCTCGATCTCCTGCAGCTCCACCAGCTCTTCGGGCGACCAGAAGTCCAGCATGGTGCCGACCTGGTCGGCGCGGCGCACGGACGAGCCGAAGAAGCGCAGACGCACGGGCTCGCCCACGACCAGGCCAAACTCTTCGTCAGGCAGCGCGACTTCGGTGCCCTCTTCCATGCCGAACGGTGCCAGACACAGGGCGGACAGGGGCGGCTCCATGCCGGGTATGGCTGGCATATTGCTCTCCACGCCCACGTAGTAGGACTGGGCCGTGCCGCCGCGAATGCGCACGCCGCGGCCGCTGTTGGCGATATGGCCGTAATAGGCCGCACCGCGCGCCACGGCCAGATCGAGGTTGGCACCGTCCAGCAGTCGCGCAGGCTCGCAGGCCTCGTCATCCAGCCAGCCGTTGATGACTTCCAGAATGCGCTGCTCGATCTGGGGCGCCTTGAGCACGCCGCCGTTGAACAAAATGGCCGTGGGGTGCAGAAAGGTGGAGCCTTCGATCTGCTCACCGTTCAGACCGTCAATCTCGGCCAGCGCATTGACCTGGCGGCTCAGAAAGGCCGCCAGATGGCGCGTGACGGCCGCATCCTGCGCATAGGGCAGGCCCAACTGCGTGAGCGCGCCGCGCGCGCGGGTCTTGGGCTTGTCGCTGACGGCCACCTTGGGGAAAAAGCCCTCGACCAGCATGGCCAGCACTTCGTCGCGTGTCACTTCGGTGCGAATGCTGCCGCCGATGAGCTTGCTGCCCCGGCTGGGCACAACCACAGGCACGGCCTGCAGATTGGCGTCGGCCAGCAATTGCTCCTTGGCTGCGCGGCAGCCATGGGCCAGCGCCCGGGTTTGCCAGGCATCGAGCTGCTTGCCTTCGGCTGCCAGCTTGCGTGCAACACCATAGGCCAGGGCCAGATCCATGTTGTCGCCGCCCAGCAAAATGTGCTCGCCCACGGCAATGCGCTGCAGCTCCAGATTGCCTTCGCGCTCCAGCACGGCGATCAGCGAGAGGTCGGTGGTGCCGCCGCCCACGTCCACGACGAGGATGATGTCGCCATGCTTGACCTGCTTGCGCCACTGGCCGCCGCTGGCCTGGATCCAGCTGTACAGCGCGGCCTGAGGTTCTTCGAGCAGCGTCAGCCTGGCAAAGCCCGCAGCCTTGCAGGCCTCGGCCGTCAGCTCGCGCGCAGCGGGGTCGAACGATGCCGGGATGGTGACGGTAATGTCCTGCTGGTCAAACGGGGCCTCGGGGTGGGCCTGCTCCCAGGCGCGACGCAGATGCTCGAGATAGCGGGTGGAGGCAGTCAGCGGCGAGATGCGGCTGACTTCCTCGGGGGCATCGGCGGGGAGAATGCCGGCGCGGCGATCGACGCCGGGGTGGCAGAGCCAGCTCTTGGCGCTGCTGACCAGACGGATGGGCGTGGCCGCGCCACGGCTGCGGGCGAATTCGCCGGTGATGAAGTCGCCGGGCGCGCCGGGCAGGCTGCGCTCGGCTTCGGTCAGCTCGCTCTCGTGCGGCAGATAGAGAAAGGACGGCAGCAGTGGCCTGGCCTCGACACTGCCGGGAGCCGTGAGCTGGGGAATGTCCAGCACGCCCTGCACCACCTTCTCGCCATCGCTGGCGATCTTGTTCACATAGGACAGCGCGCAGTGGGTGGTGCCCAGATCGATGCCGATGCTGTAGCTAGCGCCGGCAGATGGAGCATCGACCTGGCCAGCAGCGCTTTGCGGCTGAGCGACAGCAGCCACGGAGTCAGCCACGGGCGCGGCCTGGGTGGCCGCACCCGATGCGGCGATGGAGGCAAACATGTTCATGGTTTACAGCTCCACTTCGGCCTGGGCGATGACCTTGGCGGCCTGAATGTCGGTGAGCTGGGGGAGCTTGACCTCCGTCACCAGCCAGCCGCGGTGGGACAGCGTGCCGGTAAACGGCGGCTGGCCGACCACATTGCCCGTCAGTCGCACGGCAGCAGCGTCAAAACCGGCCTGCAACGTAATGCGCGAGCCTTCAGCTTCGCTGCACACGGGGGAGAGCGTGAAATGCTCGCGCAGCACCTTGCGGCAGCCTTCATGCACCACGCGCGCAGCCGCGCCGATTTCGGCATCGGTATAGGGCGCGACATCTTCCTGGATGAAGTCCACAAAACGGGCCTCGCGCTGCATCAGGCCCAGCAGTTGCAGGGCGGCGCTGTCAGTGGCGACGAGCTTTTCCACCTCGACGGTTTTTTCGATCAGCTTCTCGACCGGAACCTCGACGCGTTTTTCGACCGAAACCTCGACGGTCTTTTCCACGATTTTTTCGACCGGCACTTCGACGCGAACCTCGACGATCTTCTCGACCGGCACTTCCACGCGCACTTCCCTGGGGGCGACGTCGGCGGCAAAAGCCTCACCGGCGCGCACACGGGTCACGTCAGCAGCCAGGCGACCGTTACCGAGAATGGCAAAGAAACTGCCGATCGCGATGG
The DNA here is from genome assembly GCF_000241525.1 of Comamonas testosteroni ATCC 11996. Lineage (GTDB taxonomy): Bacteria > Pseudomonadota > Gammaproteobacteria > Burkholderiales > Burkholderiaceae_C > Comamonas > Comamonas testosteroni. The sequence goes on from NZ_AHIL01000012.1 coordinate 296,888, forward strand.
CGATGCGGCTCAGGAATGAGGGGGGGGTATTGGCAGTCATGGAGTCTGTCTCAAAACGGGTTCACGCATGCAGAGTCATTCTGTGGCGCCCTTGCGAGCTGCGCTGCGCGAACCGAAAACGGAGCCGGACCAGGCGGCAGCGACACGGCCGGCCCTGGCGGCACAAGGCTGGACGCGCCGCAAGCGATGCGCGCGGGCCTGTGCAACAGGCGCAGATATTACCCAAAAAGCCCGATCTGCCCTCCCGCTATGGCTTTGCCGCGCCGGCTGCCGCGCCTGGACGCGCGCTGTAGGGTCATACGCCGCAAGCATGACCTTCTTCCGTTTCATCGTTATGAAGCGGCCGCTATTTGCCCGATAGTTGATGCAGTATCTTGACAAACAGGCAGCCCCGGAATCGGGCCTTGCCAATTCATGGGCTGCAGGCAATGCGCGGCACCATGGACGACCGCACAACAACTGCATTGCGTTTTCGAGACGCCCACTTCCCGAGGAGACTTCCCCCATGCGCCTGATGACCGCGAACATAACGCTGGCATGTACCGCCCTTGTAGCCGCCATGGCCGCCTCCGGCGTCCATGCCCAGACCGCCCCTGGCAGCACGCTGGAGAAGCTGCAAAAGACCGGCAAGGTGGTCATAGGCGTGCGCGAAAGCTCGGCCCCCATGGCCTATGCCATTGGCGCCAACCACCGCTTCACCGGCTACCACGTGGAGTTGTGCGAGAAGGTGCTGGCCCAGATCGCGCCCAGCGCCAAGATCGAATACATGGCCATCACCGCGCAGAACACCATGCCGCTGGTGCAGAACGGCACGGTGGATCTGGGCTGCGGCCCCACCACCAACAACCTCAGCCGCCAAAAGCAGGTCTCGTTTGCCGTCACCACCTATGTCAGCCAGGTGCGCATGGCTGTGCGTGCGGACTCGCCCGTGACCTCGTTCAAGCAGCTGGACGGCAAGACCGTGGCTGCTTCGGCAGGCACCACCGCCGTGCAGCTGCTGCGCAAATACAGCCATGACAACAATGTGAAGCTGCCGACCCAGCTGGGCAAGGACCATTTCGAGAGCTTTCTGATGCTGGAGTCCGGCCGCGCTGACGCTTTTGTGCTTGACGACAATCTGCTGGCCGGCGTGATCGCCAACTCCAAGGACCCCAAAGGTTACAAGATCGTGGGCGAGGCGCTGGGATCGGAGCCCATCGCGCTGCTGATGCGCAAGGACGATCCCGGCTTCAAGAAGGCCGTGGACGATGCCCTGGTGCGCATGATGAAGTCCGGCGAAGTGGCGAAGATCTACGACAAATGGTTTATGCAGCCCATTCCGCCCAAGGAGATGCCGCTGAACCTGCCCATGAGCGAGACGCTCAAGCAGCTGCTGCAAGCGCCCAACGACAAGCCGCTGGAAGCCTACAACAGCTGAGACGACCGCTAGACTGCGCCTGGAGTCCTGCTTTATTGATAGCTGGTTACGCTTTCCAAGCAAGCATTTCAGACATATTCATAGCTGAATCCATTGAAGGAGCTGCGCTGGCAGCTCCTTTTTTCATTACGGCTGCGCAGAGCAGGCAAACTCCTGGGCGACCTGCTTGAGCCAGCCCTGGAAAGCCTGCAGCGGCGGATAGGCCGAGCGGCTGGTCGGCCAGGCCAGGTAGTAGCGCTCGGCACTTTCCACCTCTGGCAGCTGCGGCAGGGCCTGGACCAGATCGCCGGTCTGCAGCTCGCGCTGGATCAGAAATTTGGGCAGCAGCGCCACGCCCACGCCGGCAATCGCCGCCTGCGCCGCCGTGGCGAACTGATCGAACAGCATGCCCTGCATATCGCCGCCCTGGCAGCCCTGGCTGCCGAACCAGCGCTGCCAGGCGTCGGGACGCGAAGCCAGATGCAGCAGGGGTGCGCGCAGCAGATCCTCGGGCCGGGAAAAACCATGGCGGGCCGCCACGTCGGGGCTGCAGGCCGGCACCACGGTCTCGCTCATGAGGAACTCCAGCTCCGCGCCCGGCCAGTTCGGCAAGCCGAAATGAATGGCCGCATCCACGGCCTCGAGCTGGAAATCGAACTGCGACAGCCGCGTTGTCAGGTTGATGGTGATTCCCGGATGGGCGCTGAAGAACTGCGGCAGCCGCGGCGCCAGCCAGCGCGTGCCGAAGGTCGGCAAAATGGCCAGGTTCAGGCTGCCGCCTTGGGGATTGGTGCGAAAGCCCAGCGTGGCATTGGAGATGCGCGCCAGGGCTGCGCGAATCTCCTGCGCATAGGCCTGGCCCGCAGCGCTCAGGCGCACGGTCTGGCGCTCGCGCACGAACAGCTCGGTACCCAGCCGCTCCTCCAGCGCGCGGATCTGGCGGCTGACGGCGCTTTGCGTCAGATGCAGCTCGGCAGCCGCCGCGGTAAAGCTCTGGTGCCGCGCCGAGGCCTCGAAGGCGCAGAGCAGGGACATGGGTGGCAGAAAGCGACGGGATAGCTGCATAGAAGGAACCGGTAAGTGTGGGGCCGTCAACAGGTTCATTCCATTTAGGTATGACCTGAAGGCGTGATTATCGTTTGACCAAAGTCATGGCGACGCACAACATCCTGCATATTCCTGCGGCCACGCCAGCGGCGCGGCCATCCCACGAACCCAAGACCCTTCTGTTTTGTCATGAGCGCCACGCCCCACGCCTCCTCCACCGCTGCCCGATTTGTCTCCTCCAACGAGATCCGCACGCGCTTCTCGCGCGCCATGTCCGAGATGTACCGCAAGGAAGTGCCGCAGTACGGCACCCTGATCGACCTGGTGGCCGATGTCAACGCCGTGGCGCTGCAGGCCGATCCCGAGCTGCGCCAGCGCATGAGCAAAAGCGGCGAGCTTGAGCGCCTGGATGTGGAGCGCCATGGCGCCATCCGCGTGGGCTCGGCCGAGGAACTGGCCACGCTGCGCCGCCTGTTCGCCGTGATGGGCATGGAGCCCGTGGGTTATTACGACCTCTCGGTGGCCGGTGTTCCCGTGCACTCCACGGCCTTTCGTCCCGTGCACGACGAGGCGCTGCTGGCCAACCCGTTTCGCGTCTTCACCTCGCTGCTGCGCCTGGAGCTGATTGCCGATGAGGCGCTGCGCGCGCAGGCCGCCGAGATCCTCCAGCGCCGTCGCATCTTCACGCCGCGCGCGCTGGAGCTCATTGCCCAGGCCGAGCGCGATGGCGGCCTGGACAGCGGCGACGCCGACACCTTTGTGCAGCAGGCCCTGGAGACCTTCCGCTGGCACAGCGATGCCACCGTGGACGCCGCCACCTACAACGCCCTGCAGAAAGCCCACCGCCTGGTGGCCGATGTGGTGTGCTTCAAGGGCCCGCACATCAACCATCTGACGCCACGCACGCTGGACATCGACCTGGCCCAGGCCGATATGCCCACGCGCGGCATGGATGCCAAGGACGTGGTCGAAGGCCCGCCACAGCGCGCCTGCCCTATCTTGCTGCGCCAGACCAGCTTCAAGGCGCTCAAGGAGGCCGTGCGCTTTACCGATGCCGATGCCAATGCCAATGCGGACAGTGCCGGCGCCCATACGGCCCGCTTTGGCGAGATCGAGCAGCGCGGCGTCGCGCTGACACGCAAGGGCCGCGCCCTGTACGACGAGCTGCTGGGTCTGGTGCGCGGCATCGACAGCGCGGGCAGCGCCGCGCCCGACTATGCACACCGCCTGCAACAGGTCTTCACGCAGTTTCCCGACACGCACGAGCAACTGCGCCGCCAGGGCCTGGCTTTCTACCGCTACCGTCTGTCCGAACAGGCTCAGGCTCAGTTGCCCCGGGGCGCCGCCGAGGCAGACCTGGAAGCGCTGATCGACAAGGGTCTGGTGCAGGCCGAGCCGATTACCTATGAGGATTTCCTGCCCGTGAGCGCAGCCGGCATCTTCCAGTCCAACCTCGGCGGCGAGGAACAAAAGCAATACCAGGCCCATGCCGCACAGCAGGTCTTCGAGGGCGCACTGGGCGCAAGCGTGCATGACGAAATCGCCTTGTACGAGGCCTCCGAGCAGCAATCCAGGGCCCAGGTTCTCGCGCTGCTGTCGGGAGTTGCGGCATGAGTCAGGACAGTGCACTGGCCCCCTTTGCCGCCGTGTTTGCCGAGCCTGCCGGGTCGCCGATACGCGAGCTGTTTCCCTATCTCTCGCGCCCCGGCATGATCTCTCTGGCAGGCGGCTATCCATCGCCCAGCCTCTTCGATGCCGAGGGCCTGGCCCAGGCCGCCCAGCAGGCCATGGCCCAGGGCCCGGGCGCGCTGCAATACGGCGCCACCGAAGGCCTGAGCGAGCTGCGCGAAGCCCTGGCGCAGCAGGCGCGCGAGCGCGGCATGCAGGCGACGGCCGCCGACATCCTCGTGACCACAGGATCGCAGCAGGCCTTTGACCTGCTGGTGCGCGTGCTCGTCGAGCCCGGCGACACGGTGCTGGTCGAGGTGCCTGCCTATCCCGCCACGCTGCAGGCCCTGCGTCTGGCGCAGGCGCGCATCCTGCCCATTCCCATGGACGAGCAAGGCCTGCAGACAGAAGCCCTGGCCGATCTGCTGGCCGCACTGCCCGCAGACCAGCGCCCCAAGCTGCTCTACACCGTGCCGAATTTCTCCAACCCGCGCGGCACGCTGCTAGCGGCCGAGCGCCGCGAGGCTCTGGTGCAACTGGCCAGGCAGCACGGCTTCTGGGTGGTCGAGGACGATCCCTATGGCGAGCTGCGCTTTGACGAGCCCGGCGGTGTCCCCCAGGCCATGCCCGGCACCGTGCGCACCGCGGGCGAGCGGCTGGCTGCAGGCGGCTCCAACCCCGTCGTCTATCTGTCCAGCCTGTCCAAGACCGTGGCCCCCGCGCTGCGCGTGGGCTGGATGCTGGCCGACGCGCCGCTGCTGCGCCGCTGCACGGTGGCCAAGCAGACCGCCGATCTGTGCACCTCGCCGCTGACGCAGTCGGTCGCCGCCTGCTACCTGGCCAGCGGACGCTACCCGGCCACCGTGCAGCGCGCACGTCAGGAATACCAGCGCCGCATGCAGGCCCTGGTCCATGGCTTGAACGCGGCGCCGGACAGCGGCATACGCTGCTCGCGTCCCGCGGGCGGCATGTTCGTCTGGGCCGAGCTGGACCGCCGCATCGACCCGCAAAAGCTCTTCGACGCCGCCGTGGCCCAGGGCGTGGTCTATGTGCCAGGCAAGGCCTTCTATCCGGCCGACCCCGACCTGCACACGCTGCGCATGTCGTTTGCCGCGCCCGAGGTGCCGCAGATCGCGCAGGCCGTGGAGCGCCTGTGCCAGGCCATGCACAGCGCCATGAAATAACGGACAAGCAGGGGGGCATCTGCATCAGACCGGGCCGCGCGGCATAATTGGCGCTTCTTTCATGCCCCACACCATGGCCTGCCTGCACCTGTCCACCGCCGCCCGCCTGCGCCGCTCTGCCCTTGCCGCAGAGCTGCCCGCGCGTGCCTGCGTGCTGCGTGCGCTGCACACCCGCCGCCATGGCATTCCCACCGCATTCGTGAGCCTGAGCGGTGTCACGGCCATGCTTTCCGCCGCCGTGCGGATGGCTTGAAGCACACAGCTCACATCCTCCGCACGGCCTTCCCAAACAGCATTTCCCAGGTGCCTGGGAGAGGTACGTCCACGTCTAAGGCGTCCGTACCGCCACGCGCACCGCATCTTGCTCAAAGGACGATCCGGAGGTCAGCCATGGACATGGAACTCACTCAAAATTTCTTGCGCGGCAAAAATCCCTGTGCCATGGGTTATCGCTGGTTTGTGCGCAACAACCTGGCCGGCGGCGACTACCAGGCCGCCATGGACACCCAGGTGGCCGCAGGCCGCGTGGAAGATGCGCGCTGGCTGCTGGAGAACTTCGGCTCCACCAACAGCGTGCTGGAGCTCGAGCACCTGGAGGCCGACCACTTCGTCTATGCCGGCACCCTGATCGTGCACGGCGATGTGCGCGTGCCCGGCCAGCTGCTGGTGGGCCGCAGCCTGCAGGCGGGCGGCGGCATACGCGCCGGCAAGCTCGAAGCGGGCGAAGAGATTCAATGCGGCGGCGCCATCTTCGCCGCTGAGCTGCTGCAGGCCGGCGGCAGCATCAAGGCGGCCTGGAGCGTGGAAGTCGAAGGCGAGCTGCGCGCCGAAGACCTGCGCTGCGGCTGGGAGCTGAGCGTCGGCGGCCATGTGAAGCTCAAGGGCAATGCCCATATCGGCCAGGAAGTGCAGGTGCAAGGCGATATGCACTGCGGCAAGGGCCTGAAGGCAGGCGGCGCCATCGAGGTGCAGGGTCTGCTCGATGTAGGTCATGGCATTGCCGGCAACGACGGCATTCTGTGCGGCAACCATATCCAGGCCGGCTGGGGCATCAAGGCCCAGGGCGATATCCGCGCGGCCTGCAGCATCCGCAGTGGCGAGACCCTGCAGGCTGATGGCGAAATCGCGGCCGGCCCGGGCTATGGCGTGTTTGCCGGCATGAATGTGCAGATGCAGGCCTGGCCCGACTGCGCCTGGGTGCGTGCGCTGAAAAAGCCCGAGGCGCTGATCAGCGGCTTCTGGGAAGGCCGGCCGGCCTTCGCCTAGACGTTGGTCGGGTTAAGGGGCAAACAGGCAAAATAGCTTTTTTGACCCAAGGTCGGCGCCCGGCGTCCGCCTGTTGATAAGAGAGTCTGCCCCGTGTTTACCGGCATCATTCAGGCCGTGGCAAAGATTGCCGCGCTGCGCGACCAGGACGGCCTGCGCACCTTCATCATGGAGTTCCCCGAAGGCTTCTGCCAGGACCTGGCCATTGGTGCCAGCGTCTCGCACGACGGCGTCTGCCTGACGGTGACCGAGAACCTCTCGCCCACCAGCGCCAGCTTTGATGTGATGCTGCAAAGCCTGAACATCACCACGCTGGGCAGCTACAAGGCCGGCGACACGCTCAATGTGGAGCGCGCCGCCAGGGATGGTGCCGAGATTGGCGGCCACCCGCTGTCGGGCCATGTGGACTTCACGGCGCCGCTGCTGGAGGTGATGCAGACCGAGACCAACCACAAGATCCGCTTCGGCATTCCCGAGGCCTTCCGCCCCTATGTGTTTGCCAAGGGCTATATCGCCGTCAACGGCGCCAGCCTGACGGTGGCCGAGGTGAATCGCAAGGAGGGCTGGTTCGAGGTCTGGCTGATTCCCGAAACCCTTCGCATGACGGTGTTCGGCGACAAGAAGGTTGGCGATCTGGTCAATATCGAGATCGAGCGCAGCACCCAGGTGGTGGTCGATACCGTGCGCGAAACCGTGGAAGCCAGCCTGGGCCGGCTCAAGCCCGTGCTCGAAGCCCTGCTGCAGGAAAAAGGCCTGAGCCTCGACGATTTTGTGGATGTACCGCAACTGCCCAAGCCATAACCCTGGATGCGGGGCAAGCGCCGGAACATCTTCCGGCGCCCACCCCATGCCCTGCTTTCAGAGGACGGGCTTGAAGCGCTTGAGCCGCAGCGCGTTGGAGAGCACGAAGACGCTGGACAGCGCCATGGCCCCAGCGGCAAACACGGGCGACAGCAGCATGCCGTTGAACGGGTAGAGCAGACCCGCCGCTACCGGTATCAGCGCCACGTTGTAGGCGAAGGCCCAGAACAGGTTCTCGCCAATGTTCTTCATCGTGGCCTTGGACAGCGCAATCGCATTCGACACTCCCGAGAGGTCACCCGACATCAGCACCACATCGGCAGCCTCGATCGCGATATCGGTGCCCGTGCCGATGGCGATGCCCACATCGGCCTCGGCCAGGGCCGGCGCATCGTTGATGCCGTCGCCCACATAGGCCAGAGTCCCATGCTCGGCCTTGAGACGCTTTACGGTTTCGACCTTGCCGCCCGGCAGGACCTCGGCCACCACCTCGTCAATGCCCAATTGCCTGGCGATCGCCTCGGCCGTGTGGCGGTTGTCGCCGGTAATCATGGCCACCTTCAGGCCCAGCGCATGCAAGGCATCGATCGCCGGCTTGGTGGTGGGCTTGATGGGGTCGGCCACGGCAATCATGGCCGCCACCTTGCCGCCGATGGCGGCATACAGAGGCGTCTTGCCTTCGCTGCCCAGGCGCTCGGCCTCGGCCGCAAAGCCGTCAACGCTCAGGCCAAGTTCGCGCATGAAGCGGTCGGCACCGATCTCCACCTGGTCGCCCAGCACAACGGCACGCACGCCGAAACCGGTCACCGATGCGAAGTCGCTGATGGATGGAATCTCCAGTCCCTCTGACTTGGCAGCATCGACAATGGCGCGCGCAATCGGGTGCTCGCTGCGGTCTTCCACGGCGGCTACCTGCGCCAGAACGACGGCACGTTCAAACCCCTCGGCCAGCACCAGATCGGTGAGCTCGGGGCGACCACGGGTCAGCGTGCCGGTCTTGTCCACAGCCACCACCCTGGCATCCTTGAGCTGCTGCAGTGCCTCGCCCTTGCGCAGCAACACTCCCATTTGCGCGGCGCGGCCGGTTCCCACCATGATGGAAGTCGGCGTGGCCAGCCCCATGGCACAGGGGCAGGCAATGATCAGCACGGCCACCGCATTGACCAGGGCAAAGCTCAGTGCGGGATCGGGACCCCAGATCAGCCAGACCACAAAGGTCAGCAGGGCCGCAGCCATGACGGCCGGCACAAACCACATGGTGATCTTGTCCACCAGCGCCTGGATCGGCAGCTTGCTGCCCTGGGCCTGCTCCACCATGCGGATGATCTGCGCCAGCAGCGTGTCTGCCCCGACCTTTGTAGCGCTGAAAGCCAGCGCGCCATTCTGATTGACCGTGCCTCCCACCACTTCGGCGCCCTCGGCCTTCTCGACCGGCACGGGCTCGCCGCTGATCATGGATTCGTCGACAAAGCTGTGGCCTTCGATGACTAGGCCATCGACGGGAATGCGCTCGCCGGGGCGCACTTCGATCACATCGCCGGCACGCACCTGGGCAATGTCGATTTCCTGCACCACGCCGCCCTTGCGCACGCGCGCCGTCTTGGCCTGCAGCTGCACCAGGCGGCGAATGGCCTCCGAGGTATTGCCCTTGGCACGCGCCTCCAGAAAGCGGCCCAGCAGGATCAGCGCGACGATGACGGCCGCGGCTTCGAAGTACACATTCACCGTGCCTGCGGGCAGCCATTGCGGCACAAAGGTCGCGACCACCGAATAGGCGAATGCCGCCGAGGTGCCCACCGCGACCAGCGAATTCATATCGGGCGCTGCGCGCAGCAGCGCGGGCACGCCTTTCTCGAAAAAGCGCCGACCCGGCCCGAACAGCACCACGGCCGTCAGCACGAACTGGATGTACCAGCTGTTCTGGGTGCCGATGCTGCCCGAAATCCAGTGATGGAAGGCCGGCACCATGTGACCGCCCATTTCCAGCACAAACACGGGCAGTGCGAACACGGTCGCAAAGATCAGCGAACGCTTGAGCGACTCGCGCTCCTGCGCCTGGCGCAGGGCTGCGGCGTCCTCGCCAGTCGCAGCAGCGTCGTGCTGCACGGGTTGCGCTTCATAGCCGGCCTTTTCGATCGCCGCAATCAAGCTGCTTACATCCACGCTGCCCTGCAGTTGCACGCTGGCACGCTCGGTCGCAAGATTCACCACAGCGTTCTGGACACCGGGCACTTTCTTGAGCGCACGCTCCACGCGGCCCACACAGGACGCACAGGTCATGCCGCCCACCTGCAAGTCCACGCTTTGCGCAGGTACCGCATAGCCTGCTTTTTCAATCGCCGCCACGGCCTGAGGCAGGATGGCCGCAGCCTGCGCCGGATCGGCCACGGTGAGGCTGGCTTTCTCCGTGGCCAGATTGACCACGGCCTCCTGCACACCTGGTACTTTCTTGAGCGCCCGCTCCACCCGGCCCACGCAGGAAGCGCAGGTCATTCCTTCCACAGACAGCTCAAAGGCTCCGCTTTTGGTCAGTGCATTCATCGCGTTCTCCATTCACGTTGAAGGCAACTGTAGAGATTGACATCATGTAAAGGTCAAGCCCTCGACAAAAACCTCTACCGGCAGGGTGCAAAACCTGTGGCGGTTCAATCTGCGATTTCGGGCAGTCCGAAGTGCTGCAGCAGGCATGCCTCGGCCTGTGCAAGCATGGCCTGCAGGCCTTGCCGTGTGGAGCTGGCCATGTGCGGCGTCAGCACCGTATTGGGCAGGTCGATCAATGCCTCAGGCACTTGCGGCTCATGTGCAAACACATCGAGTGCCGCCGCCGCAATCGTGCGTTCCTGCAGAGCCTGCTGCAATGCCGCTTCATCGACGATGGAGCCGCGCCCCACGTTCACCAGCACGCCCTGCGGCCCCAGGGCCTGCAGCACGCGGGCATCGATCAGCCCCCGGGTTGCAGGCCCGCCGCTGGCGCAGACCACGAGAAAATCCACCTCGGCGGCCAGCTCCAGCACGCTGTCACACCAGCGGTACGGCACATCGTTCTTGGGAGCGCGTCCCGTATAGGCAATCGACATATCAAAGGCCTGCGAGCGCCTGGCCACGGCACGGCCGATGCGCCCCAGGCCGACGATGCCCATACGTTGCCCCGAAAAGCGCAGGGTGGGCGGATACCGCCCTTGCAGCCAGCGCCCCTGCCGCACAAACTCATGGGCCTGCACGATCTGCCGCGTGGCAGCCAGCAGCAGGGCCAGCGTGTGATCGGCGATGTCTTCGGCACAGACCTCGGGCGCCTTGCTCACCTTGATGCCCAGTTCTGCGGCTGCGTCGAGATCGATGCCGTCCCGGCCCACGCCGATGACGACGATCAGCTCCAGCGCCGGCCACTGCCGCATCTGTTCCCGGCTGACGATGGACTGGGCATTGCACAGCATGGCTCGCACCTGAGCGCACAGCTCGCTGCGCCGGGCGCTGCCGATCCCGGCTGCCTCAAGCAGCTCGAACTGCCGCTGCAGTCTCTCGTGCATGGCTGGCGCCAGCGCCGTGTGAAGCAGCAGCAGGGGACGCTGCGGGTTCGGTGATTCATGGATGGACATGGGAGGGCTTCCGGTTGATCGATGCAGTCTTCGCTTCCCGCCAGCAGCGGGCGCAAAGCAAAAGCGGGCCTACTCCAGCACGCCGGGATCGCGGCGAATTTCCTCGCGGCACATGGCCTCCCAGAGGAAGGGAAATCCGTTGAGGTCGGTGCGCGCTCCGGTCGCCTGGATCACTGCATCGCTCAAGGGGGTGCCGCCACCGAGCGCCTGCACCCGCCAGGCCAGGCGGCAGCGCCACTCCAGCGTGATGGCACGCAGATGCGCCTGTCGAATGCTCTCGCCCACCACCAGCGCACCATGATTGGCCAGCAGCGCCCATTTGCTCTGGCCCAATGCGCTGGCCACGGCATTGCCCAGCTCGCGCTGCTCCACCGTGCCCCGGTATTCGTCATAGACCACGGGGTCGGTATCGACCAGGGCCGAGGTCTGGTCATACACCGGCGGCACCTTGCCCGTGGCCGACCAGACCGAGCTCCACTCGGGATGGTTGTGGATGACCACGCGCACATCGTGGCGCTTTTCATGCACGTCCATGTGCAGCCGGATGGCCGGAGTGATGTTCCAGTCGCCCTCGATCACCTGGCCTTGCGCATCCAGTCTCAGGATGTCCGAGGCCGTCAGCTCGCTCCAGGTCAGCTCCCAGGGATTGGCAAGATAGCTGCCGTCATCCAGGCGCAGCGTGATGTGGCCCGCGATATGGTCGTTATAGCCTTCGCGCGAGAGCACGCGGCACAACAGCGCAAGCTGCTGGCGATCACCGAGCGCTGGCAGCAGCGGCTTGCGGCCCGGACGCGGCGCGTATCTGGACAGCAGCTCCTGGTTTATTCCGTCGTGGCGCATGCTGCCTCCTGTTCGTGGTGCTTCTGGGCGGCAACGCCCTGGCGTGCAAACACTGATGCCCGGTGCATGCGACGCTGGTGCGGCGCATAGTCCATGATGGCGTTGTGCACCACGCTGCGGTTGTCCCAGATCACCATATCGCCCAGCGCCCAGCGGTGCTTGAACAGGAACTCCACCTGCATGCAGTGCGCATGCAGATAGGCCAGGATGGCACGGCTTTCGGCCTGTGGCAGACCATCTATATGCGTGACATAGGTGGGGCTGACGTAGAGCGCCTTGCGCCCCGTGAGCGGATGCACTTGCACCATGGGGTGCAACTGGCGACGGTTTTGCGCGACCACTTCCACATAGCGCTCATGCGTGCAGATGCCATGCTGCAGCGCCGCCGTCATGGGGCTGTTCATGTCATGCCAGGCACTCAGACCATCGAGGTACTGCTTCATCTGCGGCGACAGCGCATCGTAGGCACTGGTCATGCTGATCCAGCAGGTATCACCTCCCGTGGGCGGCAGGATGCGCGCATGGGTCATGGTGACGACGGGCGGACTGGGCAGAAAGCTCTCGTCGTGGTGCCACATATCGGCGCGGTCGCCGAGCTTGGAGTCTATGACTGTGATCTGCTCATAGCCCTGGCCCAGATTGGGATAGAAGGTATGGACTTCGGCCTCGCCAAAATGACGGGCAATCGCCAGATGCTGGTCGGGCGTCATATCGGGCACATGCAGCACCAGTGCTTCATGTCTGAGCAGGGCGGCTTCCAACTCCTGCAAGGTTTGCGCAGACAACGGGTCTGCCAGGTCCAGCTTCAGCACTTCGGCACCGATGCGCGGGCCGAGAATCCGAACCGAGATGGGGGATGACATGGGCTTTCTCCTCTATGCAATGTCTTGCCCGAGTGCAGTGCTCCTGTCTCCTGCACAGCGTCTGCCTCAGGCTCTGTCGGGCCGCTCCTTAGCGCTAGGATGGTGAGCAGCCTGGTACAAAGTCTAGGCAGAGGGAGTGCGTTTTTCCACTCGCATTCCGGCCCCCTCAAAGACGTCGCAAGTCATTGATGGAAAAAGAAAAAATCAGCACCAACAGATAAACCGAGGACAGGACTTGCATTTCATGGACGCGCCCACCACCCCACGCCCCAAGGACCAGTTGCCGCAACCGCGCAAACAGCCTGTACAGGCACGCTCCAGAGCGCTGGTCGATGCCATTGCCGAAGCCTGTTTGCGCCTCCTCGAAAAAGAGGGAGAGGACGCTCTCACGGTCAATCGCATTGCAGAAGTTTCGGGTGCTGCCGTGGGCTCCATCTACCAATACTTTCCCAACAAGGAGTCCATGATTGCGGCAGTGTATGAACGCCTGCTCAATCAGGAATCCGAGCAGCTTTTCCAGATGCGCGAGCAGTTGCAGGGTCTGCCGCTCGAAGCCATATTGCGCCAGATCTTTGCGAACATGATTCGGGTCGAGCAGCGCCTGCATCAGCTCAGCCATGCTTTCCATGCGCGCTATCGCACGGCATTGCATCTGGGCCTGTGGCATGCACCGCAGGCCAGCCGGGAGGAATTCATCAACACCACCTGGCTGCCACTGCTGCAGATGCATGGCTCGCAGGTACAGACCGACAACCTGCCACTGGCTGCCTATCTGCTGGGCCAGGGCCTGCGCGAGATCATTCACAGCGCCGTGCACGATGTGCCGCAGCAGGCCCGCTCACCCGAGTTTCTCGACGCACTGGTGGCCATGGCCATGAGCTGCGTGAAACGAGGCTAGAAAAACAAAGCGCGACACAGAGGTCGCGCTTCGAGCGGGGCTGGCTATGTCTAGCGGATATGCGCGATCACGGCGCTCAAGGTCTGCGCAGAGCCGGCCTGCGCGGCCAATGTGACACGACCGCTCTTGTGGGCCGAGACCTGCATTTCCATTTTCATGGCCTCCATCACGGCGATCACATCGCCTTCCTTGACCTCATCGCCATCGGCAACCTTCCAGGCATGCAGATTGCCGGCAATCGGCGAGATGACCGCGTCAGGGTCCACGCTTTGCTGCGCGGCGGCCTGAGCCACGCCCGTCGTCGGCGCAGACAGACCTTGCAGCAGCATGGCGGGCAGGCCCAGCTGGACGCGGCGGCCGTCGATCTCGATGGCGGTGCGCAGCAGGCTTGTGTCGGCCACAGGTTCGGCGCGGGCTGCCTCTGCCAGCGGCTCGGCAAACTCGGTCTCGATCCAGCGGGTGTGGACATTGAAGCCCATCGTCCCCACGAAGTCGGCCTGATTCAGCACGGCTTTGTGGAAGGGCAGCACCGAAGCCACACCCTCGATGCGGAACTCGGCCAGCGCGCGGCGCGCACGGGCCAGGGCCTGCTCGCGCGTGGCCCCGGTGACGATGAGCTTGGCCATCATGGAGTCAAACGTTCCGGGGATCACCGAGCCGGTTTCGACACCCGAATCGAGTCGCACGCCCGGCCCCGAAGGTGGGGCAAAACGCGTGATCAGACCCGGGGTAGGCAAAAAGCCGCGCCCCACATCTTCGGCATTGATGCGGAACTCGATGGAGTGGGCGCGCGGCGGCGGAGTCTGCGTGAATGACAGTGGCAAGCCATCGGCCACGCGCAGCTGTTCCTGCACCAGATCGATGCCCGTGGTTTCCTCGGTCACGGTGTGCTCGACCTGCAAGCGGGTATTGACCTCGAGGAAGGAGATGGCGCCATTGCCGCTGAGCAGGAATTCCACGGTTCCGGCGCTGATATAGCCTGCCTGCGCACAGATAGCCTTCGCCGCACTGTGAATGCGTTCACGCTGCGCCTCGGTGATGAAGGGTGCGGGCGCTTCTTCCACCAGCTTCTGGTTGCGGCGCTGCAGCGAACAGTCGCGCGTGCCCAGCACCACCACATTGCCGTGCGTGTCGGCAATCACCTGCGCCTCGATGTGGCGCGGCTTGTCGAGGAACTGCTCCACAAAGCATTCGCCGCGGCCGAAAGCCGTCACGGCCTCGCGCACGGCAGAGGCATACAGCTCGGCCACTTCGTCCATGCGCCAGGCGATCTTCATGCCACGGCCACCGCCGCCAAAAGCGGCCTTGATGATGATGGGCAGACCATGCTGCTGGGCAAAGGCCAGCACTTCGTCGGCATCCTTGACGGGATCGGGCGTGCCGGCCACCAGCGGCGCTCCGACCTGCAGCGCAATCTTGCGCGCCTCGACCTTGTCGCCCAGCTTGGCAATGGTGTCGGGGCGCGGGCCGATCCAGATCAGACCCGCATCCAGCACGGCCTGCGCAAAGGCTTCGCTCTCGGACAGAAAGCCATAGCCGGGATGAACGGCGTCGGCGCCCGAACGCTTTGCAATCGCAATCAGCTTGGCGATGTTCAGATAGGTGTCGGCGCTCTTGTCGCCATCGAGGCCGTAGGCTTCATCGGCACGGCGCACGTGCAGGGCATCGATATCGGCATCGGCATAGACGGCGACGGACTTCACGCCATAGTCGGCGCAGGCTCGCGCGATGCGCACGGCGATCTCGCCACGGTTGGCAATCAGAACTTTGTTAATCATGGTTGCCACCTCAGGAAGCACAAGACAAGGATGCGAGACCGCCGCTGCCTGCTGCGCAGGCCCGGCAATCTGTTGAAACCGCTGCTGCGCAGCAGTTTTCGCCACGGTTGGCAATCAGAACTTTGGTAATCATGGAAGGTCCTCACAAAGTGGGTGTGAGTTCTTCAAAAGAACGAACAGGGTTAAAACGAATCCAGGCACCTACGGGAATCTGTCCCGCAAGATCCAGATGATGGGGTGCCACGCAGCCGATGACGGGATAGCCGCCAGTCAAGGGGTGGTCGGCCAGAAACAGCACGGGCTGGCCGCTGGCAGGGACCTGGATGGCCCCCAGCGGCGTGCCTTCGCTGGGCAGCTCGCTGCTCACGGCGCGCGTCAGCGCCTGTTCGCCGGCAAGGCGCAAGCCCACGCGATTGGACTGAGGCGTGACCTGCCAGCGCTGGGCCGCCAGCAAGGCCACGGCCTCGGGCGTGAACCAGTCGGTGCGCGGGCCCAGCTCCACATCCAGCACCACCTCGCCGTCCGGGGCCGGCAGGTCCTGCGCGGGCAGAGCCAGCTCGGCCACCACGGCATGGCGTGCCGTCTGCACCACCAGCAACTGGCCGCTGTGCAGGGCGGGCGGGCCGACATGGGCCAGGGTGTCCGTCGAAGCGCTGCCCAGCACGGGCGCCACCTCATAGCCGCCGCGCACCGCCACATAGCAGCGGGCACCGGCCACGGGCTGGGCAAGGCTCAGCGTGTCTCCATCGGCCAGCGCAATCGCGGCATAGCGCGGCGCAGACCAGCGGCGTCCGTCGGCCGTGATGATGCTAAGAGGCGCCTCTGCACCGGTCACGGCCACTACGTTCTCGCCCACGCTTTGCAGCGACAAGCCACCGCCTACCGTCTCCAGCACCGGTAGCTGGCTGGCATTGCCGACCAGCCGGTTGGCCGTCTTGAACGCCGCCTGATCCATGGCTCCGGAGGCCGAAACGCCCTGCCCGGCCTGGCCGTGGCGCCCCATATCCTGGAACAGCGTGAGCAGACCCGTGGCGCGCACACGCAAGGCCCCGGCATTCGCCTCAAGATTCGTAGCTGCTTGTGCATGCTCCTTATTGATTTCAGATACTTTTCCATCTGAAATCGAATTAGATCGAGCGCTAGCAGCTCCCTTTTGCATAGCAATATCGACAAACTGCACGCGGTAGCCGGGCTGCAGCAAAGCCGGCAGATCACGCGCCAGATCCCACATGGCGGCGTCGGTGACGCCGATGATCTGCCAGCCGCCCGGGCTGGCCTGTGGATAGACCGCGCTGAAGCTGCCGGCCAGCGCCACCGCACCGGCCGGAACCTTGGTTCGCGGCGTGGCACGGCGTGGCACGTTGAAGATGGGATCCCCGCCGCTCAGGTAGGCAAAGCCCGGCGCGAAGCCGGTAAAGGCCACCGACCATTCGCTGCCGGTGTGGCGGCGCACCACTTCTTCGGCCGTGATGCCCAGTATCTGGGCGACTTCGGCGAGATCCTCGCCGTCATAGCGCACGGGAATCTGCACCAGCACGTCCGAGCGCTGCACGCTGCCGCTGAGATCGCACTCGGCAATGCGCCGCACCAGTTGCGCAGCGCCGATGATATGGGGCGCAAACTGCACAAGAATGGTACGCGCGGCAGGCACCAGCTCCTGCACGCCTTCTATGGGCTGTGCCTGCAAGGCGCCCAGCAGCACCAGCGTCTGCTGCAGGTCGGCCAGCTCCACCAGGATGGCGTGGCGGTTGACGGGCAAAAAGCGCATGGCACTCATGGCGCGGTGTCCACAAAGGAGGTGATCTGCACGCCCTCTTGCTCGAAGCGCTGGCGGATGTTGCGCGCAATGGCCACGGCACCGGGGCTGTCGCCATGCACGCAGATGGAATCGGCCTGCACACGCACCAGAGAGCCGTCCACGGCCTCGATCACTCCATCACGCACCAGCGTCAGCATGCGCTGGGCAATCAGGTTTTCGTCGTGCAGCACGGCACCAGGCTCGCGGCGCGAGACCAGGGCGCCATCGGGCGTATATCCGCGATCGGCAAAGGCCTCGGCCACTACGTTCAGGCCCGCCTCGCGGGCCCAGTCGATCAGGGGCGCACCTGCCAGAGCCATCAGCACCAGCCTGGGATCGATGGCCTTGATGGCATTGATCACATCCATGGCCTGACGCTTGTCCTGGGCAATGGTGTTGTAGAGCGCGCCGTGCGGCTTGACATACTGGACGCTGGTGCCGGCCGCCTGCGCCAGACCTTGCAGAGCGCCGATCTGGTAGATCACGTCGGCCACCAGATCGCCGCTGGCCACATCCATGTTGCGACGCCCGAAACCCGACAGGTCGCGGTAGGCCACATGTGCGCCGATAACCACGCCGCGCGCCTTGGCAGCCCTGAGCGTGGTCAGCATCCCGGCCGGGTCGCCAGCATGAAAGCCGCAAGCCACATTGGCGCTGCTGACGATGTCCAGCATGGCCGCATCGTCGCCCATGCGCCAGGCGCCGAAGCTCTCGCCCAGATCGCTGTTCAAATCCATTTTCATCATTCGTCTCCCGGTCGGCATCAATGCAGCTGACCTGCGTGTTCCTGCAGATCCTGCTGCACCGTCATGGCCGTATGAATGGCTGTGCGTATGCCCTGAATCTGTGTCTCCAGCGCCATGCTGGCCATGCCTGGCTGGCGCGCGGCCTGCTGCGGCAGCGCGGGTATGTGAATAAAGCCGCCGCGCACGCCGGGGCCCGCACGGCGCGACAGCCTGTGCATCAGGGCATAGAACACATGGTTGCAGACAAAAGTGCCCGCCGTGTTCGATACAGAAGCCGGAATGCCCGCGTCCCGCAGATGGCGCACCATGGCCTTGATCGGCAGGGTCGAGAAATAGGCTGCGGGCGCATCGCGCACCACGCACTGATCGACGGGCTGATGGCCCGCGTTGTCCGGAATGCGGGCATCGTCGATATTGATGGCCACGCGCTCCGGCGTGATTTCCGAGCGCCCACCGGCCAGCCCCAGGCTGATGATGAGCGCGGGCTGCAGCCGCGCCAGCGCCTCATCCAGCGTCGCCATGGCCGCGCCAAACACGCAGGGCAGTTGCACGGCATGCACCACGCCATCCGCGATCAGCTCGCCGTCCAGCGCGCGCGCCACTTCCCACGATGGGTTGACGCTATCTTTATCGAAGGGCTCAAAGCCGGTCAGCAGGATTCGCTTGGCAGCGGCAGTCATGGCAACTCTCTCTTATCGGAACATCAGGAAGTTGAGCAGGAACACATTGACGATCAGCAGCGTGATGGCCGTGGGAACCTGCGCACGGATGACGGCATTTTTGTCAATTTCCAGCAGTGCTGCGGGCACCAGGTTGAAGTTGGCCGCCATGGGCGTCAGCAAGGTGCCGCAGTAGCCCGACAGCATGCCGACCGCAGCCATCACGGCCGGGTCTCCATGGTAGACGCCAACCAGCACGGGCACGCCCACACCGCCCGTCATCACCGGAAAGGCCGCAAAGCCATTGCCCATGATGACGGTGAACAGCGCCATGCCGATCACATACACGGCCACGGCCACAAAGCGCACATCCATGTTGATGTAGGTGGTGGTCACATAGGCCACTGCCTTGCCCACGCCGGCATCCGAGAACACCAGGCCCAGCATGCCCAGCATCTGCGGCAGTACCAGGGCCCAGCCCAGTGCGTCGATCAGGCGGTGCGACTCGCGCAGGCCCTGCACGGGGGTCTCGCGTGTCATCTTGCAGGCCAGCACCAGCGCGATCACGCAGCCGATGCCCAGACTGACCAGCGTGCTGTTCTTGGGGTCGATCAGGGGAGTGCCGCCAAAGACCAGATGCTTGGCCGACAGCGTGCCTACCATGGTGATCAGCGGGATGGCCAGCGCCGGCACGAACAGCTTGTTGCCCAGGCGCTTGGCGCTTTCCAGGTACTGCGCATCGGTGCGCGGCTGGTGCTTGCCGCCCATCACGCCGCCGAAGCCGGCAATCAGGGCCATGACGACCGCGACCGCTCCCACCCATACGGGCGGCAGCAGATCACCGACGAGGAACACCAGCGCGTACAGCGCCCAGAACAGGCCCGCCGAGAAACGGCGCGGGTTGCTGCCGTCGCGCAGTGTCATCAGGGCCGTCACCGCCAGCACCAGGCCGACGAGGTAGTACAGGTATTGAATGGTGATAGTCATGCCTGTTCTCCCTGAGCGGCTTTCTTTTCCGCAGCAATTTCACGCGCCAGTTGCTTGTCCAGGCGATGCAGGCGCAAGGCATGGATGGCAAATGCCGAGATGGCCGTGGGAATGCCCCACAGCGCGACATGAATCGGCTCGACCTCGATGCCCGCCTCCTTCAGGAAAGTGGTCATCAGCACGATCGCACCGAAGGCCACGAAGATGTCCTCACCAAAGAACAGACCCACGTTGTCAGTGGCAGCCGACATGGCACGCAGCTTCTCGCGCACCTTGCCCGACAGCTTGCCGTAGCGGTTTTCCGTCGCGCCTTCGGCCATGGGGGCCAGCAGCGGACGCACCATCTGGGGATGCCCGCCGAGGCTGGTCAGGCCGATGGCTGCCGTGAGCTGACGCGCTGCCAGGTAGACGATCAGCAGACGGCCGGCTGTGGCCGACTTGATGGAGCTGATCCAGTTTTGCGCATGCTGACGCAGGCCATGGCGCTCCAGCAGCCCGATCACGGCCAGCGGCAGCAAGATGATGAGCGGCAGGTTGCGGGTCTTGATGAAGCCGGTCCCGATGGCGGCCAGAACCTTGTCCAGCGGAAAGCCCGCGGCAAAGGCTGTACCGATGGCGGTCACGATGACCACCAGCATGGGGTTAAAGCGCAGCGCGAAGCCGGCAATGATGATGAGCACGCCGATCAGCGGCCACAGGTTTACGTCTACAGGCATGGAAGCCTCCGGAAATCACGCCCTGATCCGCTGCGCGGCGGGCTCTACCAAAGACGGGAACGCTATCGGCAACCCCGCCCAGCTCTTTTGAAGAAGGTTGATCAGCTCTGTTTCAGATCTGCTTCATTCCCCAAATTGTTGAACAATCTATTTAAATTGATTCCACAAATGAAATTGTTTGCAGAACAAATAGACTTTGTAATAGAGCAAACCCTAGGTCGCGCCACTCTTTTGGATTTCTCTGAGCCAACAGAACGATGGCTACACTCTGGCGACAGCCAAAAGGGAACGCCATGAAAGTCGCCGCAGAGGTTCAGAACCTGACCGAACGCATCGCCGAAGAAATACGCAGCCAGCTGGTCAAGGGCGTGCTGAGCCCGGGCCAGCGACTGTCCGAAGCGGCACTCAGCGAAGCGCTGGATATTTCGCGCAACACCTTGCGCGAGGTGTTCCGCATGCTGACCAAGGAAGGTCTGCTGGTACACGAGCCCAACAAGGGTGTATCGGTGGCCGTGCCCAGCATGGCGTCCATCATCGACATCTATCGAGTGCGACGCATGATCGAGTGCCAGGCCCTTGCACAGGCTTACCCCATGCACCCGGCGCTGACGCGGATGCGCGAGGCCGTGGAAAGCGGCCAGCGACACAGCGAGGCCGAAGACTGGTCCGAGGTGGGCACCGCCAATATGGCGTTTCACAAAGCCATCGTGGCCCTGGCCGACAGCGAACGCCTCAACGAGATGTTCTCGCATCTGCTGGCGGAGCTGCGCCTGGCCTTCGGCCTGCTGCGCGACCCGCATTTCCTGCATGCCCCCTATGTAGGCATGAACCTGAAGATTCTGCAGATCTTCGAAGCCGGCAGGCCCGCGGAGGCGGCGCAGGAACTCAGTGCCTACCTAGTGCATTCGGAACGCATCATTCTGGCCGCCTATGCCCGGCGTCTGGCAGAGGCGGGGATCAAGGCTCCCTGAAATTTCTTGTTCAACAATCACAACCAACTCAATGGAGGCAAGAAAGAGAACGCCCTACGCTTTATAAAAACTCGTTGAAATCCCTCATGGATACCTGTTGAGACAAATGCTACTTTTGGCACAACTCTTGCCTGAGTTCATTCGTCCGCATCTCTTATCCAAGGAGTTTTCATGAAGCGTCGCATTTTCTGCGCCACCGCCACCTTGCTCGCCGGCATCGGCATAGCCGGTCATGCAATGGCACAAACCAAGTGGGATTTCGCCACCGCATACGGGCCTGGAAACTTTCACTCCAAGAACAACGAACTGTTTGTGAAAGATGTGGATGCGGCCACGGGCGGCAAGCTCAAGATCACGCCGCACTTTGGTGCATCGCTGTTCAAGATGCCCGAAATCAAGCGTGCCGTCCAAACCGGCAATGCACAGATGGGCGAGTTCTTTCTGGTGAGCTTTCAGAATGAGTCGCAGATCTTCGGCACCGACGGACTCCCGTTCCTGGTGAGCAACTATGAGGATGCCTACAAGCTCTATCAGGCTCAGAAACCCGCGCTGCAAAAGCTGCTGGACAAGCAGGGGCAGGTGCTGCTGTATTCCGTGGCCTGGCCGCCCCAGGGCATCTACACCAAAAAGCCCGTCAACTCCGCGGCCGATCTCAAGGGCATGAAGTGGCGCGTCTACTCGCCGACCACGGCCCGCATTGGCGAGCTGATCGGCGCCCAGCCCGTGACCGTGCAGGAGGCAGAGCTGTCCCAGGCACTGGCGACCGGCGTGGTGGATGGCCTGATCACTTCCAGCGCGACCGGCGCCGACAACAAGCTGTTTGAAAGCCTGAAGTACTACTACAACGTGCAGGCCTGGATTCCCAAGAATGCCGTGACCGTGAGCAAGAAGGCCTTTGGCGCACTGGACAAGAGCACGCAGGAGGCCGTGCTCAAGGCCGCTGCTGCCGCCGAGCAGCGCGGCTGGAAAGAGTCCAGGGAAGTGGATGCGCGCTCGATTGCCGCCCTCAAGCAAGGCGGCATGCAGGTCGAGCAGCCCTCCGCCCAGCTCAAGGCCGACCTGGGCAAGATCGGTGCGACCGTGATCAAGGAATGGACGGACAAGGCCGGTGCTGACGGCCAGGCCATTCTCGACGGCTACAAGGCTGGCAAGTAAGGCGCAGATTGCATCTGGCCGCCCGCCCCTGGCATTCGGGGCCGTGCGGCCGATGACCTCATCCGCTCAGGAAGACAAGTATGCGCAAGTTACTCAACAGCCTCTATGACGGCAGCGCCTGGCTTGCCGGCATCGCCATGATCGGCGTGCTGGCGATGGTGCTGCTGACCATCACCAGCCGACTCTTTGGCTTCAGCGCCCCGGGCACCGATGCCTACGCAGGCTACGCCATGGCGGGCGCCGGCTTCATGGCCCTGGCCAGCACCTTGAAGAAAGGTGAACATATCCGCGTCACCCTGCTTCTGGGCGCGCTCAAGGGCAAGGCCTACAAGGCGCTGGAATTGACCGCCCTTGGCGTCGCCACCATTCTTTCGGCCTTTCTGGCTTTCTATTCCGCGCGTCTGGTGTGGCAGTCCTGGGAGATCGAAGACATCTCCGTGGGCATAGACGCCACACCGCTGTGGATTCCGCAGATTTTCATGGCTCTGGGCACACTTGTCTTCTTCATCGCGTTCTGCGACGAACTGGTGCTGGAGCTGCTGGGCAAACGCAAGGCGGTAGAGAAGGAGGGAACCCCTCATGAATGAAATCACCGCAAGCATTGCACTGATTGTGGTGCTGCTGGTCCTGCTTGGCGGCGGTGTCTGGGTCGGACTGACGCTGGCGGGCGTAGCCTGGTTCGGCATGGAGTTCTTCACCGCGCGCGCTGCGGGCGATGCCATGGCCATGACCATCTGGGGCTCTGCCAGCAGCTGGACCTTGACGGCTCTGCCGCTGTTTGTCTGGATGGGCGAGATTCTCTACCGCACCAATCTGTCCGAGAGCATGTTTCGCGGTCTGGCACCCTGGGTCAATGCGCTGCCGGGCCGCCTGCTGCACACCAATGTCATCGGCTGCACGATTTTTGCGGCAGTGTCCGGCTCCTCGGCCGCCACCTGCGCCACCGTGGGCAAGATGAATGTGCCCGAGCTGCGCAAACGCGGCTATCCCGAGAACATGGTGATCGGTTCGCTGGGCGGCCCCGCCACACTGGGTCTGCTGATCCCGCCCTCCATCATCTTGATCGTCTATGGCGTGTCGGCCGAGCTGTCGATCTCCAAGCTCTTCATGGCGGGCGTGCTGCCAGGCATCATGCTGGCCCTGATGTTCAGCGGCTGGATCGTGGTCTGGGCCTTGATGAACCCGGACAAGGTGCCCAAGGCCGACAGCTCCATGAGCTTCAGGCAAAAGGTCTACGAGTCGCGCCACCTGATCCCCGTCGTGCTGCTGATCTCGGGTGTGATTGCCAGCATCTACAGCGGCATTGCCACGGCGACCGAAGCGGCCGGCATAGGCGTGATGGGAGCACTGATTCTGTCGGCCCTGCAAGGAGCTCTGACCTGGAAGAACTTCAGGGAATCGCTGTTCGGCGCCACCCGTCTGTACTGCATGATTGCGCTGATCCTCGCCGGTGCAGCCTTCATGACCTTGTCCATGGGCTATATCGGTCTGCCGCGCCAGCTGGCCGAATACGTGGGCAGCCTGAACCTGTCGCCTGCCATGCTGATTGCGGTGCTGGGCCTGTTCTACATTCTCATCGGCTGCTTTCTGGACGGCATCTCCACCATTGTGCTGACCTCCAGCGTGGTTCTGCCCATCATCCAGGCCGCAGGCATCGACCCCCTGTGGTTCGGCATCTTCCTCGTGATCACTGTGGAGACCGCCCAGATCACGCCACCGGTGGGCTTCAACCTGTTCGTGCTCCAGGGCATGACGGGCAAGCAGATCACCTATCTGGCCCGCGTCTGCGCACCATACTTCCTGCTGATGGTGCTGGCACTGGTCATCCTGTGGTTCTTCCCGCAGATCGTGACCGTGCTGCCCAATAATATGTAAGCAATATCGTTGTGCACAAACGCCCTGAAAGGGGCGTTTGTCATAGGTGCGCCAGGATGGCTGCATGCATGCCAGAACATGCAGGCTTCAGCGCCGGGATGTGGATGCCGAATCCATCTGACAGGGTGTTACGAAAAATGCACACTACGCTGTTAGAT